>DATLSU010000065.1:0-35240 GCA_035533975.1 Patescibacteria group bacterium
GGCCAGTTCCCCTTTCACGCACTGTGCGATGACGGCCACCTTTTGCAACTCCCGTTGGCTCAACGTGAATGTCTCCTGTCTCATGGGGTGACATTTTCACGCGGCCGTTAAGGGGTGACAGAATTATCTGGCTAAGACACGGTTGCCCGTCCGCCTTGTCAACAAGCGCTCGGGCGGTATAAGTTCAATCGAACGCCGAGCGCGGGATCGAAGCTCGCCGCCGGCACGCAATTTATATAGGAGTCCACCATGCAACCCCATATTCTCGGCACCACCATGCCGGTACTGGAAGTCGCGCTTGACCCGAACGAGTCCGTCATTTCCGAAGCCGGTGAACTTTCCTGGATGACCAGTTCCATCCAGATGACGACGCACACGCAGTACGGCGGCGGCGGAGGAATCATGGGCGTGATCAAACGCGTCGCGGGCGGCGGATCGCTCTTCATGACCGAATTCCGCGCCACCGGCGCCCCGGGAACCGTTTCCTTCGCCGCGAAACTGCCGGGCCATATCGTGCCGATGGAAGTGGACCCGGCGCACGAATACCTGATTCACCGGCACGGATTTATGTGCGCGACGCCGCAGATTCAGATCAGCGTCGGCTTCCAGCAATCGCTGGGGGCGGGGATTTTCGGCGGCGAGGGCTTCCTCTTGCAACGCGTCAGCGGAACCGGGACCGCCTGGATCGAGCTTTCGGGCGAGCTGGTGACGAAAGACCTCCAGCCCGGCGAAACCTTGTTCGTGCATCCGGGCCACGTCGGCGCGTTCCAGGCGAACGTTTCCTTCGAGATCACCACCGTGCCGGGAATCAAGAACATGATGTTTGGCGGCGACGGCGTCTTTCTCGCGGCCCTCACCGGCCCGGGCAGAATTTGGCTGCAAACGCTGCCGATTTCCCGGCTCGCGCAGGAGATCATGGAGTACATGCCCGCGCAGAATCAGCAAGCCGTCGAGGGAGGCGTCGCCGGCGGCATTATAGGCTCCATCCTCGGCGGCATGCAGCAGTAAGCCGCCCGGTTCTTTTTTCTATGTCGTTCCGAGCGAAGCGCTTGCCCGCCGCAGCCTCGGCGTAGCAGGGAGGAATCTCTCCGGTGAGTACCGGCATTTTCTTTGGGGTCTGAACCCGGCAGCGTTAGATACCGGCTTCCTTGAAGCCTCGCCCGAGATCTTCGGCACTCATCGCAGGCGTAAGGTAAAGATCTGCGCCAAGGCTTGCGAAGAGCGGCTCGAGAATCGCTGGCAGCTGCCACGAGCCTTGCATGTCAAAAATCATGATGCCCGTGCGCCTGCCATCTTCGGCAAAGAAATAGGCCGACTCTGTCTTGAGCGTTTTCATGGTGGTCTCGATCGTCCGTTTCAGCGCCCCGCTCTTGATGGCCTCGCTTCCTTTATCGGCAGGCATAGTGATCTTCAGCAGCATCCGCATGATGGTTCTCCTTTGACTGGCATTTAGGCTTTGATTCCGGAGAATGGGACAGTTATACACCCGGAGTTCTTCCCAGGCACCCAAATTCTGTTCCCCGCCGCGGCGTTTCCCTTACCCCGGAACAGTCACAGGCGCGTGCTCACCAGGCTCTTGTGCTCGCGTATCAGGGCGTCCCACGGCCCCACTCCCGCAGCCGCCACGCGGACCAGGATTTCCCCTTCGTTCGGTGTTGGCCGCGGCACGTCGTCGATCACGATCACGCCGGGCGAGCCGAACCCATGAATCCTCGCCGCTTTCATCGTTTCATCCATCCCGATCTGGTCCGCGGGCGCCGTCAAACGGCACCCCTTTCGGATAGCCGGGCGAGGTGCTTCATGAAGGCGGCCGTGACCTCGATGACGAACCCTAGCTCTTCCTCGATAACGGCGTCGCTGTGCTTTACGTAGGTGTTCTGGTATTTGCAGTAATAATCTACAAGTTTAGCGAACATGTTGGAGAGTTGGGGCGATCCCCCGCGTTCTTTTATGAAGGCTCCGATGCCCTGTATCTGGTTTTCGAGCGACCTTTGGTTCCCAGTCAGGGCCTGAACTAGTTTCTCAAGCGCGAGACGCATGTCATCTAGGAGGTTTCGCTTTAAAAGTCCCGTTCCCTGCTTCTGGAGCGCTTGATTAAAAAGTGCGAGTGCGTCGGGGAACTTGCCCAGACAATGGCGTGTCTCCCCCATGAGATCCTCGTCGACATCCACATCGGGCCCTCCTCCGTCCAGGTGGGCGTACCTTGTCACCAGCTGCGTCTTTAGTTTCCTTGCTTCGTCAGGGTTTCGCAGCTTGCTTGATAGGTGATCGCAGAGATCGCGGATGATCCGATACCGCTGGGCTTCGGAGAATGCCATCAGATTCTGAGAGAGCGCTGTTCTTTTGTTCGGTGCGTCGAAGGGGTATGTCGGGTGAGGGATTGTTACGTTGAACTCGGACGCGTAGGCTCCGAGGGCTCGGGCGATCTCGGCGCCGCTGAGACCGTGGTTGGTTTCCGCGAGAACGTCTGCGGCCTCGTTAACGAAGCGGGCCGATAGCGCTGGCCTTCGCGCGAGTGTTTCTCCTTCGAGCGCGAGTTCCACGTCTGGCAGTAGCGCGTCTAATTCGGCCTTCGCTTCGTAAACTGAGTAAATGTCATTGAAGTCGACCTCGATGGAATTCAGCCTCGACGCGGCCGCTTCGGGAAGGATGGGACCTGCCGACCGCTTGAGCTGGGTGACTAGGTAGTGGTAGCCGACGGTGACAGCAGTCACCTCGTCGGGGTCGTCAGAGGGGCCGCAGAGCCGAAAGTCGCGCGCCTCTCTAATGAGGTCGGCGATTCTCTCCTTCTCCCCAGCGTTCATAGGATCCCTCCGCCGCCGGTGCCAACGTTACACCATATTTGGTCGAGCGCGTCCAGCCTTTGCCACGACAAGGCAGAGCGGCGGCCCCGCCCGTGCCACAGGGCGGCGAAGGCTCCGGGACCTGGCCCGTGTCGGGTGCCCGGTCGCGGCGTTGGCCGGGGGCGCCGATTTATGGCACACTCGGTTTCGATAACCGGAAAACATGGATCCCCAGTACATCCGCAATTTCTGCATCATCGCGCACATCGATCACGGCAAATCGACGCTCGCCGACCGCCTGCTCGAACTGACGGGCACGCTCACCCAGCGCGAGATGACGGCGCAAGTGCTAGATTCGATGGACCTCGAGCGCGAGCGCGGCATCACGATCAAGGCAAAAACGGTTCGCCTTCTGTATCACGCCAAGGACGGCCATGACTACCAGCTGAACCTGATCGATACGCCCGGCCACGTGGATTTCTCCTACGAAGTTTCCCGCGCGCTTTCCGCCTGCGAAGGGGCGCTGCTGGTCGTCGATGCCAGCCAGGGCGTCGAGGCGCAAACCGTCGCCAACGCCTTCCTCGCCTCGCAGCACAATCTGGCGATCATTCCCGTCATCAACAAAGTCGATTTGCCCGCGGCGCAGCCCGAGCAGGTGAAGCAGCAAATGGAATCGGTGCTGGCGATTTCGGGCGACGAGGCGCTCGAAATCAGCGCGAAAAGCGGCTTGGGAGTGCCCGAAGTGCTCGAAGCGGTGGTCGCGCGCGTGCCTCCGCCGGTCGGGTCGGCCGAGGAGCCGTTGCAGGCGCTGATTTTCGATTCCTGGTTCGACGGCTATCGCGGCGCGATCGTGCTGGTGCGGGTCATGCAGGGCCGGATGAGAAAGGGAATGAAAATCCGGCTGTGCGGGGCGGACATGGAGACCGAAGTCGAAGAGATCGGAACGCTGGTGCCCAAGCCGGTGGCGCTCGACGAGCTGGAGGCGGGCGACGTGGGCTACGTCATCGGCAACATCAAGCGCGTGGCCGATGCGCGCGTGGGCGATACGATCGTCGACGCTTCGCGGCCGGCGCCGCCGCTCGAAGGCTTTGAAGCCATCAAGCCGATGGTTTTCGCCGGCCTGTTCCCGGTGAACGCGAGCGACTACGAAAACCTGCGCGACGCGCTCGGCAAGCTCCAGCTCAACGATTCGGCACTTTTCTACGAGCCGGAAAATTCCGCCGCGCTTGGTTTCGGTTTTCGCTGCGGTTTTCTCGGCCTGCTGCACATGGACATCGTGCAGGAGCGCCTCGAGCGTGAATTCAACCTCGATCTGATCACCACGGCGCCGAGCGTCCGCTACCGGATCACCAAGCGCGACGGGGAAACCGTCGAAGTGGATAATCCCACGAAATTTCCGTCGCCGGCGGAGATCGACCGCATCGCCGAGCCGGTGCTGCGGGCGGTCATCATCACGTCTGATGAATCGCTCGGCGGCGTGCTCCAGCTTTGCGAGGAGAAGCGCGGCGTGCAGAAGAACATCGAGTATCTTTCCCCGACGCGCGTGATGCTCACCTACGAGCTGCCGCTCAACGAAATCGTGCTCGACTTCTACGACCGCCTGAAGAGCGTTTCCCGCGGCTACGCCTCGCTCGATTACCAGCTGGCTGGATACCGCGAAGCGGACCTGATAAAGATGGACATTCTGGTGGGCGGCGAGCCGGTGGACGCGCTGACGCTGGTGTGCCACCGCGATCTGGCGTTCGAGCGCGGGCGGGAACTGGTGAGCCGGTTGCGGAAACTGATTCCCCGGCAGATGTTCGAGGTGCCGCTCCAGGCGGCGATTGGCAGCCGCGTGATCGCCCGGGAAACCATCGCGGCGATGCGGAAGAACGTTCTGGCCAAATGCTACGGCGGCGATGTCTCGCGCAAGCGCAAGCTGCTCGAAAAACAGAAAGAGGGCAAGAAGCGGATGAAGCGCGTTGGCCGCGTCGATATTCCGCAAGAGGCGTTTCTGGCCGTGCTGCGCGTCGGCAGCGGAAGCGATGAGTAGCGGCGGGCGAGAACCAGGAGTTGCGTCCCGGAATTAGGGCCGGCCGGTCACCGGGGGTCGGAGCTTCAGCTCCGACATCAATCGATTGGCGAATCCGGGGTTTTAACCCCTGAAGACCCCTTTCACTTATCGATTCCAAATATCAGAGAAGTGGGCTGCGAAGCGGTTTCCAGGCTTTGCCCGGCCCAGTCTTGCGGATCAATTTTCGACCTTGCGGATCAATCTTCAACCTTACTGACTAGGGCGCCCAGGCGGCCGCGAGCGAGCTGCACGGCGATCTCCTCTCCAATCGAAACCTGGCCGGCGTCGCGCACCAGACGGCCGGCGGCGTCGTAGCAGACCGAATAGCCGCGGTCGAGCAGCCGCAGCGGGCTGCGCTCATCGAGCTGAACGGCGAGAGCGGCCAAACGCTGGCGGCGGGCGGCGAAGACGCGCTCGGCGGCCGTCGCCAGGCGCCGGCGGCCCTGTTCGACGGCCAGACGCAAAGCGGCGAGGCGGATTCGCAGGTCGATTCGTGAAAGACGCCGCTCGTTGCCCACCAGCCGGTTCTGGGCAAAACGCAGGCGGCCGCGGAGCCCGTCGGCCAGCGCCAGCACCGATTCGTCGACCTGTTGGCGGCTCTGGCGCAAGAGGTCGGGCAGACGGCGAAAGGCGCGGTCGGTGGAGAGTTCACTAAGTTCGTGGCGGCGCTCGAGCAGGAGGTAGCGAACCCTCTCGATCAGGCGCCGGCCCAGGTCGGCGATATGGCGGTCGAATTCCTGGCGGGACTGGACGACGATTTCGGCGGCGGCCGAAGGGGTGGGCGCGCGAACGTCGGCGGCGAAATCGGCGATCGTGAAATCGGTTTCGTGGCCGACGCCGGTGATGACCGGAACGAGCGATGCGGCGATGGCCCGGACAACGATTTCTTCGTTGAAACTCCAGAGGTCTTCGAGCGAACCGCCGCCGCGCGCCAGGATCAGGACATCGGCCAGGCGCTTGCGATTGAGGTAGCGGATCGCTTCGACAATCTCCTTGGCCGCGCCCTCGCCCTGCACGCGGACCGGATAGAGCACGACGTGCGCGCCGGGGAAACGGCGGCGCAGCACGCGCAGGACGTCGCGAACGGCGGCGCCGGCCGGGGACGTCACCAGGCCAATGCGGCGCGGCAGCAGCGGCAAGGGCTTCTTGCGCGAGGCGTCGAACAGGCCCTCGGCTTCCAGGCGTTTGCGGAGCTGTTCGAAGGCCAGTTGCAGGGCCCCCAGGCCGACCGGCTCGATGTACTGGACGTAAACCTGGTATTCGCCACGGGCCTCGTACACGCTCACCGCGCCGCGAACGGTGACGTGGAGGCCGTCCTCGGGCCGGAACTTCAGCAGGCGCGCGTCGTTGCGGAAGGCGACGCAGCGAACCTGCGCGCGCTCGTCCTTGAGCGTGAAGTAGAGGTGGCCCGACTGCGCCTGGCGGAAATTGGAAATCTCACCTTCGACCCAGAGGTCGTGAAATTCGCCTTCCAGCAGATCGCGTACGCGGGCAGTCAGCTCGGTGACCGTCCAGATGCGGCGGCTGGGCTGCAGGTTCAGCGAGATTTGGCTCATCACTAGTCCTGATTCTGGAAACTGGTGCCCGCGAACTCCACGCAGACGAAGCGGAGCGGCTTCGATTCGAGATTCTGGATCTCGTGCGGTCCCGGTCCCAGCCAGTGGTAGCGCCCCACCGGCAATCGAACCTCGAGGCTCTTGGGCTCATGGATGGTGTTGTCGAGAACGTCGAAGGGCGTGACGGTGACCAGAAAGCGCGTGGTCTTCGTGCTGTCGTTATCGTAGGTGGCGCCGGGAGCAAGCGTCACGCCACGCAGGAAAACTTTGCCGATTTCGAGCGACCAGCTGGGCGGCAGGGGCCGGGCGCCGGGACAATCACAGACGGCGTCGGCCGGGTCGCCGTTGCAACGGCATCCGTTACCGGTGAGCGCGGGATTGAGGAATTTAATGGAAAGGGCGTGGTAGGGCTGGCTGCCGTCGCTCGTGAGCGTGTAGACGGAGCCACCCGTCGTGAAGCGAACGGCGCCTTCGGGCAGTTTGAGCGAGCGTGGAGGCTGGCCGGGTGAATCGACGCTCACGGTGCTGGCGGCCAGCGTGATCGTAAGGTAGTCGAGGTTCTGCTGATACATCAGGGCCGACTGGCCCGGCGGGACCAGCACGTCGTAAATCTGGATGTCGGAGGTAGCGTACATCAAATGATGGTGCGGTTCCTGATCGATGGGCGCCGGCTGGGCCGGTTGCGCCGATGGCGCCGCCGTCTGCTGGGCGCGCAGCCGCGCGCCACCGGGCGCCAAAACGAACCAGACGAATAAAGCGTAAGCCATGAACTTCATCAGGCCGATTATACCCCGCTCTGTTTGCGTGAACCGGCGATGCGGGCCAGGGCGGCCGCGGCAAAGCGTTAAAATAGCGGGCATGATTCGTCTACTCGCGCTGCCGCTGCTTCTGATGCTCGTGCCCGCCAGAGGAGCGGCGCAAGTTCCCGTTTCGCCTCCCGCTTGCCGGTTGCCGGCCGGGCTTTGGCAGAAGCGGCAAGTCCTGCAGCGGGAATTCGATGCGAGCGGCGGGCGCTCGGCCAGCGCCCTCGAATCGATCGAGGGGATTGACGCGCAGTATCGCCGGTTTGTTTTCGCCGCCGGCGAAGCCTACGCGCAAAAGCGGCCGGAGGGGGTGAATGCCTGCTGCGACGGCGCCCGGGGCGACCCCGAAGCGTCGATCTTTTGCGCATTGATTCGCTACCGCCTGGGCGGGCGCAAGGACCCGGCCCGATTCCTCGCCGCGCTGCCGGAAACGCCGGAAGCCGCCGCCGCCCTGGTCGATCTCGGGCAGGCGGCCTCGCAGAATGCGGAGGCGCAGGCCATCGCCGGATCGCCGGTTTACGCCGTCACCGACGAGATTTTCCGGCTCATGCTCGCCGGCTACCCCGGCTCGACCGCCACGTATTTCTACCTGTTCCATCATTCCGGCGGCGCGTATGCCGACGACGTTGCCGACCAGCTCGAGCACTACCTGACCGGCCACCCGGCCGCACTGATCCGCAACTGGCCGGTGCTGCGAAAATACTGGAACCTCAGCGAAGGCATCACGTGGGACGTGGACGCTGGATGGTGGCAGGGTGTGATCCGGGGATTCCGCCGCGCCTGCGATCCGGGCGACGCGAACTGCAAGGAAATCCTGGCCCTGCTCGAAAAGGCGGCCCGCGCCGCCGGCGCGCCGCAATAGCAGCCGGGCCGGGGATTCGATTTGATCCTCACCGAGTCTCACGGGACGAACCCGGGCTACAATCAGAGACGATGGCTATCGAACGCGAACAACTCGATGCCGATGTATTGATCGTCGGGGCCGGTCCGGCCGGACTCGCGTGCGCGCTGCGCCTGGCGCAACTCGCCTCGGGCGACAGCAAACAGGGACGCGCGCCCGCCGTCTTGCCCGAAAACGTGTACGTGCTCGAAAAGGGAAGGGAAGTTGGCGCGCACCAACTTTCCGGCGCGATCATGGACCCGCGCGGACTGGCCGAGCTGGTGCCCGATTTTCGCAGCTCCGCTCCGATCGGCGCGCCCGTCTCGGAAGATGCCGCCTACTTCCTCACCGAAACCGGGGCGATGAAATTCCCGATCACTCCGCCGCCGCTGCGAAACGAGGGCAACTACGTCATCTCGCTCAGCCGCCTGACGAAGTGGCTGGCGGGCCTGGTCGAGCAAGCCGGCGTCAACGTCTTTACCCAGTTCGCCGGCTCGCAACCAATCTATGCGGAAGATGGAATCGCCGGGGTCGTTACCGACGACAAGGGCCTCGACAAAAAGGGGCAGCCGAAACCGAATTTCACTCCCGGCTACGAGCTGCGCGGCAAGATCACCGTTCTGGCCGAAGGCTCGCGCGGCTCGCTCACCCGGGCGCTGGTTGACCGCTATAAGCTCGACGGCACAAATCCCCAAATCTACGCGATTAGCATCAAGGAGCTTTGGGATGTGCCCGATGGCCGCATCCGTCCCGGCTGGGTAGCCCATACGATGGGCTGGCCGCTCGATTCGCACACTTACGGCGGCGGCTGGATCTACGGACTCGAGGACCGGCGCGTTTCGGTCGGGCTCGTTGTGGGCCTCGAATACCACGATCCGCATTTCGATCCCCATGCCGCCTTCCAGCGCATGAAAACCCATCCGTTCATTCGCTCGGTTCTCGAAGGCGGCAAGCTGGTTCGCTACGGCGCCAAGAGCCTGCCGGAGGGAGGCTGGTATTCGAGACCCCGCCCCTACGTCGCGGGGGGTTTGTTGATCGGCGACTCGGCCAGCTTGCTGAATTCCCAGCGGCTCAAGGGCATTCACATCGCCATCATGAGCGGCATCCTCGCGGCCGAAACCATCTACGACGCCCTCGGCGCGGGCGACACGTCGGCTACGCGCCTGGCAAGCTTCGAGCGGCGCCTGGAAGGAAGCTGGATTCACCAGGAGCTATGGCCCGTGCGCAATTTCCACCAGGGATTCCGCAAGGGGCTATGGCCGGGCCTGTTTCAGGCGGGGTTGCAGATGGTGACCGGGGGCCGCGGGCTGGTCGATCCGATTCGCGTCGCGCCGGGCCACCTCGAATACCAGAAACTCTCCGGCAACCAGTGGAAACCGCTCGAGCGCTACCGCGGCGACGGCGCGCTCACCTTCGACGTCCTCACCGACCTCTATCATTCCGGAACGCGGCACGATGACGACCAGCCTTGCCATCTCCACGTCCTCGAGCCGGATATCTGCGTCACGCGCTGCGTCGCCGAATACGGCAATCCCTGCCAGTATTTCTGCCCGGCGATGGTCTACGAGATGGTGCGCGAAGACGAAAAGCTGCGCCTGAAGATCAACGCCGCCAACTGCGTGCACTGCAAGACCTGCGACATCGCCGATCCCTATCAGATCATCGTTTGGGTCCCGCCCGAGGGCGGCGGAGGGCCGGACTACGAGGGGATGTAGGGCGGCCCAAGCAGCCGTATACTGGCGAGCGATGCCGCAGCCTGTTTCCGATTCCGCCTCGCGCGTCAACCTCCACTACGAGCTCGTCTATCCCGAGCTTTCGCGCTGGCGCCGCATGCAGATTCCCGCCATCGGCTGGCTGGGCACGGCGCTGGTCGGCGCGATCGGCCCGACGCTCCGCTTCGAAGTCCTCGGCTACCAACACTACCGGCAATCGCGCGATTCGGGCCGGCCGGTGATTTCCGCCTTCTGGCACCGGTCGATTTTTCCGGCGATCTGGTGGTGGCGCGGGCGGAAAGTGGTGGTGATGAACACCACGAATTTCGACGGCCAGTGGACCCGGCGCGTGATCGAGCGCTTCGGGTTCTGGACCGCGCAGGGCAGCTCGAGCCGCGGCGGCCTGCGCGGCCTGGTCGTGATGGCCAAGCGGCTGGCCGAGGGCCACGACGCCGCCTTCACCATCGACGGCCCGCGCGGTCCGCGCTACGTCGCCAAACCCGGCCCGGTGATGCTGGCCCGCAAAACCGGCCACGCGATCATGGTCTTTCACATCGGCATCGAGCGCGGCCACACCTTCCGGCGAAGCTGGGACCTGTTCCAGATTCCGTTACCATTTTCCCGCGCCGTGATGATCATTGCGCCGCTGATTCACGTCCTGAAAGACGCAGGTCCCGAAGTCCTCGAGGCCAAACAGGCCGAGATGCAAGCCTCGCTCGAGCGCGTCCGCGACCTGGCCGAGGGCTGGTTCGAGATGCCGGCCGCCGAGCGCGACCAAATCCGCCGCCAGTGGCAAGGCGACGCGGCCGGGGCATAGCCAGTAGGCCAGAGGGTTTTTCGCGCCTTATCGCCCGCGCGGTTCGTTGTTCGCTGTTGCCGCCCGATGTCCTTTCGTCAGGCTTCGACCGCGTCGGGATCCGCTTGCAGTTTCTGGACCAGCCGATCGATTTGCTCGCGCGTCTCTTCGATCGTGCCGGAATTGTCGATCAGATCGCTCGCCAGGCGCTTCTTCTCTTCGACGTCCATCTGCGCCGCGATGCGCCGCGCGGCCTCTTCCCGGCTCATTCCCCGCCGGGCGAGCCGTTCGATCTGCTGCTCGGGCCGGCACCAGACCACCACCAGGCGGTCGAATCGGCCGTGAAAGCCGGCTTCGATCAGCAACGGCGCTTCCACCACGGCCACGCGCGCGCCTTCCTTTTCGCGTTCCGCGAGCCACCGGGCCTCGCGATCGAGCACGCGCGGATGCACGATCCGATTGAGCCGTTCGAGCTGATCGCGCGAGGAAAACACCACGGCCGCGAGGCGCGGGCGATCGATTTCACCGTTTTCTTGGAAGACTTCAGGGCCGAAAGCTTGGCGGATTTCGTCGTAGGCAGGTTCGCCTGGCCGGGTCAGTTCGCGGGCGACGTCGTCGGCTTCGATCACCCCCAGCCCGCGCTCGCGCAGCAGCGCCACTACAGTGGATTTCCCCGAGCCGATCCCGCCGGTCAGCCCCATGCGAAGCATCAGGGTTTGGCGCCAGTGGCCTGGGCCGCCCGCTCGCCGCGGCGCATCCGCGCTGCCCTCACGGTGTTGCTCATCAGCATGGCGATGGTCAGCGGACCCACGCCGCCCGGCACGGGCGTAAAGGCGCCGGCCACCTCGACGACGTCGGGATGGACGTCGCCCACCAGCACCGAGCGTTTTTTATGGAACGATTCGATCTTCTCGGGGAAATTCGCGAAGACTCTTTCGGCCTCGCTGGCGTCGGTAATCACGTTCTGTCCCACGTCGATGACCGTCGCGCCCGGCCGCACGTACTCCTTCGTCACCATGGCCGCCCGCCCCATGGCCGCGACCAGAATATCGGCGCGCCGCGTGATCTCGGCGAGGGCGCGCGTCTTGGAATGGCAGATGGTCACCGTGGCGTTGGCATGGAGCAGCAGCAGTGCCATAGGCTTGCCCACGATGTCGCTTCGCCCCATCACGACGGCGTTTGCTCCTTCGATTTCGATTCCGCTCCGCCGGAGAATCTCCATCACGCCGGCCGGCGTGCAGGCCACCAGGTTGGGCCGCCCAGCCACCAGACGCCCCACGTTCACGGGATGGAATCCGTCGACGTCCTTGGCCGGGTCGATGGCGTCGAGAATCCGCTTGGCATCGACCTGTTTCGGCAGAGGCATCTGGACGAGAATCCCGTCAACGTCGTCGCGGCGGTTGAGCCCGTCGATCACCTCGAGCAGCTCCTCGGTCGTGATCGTGGCGGGCGGCGTGAGCAAGAAACTTCCGAGACCGAGCTTGGCGCAGGCGGCGATCTTGCTGTTCACGTAAAGTTTCGATGCGGGGTTGTCGCCCACCAGAACGGCCGCCAGACCCGGGCGAATGCCGCGCCCGGCCAGGGCGTCGATATCGGACTTCAATTCCCCGTAAATTTCATCGCGAATGGCCTTGCCGTCCAGAATGCGCGCTGTCAAAAGCTCTCTCCTCGCCGGGTGAAATTCGCTCTCTTCGGCATCATAGCACAGGGCTGCCGGAGGCCTGCCGCTCCGGGAACCCGTTTCCGCAGAATGATTTGACCGCCTGCTGGCCGGGTTCGTATACTGGTTCTGGCTTCAAGGCACCGATACCTGCGCTGGTCCCGCGCGAAGCCCCGCCAATATTCGGGAGTTACAGATGGTCAAAGCGACACGATTGCGCCCCGGGATGATTATCCAGCACGAGGGCGAACTTTATTCCATCTTCAGCGTCGAGCACCGCACGCCCGGCAACAAACGCGGCGCCATGCAGACGCGTATGCGCAACCTGCGCACCGGCTCGATCATCGACTACAAATTCCGCGCCGATGACTCGATCGACCGCGCCATCCTCGACGAAATCGAATTCGAATACCTGTACGGCGACGCCGAAGGGCACCACTTCATGAATCTGGAATCTTTCGAGCAGATCGCGCTGGGCCGCGACGTTTTGGGCGACGCCGTCGAGTACCTGACACCCAACATGGTCGTCAAACTCGAGTTTTACGAAGGCAAGCCGATCGGCGTCCAGATCCCCGACACCGTCGATCTCACCGTCGTCGAAACCGAGCCCGGCATCCAGAAAGCGACCGCCAGTTCGGTGATGAAGCCAGCCAAGCTCGAAACCGGCCTCAGCATTCAGGTCCCGCCCTTCATCAACGTCGGCGACAAGGTTCGCGTCGACACCACCGAAGGGCGCTACGTCCAGCGCGCCCAGTAGCGGCCTCCGGGCGAAAACCGGCGCGCATACCGGGCCCGTTCACGCATTCGCCGCTTTCCTTCCGAATACCCGCTCGAAAATCGCATCCACGTATCGAAGCTGCCGCCCGAGGTCGAAAACGCGCTCGACGGCCTCGGCGCCGAGCCGCCCGGCAATGCGCGGGTCGGCGGCGACCAACTGGTGGAAATCGCCCTCGCTTTCCCACGCTTTCATCGCGTTTTCCTGCACCCACTTGTAGGCGTCCTCGCGCGGCGTGCCCGCCTCGACCAGATCCTGCAAGAGCTGCCCGGAAAAGACCAGCCCCCGCGTCGAATCCAGATTGCGCCGCATGCGCTCGGGGAAAACCCGCATGTTCGCGATGATGGCGGTCGCGCGATCGAGCATGTAATCGGCCAGGATGGTCGAGTCCGGCAAAATCACGCGATCGGCCGAGCTGTGGGAAATGTCACGTTCGTGCCAGAGCGCCACGTTCTCGAGGGCCGCCTGCGCGTTCGCCCGCACCACGCGCGCCAACCCGCAGATCTGCTCGCAACCGACCGGGTTGCGCTTGTGAGGCATCGCCGAGCTGCCCCGCTGTCCGCCCGCGAACGGCTCTTCGGCTTCGCGCACTTCGGTCCGCTGCAGGTGCCGGATCTCCAAAGCGAAACGCTCGAGTTCGCCCGTCACCAGCGCCAGCGTGCCCACGTAGTGTGCGTGCCGGTCGCGCTCGATCACCTGCGAGGAGACGGGCACGGCCTCCAGGCCCAGACGCCGGCAGATGTTTTGCTCGATCCCGGGACCCAGGTGCGCGGCGTTTCCCACCGCCCCGGAGATTTTGCCCACCTCCATTTCCCGCGCCGCCCGCCGGAACCGCCCGGCGTTGCGCCGGTTCGTGTCGTACCAGTTGGCCAGTTTCAGTCCGAAGGTGATCGGCTCGGCGTGGACGCCGTGCGTGCGGCCGATTTGCGGCGTGTCCTTGAATTCCCAGGCGCGCCGCTCGAGCACTTCGTCCAGCCGGCCGAGGCCCTGCTCGATCTCGCGCGAGGCATCGCGCAGCAGAAGCGCCTGCGCGGTATCGACCACGTCGTTCGAGGTGAGCCCGTAATGCAGCCAGCGCGCCACCGCCGGATCGCCCACCGTCTCGCCCACCGCCATCGTGAACGCGATCACGTCGTGCCGCACCTTGGCTTCCAGGTCCAGAATGCGGGCGACATCCACCCGCGCCCGCGCCCGCAGCGTCCGCGCGGCCTCGGCCGGCACGATTCCCGCCTCCGCCAGCGCGTCCGCCGCCGCCAGTTCTACCTCGAGCCACTTGCCAAACCGGTTTTCGTCGCTCCAAATGCGGCCCATCTCCGGCCGCGTATAGCGTGGAATCACGTCTCGGTTGCTCCGTCGGTATGGTTTGGCCGCCGGCGCCTCGTTCCGGCGCGGCGACATGCCCCATCATACCGGATGGGTTGCTCCGGCGCCGACCGCTTCCGGACGCCCGGGCGCCCGGAAGCCGAAACGATTCGGGAGGGTTAAGCGGCAGGCCAACCGGCACGAAGCAGGGAACAACCCCGCAGCATGGGGACGCCGGCGGCAAAACGAGACCGCCGGCGCGGGGCACCCCATTTATGGCAGCATTCCCTACGGCGAAGCCCGGCCGGGCGGGTCGCGTTCACTGCCGCACGAGCCTTGCCGACTTAGGTGGCCGGAAAACTCCGTAGTTACGTTATTGCGAAAACCCAAAGTAGACGGGATCATCGGGTTACTTCCCCTGGCTGCTAAACGTATAGACCATTCCCACCAGAACAGTATTTTGGGTTTTCACAAAGTTGCCTAGCGAACCATCACCCCTCTGAAATATCGGGTTGCTCGCGAAATCGTATCGATACTCGAACCGGGTCACCAGGGAGTTGGCGATCATGTGGGTATAAGTGGTTGTAACTTCCTGGGCGTGCCCGCTGGGGAAACCGGCGCCGCCGTTGAAGGTGGTGTTACCGAACAACGTCAGACCTTGGGGATCGCCATAATACTCGTAGCGGACCGCGAGATTATCGTTGGCGCCGAAATTGTACTTCACGTATCCCGCCGGACCCCACCACTGGGCGACGGGACTCGACGGACCTTCACTGTCGCGGCCGTAGTCTCCGTTGATGGCGAAGGCCCATTTGGCGTCCGGGGTGTAGGAGATGATGGTGTCGGACAATTGACGCCAGTAATTGATGTTGTTTACCGGGCCGGCGTAATAGGTTTCCGTAAAGCCCCACTTGGAATTCGGGGTTATGCTGATACTGCCGCCGTAGGTCTTCGCGTTATTGAAGGCCACCACGTCGTTCCATCCGTTGGTAATCGAAGCCTGCAGCGAAACCTTGCTATTCGGAGAGTAGGATGCGCGCACTCCGAAGTGATAGAACGGAATGGCGTAGTAAAAGAGGATACTCCTCGAATAGTTCCAGTTGGCGTTGCTCTCAATCACTTCCTCTCCGGCGGTTGTCACGAACTTGCCCACGTCGATCTTCAGGCCCTTGCCGATGGGCGCGAGATAAGAGAAATAGGCCTCTTTCAGGTACGGCGCCGATGAGGCGGTGCCATCGGTTCCGTTGACCGCACTGATCGTTTGACCGAACCCGAGGGATACCGTGTAGCCGGTGCGCCCGGCAATACCCGACGTAGCGTCCGGGCTCTTGCTCACACCCAGCTCCACTAAGCTCAATGCAAACTGATTCTCGTTGGCATCGAAGAATCGCAGACCGGTCTGCATCGGGTTCGTCGGGTGGTTGAAGTCGTAGCTGTAATAGGCGTCCACGAGCCCGTTGAGGCTGGTTGGTCCGAGAAGGCTGGCGAGAGTCACCTTCGGGGCGGCCTCCGGACTCGGGGCGGTCTCCGGAGCGGCGGGCGCGGAAGAAGCGCTGGGGATCGCGGTCTCAGAAAGTACGGGCTCGACGAACGCTGCGGGCTTCACGGACGGCGTCGCGCTTTCCTGCTGCTTCAAGGCGGCGATCTCGCCTTGCAAGGCATTGACTTCGTCTTGCAAAGTTTGTAACTGGCCTTGAACTGCCGTCGAAGTCTTGTTCGTGGAAACCGCGTCGGCGGCAGGGTGAGCCTGGGCCGAACACAAGGAAACAAATGCAAGCGCGAGCAACGGACCACACAGCGCGGCCGTCAGTCTGGACTTATATCTGGTCTTACAACTCATGGTTTGCGCTCCCTTCGGAGATGCGCTCATCTTCGTGGATGAGTTCGCGAAGTTATCAAGCGGAACGATATCTGCCAGGCACCGAAGGGTCAAACGCATAATATCTATCTAACGTATTGATAAAACTCGGCCTATCGAACTTACCTCTTATAGTCGAGATAAATGCGCCTGGAAATGGAACTTACAGGAAGAATGGTTAGCTGTTGCAAGGCCGGTTCCACCTATATAGACCGAAACATCCGAAGTAGATTGGGGAAGTAGATTGCTGAAACGGAAAACAGAGGGGTTGCTGCTCAACCGGTAAGCGCCAGCGCGCACAGGGAACCGGCGTCAAATGCGCATGGGCATGACGACGTAGCGGTAGCGAGTCGCTGGATCGCCCTGCGGGCGCAGCTGCCCGGCCGATTGCTCGTCTTTGAGCTCGAGCGAGATCGGTCCTTCGGCTGTGGCGGCGAGGAAATCGAGCAGGTAATCGGCGTTGAAACCAATGGCTATGGGATCGCCCTTGTATTCGCGCTCGATCGCTTCCTTGGCCTCTCCGTAATCGGGGCTGGAAGCCGATAGTTCGATGCCTTCGCTGGCGAGGGTCAGTTTGACGGCGTGGGAGCGCTGATCGGAAAGCTGGGAGACGCGGCGAAGCGCATTTTGCAACTCATTGCGGTCCAGGGCGACGGTTTTGTTGTTGTCGCGCGGCAGCACCGCCTCGAAATTCGGGAATTGGCCGGTGAGCTTGCGGGAAACGAGCAGATGCGGACCGATTCGAAAGAAGAGGTGGCTTTCGTCCTGCGCGAATTCGAATTCGGAATCTTCGCCCGCGTCGGCGGCGAGCCGCGTGATTTCGTTCAGCGCCTTCTTAGGCACCAGCGTCCGCACCTCGCCCGGCAGACCCTCGAACCGGTAATCGGTTTCGATGATGGCCAGACGATGGCCATCGGTTGCTACCATCGTTATGGCTTCCGGTTTCAGGATGGCCAGGGCGCCGTTGAGCGTGTAGCGCGATTCCTCGGTCGATATGGCGAACGTGGTTTTGGCAATCACGTCGGCGAGCAGCTTCGAGGGAATTTTGACCAGCATCGGCGGCAGCTCCGGCAGCGCCGGAAAATTTTCCTTCGAGAGGCCAACTATCTTGTAGGTCCGGCGGCCGGAGACGATTTGCACCCAATGATTTTCCAGGAGCTTGAACCGGATTTCCCCATCGGGCAGCAAGCGCACCAGATCCAGCAGCTTCTTCGCAGGAACCGTGCCGGAACCCTCCCTTGTCACGCTGGCCGGACACGACGTCTGAATGCTCAATTCGAGGTCGGTTGCGGTGAGCGTCAGCAGGCCATCCTCGGCTTCGAGCAGGATGTTCGACAGTATCGGAATCGTTGTCTTGCGCTCCACAACGCCTTGGGTGAGCGACAGCTCCTTGACCAATTCCTGCATCCCAACGGTAAATTCCATCTCCGACGCCCTCGCCTTTCCCCCCCCCGCCTATTTTCCCGGGCAGGGGGACAACTTGCCGGCCGAAATCCTCAGGCTGCGCTCGATACTCTAACTGCAGCTACGACGGTTCTCAAAACCGCTCTACAAGTGAAGTACGTAAATACCGTAGTAGTCGTTTTCGTGCAAACCGAGGAAAACCGGCTAACACCGTTTCTCCTTGTACAGTTGGCGTCCACAGGGCCACAGAGGAAATCCCTGCGCCGGGGAGGAAAAACGGTTTATGCCCTAATTTCATCCTCAGCTTCCTCACTTTATCCACAGCGCTTCCCCCGGCTTCTCCACAGGCTGCCGGCGGCGGCGCGAGGCCGCGCCTGGGGGATTTTTCAAGGCACGCGGCGGCGTGCCCATAGCGCGCCTGCCGCCAGGAAAACGGGTGGCGGCCGCCGGCGTCCCTCTGGGGCCGCTAGCCAAGGGAGTCGAGTAGGCGATTCACGGTTCGATTGAGTTCCTTGTCGCTGCGCCGGAGCGAATCGATCTTGTTGATCGAATGGAGGACGGTGGTGTGATGCTTGCCGCCGAATTGCCGGCCGATCTCCGGCAGGGAAGCCGATGTGAGCTGTTTGACCAGATACATGGAGATCTGGCGGGGAAAGGCGATCGTCTTGGAATTGGAACGAATCTTCAGGTCTTGCGGCCGCAGGCCGAAATGCTCGGCGACGCGCTTCTGGATGCTCTCGATCGTGATTCTGCGGTCCTGCGATTCGAGAACGTTCTTGAGCACCTGATGCGCAACCGCGAGGCTGATCTCGGTGCCGGTGAGCGAGGTGTAGGCGACCAGACGGATCAGCGCTCCCTCGAGTTCCCGGACGTTCGAGCGGATCGAGCGGGCGATGAATTCGGCGACGTCGTCGGGCAGCATCACCCGCTCGCTCTCCGCCTTCTTGTGCAGAATGGCGATTTTCGTTTCCAGGTCGGGCGGCTGGATATCGGCGATCAGGCCCCATTCGAAGCGCGACCGCAGCCGCTCCTCGATCGCCGAGATCTCCTTGGGCGGACAATCGGAGCTGATGACGATCTGCTTCTGCTGGTCGTGGAGGTCGTTGAAGGTGTGGAAGAACTCTTCCTGGGTCCGCTCGCGGCTGGCGATGAACTGAATATCGTCCACCAGCAGCACGTCGACCGAGCGGAAGCGGTCACGGAACCCGGGCATGCGGTCGAAACGGAGCGCGCCGATCATGTCGTTGGTGAACTTCTCGGCGCTCAGGTAGGCCAGGCGCGCGGCCGGGTTGCGGTGCTTGATCGAATGCCCGATGGCCTGCATTAGGTGGGTTTTCCCGAGTCCCACCCCGCCGTAGAGGAAGAGCGGGTTGTAGGCCTTCGAAGGCCGCTCGGCGACCGCCTGCGAGGCCGCATGGGCGAACTGATTCGACCCGCCGACGACGAACGTCTCGAACCGGTAGCGGGGATTAAGCTGGTGTTCGCTCGAATCGAAATCCAGCCGCGCCTGCGTCGGCGCTGGAGTGGCCGGCTCGGGCTCCGGACAGATGAATTCGAGCCGCGTTTCCGGCAAGCCGACCTCGAGCAGAACCGCCTTGAGGATTTCTCCGTACGTTTCGCTGAGTTTGCGGCGAAAGGCGCGCGTCGGCACGCGAACTTTCAAGTTGCCGTTTTCGGTTCCCTCCTGGTGCGTGGGCCGAAACCAGGTGGCAAAACTGTGCGGGTTCACCCGCCGTTCCATATGTTGCAAAATATTTTCCCAAGCATTCATGCAGTCAGCTCGCAATTTCCACGGCTGTGGAAATGACGTGGAAAAGCAGATTAAACCCCTTCCCTGCTGTCGTCAGGAACCCCGAGATCTGCGCTTCCGCTTCGCCTTCCTCCGGGTGGGTGTCCGGTAAAGGCTTGCGGGCGAGGATTCTGCACAAGTGCGGCGAATAGGGCAATAGGAAATTCAGGGAAGTTCTCAACCGCCCTGCACACGGTTTGCACAGTTTTTCCACAGGCCCTCTTTCCTCAGTCCAACCGGTAGACGGCGCGCTCGATCGATATCGCGTGGCCGGTTTCCGCGTCGATCTCGATGCGCACCGCATGCATCGCCAGGTTGTTCGCGGCCACGACGAAGCGGGTTGGCAGCCCTTGGAGAAAGCGATCGAGCACGGCCCGCTGGTCCATGCCGATCACCGAATCGTGAGGACCGGTCATGCCCACGTCGGTGATAAAAGCGGTGCCGCCGGGCAGGATTCGCTCGTCGGCCGTGGCCACGTGGGTGTGCGTTCCGACGACGGCGGATACGCGGCCGTCCAAATACCAGCCGAGCGCCTGCTTTTCGCTTGTCGCTTCGGCGTGAACGTCGACCAGAATCACCTTCACATTCTCCGTCAGGCGGCCAAGCTCGCGGTCGGCCGCGCGGAAGGGGCAATCGATCGCCGGCATGAACGTACGGCCCTGCACGTGGAGCACGGCGAACGGCTGGCCCTGTCTGGTCTCCCCGACGAAGAGCCCGCCGCCGGGAACCCCGACGGGGAAATTCGCCGGACGGAGCAGGCGCGGCTGAAGGGGCAGGTAGTCGAGAATTTCCTTGCGGTCCCAGATGTGGTTTCCGCCGCAGAGCACTTGGATTCCCGTTGCGAGCAACTGCTCGGCCAGGCGCGGAATGATCCCGAAGCCGGCGGCGGCATTGTCGGCGTTCGCGACGGCTAGATCGATGCGTTCCTGCACGAGGATATCCGCCAGCCGTTCCTCGATGATGTGGCGGCCGGGAGAACCGACGATATCCCCGATGAATAGCAGTCGCATGGGATCACGAACCGGGACGGGACAAAGTGGAACCGGAACGCACGAAAACCGGAACATTGTAGCAGGCCGATGGAATCTGTGCCGGGAAGCTTCAGGCCGGACGTTTGAGAGCCGTTTCCACCAGCCGCGCGCACCGCTCGACCCGGCGCCGCAACTCGCCCCGTTCCTTCTGGTAGGTTTCGAGTTCGTCGGCCAGATTCAGCGCGGCCAGCACGGCAATGCGGGCGCCGTCGACCGATCCGGAAACGTCTGCGACCGCGCGCATCTTCTCGTCCACCACGCGCGCCAGGCCTTGCACGTACGCCTCGTCCAGATCACCCTGAATCGTGTAGGTTCTGTCGAAGATCTGCACTTGGATGCTTTTCACGGTGGCCCACCGGAGGGCTCATTCATTCTGCGGCCCCGGCCGCCATCCCGGCAAGCCGGACGCCGGGTGTTGCGGAACCGCCGGCGCCGCGCGAAGGATTTGGCAGCGGCGGCCGGCATCCATGGTGCCCGCGGGACGCCGGCGCGCGGCCCTTTCCACAACATTTCCCGCCGCGCGATTCCGCGCCTGCCAGGAAGTGGCGAATGACTGCTAGAATAGTGGCGGTGGCGCCTTCAGGCGCAGAGCCGGCCGGCGGCGGCCACCGCTCAGTTCGCAGGCTGCGGTTGCTTTTTCCCCGGGCGATGCTCACGCAGGCAAGCTCCTTTGGCGCCGGGAAATTCAATTCTGGGGGACAACGATGGCGAAGGAAAACGCTCAAAACAGCAAGCACGATCCCTTTCATGCGCGCCTTCCCCTCGAAACCGCCGCCGGCCCCGCGACGATCTACAGCCTCGAGGCCTTGGAAAAGGCCGGAGTAGGCCGCGTTTCGCGCCTGCCGTTCTCCATTAAAATCCTGCTCGAATCCGTGCTGCGCAATTGCGACGGCCGGCTCGTCGGCGAAAAGGACGTTGCCGCGCTGGCCACTTGGGCGCCCCAGGCCGCCGAACGCCCCGAGGTTCCCTTCAAACCGGCCCGGATCATTTTGCAGGACTTCACCGGTGTTCCTGCCGTGGTCGATCTGGCGGCGCTGCGTTCGGCGATGAAGCGCCTGGGCGGCGATCCCGCGAAAATCAGTCCTCTGGTTCCCGTTGATCTGGTCATCGACCATTCGGTCCAGGTGGATGTTTTCGGTACTCGGGGAGCGCTCGAGCAAAATGCGGAGATCGAGTTCGGACGCAACCGCGAGCGATACGAGTTCCTGAAGTGGGGGCAGGGAGCGTTTTCCAATTTCCGGGTGGTTCCTCCGGCGACGGGGATCGTGCATCAGGTCAACCTGGAATTTCTGGCCAAGTGCGTCTTGGCGCGCGAGGAAGGGGCGGGCGCGGTTCTTTTCCCCGACACCCTGGTCGGCACCGATTCCCATACGACCATGATCAACGGTCTCGGCGTGCTGGGCTGGGGCGTGGGCGGAATCGAGGCCGAGGCCGCCATGCTGGGCCAGCCCTACTACATGCTTTCGCCCAAGGTGGTCGGATTCAAACTGAAGGGCAGGCTGCGCGAGGGGATGACGGCCACCGATCTGGTGCTCACCGTGACCGAGCAGCTTCGCCGGCACGGCGTAGTCGATAAATTCGTGGAGTTTTACGGCGACGGCCTCTCGCAGATACGCCTGGCCGACCGCGCGACGGTCGGCAACATGGCGCCGGAATACGGCGCGACGATGGGTTTCTTCCCCGTGGACGACGAAACGCTGCGCTATCTGCGCCAGACGGGCCGCAGCGAAGAGGAGGTAGACCGCGTCGAGCGGTACGCGAAGCAGCAGGGCCTCTTCCGCACCGATCAAACGCCCGACCCGGAATTCAGCGAAACGCTCGAACTCGATTTGAATTCGGTCGAGTCGAGCCTGGCCGGCCCCAAGCGTCCGCAGGACCGCATCCCGCTCTCGCAAATGAAGACCGCCTTCGCCCAGTCCCTCACCGCGCCCGTCAAGGAACGCGGTTTCGGTCTATCGGGCGACGAGCTGGCGCGCAGCGCGACGGTCGGCGGCAACGGAAATCCGGCCCGGCTCGGCCATGGCGCGGTCGTGATCGCCGCGATCACTTCCTGCACGAACACCTCGAACCCCTCCGTCATGATCGCCGCTGGCCTGCTGGCGAAAAAGGCGGTCGAGCGGGGCTTGCGCGTTCCGCCGTACGTGAAGACCAGCCTGGCGCCCGGCTCGAAGGTCGTCACCGAATACTTGAAGGCCGCGGGCTTGCTGGAACCGCTCGAAACGCTCCACTTCGACCTGGTCGGCTACGGCTGCACCACCTGCATCGGCAACAGCGGCCCGCTTCCGCCGGAGGTGGCCAAGGCCGTCACGGAAAACCAGCTGGTCGCCGCGGCCGTCCTTTCGGGCAACCGGAACTTCGAAGGGCGCGTTCATCCGCTGGTTCGCGCGAACTATCTGGCTTCGCCGCCTCTGGTCGTCGCCTACGCCTTGGCGGGCAGGGTGGATATCGATTTGTCCAGCGAGCCGCTTGGCCGCGACTCGGCCGGCGCCCCCGTGCATCTGCGGGAAATCTGGCCCACGCAGGAGGAGGTTTCGAGCGCCGTGAACCGGGCCGTCCAACCGGAGATGTTCCGCGAGGTCTACGCGAACGTCTGGGACGGCAACCCGACCTGGCGGGCCATCCCCGTTGCCGGCGGAGCTTTGTATCCCTGGCGCGACGATTCCACCTACATTCAGGAGCCTCCGTTTTTTACCGACCTCGCTCTGGAGCCGGCTCCGGTCGCCGACATTACCGGCGCCCGCGTCCTCGGCCTGTTTGGCGATTCCATCACCACCGACCACATCTCTCCCGCCGGCGACATCCCCGAGGACAGTCCCGCCGGCCGCTACCTGGTCGAGCATGGCCTCGCCAAGCGGGACTTCAATTCCTACGGCTCGCGCCGCGGCAACGATCGCGTGATGGTTCGCGGCACGTTCGCCAATATTCGTCTGAAAAACCTGCTCGTCCCGGGAACCGAGGGCGGCGTCACGCTGCACTTACCCGGCGGCGAGCAGATGCCCATTTTCGACGCGGCCATGCGCTATCGGGACGAGGGCGTTCCGTTGATCGTGGTCGCCGGCAAGGAGTACGGCTCGGGCTCTTCGCGCGACTGGGCGGCGAAGGGAACGCTGCTCTTGGGCGTGAAGGCTGTGCTGGCCGAAACCTACGAACGGATTCACCGCAGCAATCTGGTGGGCATGGGCGTCCTCCCGCTCCAGTTTCGCCCGGGAGAAGGCGCCGGCTCTCTGGGCCTGACCGGCCAGGAAGTATTCTCGGTCAAGGGACTGGGTGGCCGCCTCCAGCCGCGCTGTGAAGTCACCGTTACGGCGAAAAGTCCCGATGGCGCCAGCCGCGATTTTCAGGCCGTCGTTCGCCTGGATTCGGAAATCGACATCGACTACTACCGCAACGGCGGCATTCTCACCGCCGTTCTCCGCAACTTCCTCAAGCAGGGCTGAAGGACCAAGGCAGGCCCGTCGCCCGAGCCGGCTTTTATCCCCTGGGAAGGAATGTCTACTTCGCGCGGAGCGTGGCGCCCAGGCGCGCCTCGAGGCTTTCGAGAATGCGCCGGGTGAATTCCGAGAGCTGCGATTCGGTGAAGGTTTCCTGGGCGCTCTGGAACCGCACGCGCACCAGCAGAGAGTATTTCCCGGCCGGGACCTGGCCGCCGCGGTAGAGATCGACCGGGTCGATGGCCATGACCTCGCCGATACCGGCTCCGGCAATCGCTTCGCGGACCTGGCCGAACGTCGTTGCCTCGGAAAGCAGGAGCGAGAAATCGCGCTCGACCGCGGGCAGGCGTGGAATCGGCCGGAACCGGCCGCGTCCGCGGGCGCGCTCGACCGCTTCGAGGATGGGTTCGAGCGCGAGTTCGGCAACCAGCGCGGGCTGGCGCAACTTCCACTCTTCGGCGGCCAGGCGGCCGAGCCATCCGGCGAATCCCGCCTCCGCGCCAACCACGTCGAGCGAAAGCTTCAGCCGCGCCTCGCGCCCGGGTTCGAGCCAGCCCGGCCCTCCCGCCTGCCAGGTGAAGCCGCCGCAAAGCTCGCCGAGCGAATCGATATCGCCCTTCAAATCCTCGAAGCTCACTTCCCTGGCCGGTTCCCGCTCCCAAACGCTCTTTTCGCGCGCCAGACCCGTGAGGCCCAGCGTGAGCACGCGCGTTTCGACAGGCTTGCCCGCCGGCGAGAGCCGGTAGCTGTGCCCGATCTCGAACAGGCGCAGATTCCGCTGGCCGCGATTGACGTTCCATTCGAGCGTGGAAATCAGGCTGATCACGCCCGAGGTCCGCATGACGGAGGCGTCTTCGGCCTGGGGATTCGCGAGGCGCACCGGCTCGGCGTGTTGCGGCCGGAACGTTTCGTCGCGCGCGGGATCGACCAGCGTGATGGCGATGAATTCCTGATAGCCGAGCGCGACCAGGCGCTCGCGCACGCGCTCGAGCGCGGCGGCGCGGGGCAAGGGCGAGGCGGGCTGGCGCGCGGGAGGCAGACGCGAGGGAATCTTGCCGTAGCCGTAGTGCCGCGCCACCTCTTCGATCAGGTCGATCTCGCGCGCCACGTCGGGCCGCCAACTCGGCCGCCGGCAGCGCCAGCGCGCCTGCACCGGCGCCGTCGCCCCGTCCACGCGCTCGGGCTCGAAGCCGAGCGAGCCGAGAATGGCTTCGATCTCCCGGTCCGGGACGTCGGCGCCGAGAATGCGAACCAGTTCGGCGCGGCCGAGATCGATCGTGAGTTGCGCTTCGGGCCGGGGGTACGCGTCGATGGCCTCGGCGAGCACCTCGCCTCCGGCCAGCTCTCGAATCAACTGCGCCGTGCGCCGCGAGGCCGTCTCCGCCATTTCCGGATCGGCCCCGCGGCCGAAGCGCACCGAAGCCTCCGTCCGCAGTCCCAGATCCTTCGCCGTCCGCCGGATGGAAGCCGGATCGAACCAGGCCGATTCGAGCAGAACGTTGCGGCACCCGGGTCCGATTTCGGTCGCTTCGCCGCCCATGATCCCGCCGATCGCGACGGCGCGGCCGGCATCGGCAATCACGCACATCTGCGGCCCCAGTTTTCGCTCGACCCCGTCGAGCGTGCGCATGGTTTCTCCGGGCCGGGCGCGGCGAACGACGATCCGGTGCCCGGCCAGGCGGTCGTAATCGAAAGCGTGGAGGGGATGGCCGAGTTCGTACATCGCGTAGTTGGTGGCGTCGACGACGTTGTTGATCGAATCCTGCCCGAGCGCCGCGAGGCGCCTCTTCATCCAGTCGGGCGAGGGCCCCACCTTCACGCCGCGAATCACCCGCGCCGTGTAGCGGCCGCACAGGTCGACGGATTCGATCGTGACGCTCGTGGCTGAAGCCGTTTTTTCGGCCACTTCGTCAAGGCGAATTTCGAGGGGGTGGAGCCGGGTCCGCTCGAGCGCCGCGATTTCCCGCGCGAACCCGCGATGGCCCAGCGCATCGGGCCGGTTCGAGGTGAGGTCGGCTTCGAGAACCGCTCCGGCCGGAGATTCTTCGACGGCGTCGATCGCCATGCCGGCGAGGGAAAGCCGCTCGCGCAACTCGGCGGGCGAGGACTTTACCTCGACGAATTCCTTCAGCCAGTCGTAGAGGACCTTCACGCTCGTTCTCTTTCCGCGCCG
The DNA here is from genome assembly GCA_035533975.1 of Patescibacteria group bacterium. GTDB lineage: Bacteria > Acidobacteriota > Terriglobia > Acidiferrales > UBA7541 > JAKASX01. Next base: position 26,007 of record DATLSU010000065.1, read on the forward strand.
GGGCCGAATTTGAATTTGCCCGGCTCGGGCGCCCCGGCGGCGAGGCGTCTAGGGGAACTGCCGCAGGAACCGCGCGTCGTTCTGCACCAGCACCTGAATGTCGTCGATCCCGTGTTTCAGGATCGCCAGCCTGTCGATGCCCATCCCGAAGGCGAAGCCGGAAACCTTCTTCGCGTCGTAATGCACGAAGCCGTACACCGACGGATCGACCATGCCCGCGCCCATGATTTCGAACCAGCCCGTCTGCTTGCAGGTGCGGCAGCCGCGGCCCGAGCAGACGACGCAGGTGGCGTCGACTTCGGCCGAAGGCTCGGTGAAGGGGAAATAGCTGGGGCGCAGGCGCGTTTTCGCCTTCGGGCCCAGAAATTCGCGCACGAAGAATTCGATCGTGCCCTTGAAATCGGCGAACGTGAGATCGCGGTCGACGGCCAAGCCCTCGATCTGATGGAACATGAAGAGATGGCTGGCGTCGGGATTGTCGCGGCGGTAGACCTTGCCGGGCACGATCACGCGCACCGGCGGCGGCTGCCGCTCCATGATGCGAATCTGCATCGGCGAGGTGTGCGTGCGCAGAACCAGCTGGGAGGGCGTCTTCGCCGGCCCCTCGACGTAGAACGTGTCCCACATATCGCGAGCCGGGTGGAATTCGGGAATGTTCAGCGCCTCGAAGTTGTAGTAGGAAGTTTCGACTTCCGGCCCCTCGGCCACCGCGTAGCCCAGGCGCAGAAAGATGTCCTGGATCTCTTCGAGCGTCTGACGGACCAGATGCCGCGTCCCCATCGCCCGCAGGGTTCCCGGCAGGGAAAAGTCCATCCGTTCGGCCGCGGCGGCGCCCTGGGCGGTGCGGGCTTCGATCGCCGCGCGCCGCTCCTCGATCGTGCGCTCGACATGCCCGCGCAGCTCGTTCAGGCCGCGGCCGACGGCCGGCTTGAGCGCCGGGCCGGCGGGTTTGAGCCAATGGTCGGTGACCAGTGCGAGCACGCCCGCCTTGCGGCCCAGCCAGGCGTCGCGCAGTTGCTTCCAGGAAGCCTCGCTCGCCGCTTCCGCTATCGAGCGGTCGAACTCCGCGCGCACCTGGGCGAACAGAGCGGCGACGCGCTCGGGCGCCGTTGCGTCCAGTTGTTCGAGCGTCCGCTCGACGATTTGCAATGTGTCGGTCATCTTCGGCTCAACGGGTGGCTCAACGGGAAATACCACGCGCCCGCAAAAGGGGATTGATTATAACAAGATGGCGGCCGTAGAACGGCGTCCGTTACGCCGGCAACCGGCAAGTTGGGGGCGCCGGCATGGCGTTGCCATGGCGGTCAAAGCCCGGAGAGATTCCCGGTCGCGCGAATTCTTCAGCGGGTTGTCAGGCCACCGCTTTGCGGGGCAGCGCGGCGCGCGCCTGCTTGGCCAGATCGGCGAAGCCGGAAGCATCGGCGACGGCGATCTCGGCCAGAATCTTGCGATCCAGATCGACGCCCGCGTGCTTCAGACCGGAAATGAATTGGTTGTAGGTGATCCCGTTGAGGCGCGCGGCGGCGCCGACGCGCTGGATCCAAAGCGTGCGGAATTGGCGCTTGCGCGCGCGGCGGTCGCGGAAGCTGTAGCGGAGCGAGCGCTCGCGCGCTTCCTTGGCCGAGCGGAAGAGCTTGCTCTTGGTGAGGAAGAATCCCTTGGTGTGTTTCAGCAGCTTTTTGCGCCGTGCGCGGCGCTTGGTACTACGCTTAACTCGAGGCATGCGTCGTCTCTCTCTTTAGTGTGTGCCGCGGGGAATACGGGAGCGCATCAGCGGCCGTAAGGCAGCATCCGGCGCACTTCCCGGACATCGACAGCTTTCACCGTAACGTTCTTGCGGAGGCGGCGAGTGCGCTTGGACGACTTGGTGCCTAGCAGGTGCCGCTTGCCGGCGTGGGCGCGAAGAATCTTTCCTGATCCGGTGATCTTGAAGCGCTTCGCGGCCCCTCGCTTCGTCTTGAGTTTCAGTCTCTTGGCCATCGATTCCTCGGTTCAGGCGCCCGGTCGTACCGCGCCCTTCTTGGGCGAAAGCAGGGCCAGCAGGATATTGGCTTCCATGCGCGGCCCCATTTCCACCTGGGCCTGTTCGCCGATTTCCTTCAGCAGGCGCTGCATCTTGGCGCGGCCGACGTCCTGGTGGGCCATTTCGCGTCCGCGATGAAAGACCATCGCCTTGACTTTGTAGCCTTCACCCAGAAAGCGCAAAATCTGGTTTTTCCGCACCTGATAATCGTGCTCGGCCGTCATCGGCCGGAACTTCACTTCCTTGATCTGCTGGCCCTTTTGGTGCTTGCGCTGCTCATGGGCCTTCTTGCTGAGCTGGTAGAGGTGCTTGCCGTAGTCGGTGATCTTGCAGACCGGCGGGTTCGAGGTGGGCGAGATCTCCACCACGTCGAGCCCCGACTGACGGGCCAAGCGCACCGCTTCGAACGGCTGCATCACGCCCAGCTGATTGCCTTCGTCGTCGATTACACGAATTTCCCGCGCCCGAATGGCTTCATTGACCCGGACGCGGGGCGGCGGCGGCGCACGCCGGCTGCGATCAAAAATGGGAAATTACCTCCGCCAAATGCTCACCTTCCCCTTTGTGATAAAGCATATGAACTGCCAAAGTATAGCACAGGCCCCGCCCGCCTCAGACGGCCTGGTTTTCTTCGACGCCTCGCGCGGCCGCCTCGCGCGCCAAATCGGCCAGCAGATCGTCGAGCGGCCGTGGGCCGAGGTCGCCGCGGCTGCGATGGCGCACGGCCACCGTCCCGCTCTGGGCCTCCTTGGGCCCGACGACGAGCATGTACGGCACCTTTTCCATCTGCGCGTCGCGAATCTTCGCCTGCAAACGCTCGTCCCGCTCGTCGAGTTCGCCGCGGATGCCCGCCTGCCGCAGCCGCTCGCGCACCTGGCGCGCGTATTCCATCGCCTTCACGCTCACCGGAATCACCCGCGCCTGCACCGGCGCCAGCCAGAGCGGGAACGCGCCGGCGTAGTGCTCGATCAATATGCCGAAAAAGCGCTCGACCGAGCCCCACAACGCCCGATGCACCATCAGCGGCTGGTGCCGGCCGCCGTCCTCTCCGACGTACTCCATGCCGAAGCGCCGCGGCAGGTTGAAATCGAACTGCACCGTCGAAAGCTGCCAGGGCCGGCCAATCGCGTCGATCAGCTTCATATCGATTTTCGGCCCGTAGAAAACCGCTTCGCCCTCCATCCGCGTGAAGGGAATTTTGAGCCGCTCGAGCGTCGATACCAGCGCCCCTTCGGCGCGCTCCCAGTCCTCGACGGTTCCCGCGTAGTTTTCCGGATGGGCCGGATCGCGAACGGAAAGCTCGATCTGGAATTTCTCGAAGCCGAAGGTCTTGAGAGTGGCCAGGGCGAAATCGATGCACGCCTCCACTTCCGCCTCGATCTGGCCGTGCGTGCAGAAAATATGCGCGTCGTCCTGCGTGAACCCGCGCACGCGCAGCAGGCCGTGCAGCACGCCCGAGCGCTCATAGCGATAGACGGTTCCCAGCTCGGCCAGCCGCAGCGGCAGCTCCCGGTAGCTGCGCAGCCGCGATTTGTAGATCAGGATGTGGCCCGGGCAGTTCATCGGCTTGAGCTGATAGACGGCGTCCTCGAGCTCCATCGGCGCGAACATGTTTTCCCGGTAGAAATCCGTATGGCCGCTGGTCTCCCACAGGTGCAGCCGCATCGCGTGCGGCGTGAAGACCAGGTCGTAGCCGCGCGCGAGCAACTGGTCCCGCAGCCAGTCTTCCATCAACTTGCGCACCAGTCCGCCCTTCGGGTGCCAGAAAATCAGCCCCGGTCCGGCTTCTTCCTCGATGCTGAACAGATTCAGTTCCGTGCCGAGCCGCCGGTGATCGCGCCGCTTGGCTTCCTCGAGCTGGTGCAGGAACTCGGCGAGGCCCTCCTCGGTTGGGAAGCAGGCGGCATAAATCCGCTGCATCTGCGGATTGCCCTCCTGTCCCTTCCAGTAGGCGCCCGAAACGCTCATCACCTTGAAGGCGCGGATGCGCCCGGTCGAGGGCACGTGCGGCCCGCGGCAGAAATCGACGAATCGCCCCGTGCTGTAGAGGGAAACCAGCGGGTCGCTCGCCTTCTCTTCGACCAGCTCGCACTTGAACGGCTGCCCGGCCTCGCGGTAAAGCCGCAGGGCCTCCTGCTTGGGGACCATCCGCCGCACGTTCGGCAGGTCGCGCTCGGAGAGCTCCCGCATTTTCGCTTCGATGCGCTCGAGGTCGGCGTCGGTGAACGGCTCCTCGCGCTGGAATTCGTAGAAGAAGCCGTAATCGATCGGCGGGCCGACGCCGAATTTCACGTCGGGGAAAAGCTCGAGCACCGCGGCGGCCATCAGGTGCGCCGCCGAATGGCGGAATACGGGAAGCACTTCGGGATCGTTCGAGGTCAGCAGTTGGAGCGTCGTGTCGCGCTCGAGCGGGCGGTTGAGATCGACGAGTTCGCCGTCGCTGCGGGCGATGAGCGCCCCTCGCGCCACCTCCGGCCCGAGCTCGCGAGCCACGTCGGCGGGCGTCGCGCCCTGCGCGACTTCCACCGATTTGCCGTCCGGCAATGTGATGTGAATGTTGGCCATCGCTATCCCGCCCGGGAAGCTCAAGCTAACAGATGCGGCCCGATTTTGACAACACGCCCGGAATCGCCGGATTGACGGAGGCCATGAACCATCGCCGTGAAATGCGCGCCAGCCGGCATGCGCGCGCCCCCCCTCGGCTCGGACCGCTTCCGGCCACTGTGCTAGAATCGGAGTGCGAATGAATGCGCTCATCCAGAAGCTGATCGAGCTGCAGAGCGTCGATTTACGAAAAGCCGAGCTTCGCCAGCAAGCCGACGCCTTCCCGGAAAGCCTCGCCCAAATCGACCATGTCATCCAGACGGCTCAAAGCGCCGTCGCCCTAGCCAAGCAGCGAGTCCTCGATCTGCACAAAGGGCGTAAGAAGCTCGAACTGGACGTCGAAGACTGGCGCGGCAAGATCCGCAAGTACAAAGACCAGCTCTATCAAGTGAAGAGCAACGAAGCCTACAAGACGCTGCAGGAGGAGATCCGCGGCGCCGAGGGCGAAATGGGCCGCGCCGAAGACCGGCTGCTCAATGAGATGGTCGGCGGGGAAGAGGCCGAGGCCGAGGTCAAGCGGGCCGAGGCGGCGCTCGCCGAGGTGGAAACAGCGGCCCGCGCCGAGCGGGAAAAGCTGCTGGCCGAGAAAGCGGTGATCGAGAAGGAATACGCCGAGACGGATGCGGAGTCGAAGTCCCTGCTGGAGGGACTGCCGGTCGATGTCGTCGACCACTATCACCGGATCGCGCGCCGCCACGGGGGGATTGCGGTTGCGGCGGTCAGCGACGAGGCCTGCTCGATGTGCAGCGTGCGGATCCGGCCGCACGTGGTGCAGCTGCTTCGCCAATCCGAGGAAGGGGAAATCTTCCACTGCGAGACCTGCACCCGCATCCTCTATTTCGTCGAAAAGCCAGCCCCCGCGGAAACGGCTCCGGAAGCGTCGGTAGCCGAAGCCGGCAGCTAAGAAAAGAATCCGGTTCCCCGACTTTTCGCCCCTCAGGAAAAAGCACCCGGTCAAAAACGGAGAGATTTTTTCTGGATTGCCGCGAGGCAGCCTATTTCAGGAAATAGGAGCGGTAGAGGGTGTCGCGCTGGACGGGCAGGTAGCCGGCGTCGCTGATGATGCGGCGAAGCTCGGCTTCATTCGTGCGGTTTCGGACTCCGGCTGCATAGACGACGTTTTCCTCGATCAGGATGCTGCCGACGTCGTCGGCGCCGAACTCGAGGCCGATCTGGCAGACCTTGATGCCCGGCGTCAGCCAGCTCGACTGAATGTGGTCGATCGAATCGAGATAGAGCCGGCTGATGGCGAGCGTCTTCAGGTATTCAACCGCGGTCGCTTGCGGGACCTTCTTGCCGAGCGGCGTATTTTCCGGCGCGAACATCCAGGGAATGAAGGCGGTGAAGCCGCCGGTGTCTTCCTGAATGCGGCGAATCCGCTCGAGGTGATTCACGCGGTGCCGGTATTCTTCGCCGCAGCCGAACATCATCGTGGCCGTGGTGCGCATGCCAAGCGAGTGGGCGTCGCGGTGCATCTGTTCCCATTCGTCGGAGGTGCACTTCAGGCGGGAAATGCGCTGGCGAATTTCGTCGTCCAGGATTTCCGCGCCGCCGCCGGGAATCGAATCCAGACCCGCGTCGCGCAGGCGGGCGAGCGTATCGCGAATCGTCAGGCCGGAAAGCTCGGCGATGTTGATGATTTCGGGAGCGGAAAAGCAGTGCAGGTGAACCCCGGGAAACCGCTGCTTGATCGACCGCAACAGATTTTCGTAATACTCGATGCGAAGATCGGCGTGCAATCCTCCCTGCATCAGAATGCCCGTGCCGCCCAGAGCCACGGTCTCCTCGATCTTCTCAAAAATCGCCTCCAGCGAAACGATGTAGCCCTCCTGGTGGCCCATGGGGCGGTAGAAGGCGCAGAAGGAGCAGTATTCGGTGCAGAAGTTGGTGTAGTTGATGTTGCGGTCGATCTGGTAGGTGACGATTCGCGGATCGTTTTTCCGCAGCCGGACGTCCTTGGCGGCCATGCCGATGCCCACCAGATCGTCCGATTGAAATAGATCGAGCGCTTCTTCCCGGACTAGGCTCATTTCTCGGCTCCCCGGGCCTGCGCCTCGCTTGCCGGCCCCACCAGTTCGAGCGGGCGGACGCGCTCGATCAGGCCGGCTTGCGCGCATTCCCGAAAATAGCGGTCCAGGCCGGCCAGGTTCGCGGCGTCGAGATCGAAATTGATGCAGTCGCGAAGGTAGCTTTCGATGGCCGCCTCGGGTAACTGCAACTGGTCGGCGGCGCGGGCGGTGATTTCCGGAATATGCGCGATGCCGTAAGCCTTCGAGGCCAGGAAATCGGCGGCGATCTGCGGTGTGGCTACCTCCCTGCGCGCGACCCAGATGGCCAGCACTGCCGGCAGAGAGGTCCACTCATGCCATTCGGAGGCAATGTCGTAGACGAAGAGGATGGGAACGCCGGGCACGGGCGCCGCCTCGGGATCGTCGGTGCAGCAGGGCTCTCCGGCCGGGGCAACTTTCGCATGGAGGGCGTCCATTTTGACGGAGATGCGCAGGGCCGGATCGCCAATCACGAGCGCGGCGTCGGCCCGGGCGAGCATGGCCGCGGGATCGGGCGCGGCGTCGATGTATTCGGGATCGATTTTCCAGCGGTGCTTGGCGAGCAGGCGCACCAGGGCGGCGGTGGAACGCGAGCTGGTGTCGAGCGCGATCGATCGGGCGCGATCGATCGGGCGTTTCGAGACCACCAGAAGGCTGCGCACTTCGCCCTTGGCGGCAATGGACATATCCGCCAGAGCCACCACGCCATCCATCCGCTGATATTCGATCGCCGGGATGATCCCAATTTCCGCACTGCCGCTCCGCACGGCCTCGGCGCAGAGCGACGGCACGGTGAAATGGAGATCGTAGCGGCCGGCGAGCGGCCCGTCGCTCAAGCCCCAGACGAGCGGGGCCGTGTTCAGGAATTCAACGACCGAAACCCGCAATTTCCCCATAGAATCATCAATTCCAGAGAATCAAAGCCAATATAACACAACCCCTTGAAGTTCTCCGTGGCAAGCCCGCGCGGACGCTGGTCCCCGCACCGCCGGGTCTCTGCCGTAGAATTGGGGGTTCGGGCGGAAGGGAAGAGACCCGGTCGAGGGAGGCGGCGTGCCCCATTTCACGCGAAGGGATTTTTTGAAAACGGCAGGCATGGGTGCGGCGGCGCTGGCGCTGCCCGAAGCCCTGGCGGGCATGACGAAGGGGCGAGCGCGGCCCGCCGCGCCGCTCTCGCCGGGCCCGCCGCAAAAAAAGGTGATCGTTATTGGCGCGGGCATGGCCGGCCTGACCGCCGCCTACGAACTCGGCCGGGCCGGGCACGAGGTCACTCTTCTCGAAGCGCAATTGCGGCCCGGCGGCCGCATCCTCACCCTGCGCGCGCCGTTCTCAGATGGCCACTACGCCGATGCCGGCGCAACGCGAATCCCGGACACGCATCAACTGACGATCGGCTACGCGCGCCGGTTCCAATTGAAGCTCGTGCCCTTCTATCCCCCCGGCGGCGGCTTCGTGAGCCAAATCGCCGGCCGGCGCGGCGTCGGTCCGCGGGGAGAAATCGCTGGCGCGGCGGCTGGATTGACGCCGCAGGAGCGGAAGCTGGGCGCGGCGGGATTGTGGGAGAAATACGTTTCGGGCGCGGCGCGAGAAATCGGCAACCCGGCCGCGCCGGGGTGGTCACCGGCGCCATACGCCCGCTACGACCGCGTGACTTTCACGCATTTTCTCCGTCAGCGAGGCGCTTCGGCCGCGGCGGTCGCCGTCATGCTGCTGGGGCGGGACCTCGACGGCGTCTCGGCGCTGCGCTTGCTCGCCGATCTGGCCGCGAGCGGCGACGTCACCGGCCATTTCAAGATCGACGGCGGCAACGACCTCTTGCCGCGCGCCCTGGCCCGGACGCTTTCCCGCCGCATTCGCTACGGGGCCTGGGTCCGGCGGATCAACCAGGACAAACGGCGCGTGCACGCAACTTTCGTTCAGGGCAATCTGAGCCATACGATCGAAGCCGATCGTTTGATCTGCACGATCCCTTTTCCGGTGTTGCGGCAGGTGGAATTTTCCCCCATCCTCTCCGACGAAAAAATCGAGGCCATCGACGGCACCTACTATCTCTCCGCCACCGGCGTTCTGCTGCAGCAGGAGCGGCGATTCTGGCAGACGCGAGGCCTGAACGGGTTCGCGCTCAGCGACTGGCCGATCGAGGTCTGGCAACCGACCTTCGATCAGCCGGGCCGCCGCGGAATCCTGGCCGGGTGCCTCTCGGGCGACATGGCCCGCCGCGTTGCGGCGCTTCCCGAAGACCGGCGAATCGAAACGGTCTCGAACGAAGTGGAGACGCTTTTCCCCGGCACGCGCGAAAATTTCGAGGGCGGCACGACCAAATCCTGGGACGAAGATTTCTGGGCCCGGGGCGCGATGCAGTGGTTTCGTCCCGGCCAGATGACCGCTTACGGACCGTACATGGCCACGGTGGAAGGCCGCATTCATTTCGCGGGCGAGCATACCTCGGCCTGGCCCGGCTGGATCGAGGGAGCGATTCATTCGGGTCTGCGCGCCGCGAAAGAGGTTCACGAAGCGGCGTCATAGCCCCCACGGGGGGGGGGGGGGGGGGGGGGGGCT
>DATLSU010000066.1:0-20674 GCA_035533975.1 Patescibacteria group bacterium
CGCGCGAACTGAACCGCATCTGCTGCTTCATCCACGAACGCACCGTCAGCAACGACAACGTCGTGCAATGGGAGGGACGTCGCTTCCAGATTCCGGCGCAACCGCACCGGTTCAGCTTCGCCGGGGCGCGCGTGCAACTCATCCAGGACTTGGCCGGGCGCGTCGCCGTCTACCACGGCGACACAAAATTGCAGATCGAGGCCCACTAAAAAAATAACGAGGGGGTGACATTTTCACTCGGCTGTTAGGGGTGACATTTTTACCTTGCTACAACAGAGAAAACCCCCGTCCCGCGGCACCGCGCAATGCCTCGCTGGAAGCGGTTCTCCCCGCCCCCGATCAGGCCTCCGCCCTGCCGATTGCCTCGCGCCAGACACCCTGTGCGCGAAGGATCGCCTCGACGGCCTCGCGCACCGCGCCCTCGCCGCCCCGGCGGCGCGTCACGTAGTGCGCGGCCCGCTTCACTTCCGGAGTCGCATTGCCGGGGGCGATCGCCAAGCCAACCCGGCCGAGAACCGGCAGATCCGGCAAATCGTCACCCATATAGGCCACTTCGGCATCGCTCAGGCAAGCCTGGCGCAGAATTTCCTGGTAAGCGGGGAGCTTTTTCGCCCGCTTTTGCGAGACGAATTCCATCCCCATTTCTCTGGCCCGGCGCGTGGTGGCCGCCGAATCTCGTCCGGTGATGAGTCCGGTTCGCAGGCCCATTACGCGGGCCAGCTTCAGGGCCGCTCCGTCGTGCGAGTGGAACACCTTCATTTCGAGCGCCGTGCCATCGGGCATCGACAGCAGGTAGATGCGAGCGTCGGTCAGCACGCCATCGACGTCGACCAGCAGAAGCCGCACGCGCCGGGCGCGCCTGGCAAACTCCCGGGAACCGGCAGTTGAGTGAGGAGCCATGGGAGGCTCAGAACAACTCCAAGGTCCACAGATCGTGCAGATGCACCACTCCCTCGATCCGCTGCCGCTCGTCGACCACCGCAACCGACGTGATTTTCCTTTCTTCCATCAGACGCAGGGCCGCTCCCGCCAGCTCGCTCCGCGCCATCGTGACAGGCCGCGCCGTCATGCATTCGGCGGCCGTCAGCTCCAGGGCCGCCGACCGGCGCTCCTGCATCAACCGGCGCAGGTCGCCGTCGGTTACGACGCCAACCAGCCGCTTCCCCTCTTCCACAACGGCCGTCATCCCGAGCCCCTTCCGGCTGATTTCGTAAATCACCTCGGGGATCGGAGTATCCGGGCGGACCAGGGGTAACCGGTCGCCGGCGTGCATCAGGTCCTCGACGCGCTGCAGTTTTTTCCCCAGCCGGCCCGATGGGTGCAGCGCCGCGAAATCCTCTTCCCGAAATCCGCGCCGGTCGAGCAGCGCGATGGCCAGCGCGTCACCCATCGCCAGCGCCGCCGTCGTGCTTGCCGTTGGCGCCAAATTGAGCGAGCAGGCCTCTTCGCGAACCGAAATATCGATCACGACGTCGCTCGCCGCAGCCAGCGGGGATTGCGGATGGCCCGTCATGGTGATCATGCGAATGCCCAGCCGTTTGGTTCGACCGAGCAGTCCGACGATCTCCTCGGTATCGCCGCCGTAGGAAATCGACAGCAGCACGTCGCCCCGCACCAGCACTCCCAAATCGCCGTGCAGCGCCTCGGCCGGATGCAGAAAGATGGCCGGAGTCCCCGTGCTCGAAAGCGTGGCCGCGATCTTCCGCCCGATCAATCCCGATTTCCCCATCCCCGTTACGACGACGCGGCCCTGGCAACCCAGCAGGATTTCGACCGCGGCATCGAATCGCCCGTCGAGCCGGTCGATCAGCCCGGCGATCGCATCGGCCTCGATCCGCAACACCCGGCGCGCGATTTCCCGGTTCACGTCGCGCTCCAGGATCGCACCAGCGCCGCCAGCTCGATCAGTTTTTCCGCCAGGCGGCGGAATTGATCGAGGGGAAGGGCGCTCGAGCCGTCCGAGAGCGCCGCGGCCGGGTTCTCGTGCACTTCGGCGAAGATCCCGTCCACTCCCGCCGCCACCGCCGCCCTCGCCAGCGGCTCGATGAACTCCGGCTGGCCGCCGCTGCGGTGCCCCTCGCCGCCCGGCAGCTGCACCGAATGCGTGGCGTCGTAAATGACGGGATAGCCCAGCCCCCGGAGAATGGCGGGTGAGCGCATGTCCACGACCAGATTGCGATAGCCGAAGCTGGTTCCTCTTTCGGTGACCAGAATTCGCTCGTTGCCGGTGCTGGCCACTTTTTCGACCACGGTCGCCATCTCCCACGGCGAAAGGAACTGCCCCTTCTTCACGTTCACGGCGCGTCCCGAGCGTCCGGCCGCAAGCAGCAGATCCGTTTGCCGGCACAAGAATGCCGGCACTTGCAGGACATCGCATACCGCCGCCGCCTCTTCCACCTGAGAAACGTCGTGGACGTCGGTCAATACGGGCAGGCCGGTCGCCCGTTTTATCGCGGCCAGAATTCTCATTCCTTCGCGCAGTCCCGGGCCGCGATAGGAGGAAAGAGAAGAACGATTCGCCTTGTCGTAGGAGGCCTTGAACACCAGCGGCAGGCCCAATTCGCCAGACAAATCCCGCAGCTTTTCCGCGATGAACCCGGCGTGTTCCTCGCTCTCGATCACGCAAGGCCCGGCGATCACCGCAAGCGGCGACCCGCCGCCGAACCGTACCTGCCCAACTGTAAATTCGCGCGTGGAATTCATGGACTTGCCAGATAGCGTACTTTCAATCCAAGACCTTTGGCAACATGGACCGCCGCCGGCCCGCCAACGCGGCGAGCCGAAGCAAGCCGGGCCGATCAACCGGGAAGTTCGCCGGTGAATCAGACCAATCACAAAGCTACCGCCAACGCCAAGGAAATCCCGTCCGGACTGGCTGAAAATCAGAAAATCCCGCTCGAAGAGATAAGCCTTTGGGAATATTGTTTGGCTGGGAGGCCTGGACTCGAACCAGGATATCCAGATCCAGAGTCTGGTGTCCTACCGATTGAACGACCTCCCAATGGGCGGGAAAGGGCGGGGAAGCTCCCTGCAACGACCGTCAAAACTGTAAACGGGGAATTGAAAATCGTCAACTGCGCCCGGCGGCGAAAAAACGGCCCCGCTCCCGCCGGCCGGCGCTTGACACAGCGTGGCAGCAGCCATAGATTTGCGACTGAGCAAAGGACGCTCGAACGGGAAGCGGGACTGGCGGGAATTTTGCCCAGGGAGGTTGTCGATGCTCAGGAAATCGCTTTTTGCCAGCGCTCTGATTCTACTGGCTGCCGGTGTTGCCTTCGGCCAGAATGCTGCGCCGGTGCACCTCACAGGCACGATTGAATCTCTCGAGAACGGGACGCTTTCGCTGACAACTCCCGCCGGGAACAGGATTCTGGTCTCACTTCCAGCGAACGTGAGAATTCTCAAAAATATCAAAAGCAGCCTCGCAGATATCCACCGGGGCGACTTCGTCGGCGCGGCCGCCGTCAAAGGCAGCGACGGAAGGTTGCACGCCCAGGAGGTACACATCTTTCCCGAGGCGATGCGCGGCGTCGGCGAAGGCCACCGCCCCATGGGTCCGAATCCCGATCGCACGATGACCAATGGAGACGTCAGCAAGGTTCGCTCCATGACCAATGGCACCGTCAGCGGCGTCGCCGGATCGGCCAGCCGCGTGCTTACGGTCACCTATAAAGGCGGCAAGCAGGAGATCGAAGTAAGTCCCTCCACTCCCGTCATCCGAATGGTCCTGGCAAACAAGGCCCTCCTGAAGCCGGGCGTCGCCGTCTCGGTGCTGGCCTCCATCACGAAAACCGGAGTGGTCGCCAGAGCGGTGAACGTCGAAGAGGCGAAGTAGGATCGATGCGAGCGCGGGCAATCGAGCCGCCCTTGCGCCTCGAGCCAATATCCTAAAGCAGCGAACCAGGAATCCTCAGGTGCGTCCGGCGGGTACCATTCGTTTGTCGCGGATGTAAAACTCGGCCCCACGCCACTCGATCCGGCGCGTGAAAAAGCTGGTGAGCCAAACCACGAAGGCAAAAGCGTCGCGCAGCGGAATGAGCCACATCTTTCTCCGCAGCAGCGGGTCACCCACTCCCCATACGCCCACGGTCCACGCCATGGCGGCGCGCAGCACCGCGTAGCCGCCCAGATAGAAGGCGGCAATCGGCCACGACGGCGCGATCGCCGCTCCCAGAAGCGCCCAGGGCAGCCCGTAGGTGAGCAGCAGCGAGAAGTGCCCCCACGGCCGCGAGTGCTTCATCGTCAGCGTCCAGCGCACTTGATGGCGGAAGCATTGGGCGAGCGTCTGCGCGGGAAACACCGTGAAGACAGGAAAGGTTGTCACTTCGACGCGGTATCCGAGTTTGGCGATGCGGTTGCCCATCTCGTAGTCGTCCGAGTAAAAATCCACCAGCGCCTCGAAGCCGCCAATTTCCGCCAGGCGCTCTTTGGTCGTGGCCATCGTCGCGCCCAGGGCGAAAGTCACCCCGCCGAGCAGCCATGCCGAAAGCACGCCGGCGTCGAAATCCGACGTATTGCCGAGCGCCTCGAGATCCGAGGCCAGCGAGCCGTCGGTGATGCCGCGATAGAGGCAGGTGACCACACCCACCTGCGGGTCGGCGAAGGGCGCCGCGACGGCGCGAATGTAGCCGGGGTCAACGCGGATGTCGCTGTCGCTGATGATGAGGATGTCGTATTTCGCCTCGCGCACCATCCGGCAAAGCTTATTGACCTTGTCGCCAGTGCCGAGTTTTTCCGCGCCGACGAGCGTGCGGATCTGGCACTGGGGAAAATCCTCGATGATTTGGCGGATTACCGGAAGAACCGGATCGGTTTCCTCGGTGACGGCGAAAATGATTTCAAATTCGGGGTATTCCTGCCGGCAAAAACTCGCGTAATTCTCGTATGCTTCCCGGTCGAGCCCGCGCACCGGCTTGAGGATGCTGACCGGAGGCGCGAAGCCTGTCCGTGGAGGAGAGCGCTTGCGAAAGAAGCGACGGGCGGCGGCGATGGCCAACACGTAATAACCGAAAGGCGACAGCGCCAGAATGAGTAGAGACCAGCGCAGGACGCCGTGCCACATGGCCGTTCCCTACCCCACCCAAACCAGCACTACGCCAACGACCACCAGGAGAACGCCGATCCAGCGAATCCGGTCGACTTCCTCTTTCAAGAAGATCTTCGCCATCAGCGCTCCCACCACGTAGCTGAGCGCCGTGAGCGGCACGACAAAACTCACGTTTTCCCAGGACAATAGCGCCAGCAGAGAGAAAAACGCCATCGCCAGAAGTCCCAGCCCCAGCCACATCCAACCGATGCGGAACGCCCGGCCGAGCACCCCCAGCAGCGCCCGGGGATTGAAATGGTGAACCTCCCCGATGCGCTTCATGGCCCGCGTGACCGAAATCTCCCCGGCCGTTCCGGCCAGGACGACGATGGCCAGCAGCAGCCAGACGCGCATTATTCAATCTCCCCGGTGGTCCGTGTCGGCGTATGCCCTACCAGAAAGACTCCCAGGCAGATCACCAGGACGCCCAGCCACCGGGTCGAATTCACGGCCTCGCCCAGCAGCATCCATCCGAGGAAGGTCACCACGGCGTAGCTGATCGCCGAGGCAGGGCTCACGAAGCTGTAATCGGCCCAGGACAGCACCAGCATGTAACAGAGAAAAAAAATGATGAGGCTGAGGATCCCGACCCACACCAGATTGTTGTGGAAACCCCGAACGATCCCGTCGACGAACGAGCCGAACGAACCGAGCGAGATCCCGCCCGATTCCCTCATGCCCTTGCCCAGCAGCACGTCCCCCATGGCCCCAAACGCCACCATGAGGACGATCAGCACGTACGTCTTCATCCGGACGCGAGAAGCAACGCTCATGCGCTCTGCGACTCGCTCTCCACTCGAACCGGCGCTGCGGACTTGATCTCGGGCACGGTGATCAGCGTCGAACGCGGCGGGCCCGAATCCACCATCTTGCGCGCCCAGCGCAAGCGCTCGGAACGCAACCGCATGAACGAAACCGCCTCGTTATAGAGCCGCTTGCGCTCATGGGAATCCCAGAGAGCCTTGCGGAGAATCCGCCAGACGACGCGAGGACGGAAGTAGTACTCGTCGTAAAAACGGTTCACCGCCGCCATCATCTCCTCGCGTCCGAGACCCGGATACTCGAGGTGAGGCAACTGGTGCCCGGCGGAGTCGGCGGCGGCCTCGCTGGCCAGGAACCCCCGGTCTCGCGCCCAGTTATAGAGTTCGGTGCCCGGATAGGCGTGCGCCATCGACACCTGAATCGTTTCGCAATCGAGCTGTTTGGCAAACTCGATGGTTCGCTCGATGCTCTGGGGCGTCTCACCCGGCAACCCCACAATGAAATCGCCGTGAATGACGATTCCCAATTCCTTGCAGTTCTGCGCAAAAGTCAGCGCCTGCTGGGGCGTCGCGCCCTTTTTGATGTTCTTGAGGATCTTCGGGTCGCTCGACTCAAAGCCTACAATCAGCAGCCGGCAGCCGCCGTCGGCCATCGCCTTGAGCGATTCGTAATCGCCGTGCACGCGCGAGGTACAGCTCCAACGCAGACCGACCCGCCCCAGCAGCTTCGAGAGCGCGATGACCCGGTCCTTGCGGATGTTGAAGGTGTCGTCGTCGAAAAACACCTCCTTCACCTGGGGGAACAGCTTGGGCACCATGGCGAACTCTTCCGCCACACTCTCGGCCGAGCGCGTCCGCCAAGCGTGCCCGGAAAGGGTTTGCGGCCACAGGCAGAAGGTGCACTGTGCCGGACAGCCGCGCGCCGTATAGAAGCTCACGAAGGGATGGAGCAGGAACGGAACGTTATACTTTTCCACCGCAAGATCGCGTTTGTAGATCGTCGAGGCCAATGGCAGCTGGTCGAGATCCTCCGTCTGCAGCAGCGGCCGGCTGGGATTGTGCACGATGCGTCCGGTTTCGTCGCGGTAGCTGACGTTGGCGATTTCGGCCAGCGGCTTGCCCTGGGCGTATTCCACGACGGCATGATCGAACTCGCCGCGAACCACGAAATCGATATCCGAGCCGGACAGAAGGCTTTGCGCGGGAAGCACCTGCACGTGCGGCCCAACAAAGGTGATTTTCAGCCCAGGCCGCGCTTGCTTCATCGCCCGCGCCAGTTTGACGTCGCTGGCAAACCCGACCGTCGACGTGAACAGAACTACGAATTCATAGTCCCGCGCGATTTCGATCGTCTCTTCGACCGATATCCCATGGGGCGCGGCGTCGAGCAGCCGGCTGCCGGGAAGCATCCCGGCGGGGTAGGTCAGCCACACCGGGTACCAGAACGAGGCGATTTCTCTCGTTGCCGGCCAGCGCGAACTCGCGCCGCCGTCGAAGTTCTCAAAACTAGGCGGATTCAGTAGTAAAGTCTTCATGACGGACGACATAAGCTCTGTTCCCTCCAGCACATTGTGCCGCTGACCCGCTAAAGACCGAAGTTAACTATTCTACTCGCATTTCCAAACCCCCGGAAAGCGCCCTGTTCACTTTCCTGTTCCTGAACTGCGTTGCGCATCCCTGGCTCCGTTTCATTGCAGCAACAAAGCCAGCCTCCCGGTCGTTCGCAGCAGATTCAATTGCGCCTTTTGACCCTGGAAGTTGACTTGCAGGTAATTGAGCCACTTTTTGCTCTCATCCAACCGTGCCTGCTCGACCGCGGCCAGGGTGGCATGTCCCTGATTGAACTGTGCTTGCACGATATCCAGGTTCTGTTGTGCCAGTTTCAATTCGAGACGGGCCACTTCGAGCGCCGCATCCTGTTCCCGGCTTTGCCTAGCCTCTTGCTGTACTTGGATTTCCAAGGCATGCCGCTGGTTGCCCAGCTCCGTATCCGCCTCTTGATATTGGCTGTCGGCCAGGGCCACGGCCGCCGATGTCCGCGACCGGAAGATCGGGATTTGCACCTGAACGCCAATGTTCAGGTTATTCCGCTGGAAGCTGCGGAAGTACTGATCGTAATTGTTGATTTTGCTCAGTACCATGTATTGCCCCACCAGATCCACCGTGGGCCAATACCCTCCTCGTTGCCCCTTCAGATCGTCCAGGCGCGCCTGCCGCTCGATTCTGGCCTCGCGCAACTGCGGGCTGTGTGCCACGGCCAGCGCCAGCAATTGCGGCGTGGTCAAGTCGGTCTTCGGCGGGAGCTTCGCGCTGGTCAGAACGATCGGTTGGTCGTCGGGGATACCGGTTGCCGTGCGCAGGCTTTCTTCGAGTACATCCTCGCGCCCTTCGAGCGAGATCACCCGCTCTTCGATCTGAGCGCGCGTCAGTTCGGCGCGCGTATCGTCGATTGGCAGCTCCAGGCCGGCCTGAACGCGCTCTTGCGTTATCTCGAGCACCTTCTGCGCACTTGCCCTCTCTTGCTGAAGCAGGGTGAGGGAATGCCTCACTTCGCCCAGTTCCAGATAATCCGATGCCACCTGGACGATCACGTTGTCCTTCACGCCGTCCACGGCGACTTGCTGAGCCTGGCTGCGGTCCTTGGCGGCCTGCACCTTTCCTTTCAGGGGCGGATTGAACAGCGTTTGGACGTAAGACAAGTTGAAGAGGCTCGGCGCCGCCCCGCCCACCGACGACGGGAAGCCGTTCGTGTAGGCGGCTCCCGAGCCGGTAAACAGATTGGGCCGGAACGCGGAACGGTTCAGCCCGGTCTGCCGCCGGGCCACGTCGGCGGCCAGACGGGCCACAGCCACTTGGCCACTGTTCCGCAGAGCCATCTCGATCGCGTCCTTCAGGGTCAGCGGGCCCGGTGGATCGGCCATTGCCGCCGGCGTTCCGGCCAGGGCCAGCACGATTACGGCCAGAATAGCTGTTTTTTTATTCATAGCGCAGTGATTCCGTCGGTTGGAGTTTTGCCGCCTTATTGGCAGGCAGATATCCGAATAGCAGCCCCGTCGAGCAAGACACCGCAAAGGCGAGCACCACGGCGATCCACGGCACGGGGACGCTCATCTCCGGCGGCAGCAGTTGCCGCGCCAGCACCGCCAGGACAATCGCGGCCGTAACGCCCAGCGCCGCCCCGGACAGGCTGATGATGAGCGCTTCGAGCAGAAACTGATTCATAATTTCCCTCTTGCGCGCGCCCACCGCTTTCCGGATTCCGATTTCGCGCGTCCGCTCGGTCACCGTCACCAGCATGATGTTCATAATCCCGATCCCGCTGATCACGAGCGCGATCCCGGCGGTCACCAGCAGCACCACCGTCAGCGCCAGAGAGATTTTCCGCGCCGCGTTGAGGATCGAGGTCAGGTTCTGAACCTGGTACTCAGCGCCGGGGCGGTGCCGGCTGCGCAGGACTTCACCGATCTCCCGTGTCACCAGCGGCACGTCCTGTGGACGGTCGCTGCTCGCGTAGAAGGTGGAAACGAACCGGTTGCCGGTGAACATTTGAATCAGCGGAAAGGGTACCAGGGCCGAATCCCGCTGAATTTCCGACTGCCCGAACGTCGAGACGCGCTCGCGGAAGACGCCGATAATTGTGAATCGCAGCTCGCCCAGCCGCAAGGGCTTGCCGATCGGATCCCGGTCGGGATAGGCCAGGCTGGCCAGGTGCGGCGTGACAATGCACTCCTTGGCGCCTACTCGCATATCGTCCTGGTCGAAGTAACGTCCCTGCAAAACGACCAGGTTGCGCACCCGCGCGTAGCTCTCGGTCACTCCGATCAACGTGATGGCCCGCGCCTTGCCGCCGGCAACCACCGTGATGGGCATATCGTGGGTGCCGGCGATCGCCGCGACTTGCGGGACCTGCTCCTGGATCGCTCGCAAATCCGCCAGGGTGATTTCATCGGCGCGGGTGACGATCTTCACGCCGCTCTGGATCAGCCCCCCGTATACCAGGTTCGCGCCCACGCCCTCGATCTGCCCGATGATGTAACGGCTGCCCGTCACCGCGACCGTGATTACCAGAACGATGCAGGCGCTGCCGATGACGACGCCGAGCATCGTCAAAAAGGCGCGCAGCTTGTTGGACCATAGCCCGTCGATCGCCACTCGCCAGTTTTCAGGATGGAACATGGGAGGTTCGGGCCGGACGGCCTGGCCCGCTCAGTTCAACTGCTTCTCCAAAAGCCTCAAGCTCTGTTTCGCGAAACCGGAATTGGGATCGATCTCGAGCGCCGCGCGATACTGTTCGGCGGCTTCCAGGCGCCGGCCCATCTCTTCGTAAACATGCCCGAGCCAGGTGCGCGCGTCGGCATGGGGAGGATAATTCGTGCGGTCGACCGTGGCCGCCAGATAGGCTTTCAGATAGGTTTCCGCCTCCTCCAACTGCTTGTTTTGGATCGCCAGAAGGACGCCTTGGTAATATCCGAGTCGAGGGTCGTTCGGGGCGATGCGCTGCACTTGCCCGACGGCGCGCTGCAGGTCGGCGGCATTGCGCTGGCCCGCATAGAAGTCGGCCGCTTCGTAATACTCGGTCGGGCTAGCCGCATTCTCGGCGAGTACCTTTTGGTATTGCGCCCGTGCCCCGGCCAGGTTCCCGATCATGTGGTCGTAATCGGCCTGCGCCAATTCCCCTTGTATCCGATTCTGCGCGGCGATGGCCGTGATCTGTTCCTGAGCCTTGCTCCTGCTTCCCCCGACGATCCACGGGGCGGAGGCGTAGAATTCCATCAGCGCACGCCGCGCCGGGATGTTTTTCGGGTTCAATTGGACGGCCATCTGGAATTCTTTCCCCGTCTTGATCCCCAACCACAGGCTGCGATGGGTTTCCGCCATCCGTCCGTAGATGCGGCCCATCCAAAAGTGGAAATCGGAGTTCCGCCCGTCGAGCTTGATGGCCTTTTCGACCTCTTCAGACGCCTGCTCGTTATGCCGCAACTCGTAATAGCAACGCCCCAGCCAGTAATGCAGCATCGCGTTGTTCGGGCCGCTTTGCGCCGCCTGTTTCAGGGTCGCCGCCGCCTCGGCAAACCGGCCCGCCAGGAACGCTTGCTTCGCCGTTTCCAGTGGGTTTTGCGCGGCGGCCCACAAGAGGGGCGTCAGCAGGAGGAGGGTTCCCACCACAATTAGCCGGCGCATCACTGCACCTCCAAGGGATGAATTCTCAGCCCATTTTGCAAATTGGCCGCGCCGGGAAGGGCCACGCGGTCCCCCTCGCGCAATCCCCGAACGATCTCGAGCATCTCCGTGCTGGCGATCCCGACCTGTACCGGCCTGCGCCGCAGCCGGTCACCCTGCACCAGATAGACGTAGCGATCGTTTCCTTCACCCTGTACCGCCGATCGCGGCAGCGCCAGCGTCCCGCTATGGCGGGCCACCAGAATTTGCACATCCACGTTCGTATTCGGCAGCAGCTTCGCGTCCGCGCTGTCGACCGAGCACAGCACCTCGCCGACGCGCCGGCCCTGGTAGGGCACCACTTGCTTGGGGATCACTTCGGTCCGGCCATGCCAGGTCCGCCCAGGGAGTCCGTCCCACTGGATTTCGACTCGCTGGTTTGCTCCGAGCGAGCCCAAATCCACCTCGTCCACATACGCCCGAACCCGCATGTGCCTCAGGTCCGTCACCGAGACCAGCGGGTCGCCGACGTGAACGTAGTCGCCCACCTTGACCGGAAGCGCGTAAACCGTCCCATCGACTGGCGCCACCACGCGCGCCGACGCCACCTGCTGCGAGAGGTCGCTGATCCGCGCCCGTGCCTGTTCGATCTCGAGCCGGGCCGCGCTGGCGTCGAATTGCGTCTGCCGGGCCATGTCCTGCTGTTTCTGCTCCCAATAGGCCAGATTGGCCTGGGCCTGCTTCAACTGCAAGCCGTTCTGGGCCAGTTCGTCCCGGGTCGCGGCCTCTTGCTCGACCAGCTTCTCGAGCTCCTTCTGCTTGGCAGCCAGCCGGTTACGCGTGGCCCGCGCCTTGGTCAGATCGCTTTTTAGCTGCGCCACCTGATCGGGCGGTCCACCGGCCTGGGCATTCTGCAGCCTTCGCTGGGCAGCGAGCAGGCTATGACGCGCTTGGGCGAGCTGCGCCGCTGCGGCGCTGGAATCCAGCACGGCAAGCAATTGGCCGCGTTTCACCGCCTGGCCATCGACCGCCAGAACCCGGGTAACGAACGTGTCGAAGTGGGCGCGTAACACAAAGGGATCAATGGGTTCCACGGTGCCATTGGTCGAGATCCAGTATTCGAGCGTTTGGCGCGTAACTCGAGCGGTGCTAACGTCGGGCAACTTCCCGCGCCCGGCCAGGCCCACCAACAGCAGCGTCACCACCGCCGCGATGCCGAGCGCAATCCATGCTCTGCGCCTCACTGTCATGATTTCGGATATGCTCGCCGGTTACCAGGCAAAAGTCGATTCTAACAAACAGATCCCCTATTACCTACCGGGACTTCCCAATTGGAGGGATGCTATATTGCGGGGCCGGGATGCCGGTCGTTTTCATCATCTCCCGCGACTGGAGGCTTCGCGCCATGGTTCGGGCGGAGCTGCGCGAGAGAGGCATCGGCGCTATCGGCATCGAGAGCGCCGCCGAAGCCGGCGCTCGTATTGCCTCGGGAGACCTTCCGTCGGCCGTTGTGCTCGAAGCCCGCGAAGAAATCGAGCCGGGCCTCGAGTCTCTGGCTCGTCGCGTCCCGTTCGTCGTCGTCGCTTCCGCGCTAGGGCCGGCGTCTTGGCCCCGGGCCGCGCGACTGCTACGCCGCCCGGTGCGCGTCGAGGAAATCGTTGCCGCGGTGCTCGACGTGCTGCAAGGTTGCTCGACCTGAAGCCGGCGGCCGTCGCGCTTCTCCCGGCCTTCTCTTTTCGTTACAATCGCCCCGCTCGGCCTCTGTTGCCAGCGCACGCCGGAATCGTACCAGGAGCGAAACTCATGAGAATTCATACCGAATACCTCACCATCCAAACCAAAGAAATCCGCGAAATCCACCGCCTCACCGAAGACGTCAAGGCCGCTCTCCAGAAGAGCGAGCTCACCGACGGCATGGTGCTCGCCGGCGTCCTCCACGCCAACGCCGCCGTGGTGCTCGGTCTGGGGGAAGCGAAATTTTTCGAGGACCTCGGGGCCTGGCTGGAAACGCACGCACCCGCGCGCGAAGATTACGCGCTCGGGCGCGCGTTCGAATCGAACGCTTCCACGGTCCTGCAATCGATTCTGGCCGGTTCCCAAATTTCGATTGCCTTCAGCGAAGGCCGGCTCGATCTGGGCCCGTGGCAGGAGATTCTGTATCTGGAGTTCGACGGACAGCGCCCGAAGCGCGTCGTGCTCAAATTCCTGGGCGAGTGAGAGGGGCGCGGCGGCCCGATTTACTTTCCCGCCGCCGTTCTGTTACGGTGGGAAGGAAGGGACTCAGGAACACGAAGAATGGCACTGCCCAGCTTGCTCAAGCCCGAGCCCGCACGACGCCGCAGTAAAACTTTCAAGTTCGCCATCGGGCTCATCGTCACCGCCATTGTGCTGGCGAGCCTCTACTGGTTCTTCCTTCGCTTTCATTCGGAGGATGCGACCGTCAACCAGTTCCTGAGCGAGGTGGCCGCCGGCAATTTACAGGGCGCCTATAAGATGTGGGAAACGGAAAGCAACTACGGGTACAAGGACTTCCTGCAAGACTGGGGGCCTTCGGGATATTACGGGCCGGTCCGCAGCTTCCAGATCGTCAATAACATCGAACCGAGCGGCGGTTCCGGGGTGATCATCATCGTCCATCTCAGTCCCTTCCCCCAGTTCCCTTCCGAGAACGACATCGCGAAATCGCAACGGACCAAAGAGGTCCGTCTCTGGGTCCAGTTCAGCGACCACTCCATTTCTTACGCGCCCTAATTCACCCGGCAAACCGACACCGCGCTGTTTCGATAGGGGCACGTCACGCCGTCCACGCCGGGGCGTTGCACCACAATCCACGTCACCCCGTACTCTCGCTTCAGGCGCTCGAAATTCGCCCGTGTGAAATGTTCCCATCCTCTTTCGGCCTGCATTTCCGACCAAGCCCGGTCCGCCAGCGGCTTTTCGGGGAAAAGCGTCGCGACGCTCCAGTCGTCGGCCAGATCCGAGAGGCGGCTCCGCTCGGCAATGGCGCGAAAGCCCTGATGATTTTCTCCGGGGTCATTCATGTAATTCGGGTTCAGAGCGAATATCGCACCCGTGGGCGTATGTCCGCGAATCCACACAAATGCCTGCACCCATTGATCCTCCGGCGCCGCTCCCGGCCATTCCACGTGCCGGCTCTGCGGAAAGAGCCGGAACTGCGCGTAGCTCATTCCGGCGCAAAGGGGAACAAAAAGCAACAGCCAGCGCAAGGGCTTGGCCTTCAGGAGCATCTCCCGCAGCAAGCCACCCCCGAGCAAAATCAGAAATAGATACACGAGATACAAATACCGCATGGGTTGAAACCGGAGCAGCGTAACCAGGCTGGCGGGAATC
Source organism: Patescibacteria group bacterium (assembly GCA_035533975.1). Taxonomy (GTDB): domain Bacteria; phylum Acidobacteriota; class Terriglobia; order Acidiferrales; family UBA7541; genus JAKASX01. Next base: position 14,359 of record DATLSU010000066.1, read on the forward strand.
GAAAAGACAATCGCTCCGGCCAGACAGATGAGGCCGAACAAGGCCATCGAGCGAGCCGGCGCAGAACCGGGCGTTGTTTTCTGCGGCCGATTTGTCCGATCCACCAAAGCAGCGCCAACGGCGCCACTGCGCCCAGCCAGCCGTACCACGGCCAGCGAAGCAGAAAGTAATCGGGATGCTCCGCCATGCATTCCAGGTACGCCAGCGAAGGATGCGCGATCCATATGCTGGGAATCGCCAAAGCGGCCAGGGCCGGCACGCGCACGGGCTGCTTTCGATCGAACAGGTAAAGCAGGAGCACATAGGCGATGCCGCAAGGAGCCATGAGGGGCTCAACCAGCAAGGTGAAACCCAGCTAAAGCGCCGACCGCAGGTGCTTTTTCTCGATCGCCGCGTCGGCGGCAAAGAGAAGGGCAAAGGCGGAAAGGGAGCGCGGATTGAAATACTGGTCGAGGAGATAGAAGTCCGTGCTGGCAATAGGCAGCGTCAGCAGCGCCGCCACCAGACCCACCGCCGCCCAGCGCCCGGAAGGGCTCGGGAAACATTTGGATGCGATTTTCCAACTGCCCAGCAGCAACAGGAAAATCGACGCCAGTTGTCCCAAGAAGAGAACCCAATCCAGGGAAAGATGAGAGAACCGCACGGACCAAGCAATCAGCCTAGTGAACAGGGTCAGATTCGTTTGGGCCTCGAAGAATTGGCGGCCGACCGGGTAATAGCTGGATGTAAGAATTGAACGATACCCGAAACGTACATCTCCGAATCTTCCGACCGGGGATGGTAGCCGTGCACGAGGAGCGCGGCAAAGGCCAGCAATAGCAGGAGCACGAGGGGATGGCGTTTCGTGAAAGAGGCGATCGGGTGATCGGCGCCAGACACACTCCTCATCGGGCCAGCCGCATGGCAACGCGCTTTCGGTCGTTCATCTTGTTTTTTTCGCGGTCTCTCTATTTTTGTTTTCGGGGTCTCGGCAGAGAGCTAGCTGGCGCTCCACCCAAACGCGCGGCTTCCGGCCTCTCGCCGCTGCTACGGGCCGGAGGCGTTCGCTCTCAAAACGGCCGGCACTTTTATACCAGGAAAGAAATCGGTGTCAAAGATAACGCGGCGAAACATTCATAATAGCTAATAGAATGCTAATAATCGTTTGTCGGCCCGCGCCGCCATGGCCCCGCGGGCAAGCGCTTGACGGCCGGCGCAAGCGTTCATCCTCCCGTTTCCAGCAGTAGCTCCCGGCAGGCCTGCTTCACCTGATCGATTGTCACCGACAAGATGCACCGCGGCTCCTCGAACGCGTAGCAGCGGTCCCCGCGGCACGGCCGGCAGGGAAACTCGTTCAAAACGATTCGCGACGGCGTCGCCCACGGTCCCCAGTAGACGGGGTTGCTCGAGCCGAAAATATCCACCACCGGGCAGCCGGCCGCCGCGGCGACGTGCGTCGGGCCGGTATCCTGGCCGACGAACAGTCTCGCTTGCGAAACCAGCGCGATCATCCGCCGCAACGCCAGCCCTTCCACGATTACGGCCGGCCCGCCGAACAGCTTCCGGGCCTCGGCGCCAAGCTCCCGCTCGCGCGGCCCCAGCAGCACGACGGGCACGAGCCCCCATTCCCCCGCCAGCCAATCGGCCAACTGAGCGAAGTTCCCGAGCGCCCACCTCCGGCTGGCGAATGCCGCGCCGGGTTGCAGGACGACGTAGGGTCGGCCGGGCCCGATGCCACGGCCGACCAGCATGGCGCTGACGGCGGCCAGCGCATCGGGTTGCGGATAAACGCGCGCCGGCGGCACAGGTCCCCTCGGCAAACCGACCTGCCAGAACTGGGAAATTCGCTGCTCGGCCGTATGGACCCGGCGCCCGAAATAGACTTTCGGACGCGAGACCAGGACGTTGGCCAGAAAGGAGAACTGGGTCCGCTGCCAGGCCACACGCACGGGCGAAAGCGTCGCGGCCGTGAGCAACGCGCTGGTTGGCCCGCCGTGCTGGTTGAGCGTGACGGGAAAACGCCGTCGCGCCAGGCGCGCCGCGGCAGGCAGGAACCGGCCGACCAGGAAGACTTCGCCAACGGAAGGATTACCTTCCAGGACGGCCGCATAGGCGGGCTCAACGGCGACCACCGTCCGCAGGTCCGGCCGCCAGGCGTGCAGGGCTTCGAGGGCCGGGGTGGTCAGAACGATATCGCCCAGCGAGCGCAGCCGGATCAGCAGAACTTCGGCGCCCTGGGCAAGACGGGGGAGAATCTCGGCGGCATTACTCGCTCTCAATGCGGGCTTCGTCGACGATCATCGTGGGGATGCCGTCTCGGATCGGATAGACGCGCCGGCACTGGGAACATTTCAGTCCCTGCTCGTCCGCGGTGAGATGAACGGGCGCCTTGCACAGGGGGCAAACCAGAATATCGAGCAACTCTTTGCTGACAGCCACGCGCTCTCTCCAGCCGGCAAAGGCTTCCGCTTGACTCTACCAAACCGCCGGGGCGCAAACAACAGCCCGGTCCGGGCGATCGGCTCCCGCATCCGGCTACAGGCTGGCCACTTGCAGCTCCACCTGCGCCTGCCAGGGATCTTTTCCCCCCTCCAGAACCAGAGGCCAGAGGGCCAGGATCTGTGATCCCTGATACACCCGTTCGAATCCGTCCTCGGATTCCGAGACGGTCTCGATCGGAGCGATCCAAAACCCGGCCGCGCCGGGCGCGATGAGCGTCGCCGTCACCTTTTGCCATTCATCGACGAGTTTCAATTCCGGCCCAGGCGCCATGCCTTGCCAGCCGAGCGCGTGCCGCTCGGCGCCGAATGCGAAGTAGCGGTCGGGACTGGCCGGCGCCAGCAGGTTCAGCACCACCTCGAGTCCGGCGTTCGCCGTGGCCCCTCCTCCTTCGAGAAGCGCCAGTTGCGCGGTCACGGTTAGCGAAAAACCCTCGGGCATGGACCGGAAGCGAAAGCGTTTCTCGGCGCGCACCCGAACCTGCGCCCCGGCTACCGGATCGAGTGAAGTCTCGGCCGTGTAATCGGCTCCGCCAGGCGAAATTTCCCCGGCATGAAACGCGGCGGCAGCCGGTCCCGGCGCTTCGCCCAGTTCCAGCGCGGCGTAATCCTCCAGGCGCTTCCCTTCCGGGAACACCATCAGACGGAATCCGCGCCGCAGCCAGCGGTCGTACCGCAGCAGCCGCTCGAGCCCGGGCTCTTTCACGCGCACGCGGTCGTGGATCGAGGCGACGCCGTCGCCGCCCTGGGAGGCGCTGGCCAGGCGTGAATGGTAGGCTTCGGGCCGCCTGGCGATGGTATTGAGCAGCGCCAGGTTGCCAAGCCGGAAATCGAGCAGGGCCAGCGTGGCCCCGTCGGCAGAATCCACGAGAGCGCTGTAGCTGCCGGCCGTGAAGTAGGCCTCGCCGCGTCCGGCCCCGCCCAAGCCTTCCGGCCGCGCCCCCGCGGCCGGCCGCTCGCCGTCGATCGCCCGCTCGGCGGCGACCAGCTCGCGCCAGATCGCATCGCGCAAGTGGGGCGAGTAGAGCCCGCCGAAAATCCCATGCCAATAGGCGTCGTTACATTGCGCGCGAAGCACGTGCGTGCGGGCCTGATCGAGGTCCCCGGGGGCGCCGCGCCGGCGCGTCCGGCCCCGTTCCGCGATCCGCCGGGAGACGAACTGCATCTTTCGCGACAGCAGATCGGCTTCCGGATACTTCACCAGGAAATTCCGCCACACGCCGCGCCGCAGCGACCGCAAGATCTCGGGCCGGTCCGCGAATTCGCGCGCCAGTTCCTGCACCCGCACCCGCGCCCGGTTCGGCAGCGCCCATTCCATCATTTCGCTGTATGCGGCCGTCGGGAGAACGGCGCGTCCGAGCGGCGCGTGATTCCGGCGATACTCGCCGGGCGCCAGAACGGCCAGCCAATCCGCGTTCGCTTCGAGCGCTTCAAAGAGGCGCTCGAGCCACCCGTTCGTGTAGCAATGCTCGTAGGTTCCCGGCCATATCCCGAATTTTTCGAGATCATCGCCCATGGCCGCCATTCCCCCGGGATGGCGCCCGGCGGACTGCCGGAGGAATTCGATCGTCTCCTCGACGGGCCGGAAGGGAATCGCGTAACGCAGATTCTCGAGGCCGGGGAAAACATCGACCGACGCGTCCAGATCCTCGACGCGGTAGTATCCGAACAACTGTTCGGCGTCGAAACCGCCGAGCAGGAAATGATTGTCGTCGACCAGCGTGTAGCCAACCCCGGCCCGCCCCAGCGTTCCCGCCAGCTCCGGTTCCCAGACGCGTTCGGTTAGCCAGGCCCCCTCGGGCCGCTTTCCGAACCGGCCCTCGAGGAACCGCTCCATTCGCGCGATCTGCTCGGCGCGGTCGGCGGGCGGAATCGAGATGAGGATCGGTTCGTAGAACCCTCCGCCGACCAGCTCCACCTGTCCGCGCCCGACCAGTACGGCGAGACGCGCGAAATACTCCTCGTGCCGCGCGGCGATCCATTCCCACAGCGGCCCGGAAAAATGCAAACCGGCGTGGATGCGCGGATGGCGCTCGAGCGGATCGAGAAACGGCAGATAGCATTTCGCGTAGGCGCGTTCGTATACGTCGTCGAAGTTGCCGACCGGCTGGTGGGCGTGAAGCAGAAGGACCAGATGGAATGAGTTCAAACGCTTTCCCCTGCGGCCGGCGGCGAAATGTTCCGGCGAATGTTTTGGCCCGCGGCCCATTGCCCGAGCCGCTCTTCGAGCCGCGCGAGCGTCCGGTCGATGGCGGCATCGGCGCTTGTCCCCGGCGCGAAGATCACCACCCAGAGCGCCCGCGTTTCATTCGAAACCATCGTGCGCGTCGAGTCGCTGATCGGGCTCCCGAACGGGCCGGCCTCGTCGGCCAGCACGGGACGCCCGGCCAGGTGCCACACCCGCCGGCCGATGCCTTCATATTTCTCGTCCGCTTCACCGAGGCGCAGGGTGACGGGCGGATGAATGCGGCCAAGGTCGTAGCCACCCATCGGCCAGCCGGTTTCGATCTGCGCCAGGTTCACGATGTCCACGACGTTTGAAATCGGAGTGAGTCCCTTGCCTTGCGCCACTCGCCGCAATAGCGCTTCCGACGAGGGCCGGTATTTCGAAGGATCCAGGCCCCAGGCGCGAAACATCGACCACACCGCGCCGACCGTCTCCATGGCCGCGACGGCTTCCACCGTCAAACGCCGCCCCGCCCGCGTAGCCGACGATTCCAGCTCGCCGGCGAGTCCGGCTGGAGAGGGCTCGACATGAACGCCGCCGGCTTCGATCAGACCCAGCTTGACACCCTTCAGCGTGATTCGAGTCGGGATCATCGCGCGCGAAATTCCATCATCGGGGCGAGGCGCCGTCTCGTCAACCCGGCGGGATCGGTGACTGCCGGATCCTTGCTGGAAACGCCGGTTTGCTAAGATGGCCCTGACTTCCGCGTGGCGGGGAAAATCCGATGGGCTCTAGGGAAGAGGCGGCGTTTCTGCTCGGCATCGAGCAATTCAACCGCGGAGAATTTTTCGCCGCTCACGAGACCTGGGAAGCGATCTGGCTCGCCGCGTCCGGCGCCGACAGGGATTTCCTTCAGGGAATCATTCAACTTGCCGCCGCCTTCCATCACTGGCGTGGCGGGAACCGGCCAGGAGCGCTGTCGCTTTTGCGCCGCGGACTCGGCAAGCTCGCCGCTTTTCCCCGCTCCTACCGCGGCATTTGCGTCGCCCGGCTCAGAGAGCAGGCGGGCCGGTGGGCTGAAACTCTAGGGGAAGGCGCCGCCAGACCGCCGGGGCGGCTGCCGGAAATCGAGCTCGAACCCCCGCCGCATGCGGACACATGAAATCGCTCGAAGCGGTGTGCAACCAGCGGGCCACGGGTTCGACTGAGATGTCGCGTCTTAATCTTGTAGAATCAAGCCGTGGGCCTGTAGCTCAGATGGATAGAGCAGCGGTTTCCTAAACCGCGTGTCGGGAGTTCGACTCTCCCCAGGCCCACCATTCCTTTGTTTTTGCCCTTTCGAAGATCATGTCGAAGGGCTTTCTGTAGGTGGGATAAACACTTACCGCGTCCACTGAGCAGTTCGATAGCACCATTCTCAGCAATTTCGCTTTTTCGGCTGGTGTCTGCGTAACGTACAGAGAATGCGCCCTATTCGCGAGTTCTAAAATGCGAACGCGGTCGAGCGCACGCTGGGGATTTGCCGCCTGATCAAGCTCGCGCAGCGAGGCCAGAAGCGTTTGCTCTTCCTGTTGCCACTCCGCAGACTTGGCTTCCCAAAATTCCTCGGCAATTTTTCCGTCCAGGCGGTCCACGTAAGCCTGATCGAGCCGCTTACGGAGTTGGGCCAACC
>DATLSU010000067.1:0-77878 GCA_035533975.1 Patescibacteria group bacterium
AACTCATCCAGGACTTGGCCGGGCGCGTCGCCGTCTACCACGGCGACACAAAATTGCAGATCGAGGCCCTCTAAAAAAATAACGAGGGGGTGACATTTTCACTCGGCTGTTAGGGGTGACATTTTTACCTTGCTACAACACACAGGTATTTCCGGGCTAGCATCAGGAGAAATTCCCCCGGCGGGTCCTTGTGGGCGGCGGCCGCCGCGCGCCCTCGCCAAAAGTCCCCGTTGCGCCGGCACGCGGCTTTTAGCCCACCCCGGACTTCTTCTCACGAGCCTGAACCACCGCAACGTCCGGCGATCGAGAAGCCCCGTACCGCCGGAAAAGCTCTTCCCGGGACATCCATAGGTAGGAGCGCTGCGGCAAGCAGGCCTTGTGGGGCAGCGCGTCGGGGTTAAAGACCCACGTCAGGCCGTAAATCAGAAACACTTCCAGGAATTCGTGCACGTAGCCCGGAAGGGATTGGTCGGGAACGGCCGAGACGAAGCCGAGGTGGCGGGCCGCCCTTTGAATTCGCCTGTCCCGCAAAAAGGCGACCCGGGCGCGGCAAGCCTTTACGCCCTTGAGTTCCGGATCGGAGGCCACGTATTCGGCCAGGAATGCCAGGGAGGATTGCATGCGCGTGCGAAAAGCGGCGCCCCAGGCCAGCGAGGAGCCCGCCTGGACCAAACTAGGCATGCGCTCATTCCAGAAATGCAGATCGATGACCGGGTCTTTCGGGAGCAGCTGGGTTCCATCGGGAAGAAGAATGCGCGTTTCGGACGCAATGACGCCAATGCGAAGGATGCAATCGTCGTTTTCGCAGAACTCAAAAATCCCTTTCGCTCGCCGGAGAGACCGGTCGATAGCCAAAACAGCCCGATCGACACTGCCATGAAGCAAGAAATCGAATCCGCGGCGCGTGGCATCTCGATGTTCCATGGAGAAGATCGCCTCTGGTCCAGGAGCTATGGTGCGCCCTTTCGCCGATTACCCGACTATACATTCTACCCTCATATGGGGGGATTATCTCGCGGTCCCCGCGGCCGTGCCACAGGGACTCCCGCTTCGCGGATCGAGGGTCGGAACGCCCGCTTCCCGTGTTAGATTCAGCCAGGAGGAAGCGGCGCGCCGTGGAACAGGCGGAAGCACGCATCGGCTGGATCGATATTCTCTGGCTGGTTTTTCTGGCCGGGCTGGCTGTCTTGCCGCCCATCAACGAGATCCACAAACAGTTGATGCTTGCCGGTTTTGGCGCGCTTCAGCTGCTCGAAGGACGCCTGGTGGCCAGATTCTCCGGCGCGGGGCGAGCCGCGAGCGTGGCCGTCAAAATCCTACTGGCCACCCTGCTGATCGGCCACACCGGCGCGCTCGGCATCAACAGCATTTATTACCCCATCTTCTACGTTCCCGTCGTGACGGCGGCGATCTATTACGGCGCGCTGGGCACTTTCCTCTGGACGGGCATAGCTTCCCTGGCCTACTGCATCTATCTGATTCCCGCCGAATTGGCCGGATACGAGCTGACCGACGCGGGCCAGTCCACCCTGATTATCCGCATCCTATTCTTCTTCATCGCCGCCTTTCTGGTGAATCGTTTCGTCGGCGAAAATCGGCGCCAGGTGCTTCGTTACCAGGTTTTGTCGGAAGAGCTGGCCGATTCCAATCGCCAGCTCCGCCAAGCCCAGGCCGAAGCCCGCCGCGCCGAACGCCTGGCCGCCCTCGGCCAGCTTTCCGCCGGCCTGGCTCACGAAATTCGCAACCCGCTCGGGGTGATCAAGGGCTCGGCGGAGATGCTGGGCCGCAATCTGGAATCGGCGTCGCCGATTGCGATCGAGATGGCCGGTTATATCTCCTCCGAGGCCAATCGCCTGAACGGCTTGATCTCCCGTTTTCTCGATTTCGCCCGGCCGGCGAGGCTCGATTTGCGGCCCGTGGATCTGGCGGCCATCCTGGACCGGGCGGCCGACAAGGTGCAAAAGCAAAATGCCGGCGCGGCAATCACCGTTGAGAAGCAATATGCGGTGAACCTGCCGCAGGTCCTCGCCGACGAGCAGCTTTGCGAACAGGTTTTCTTCAATTTGGTTCTCAATGCGTACCAGGCCATGAATGGACAGGCGGGCAAGCTCGATCTTTCGATCGTCCCCTCTTCCGGCCCCGACCGGCGGCCGGGCGTCGAAATCAGCGTGGCCGACACCGGCCCGGGGGTTCCCGAGGAGTTTCGCGAGCAGATTTTCAATCCCTTTGTCACCTCGAAAAGGGACGGCGTCGGTCTGGGTCTGGCCATCGTCGCCAAAATCGTCGACGACCATCGCGGTACAATCCGTTTGGACACCGCCCAAAAGGCCGGCGCCTGCTTCCGCGTCTTTCTGCCGGCCACGCCGGAAAGCTGAGACCCGGACGTTTGGCCGCCGTGACTGCCCGGTTCGCTGACGCCTTGCCGTCTCCGGCGGGAACCGGCCTTGCCGGCCGCGGAATCGAATCGAGCGGGAGGGTTGGCGCCACCATGGGCTCCATCCTGATCATCGAAGACGAACCTAAAATGCGGCGCCTGATCGAGCTGAGCCTCGGCGAGAACGGGCATACGACCTTTGCTGCCGAAGACGCCGAAACCGGTCTGAGAATCCTGAACCAGAACGAGATCGATCTGGTGGTCACCGATTTCCGCCTTCCCGGGATGAATGGCCTGGAGTTCCTGCAGGCCGCCAAGCACGTCGACGCTTCTCTCCCCGTCGTCGTCATGACGGCCTACGGCACCGTCGAATCGGCCGTCGAAGCGATGAAGGCGGGCGCCAGCGACTACATCCTGAAGCCCTTCTCGCTCGAAGAGTTGCTGCTCGTCGTCGGCAAGGAGCTCGATGCCTCGAAGCTGCGCGAGGAAAACCGCGCCCTGCGGGAAGCGCTCGGCCAGCGCTACCACTACGACAACATCATCGCCCAAGGCGAGAAAATGCAGGCTGTTCTCGCCATGGTCGAACGCGTCGCGCCCACCAACACCACCGTCCTGCTCGGCGGGGAAAGCGGAGTCGGCAAGGACCTGATCGCCCGCGCCATCCACGAGCATTCCCTGCGGGCTTCGGGACCTTTCGTCAAGATCAACAGCACCGCCATTCCCGAAAACCTGCTCGAAAGCGAACTGTTCGGCTACGAACGGGGCGCTTTTTCGGGCGCCTCCTCCACCAAGCCGGGCAAATTCGAACTCGCCAACAAGGGCACGCTCTTTCTCGATGAAATCGGCGATGTGCCCCAGGCCATTCAAGTGAAGTTGCTGCGCGTCCTTCAGGAGCGGGAATTCGAGCGGCTGGGCGGCACGAAAACTCTGAAGGTGGACGTACGTCTGATCGCGGCCACCAATCGCGACCTGCGCGCCGCTCTCGAAGAAGGCACGTTCCGCGAGGATCTGTATTATCGGCTGAACGTCGTGGCGATCGACGTCCCTCCCCTGCGCGAGCATAGCGAGGACATTCCCGGCCTGGCCCGCTTTTTCCTGGAGCGCTTCGCCGCCGATTCCGCCGGCCCTCCCAAGCAACTGACGCCGGCGGCGCTCGCGCTCCTGATGGATTACCACTGGCCGGGCAACGTGCGGGAACTCGGGAACATTCTCGAACGCGCCGTCACGCTTTCCCCGGCGAGCGTGATCGACGCTTCCGATATTCAGCTCGATACCGTCCCTTTCCGTCGCGCGACGGCAAACGCCGCCGTTCTTCCCCCGGGCATGACGCTCGAGGGGTGGGAAGAGGAGATCATTCGCGAAGCGGTGCGCCACGCCGGCGGCAACAAGAGCCAGGCGGCTCGCGCGCTGGGTCTTTCCCGCAACGCCTTGCGCTATCGCCTCTCGAAGATCGGCGTCCCCGACCCTCCGGAAAGTGACTCTTAATTCCGAGGGAGGACGGCCTCGCGCGCCCGGCCGCGACCGGGCATGCCTCACCAGTTCTCCGCGCCGGATCGATAACGCGCGGTGGCCGAAAACCACCACCACCGCACGAAAACCACCGGCGTCACGCGGCCATTGATTCCTAAAAAACAACCCCACGTCCGGGAATATGCTGAAATATCAGCGCTTAGGCCATATATCATTTCGTGGCAGCTCTGGAACGCCATCTGCATTCATATAAGCTGTGTTTCTGAATCTTGATCCGAAAGACCGGCGGGAGGTATGAAATGAGAGGATTTCTAGCCAAAATCGCAATCCTGGCTCTGGCCCTGGCAAGCACGGCGGGCGTGGGCCGAGCCCAGGACCAAGCCCCCCAAGAAACCGGGCAGCAGAATCAATCCCAACTCGGCGTGGCACGCGTCAGCCTGATCGAGGGCAACGTTTCGATCGAGCGCGCCGATTCCGGCACGTGGGTGGCTGCGACGGTGAACACGCCGCTGATGAACGGGGACACGATCTCGACCGGTCCCGATTCGCGGGCCGAGGTTCAGCTCGACTATGCGAATGTGCTCCGGCTCGATTCGAGTTCGACGGCGAAGATCGCGAACCTGGATCGCAGCCACATCCAGGTACAGGTGTCGCAAGGACTGGTGAGCTACGACGTGCTGAACCAGGATCAGGCCCAGGCCGAAGTCGACACGCCGAACGTTGCCGTGCACCCGCTCGGCAACGGCAGCTACCGCGTGGAAGTGGATTCGAACGCGCAAACGCTGGTGACGGTGCGCCGCGGCGAAGCCGACGTTTCCACTCCGCAGGGCAGCACCCGGATCGAAAACGGCCAGTTGATCACGATCCAAGGTACCGACAATCCTCAGTATCAGATCTCGAGCGCGGGACCGGAGGATAGCTGGGATCAATGGAACTCCAACCGGGATCGCCGCATTGAAGACGCTTCCACATGGCACTATACCAACCACCACTACACCGGCGCGCAAGACCTCGGCTCCTACGGCCACTGGGTATACGTTCCCAGTTACGGCAACGTTTGGCAGCCGTACCAGTCGGCCGGCTGGGCGCCGTACCGCGACGGGCGCTGGGTTTGGGAGCCATTCTACGGTTGGACGTGGGTATCCTACGAGCCGTGGGGCTGGGCGCCATATCACTACGGTCGCTGGTTCCTCTATGATGACGACTGGTCCTGGTGGCCGGGCCCCGTCGCCTTTTACCCGGCCTACTATCCCGTCTGGTCTCCGGCTTACGTTTCGTTCTTCGGCTTCGGCTACGGCGGAGGGGGCTTCTCCTTCGGCGCTAGCTTCGGCTTCGGCAACGTCGGCTGGTTGCCGTGCGGTCCTGCCGATCCATACTTCCCGTGGTATGGCGGGGGACGCCGATTCAACGTCATCAACATCACGAACATCGGCTACATGCGGGACGATTACCGCCGCTATGGAGGCTTCGGTCCCCTGTATCGCGGCCGCGGAGGTTACTCGAACTTCGGATCCGTGCTGAGGGACAGGCGACTCCGGGACGGAGCCTCGTGGATGTCTGGCAGGGAATTCGGGCATGCGCGGGTGCCGCGTCAGCAAGGGCATATCGATGCAGCCGCCTTCCGGGAGGGCCGGATGTTCAGCGGGCGCGTTCCCGTTTTGCCGACGCGCGAAAGCCTGCGATCCACCAATCGCGCGCCCGATCCGGCAACCATGCGCCGGGGAATTTCGAGCCACGAACGATTTTTCACCAAAAGTCGTCCCGCTCCCGCGCAAAGGTCATTCTCCGAACAAAGGGCGCGGCTCGAACGAACCATTCAGGGTTACCACAGCCAATCCGGCAGAAGGGCCGGAGGGTCTGCGTTCACGCTAGGCGCCCGGGGAAGGTCCGGCTTCAACGCCGGACAGCCGGGCAGCAGGAACGGCTCTCAGTCGCATGTTTTCGGGCGGGCTGGCGCGGCTAGCCCGAATTTCACCAAAGCGCCGAACGGCTCGCGTCCCTTCGGCAATTCCGGACGGCAACACCCGGCGCCGGCGCTACGCGCACCCGCGCAACGCGGCGCCTTTTCGGTCACGCGGCCGGGCGGAGCAACGAGCCCGCGCTCGGGCTGGCACGGCTTCGGCCAACCGAATCGCGGGGCAACCGGGAATGGAGCGCGGATGGGCCAGGGACACTCGGCTCCCGCATTTACCCCGAACAACAGAGGAGGCGCGCGCGCCCCGGCCCAGCGCCGCGGCAACTTCCAAACGTTCACCCCTTCGGCCCGTCAATCGCGGCCGGTACAGCTCCGCTCTTTTCCGGCGCAAGCGCCGGCCAACCGTCGGGGATGGAAGACTTTTACACCACAACAGAGGCAACCTCGCCAGGCGCCTGCGGCACGAGGCGGACACTCAGCCCCCGTCCAAACGCAAGCCGGCGGGCGATCATTTACGCCCTTCTCCCGGCCTGCTTCGCCGCGTGGAGGCAGGGGCGTACAGCCGGGCCGCCAGCCGCTCAACCTGCGGCAGCCGATCGTTCAGCGGCCTAGCCACCGCTACCAGGCGCCTCGCAACGGCAACAATGGACCACGCAGCTTCGGTGGCGGCCCCGCTTACGGCGGCCGCAACGTCTATCGTGGCGGCGCGGGCCGCGCGCCAAGCCGCCCAAGCTACCAGGCTCCTCGTCGCGCCTACGGTGGAGGCGGCGGATACAGAGGAGGGGGAGGCTCTCCGCGCGGCGGCGGGCATCCCCAAGGCGGAGGGGGCCACGCGGCTCCACGAGGCAGGTCCGGAGGAGGATCCTCCAATTCTTCGGGTGGTCAAAGGCACGGTCGCTAACCGTACATAATCAGTCCGTCTGGAGCGGGAACCCGGCTGCACCCTCGCCGGGTTTCCCGCCATCCAATAAGGGTTGGCCCGCGCGGACTGGGCAAAGCGAGCGCCGTCCCGCAGTCCGGACGGCGAAATACGTGCTACCCTTATACCCAGTTAGGCATTCCCGAAGAATGGCCTCCGCAGAACCCATTTACCCGCCGGCGGGGATCTTTTCCCCGCGTCATCTCGCCGAACAAGCGTTTTCTCGAGCCGCGGGAGCACCGCTGGTACCCGGCAACCAGATTCGCATCCTGAAAAACGCGGAGGAAAATTATCCCGTCTGGCTCTCCGCCATTCGGCAGGCCAAGCGGAGCGTTCATTTCGAGAGCTACATCATCAAGGATGACCGGATCGGCCAGAGCTTCGCCGAGGCGTTTATCCAGAAGGCGCGCGAGGGCGTTCGCGTCCGCATGATTTACGACTGGCTCGGCGCGCGGGGAATCGCGGGGCGGCGATTCTGGAAGCGGTTGCGCGCCGGTGGCGTCGAAGTGCGCTGCTTCAATCCGCCTTGGCCGGACAATCCGCTGGCATGGCTCAGACGGGACCACCGGAAATTGATCGTCGTGGACGGGGAGGTGGGCTTCGTCGGCGGCCTGTGCGTGGGCGACGATTGGGTGGGCAACGCGGCCCGCGGAATCGAACCCTGGCGCGACACGGCGGTTGAAATGCGCGGCCCCGCGGTCGCGGATCTGGAATGGGATTTTGCGGACATGTGGAAGGCGGCGGGCGGGCCGGCCGTGCCGGAGCAGGAATTACCTTCCGTCAGCCAAAAATTGCCCGCGGCCGGCAGCGTGTCTTTGCGGGTGGTGGCGACCAATCCCAATACGGCCAGCCTCTATCGCCTGGAACAGTTGATTGCCGCCCTGGCCCGCCAATCCATTTGGCTCACCGACGCTTATTTCGTCGCGACGACGCCGTTCCTGCAGGCGCTGGGCGCGGCGGCGATGGACAGCGTGGACGTCCGGCTGCTGGTGCCGCGTGTGAGCGATATTCCTTTCGTTCGTTCGCTCTCCCGCGCCGGTTACCGCCCGCTGCTCGAAGCCGGCGTGCGCGTCTTCGAATGGAACGGGACGATGCTCCACGCGAAAACGGCCGTGGTCGATGGCCGTTGGGCAAGGGTCGGCTCGTCGAATCTGAACTTGGCGAGCTGGATCGGCAACTGGGAACTGGACGTCATTGCCGAAGACCGCGGCTTCGCCCAAGAAATGGAACGGATGTACCTGGAAGATCTGGCCCTTTCCACCGAAATCGTGCTCGAGCACGCCCGGCGGGTGCGGCCGCTCGAACGGCCGCGAAGGCGCGCCCGCCGGCGTTTGGGACAAGGCAGCGCCGGCCGGGCGGCGTCGGGCATGCTGGCAATCACCAATACCATCGGCGCCGTGATTACCCGGCGGCGGATTCTCGGACCTGCCGAAGCCAGCCTGATGTTTGCGGCGGGCATGCTGCTGGTGCTCTTGTCGGTGATCGGCTGGATTTGGCCCTTGCTGCTGGCCATTCCGCTGGGAATCGCGGGTGTCTGGGTGGGTCTGGCTCTGCTGCTGGGCGCCTACAAGCTGTGGCGGAAAAACCGCGTGCCGCCGCCGGGCGCGGAAGCGCCCGAAACGCCGGTTGAAAAAAAAGATGAGGCTCGTCCGGCTCCGGGGCAGCAAACCGGTTCCCTTCTCAAACCGAACGAGTCGCCACTACAATCAAAACAATGAAGAAAGAGACCATTCGGATCGCCACGTACAACGTCCATAAGTGCCGCGGGATGGACGGTCGCGTTCGGCCCGAACGGATTGCGGAAGTGCTCGGTGAAATCGACGCCGATATTGTCGCGCTGCAGGAGGTCATCAGCACACCCGATAGCCGCGGCCACGAGGACCAAGCCGGCTTCCTCGCGCATGAGACCGGACTCAAGTTCGTGCTCGGGGAAACCCGCCGGCGCGGCGGCCGGCCGTACGGCAATCTGCTGCTCAGCCGATTCCCCATTCGCGCGGTGGCGAATTACGATATCAGCGCTCCCGGCCGCGAGCCACGCTGCTGTTTGCGCGCCGACTTGGGCCTCGACCGGAACAACCTGCTGCACGTCTTCAACGTCCACTTGGGAACCTCGTTTTTCGAGCGGCGGCACCAGGCGCGCCGCCTGATCGGGCCGTCGATTCTGGGGCATCCCTGGCTCAACGGTCCACGCATCGTATTGGGCGATTTCAACGAGTGGACGCGGGGTCTGGCGACTCGGTTGCTCGCCGCGCGGATGGCAACGGTCGACATCGAGTCGCACCTGGGACGCAAGCACACCTATCCGGGGATTCTCCCGGTGCTGAATCTCGACCACATCTATTTCGACCGGCATCTCGAGGTTCGGATGGTCGAGTTGCACCGGACGTCCACCGCCCTGGTCGCCTCGGACCATCTCCCGCTCGTTGCCGAGCTGAAACTGCTCTCCGGCGCCGACGGCAATGGGCACACCGCGCCGCCCGACCGCACGCGCCACACCGCCTGAACCGGCGGGAAGCCATCCCTGTTGGCCGGCAGCCGGCCAAGGAGAGTGAAACCTGGCGCGACGAGGTGCTGGAATGCGTTTGATCGCCAGCCTTCTGGTCTGCTTCGGAGCGGCATGGCTCGGGTCTCAATTCACCCGGCCGGCGCTCGCACCCTGGTACGCGAGCCTCGCGAAACCCTCCTGGACGCCCCCGAACTGGGTCTTTGCGCCCGCCTGGACGACGCTCTTCGCCCTGATGGGCATCGCGGCGTGGCTGATCTGGCGGCGATCGGGACTCCTCTCCCTGCCGCTCGGTCTCTTCGCCCTGCAACTGACGTTCAATGTGACTTGGTCTGGCTTGTTTTTCGGGCTGAAGTTGCCAGGAGCGGCCATGGGGGGAATCGTATTCCTCTGGCTGGCGATCCTAACGACGGCGATTGCCTTCTGGCCGGTGAGTCGCGTTGCGGCGTGGCTGATGGCGCCCTACCTCGCGTGGGTAACCTATGCGGCTTTTCTCAATTTCGCCATTTGGCGCCTGAACCGGTGAGCCCGCAACGCAAGGGGCGCCACCAAGCCATGGATTGCTCATGAAAATCGAGCCTCCCCGGGTACTACTCACCGGAGCGACCGGCTATATCGGCGGGCGGCTCTTGAGCGCGCTCGAAGCCAAGGGCTGCCGGCTCCGTTGCCTGGCGCGGCGGCCGGAATTTCTGCGTTCGCGGGTGAGGCCGTCTACCGAGGTCGTGGCGGGAGACCTGTTCGATCGAAATTCGCTCGCCGATGCCATGGCCGGCGTCGCCGTCGCCTACTATTTGGTTCATTCAATGGCTTCGGGCGGCTCCTTTGCCGAGGAGGACCGCCGCGCCGCCGCCAATTTCGCCGCCGCCGCCCGCGAGGCGCAAGTGAAGCGAATCGTCTATCTGGGCGCGCTCGGCAGCGGCCAAAACCTTTCGCCCCATCTGGCCAGCCGCCAGGAGGTTGGCCGCATTCTGCGCGAATCGGGCGTTCCCACCATCGAATTTCGCGCCGGAATCATCATCGGATCGGGCAGCCTCTCCTTCGAGCTGGTTCGCTCGCTGGCGGAGAGATTGCCGGTGATGACGGCGCCGCGCTGGGTCCGCACGCCGACACAACCGATTGCCATCGAGGACGTCGTGGCCTACCTGGTCGCCGCGGCCGAGATCGATCGGGCGGACAACGCAATTTTCGAAATCGGTGGCGCCGACCGGGTCGGCTACCTGGATTTGTTGAAGGAATATGCGCGCCAGCGCGGTCTGAAACGGTTCGTTGTAACCCTGCCGGTTCTCACGCCTTGGCTTTCGAGCCTGTGGCTGGGGCTGGTCACGCCGCTCTACGCGCGCGTGGGGCGGGAGTTGATCGAGGGTCTGCGCAACGAGACCGTGGTCCGCGATCCCTCCGCGCTCGCGGCATTTCCGATCCGCCCACGAGGGATGCGCGAGGCGATTGCCCGGGCGCTGGTCCGCGAAGACCGCCAGTTCGCGCTGACGCGCTGGTCCGATGCGGTATCGTCGCAGGGCCGCCCGCCCGCCTGGGGCGGCGAGCGGTTCGGCTCGCGCATTGTCGATACGCGCCTCGCCCACGTGCCGCTTCCTCCACAGGCCGCTTTCACACCGATCGAGCGGATCGGCGGAGACACCGGCTGGTACTACGCCACCTGGCTCTGGCTCGTGCGTGGATGGATCGACCTGATGGCGGGCGGCGCGGGAATGCGGCGGGGCCGGCGCGACCAGGAGAAACTGCTTCCCGGCGACACGCTCGATTGCTGGCGGGTCGAAACCGTTGAGGCGCCGCGGCTGCTACGCCTCTCGGCGGAGATGAAGCTGCCAGGGCGGGCCTGGCTCCAATTCGAGCTGGCGCCCGATCCGGAAGGCACGATCATTCGCCAGACGGCCATCTTCGAACCCTTGGGGTTGGCGGGCATGCTCTACTGGTACGGTCTGTATCCGGCGCATCGGCTGATTTTTGCGGGGATGCTGCGCGGCATTGCCCAAGCGGCCACCCAAGCCGCCGCGCGCGGCTAGCTGCCTCCGCCGGCCGCCCCGGCTTCGCCGAGCGATTGGTCAACGAGCTTGAACATCGTGCCCTCCAGCCCGTTGAGCACGTCCAGGGCGCTCGCGTCGCCCTTGGCCAGGTCCGAGGTAACCGTATCGCGCTGCTTGAGAATCGAATCGAGCGCCATCTTTACCCCCGGCTCGTCGCTTCGGCGCATCTCCTCCTGGCGCACGGCGTTGAAAAACTGCGTTGAAATGGCCGAAGCCTGACCGTAGTCCTTGGCCGATGTTTTGCCGATGAGCGCCAGCAGGCGATTCTGCAGCGTCGCCAGACGCAATTTCCCCTGCGCCTGATCCAACTGGGTGGTAACGACCGTCAATTGCCGCCGCGCCTGCTGCGCCTGCTGGTGTTGCGGCCAGAATCCGACGATGTATGCGACCGCGATCAACACAATGCCGACAATAATTCCCACCCGTTTCATCGCCCTCCTCCTCGTAGGGTTTCCGAACAGCCCACCCACATGGTATCCCTCCGGCGGCGGGGAAATGCAGAAATCATGGTCTGGCAGGGGGTTGCGCTTGCGCGCGATGCCGCCAAAGGCCCGGACGAAATCCCGTCGCGCAGCGGCCGCCCGCGATTCGCTTCCCGTTTCAGAAAGATTTTTAGCGATATGCCTGTGTCAGGCTCCGCCAAGCAGCGGGATCGGTCTCCGCAGCCGCTTCCGCTTCCATTCGTAGTCCTTGCGCGCGAGGCGCTGGTGCTTGGTGACCTGGATCTCCAGCTCGTCGAAGGCGCGGCTGAGAGCGAAGCGCGCTTCCGCATTTCCAGCCGAAACGTGAAGCGTCGCGCCGGGAACCTTCAAGTTCAAAATCACCGTATAGATCCGCTTTCGCGCGTGTTTGTCGTAGCAGGCGTGCAGGGTCACCACGTCGGCGTCATACTGCCCCAACCGCTTCTCTAGTTTTGCCGCATATTGCGTTATTCCGTGTTCGATTTGAGGGCGAAAGTCGCCGCACTTGTATTGAACGGTAACGTTCATGGCGAACTCCTTCCGGCGGGAAACACTGAGGAATGTTGGAATGAACCGCCTGTAGCATTGGTCGGTTCCCTGAAACCACTGCCCTCAGGATAACGCCGCCTCTACCCGGAGGCAATGGCGCTTTGGGGTTTTAGTACCATGCGGGTCCATGCCGTTGTGGAATCCGGCAGAGCCCGATTGACACGGGGTCGCGCCCACTTTAGCCTCGATTGCCGCCAGCGATGTCCGCCTCGTCCACATCTTCGCACCCTGCGGGAAGCATTCGGGTTGGACCGGCCGGATGGTCGTATGCGGACTGGGCCGGGGTGGTTTACCCCGCGCGGCACGCGGCCGATTTTCACGAGGCCGCTTATCTGGCTCGTTATTTCGACACCATCGAAATCAATACCTCTTTCTATCAGCCGCTTCGCCCCGAGACCTGCCGCCGCTGGATCGAGCGGGTATCGCCGAATCCGAATTTTCTGTTCACCGCGAAACTCTGGCAGCGCTTCACGCACGAAACCGGCGCTTCGGCCGAAGACGAACGCGTTTTCCGCGCGGGAATCGATCCTCTCGCCGAAGCGGGCCGGCTTGGGGCGCTGCTCATGCAGTTCCCTTTCTCGTTCCACAACACGGCGGAAAACCGCGCCCGGTTGGAGGGGCTGATCCGGGATTTCGCGGCGTATCCCCTGGTTGTCGAGGTTCGTCACTCCACGTGGAACGAGGGCGCGTTTTTCCATCTGCTTCATGAGCGCGGCGTCGGCTTCTGCAATATCGATCAGCCCGTCATCGGCCGTTCCCTGAAGCCCTCCGGGCGCGTCACGGCCCCGGTCGGCTACATTCGCCTTCACGGTCGCCGCTACGACACGTGGTTCAGCGATGATCTCTCGACGCCTCCGCAGGAACGCTACAACTATCTTTATTCGCCCTCCGAGCTCGAGCCGTGGGCCGATCGCGCGCGCCATATTTCCGCGCACACCCGCACCACGTTCGTCATCACCAACAATCATTTTCAGGGGAAATCGATCGTCAACGCGCTCGAGCTGATCCACCTGCTCACCGGCGCCAAGGTGGACGTTCCCGAGCCGCTTCGCCACCACTATCCGGAGCTGAATAAAATCGCGTCCGAGCCCGAGCCGACGCTTTTCCCTGGCGTGTGAGCGCGTTTTTTATCGTGGCTTTGCGGGGCTATTAAGGTACCTCATTGGGGGCCGGTGTCCCGGCGTAATGTCCTTCCAGGTCGCACCCCCGTCAGTCGTTGCGTAGAGCGCCCCCGCGAGCACCCAGCCGCGCCCTCTAGTCGGGAATTCGACACCAGAAACGACCTGGCCCCATGCGACGGCCGCAGAGCCCACGACCTTGCTTTCGCCTGTTGGCGCGCTGGCCCGCAGGGTGATTCGACCGCGCCCCGCTTCGGGCAGGATAAGGGTCGTCCCGACCACGGCGGCGGGCAGGTTGGTACCCGTGCCGTAGTGAGCCCCCTCCGGCCATCCAACCCTCCTTCAGAGTCACGAACTTGATCGATGCAGCGATCATTGGAGCGCTCCGCACCCGCTGCCACGTTTCGCCCCCGTCGCTTGTCGAGAACAGCACCCCGGAATTAAATGCGGCGCTGCTTACGAGCGAGAGGTCGATCCAACCATGCGACGGGTCGACGAAGTCGATCGTTCCGTCCCCGCCGAGTTCCTCCCACTTGCCCAGGCCGGGCAACTGGACTGGGGTTTCCGTCCACGAAGCGTCCCCATTGTCTGTGTACGCGAGTTCGAATCCCCAATCGCCGAAAACGACGCCGTTGGTTATCGGCGGGTGCGAGGTCCTAAGCAGCGCCCAGCCGTCCGACTCGTTGAGGAAGAAGACGTTGGCGATCTGCGTTGCTCCCGCGGGTTGCGCGGCGGCGTGATGTTGCGCCAATCCTGACCAAAATCGTTCGTCCAATAGAGCATGCCGTTCAGCAACCAGCCTGTGTTTTGGGTGAGGAGTTTCATTTCGGTTGGCGTTGATTGCGCCCGTGCTGCCAGGGGCAGCCCGGCAAAGATAAGCCCGAGGATGACGGCGATTGTTTGTATGCGCGACATCTGCGTCTCCCGATCGGCTAGGTCCCGAAAATTCCCATCGAGCCTGCCAAGGGCGTTGAGGCACTCCTACACCCTGGAGCGAAGTCGTCAAGCCTTAATTTTCCTCTTTATTCGGGAACGCCCCACGCCTAGTCGCCTTGATACACCAATAGCCACGCGTCTACAAAGAGCCGACGGACTTCGGGAGATAGATCGAGAGCAAGGGAAGGAGCGACAGAGGGACTGGGCGCGCCGTCGTTACTTCTTAAAAAGATCCTCGAAGGCCTTGCGGGCGTCGGTCGGGCGCGGATGGCTGTTCACCACAGTCGGTACGGGGGCCGTGGCTACCGGAGAAGTGTCCTTTTCGACTGTCCTTCGAAACTCGAAAAAGGTGCAATCGTTATGTGCGTCTTTTTTCGCGATCCGCTCCGGAATCGGCTGGGTGCATTCGAACTGCAAGCCGGTATCGAAATGAACGCACTGCTTGCAGCTATGAAGTTCGGCCTGGCAGCGCGCGCAGCGGCCGGCAGCGCTGAATCCGGGCGCGAGGACGGTGCCGCAATTCGAGCAGCGGGCGCGCAACACCGTGCCGACCATGCGAGGAGTTTTCGGACCGAGCCGGTCCAGGCGCGCCGGACGAGATTCGGCAGGGCGCTGTTCGCGCGGGCGCTCCTCGCGCTCGTCGCCGCTGCTCATGTAGCCTCTGTGCTTATACTTCCGCTCCATTCCTGTCCTCCAGGGAAAACCTGATCGTTAAGTAAGAAAGATGCCTTGGGATAATGACGTCGATCCGTGCCGGTTTCCCGTCAAAAATAGAATTGGCAGAATTTCTCCGGCGCCCCAGTCGCCGAAACTCCGGATGAATCCCTGGCTCCTCCAGTTATGAACGGGCCCAGATATGGGCAAACCCTTCAGGCGGTAGATCGGGCTGGAGGAAAGCGCGGCGCTGACCCGCTAAATCCAGAACGGCTTGTGCCGCCAAGTATCCGCTGCGGACCGCACCTTCCATTGTGGCAGGCCACCCCGTGCGCGTCCAGTCCCCCGCAAGGAAAAGTTGCCGAATCGGGCTACAGGCTTGGGGACGCCAACGGTCGACGCCGGGCGCGGGGGAAAACGTCGCCGCCGTCTCCTTCACCACCGTCGCTTTCGCGAGCCCGGCCGCGCACGTCGCGGGAAGAACCATTTCCAATTCCTTGCGAACCATTTCGATGATTTCCTGCCGGGAGCGCGTCACCAGATGGTAAGACGCGCTGATCACCACCTGCAGGTATTGCTTGCCTTCCGGTTCGGCCCGGCGGGAATCGGAATCGGCCGGGCCGGCCAGAAGCAGCGAGCGATTGAAGATCCACTGGCTTTCCAGGCCCACCAGCGCCAGGAACGGCTCCCGCATCACGGGCCGGTCGAACCAGAGGTGCACGCCCGTGATCGGTGAAGCGCGCAGCTGCCTCAAATTATCAAACACGGGTTCCCGGTCGACCAGATCGCCCGGCAGCATTTCGAGCAGCGCGTCGTGCGGCACGGCGGCCACGTAGGTGTCGGCCACTTCTTCGCTCCCGTCATCGAGCACGATGGCGGCCGCGCGTCCCTCCTCGATCCGAAAACACCTCACTCGCGCCCGCGTCTGGATCTGGCCGCCCCGCTGCGAAAGGCCTTCGCGGCAGCCCGCGTAGAGCTCGCCGAGCGGAACCCTGGGCACGCCCACGCGGAAGCCTGCGCGGTTCGACAAGAACGCCTTCCAAAAAACATCGATCCCGTATTGCGCCTCCGCGCGGCCGAGGTCCTCGTCGAGAGCGCTCACCAGCACCACTTTCCAGAACCGGTCGATCGCCGCGTCCGTTTGCCCGCGCCCGCGGAGCCATTCGAGCATCGTCACGCCCCGCGCGTCCTTCGGCCGCCCGCCCTGCCGCAGGATTTCCCCGAGCGCCCGCCCGATGGAGATTTTGTCCCGCAGTCCCAGGCTGCGAAACCGGAGCAGCGACGGCGCCAGGTGCAGCGGCGCCGGAAGCGGAGAAAGCCGGATCTGCGAATTTCTGCCTTCGCGGTCGGCAAACGGGATGCGGTCGAAATAGGCGATCTTTCCGCTGGCCCCGGCCCGGCGGTAGAAATCCTGCAAATTCGTGCAGCAGCCCATCGTGACGTGCTGGCAGTTGTCGATTTCCGTGCCGTCGGGGAGGGAATACGAAGCGGCTCGCCCGCCCAGATGCGGGCGTTTTTCAAACAAGCGGACCCGGCATCCGGCCTCAGCGAGCGCGATGGCGGAGGAGAGCCCAGCCAAGCCCCCGCCAACTACGATCACGCTGCTTGAACTCATAGCTCTCCGCCGGGCCCAGCCGCGCCCAAAGAAGTATGGCGATCTTTTCCGCCGTCGAAAGGCGCGCGCGCGCGGAAAACACGTCGAACCGCCGCCGCTCGATCTCTTCGAGCAGGCCGCTGTAGATTCGGGCCAGCGCCCAGAGCGCGCGGCGGCTGTCTTCTTCGACCAGGGGAACCAGCGCCCAGGCCTGCCGGTAAAATTCCCAGGCCCGGCTGGTTTCGAACCGCAGCATTTCGGCCAGAGGAGCGGCCGGCGCCACGTCGCGCGTCAAATCCCGCGGGCTGCATCCAAACCGCTGGAAGTCTTCCTCGGGCAGATAGACTCGTCCCATCCGGTAGTCTTGGCCGAGGTCGCGCAGAATGTTGGTTAGCTGGAACGCGATGCCCATCTGCTCGGCCAGCTCGGGCGCCCGCCGGTCGCTGAAGCCAAAAACATACAGGCAAACCAGTCCGACCGCTCCGGCGACATGATAGCAATACCGGCGTAAATCGTTGAATGTGGGATAGACAACGCTCTCGAGATCCATCTCGGCGCCGGCGACCACGTCGAGCAGGTAGCGCGGGGGGATACGGTAGCGCTCGATCGCGTCGGCCAGCGCGGGCCAGAGCGGCTCCTCGCCCGGCTCGCCACCGAGAGCGCGCCCGGTCAACTCCCGCCACTCGCCCAGCATGCGCCGTTTCGTCTCCGCCTCGCCCGGCGTATCGGCCAGGTCGTCGACCCGGCGCATGTAGGCGTAGACGGCGCAAAGCGCCATGCGTTTGGGCCGGGGCAAGAGCCGGAAGCCGTAGTAGAAATTGCGGGCCGCGCGCCGCGCCAGCTGTTGGCAATACGCGTAGGACGCCTCGACCGATACCGCCATCGCTCACGCCGCCCGCTCGGAGCGGCCGGCTCCGCCACCCAGCCACCGCCCGGCGAGCGCGCGGCCGAGCAGGCGCATTTGCGTCGAGCGCCGGACGACGGGCCGGCGTGTGAGCGTATCGTAGCCGGCCGCCTCGATCGCGCCGATCACCGCCAGGCCGCCGCGGCTGAAGAGTTCGATATCGATTCTCCACTCGGCGGAGACGAGATCGGCCAGGGGCAACCCCTGCTCGAAGAGCCTGCGCGTGCGCGCGATCAGGTCCTGCATCAACTGGCGATACCTCGCATCGAACCGCCCGGCGGCGATGTCCTGCTCGCCGAGGCCGTACGCGGAAAGCAGCTCCTGCGGAATGTAGATTCGTCCTTTGCCGTAGTCTCTAGCAACGTCCTGCCAGAAGTTCACCAGTTGCAGCGCGGTGCACGTCGAATCGGAGAGCTCGGTCCGCTCCGGGTTCCGGTAGCCGCCCAGCGCCAGCACCAGCCGGCCCACCGGGTTCGCTGAGTACCGGCAGTAATCGAGTAAACTCTCCCAATCCGCGTATCGGCGCACCGTTTGGTCCTGCCGAAAGGCGCGCAGCAGATCGCGAAACGGCTCGGCGGGCAGCCCGAAATCGGCGATCGTTTCCGCCAGCGCGACGAAGACGGGGTGCCGCGGCTGCCGGGCAAATGCCCGGTCGAGTTCCGCTTCCCACCAGTCCAGCAGTTCGAGCGTGGCCCGCGGGTCGGCGACTTCATCGCCGAGGTCGTCGGCCCAGCGGCAATACGAATAGACGTCGTAGAAGGCCTGATGGAAGCGCCGCGGCAGAAGCCAGCTGGCAACCCGAAAATTCTCGTAATGATGGCGGGCGAGCCAGCCCGTGTACCGGCGGGCGTCGGCCAGCGAGCAATTGTCGGCAGGCAGGCGGCGCGCGATTTCCAAATCACGGACACGCGCCAAGCTCGAAGGGCTGGCCGTGGCGGGCAACGATCCTCCCCCGGTCGTAGCGGCTACGGGATCACCGCCGTTTTCAACTCGCCATTGCGGTTCTTCATGTGCTCGAAAATGCGAGGCAGTTCGGCCAGCCGGATTTCGCCCGTCACCAGGTCCGCGGCCGAAATTTCCCCGCGGGAAACGGCGTCGAGCGCCTCGCGAATGAATGGCGGCGTGTGGTGGAAGGTCGATTTGAGCGTGATCTCGGAATAGTGCAGCGCCGCCGGATCGAGCCGGACCTCGGAACCGCTCGGGCACCCGCCAAACAGGTTTACCGTGGCGCCGCGGCGCGCCATCTGCACGGCCCATTGCCAGGTGAGCGGCGAGCCCACCGCTTCGATGACCGCATCGGCGCCCCGGCCCCGCTCGGTCAATTGCCGCGCCGCGTCGACCGGATTGAGCAGCTCGTTCACATCGAACATTTTCCAGGCGCCCATCCGCTCGGCCGCTTCCATCTGGCTCTTGCGCTTCCCGATTGCGATCACCCGCACCCCGCACGCCGTCAGCATGCGCGTGAACATGAGTCCGATCGGACCGCACCCGATCACCACGGCCGTGTCCCCAGGCTGAATTTCCGCTTCGGTGATCCCGCGCAGCACGCAAGCCAGCGGCTCGACCAGGGCGGCGTCGGTGAAGGATACGTGTTCCGGGATTTCCAACAAGCTCTGCCGTACGATCCGGCCCGGAATCCGGATGTATTCGGCATAGGCGCCGTTGTTGAAGAGCAGGTTTTCGCACAGGTTCGCCTGGTTGCGGCGGCAGAAGAAGCACTCGTTACAGGGAGCCGAATTCGACGGAACAACGCGCATGCCAACCCGGATCGAGGCCGGCACGGCGCTTCCCACGGCGCTGACCACCCCGGCCAGTTCGTGACCGAAGACCGCCGGCGTAAGGATCATTCGAGGGTGCGATCCCTGTTTCCACACTTTCAGATCGGTGCCGCAAGTCAAGGCGACCTTCACTTGCAACAAGACTTCATCGTCCGCCAGTGCGGGAATGGCGACTTGCTCGATTTTCATGTCTTCCCGGCCATATAACACAGCCGCCGTCATAAGGCCGTTGAGAATGGCAGTTTGCATTTAAGGTATGACCATCACTTTCATGGAATCCGCCCGCGGACGAGCCGCCAAATCCAAGGCGTCAGCGATCTCCCCCAGGGACAAACGGTGAGAGATCATCTCCCGCACCGGTAAAATTCGCTCGAAGACCAGTCGCGCCGCCTCCTCCTGCCGGTCGACGGCCGCGCTGTAGCTGCCCAGGATCTCCTTCTCCTCGATCCCGACAGCCGCGGCCGGAAGCTCGATCCGGAGCACCGGATCGTTATGCGCAAACAGTAGCACGCGACCGCCGGGCCGCGCGAGACCCAGGGCCTGCTCCACCAGGGCCGGGACCGCGGCAGCCACCAGCACCGCGTCCGCCCCGCGGCCCGCGCTGCGCCGCCTCACTTCCCCGGCCAATTCGGGCGCATTCGGATCGAACGACGCCGCGGCGCCGAACCGCAGACTGGCCTGGCGGCGCGGCGGCAGGGGATCGGACGTAACGACTTCGGCGCCACGCAACCGCGTCAGCATCATCAGCAGCATGCCGATCGGGCCCTGGCCGAGGACGGCGACCAGCTCGCCGGCGGCCACGCGCGCTTTCTCCACCGCCTTGATGCAGGTGTTCAGTGGCTCGATGAACGTGGCTTCCTCGAAACTCACGTCCGGGGGAATCGCCAGCATTCCCCGCTCCGCAATCCACGGCATCGCCCTCACATATTCGGCGAACCCGCCGCCGCTGGGCTCGAACCCGGCCGTCAGGCCCACGTTCTTGTATTGGGGGCACTGGGAAAACAGCCGCCGCTCGCAATAGAAACAGTGGCCGCAGGGGACGTGGTGGAAACTCACGACGCGATCGCCCGGTTTCCAGCGGCTTACACCGGCGCCGACTTCGGCAACCGTGCCGGCCACCTCGTGTCCCAGGATCAACGGCGGCTGCAGGAATCCGTGCTGAATCTTCTTGATGTCGGTGCCGCAAATGCCGCACGCCCGGACGCGAATCAGCACCTCGCCGGCGCCGATCTCGGGAATGGGTACTTTCTCGACGACGACGCGGCCCCGCCCGCGGTATACCGCCGCGCGCATCTGGTGCGCCGCGCGAGCTGGCTGGTCGTTTGCGACTTGTGTTCCCGGCGAATTCATTTTCCGAGCGCGTTCCCCGTCTCTCCGCCGTCCCCGTTTCGAGCCGCGGCATTCACGTACCGGTCGAGAAATTCCGCCAGAATCGCCGAAGCGCCCCGGCTTTCCCGGGCCATACGCACCAGCCCAGCCGCCGTCGCGGGCCTACGAAGAAGCTCTCCGGCCAGCCGCGCGGGCCGCACCCGGCCCCGGGCGTCGAAAACACGATTGAAATCGACCGGCAACTCCGCCTCTACCGGATCGCTGATGACCCGAATCACCACGCCGGGAACGCCTCCTGCCGCCGCTTGCTCGACCACGGCGAAAGACTCCATTTCGACCGCATCCGCTTCGGTCCCCAAAGAGCGCTTTTCGCGGCTGGTGCCGGCCACTCGCGCCGATGTCACGAAAACGGCCTCCTGGGCGCCAAGGTTCTTGGCCTGCTCCACCCACTTCGCCGGCAGTACCAATTCGCGTCCGTCCTCGAGCCGGCGCACGCTGCGGCCCACCAGTACGTGGCCGGGCCGGTAGGCGTCCCGTAAACCGCCCGCCAGCCCGGAAGAAATCACCAAGTCAAACCTGTTCTCCTTCATGACCTGGGCGACCACCCGGGCGGCGTTTTCCGCTCCCACCGACGTCAGAACCGCTGACACTTCGATATCACCCTGGCGCATCCGGTATGCCTGCCTGGCGCCGGTGCCGCCATCGGGCTCAAACCCTGCCCGCCTGCGCCACGGGGCGAATTCCACGCCCAAGGCGAACGTCACCAGGAAGCGCACAGCCTTCAGGCGGCCAAACCGCCGAGAGCAATCCCGTAGCCTCGCTCGCGGTACCAGCCGACGGCGCGTTCGAGCGCGGCCTCGACCGCCCCCGGAGCGAAGCCCAGCTCCCGCACCGCCCGCGAACAGTCCACAAACATCTTGTGGCGCGACATGCGCACCCCGTCCAACGGAATCTGCGGCTCCCGGCCCCGTACGCGCGCCACGATCGTATCGGCCAAGCCGGCCATGTAGGCCACCGCGTGGGGCAGGCGAACTCTGGGCGCCTGACGGCCGGTGATGCCGGCCAGCAGGTCGAGAATCTGCTTCAGAGTCATGTTGCGCTGACCCAGAATGTACCGCTCGCCAGGCTTGCCGCGTTCGGCGGCCAGTAGGTGCCCCGCCGCAACATCCTCGACGGCCACCAGGTTCAGCCCGGTATCGACGTAGGCCGGCATCCGCCCGCGCAAAAAATCCACGATGATCCGGCCGGTCGGGGTCGGCTTGGCATCGCCCGGCCCCACGGGCGTCGTCGGATTGACGATCACGACCGGAAAACCGCCTTGCGCGGCGCGCAGCGCTTCCTGCTCGGCCAGGAATTTCGAGCGCTTGTAGTGCCCAATCATTTCGTCCAGGCGCGCCTGGGTCGCTTCGCTCGGAAGCGGGCCCGGCCGCGGCACGGCGATGGTGGCCACGGTACTCGTGTAAACGAACCGCTCGACTCCGGCCCGGCGCGCGGCTTCGATCAAGTTCCGCGTACCGGCGACGTTGCTTTGGTAAAGCTCACTGGGATCGGCGGCCCAGAGGCGGTAATCGGCGGCCACGTGAAAAACGCAGCCAACGTTCCGGCACGCCCGATCGAGCGATTCCCGGTCCCGCAGATCCCCGGTGACGAATTCCACCGGCAGTCCGGCCAGCAGATCGCGCCGGCTCGACGCGCGCGCCAATGCGCGCACCGGGGCGCCCCGCTCGACCAAATGGCGCACGAGGTGGCTTCCCACGAAGCCGGTTGCGCCACTGACCAAAGTTGTCTTCGTCATTGAAGAATCGGCAACGCTCCACGGCCGGCGCCTGCCTTGTCAGCGCCGGTCGCCGGAGCGGCCCCGCCTCCGTGGCCGTTTCCGCCGGTGACCGAGGGATGAACGCGCGGTGGGCGAAGCGGCTTGCGAGTGCCGGGAACGAGCTGCCACTTGAGCAATTTCCAGTTGTCACCCAGGTGGCGATTGGCGCCAAGTACCGCCGAGGGCTCGTAGCCGACATGGACCATGCAGTCCTGGCAGCGAGGGTCTCGGCCAAAGCCGTACTTCTCCCAGGGAGTCTTTTCGATGAAATCCTTGTAGTTAGCCGAGTGCGAGTCGGTCATCAGATAACAGGGGCCCTTCCATCCGCGCGGGTTGTAGGTCGGATTGGCCCAGGCCGTGCACATCAAATCGCGCTCTCCCCGCAGGTATTCCAGGTAGATGGGGGACATCATCAGGTTGTAGCGTTCGAGCAGGGCGCAGGCCAGGCGGAACTTCTCCTGAATCTCCTCGCGCGACATGAAGATATCCCGGGTCTGCACCGCCGCGTAGGAATAGGCGGGCGAAAGCATGAAGCCGTCGACGCCGAGCCCGGTGAGAAAGTCGTACAGCTCGCTAATCTCCTCGAGATCGGTCTCTTTGTAGATGGTCGTGTTCGAGCAGACCAGGAATCCGGCGGCCTTGGCGGCCTTGATTCCCTCGACTGCCTCGCGGAAGACGCCGTCGCGCTCGACGCACATATCGTGGGTTTTCTCCATGCCATCCAGATGGACGTTGAAGAAGAAACTCGAGCTCGGCCGGAACTCGTGCAGCTTCTTGCGAATGAACATGCCGTTCGTGCAGAGGTAGATGTGGCGCTTGCGGTCGAGCAGCTCCTTCGTCAGGCGGCCGATTTCGGGATAGATCATCGGCTCGCCGCCGCAAATCGAGACCACCGGCGCGCCGCATTCTTCGGCCGCGCCGAGGCACTGCTCGACCGTGAGCATCTCGTTGATGGTGGTCTTGTATTCGCGGATGCGCCCGCATCCCGTGCAGGTCAGGTTGCAGGCATGCAGCGGCTCGAGCATGAGTACCAGCGGGAACTTCGCTTCGCCGCTGAGTTTCTTCTTCATGATGTAGCCGGTCAGGCGTCTGGTCAGTGTCAGTGGAAAACGCATGAGCTTCAAGCTCCGTTCCTCGTGAGTTGGTCCGGCAAAAACCGGACGCCTTCGCTTTGATCCAGCCCTTCGATCCGATTCCTATACCGGGCCAGCGCATACAGCGGAAAAGAGTTCCGATACAGATGGTAACCCAAATAGAAGACGCTGGGGAAACCGGTTCCCGTGAAGGTTTCCTCGTCCCAGGACCCGTCCGGGTTTTGCGTGGCGAGCAGGTACTCGGCCGCGCGCCGCGCCCCGTCGTCGTCCGGACCGGCCGCGGCCAGCAGGCCGATCAGGCCCCAAGCCGTCTGCGAGGGAGTCGAATCTCCCTTGCCCTTGAGCGAGGGATCGTCGTAACTGGCGATCGTTTCGCCGAAACCGCCGTCGGAATTCTGAACCGCATGCAACCATTCGACCGCCCGCCGGCAAACGTCCTCGCCGTCCAAGCCGTTGGCTTCGAGCGCGCGAAGCACGCCGCTGGTTCCATAGATGTAATTGACGCCCCAACGGCCGTACCAGGCGCCTTCGCTGGTTTGATCGCCGCACAGGAAGCGGTAACCGCGCCGGATCGCCGGATGGGTCGATGGCCAGCCGAGCTGGCCCAGGCACT
Source organism: Patescibacteria group bacterium (assembly GCA_035533975.1). Classification (GTDB taxonomy): domain Bacteria; phylum Acidobacteriota; class Terriglobia; order Acidiferrales; family UBA7541; genus JAKASX01. The sequence goes on from DATLSU010000067.1 coordinate 24,070, forward strand.
CCATGACCCGGGCGGTGACGTCGGCCGTCGCCGGATCGATCATGGCATTGTGGTCGGCAAAGGGAATCTCGGTGAGGATTTGGCGGTCGTTGTCCTTGTCGAACGCGCCCCAGCCGCCGTTGCGGTTCTGCATGCCGAGCAGCCAGCGCGCGCCGCGCCGGAGGGCCGATTCCAGCCGTGGCGCGTCCGGGTGCGCCACCCGGCGCAGCGCCATCAGCACGAAGGCGGTATCGTCGACGTCGGGATAAAAATCGTTGCGGTATTCAAATGCCCAGCCGCCCGGTTCCACCCCTTTCGCCTTCTTCTGCCAATCGCCAGGCCCAAACAGCTGCCGGTCCAGCAACCAGTCCGCCGCCCGCACCAGCGCCGGATCGTTCGGCGCAACGCCGGCCTCTTCGAGCGACACCATGGCAATGCAGGTGTCCCAAACCGGAGAGAAGCACGGTTGCAGGCGGATCGTATCGGCTTCGGCAATTTCCAGCCGGGCCAACTCGCCGATCTCGCGCGCCGTCAGAGGATGGTCGGGAGAAAGGCCCATGGCGATCAGCGCCAGAACCGAATTCAGCATGGCGGGGTAAATCGCCGCCAGACCCTCCGAGTTCTTCAGATGCTCGAGCATCCACCGCTCGGCCTTGGCGAGCGCTCGCTTCCTCAGAAATTTTCCCGGCAGCCGCTCCCGCAGCTTCATTCCCCGGTCGATGGCCAGAAAGAAATTCCGCCACGTGAACAGCTTCCCGCTCCAGGCAAAGGGAGCATGACGGCGCGACGGATCCCGGAACAACTGTTCGATGCCAATATCGACCGGCAACCGCCAGGCGGGCTTGCGGGCCCAGAGAATCATCAGCGGCACAACGATGCCGCGAGTCCACGACGATGCCTCGTAGAGGTTGATCGGCGACCAGCGAGGCAAAAGCATCAGCTCAGGCGCGATAGCCGGAACCATGTCCCAGTCGATCACCCCCGCCATCGCCAAATAAAAGCGGGCGAAGCTGTTGGTGGCCTCGATTCCGCCCAATGCGCGAATCCGCTCCGCGGCGCGGGAAATGTGACGCGCTTCGGGCTCGTCACCGGCCAAACGCAGCGCCACGAAGGCTTTAACGGTGGCGTTCAGCTCCGACGGACCCCCCAGGTAGATGTTCCAGCCGCCGTCGGGCAACTGCCGCTGGCGTATGTAGTTGGCCAGCTTGCGCACGCGGTCCGGATCTGCCCGCCCGATCAGGTGCAGGTAAAAAATGTAATCGGATTCCAGCGTCGTATCGGCCTCGAGCTCACCACACCAATAGCCTTGGCTTTCTTGCAAGGAAAGCAGGTATTGGCTGGCGCGCGAAACCGCCCGGCGCAGTCGCGCAGCAAACGGCCCCTCTCCGCCCCGGTTCCCCGGATCGAACTCCCGCTGAACTCCAACTCCTACGGCGTCCGCCATCGACGTTCTATGCCATCCTTAACTTAAGGGAATTGCACACCAATCACACATCCGTTCACCGCTCTCTTGCTGGCAGGTAAACCCGCTCCCCTGGCAAGCGGTACTGCACCCCCCGCTCCCCCGGCGCAGGCCTACCTCCTAAGCGGCATAGGTGCGGGACCTTCCCCGTTCCTCAATCGGTGCCCAAACGGAACGATCCGAAGGCCCCCTGGAATAAGGCGGTCGTAGAAGACCGCGTCAATTATCTTCGGCTTCGAGATCGGTGGTCAACTAGAAACTCACAGCCGTCAAGCATTTGCGGTGAGCCGGGCGCCGAAATCTCCCCCGGCTAACCCCCGGCGCGCCTGGTGAGAGCCGGCTCCGTTGGCGTTCCCGACTATACGCACACCGCCATTGCGAAGACCGATGCAGCCCGATTCCCGAGCGCCTCCCGGCATCGGACGGCAATCTGGCGCCCTCGTAAGATATGAAGATTCCCGGCACCGAACAGTTGCCCTCCTGTTTTCAGAAGAGCGTTGTGTTCCAACTTGGAGCAGTTACTCGCCGCCGACTTTCCGTTCCAAAGCCTTCAAGCGCTGGGCCAACTCAGGCACCCGGGCCAACCAGGCATGCTGCTCTTTGAACTTATCCAGCGGCCGGCAGGGCGTGCCCCACATCACTTTCCCGCGTCGCACGCGCTTTCCGGGCAAAATCCCGGCCTGCGAGCCCACCACCGCGCCGTCTTCCACAAAGGCATGATCGCCCATCCCTACTTGGCCGCCGATCACCGCATTCGAGCCGATGTGGCTGCTGCCGGAAATCCCGGTCTGCGCGGCGATGACGGCGTGCTCCCCGACGGTCACGTTATGGGCGATCTGGACCAGATTATCGATCTTCACGTCCTTTCCGATGCGAGTGGTACCGAGGGAGCCGCGGTCGATTGTCGTATTGGCGCCGATTTCGGCGTCGTCTGCGATCTCGACGCCGCCTAGCTGGGGAAACTTCCACTGCCGGTCATGCCCGCGCACATATCCGAAACCGTCACTGCCGATCACCGAGCCCGCATGCAAGATCACGCGGTGGCCAAGCCGCGCGCCGGGATAGAGCGTTACGCGCGGATAGAGCAGGCACCGCTCGCCAACTCGGGCCCCCCGTCCCAGGAAGCAGAACGCCCCGATTTCACTTCCGGCGCCGATTTCGACATCGTCTTCGATCACGGCGTGGGGACCGACCGCCACGCGGGGCCCGAAGCGCGCCGTGGGGGAAATGACGGCGGTCGGATGAATGCCTCGCGCAAGCGGATGCGCCTGGACGACGAGCGTCGCCGCCCGGGCAAAGGCCAGCTTGGGCTCGGACACTTCGAGAATGGTCTTCCCCTCGAGGCGGATGCCGGGCGGCACGAGCGCCGTTCCCGCTCGCGAGGCTGCCGCCTGGCTTTGGTAGCTGGATCCTTCGCAATAGATCAGATCGCCGGGGGCGGCCTGATCGGGCCCCGCCAGGCCGCAAACGAGCCGGTCTGGATCGCCGGCCAGTTCCGCCCCCAGAAATGCCGCCAGATCGCGCGCGGTGGTTGTCATGGCATACCTCCGTCAAAAGGGATAGAGCGGCGGCTCGCCCGGCGGCCGCGTTTTCCAGCGCTTGTGAACCCATAGCCACTGGTCGGGATTGCGCCGAACGAAATCTTCGACCACGCGGGTGAAGCGAGCGGTGTTCTCTCGGATGTCGCGTTCGTCGTCGCCGGTGCAGACGACTTCGACCGGGCGCTCGAGCCGCAACCGGTACTTGCGCAAGTCCGGGTCCCAGAGGAGAAAGCCGGGTACAACCGCGGCGCCGGTGCGCAGGGCGACGCGGGCCAGGCCCGAGCTGGTACAGGCCGGCACGTCGAAAAAATCGACGAAAACACCCTCCTCGAGCGACGCATTCTGATCGATCAGCACGCCCACGGTTTCGCCCTGGCGAAGCAGGCTCAGTATGGCGCGAGCGGATTGGTTCTTGTCGATCGGCCGGTTTCCGGAAAGCGAACGGTAGCGGTTGATGAGACGATTCACGCGGCTATTATCGATCGGCCGGGCCAGGAAATGCAGCGGGTGGCCGTAAAGCGCCTGGGCGAACGGGGCCAGTTCCCAGGCGCTGAAGTGGCCGGTGAGGAAAAGAACGCCCTTGCCGCGATCGCGCGCCGCGGCGTAGTTCTCGAATCCATCGAGAAGCACCGTGCGTTCGATGCTCGCCCGCGTGTAACGGGGAAAATGCGCGAATTCGGCCGCCATCCAACCCACCTGACGAATCACGCCCCGAATCGCGCGGCCGCGCTCGCCCGCGCTCCAATCCGGGTAGGCCAGCTTCAGGTTCCAATGCGCGGCGCGACGCAGCGGCGGCCGCAACCAGTACAGCAGGCGCACCGCTTGCACGCCGAGCAGGCGGGCCAGCGGCAGCGGCAGAATCCCGAGCAGCCCCAGCGCGGAGCGAGCCGCGACGTATTCGAGCCACTGCTTCACCGGGCGTCGGGCGCCATTATCCATGACGGGCCATTATCTACCAGGAGGCCGGCCAAGGCCGCTCATAGTAGACTCGGGGTGATTTGTCCGAACGCCGCATCGATCGCTCGTGGACCGCGCTGGCCGTCTTTTTGCTGGGCGTGTGCCTTTTCGCCGGACTGGAATCGATCGGCCTGGTCGGGCCCGACGAGCCGCGCTACGCCTGGATTGCGCGAGCGATGGCGCGGACGGGCGACTGGCTCACGCCGCGGCTCTGGGGCCATGCGTGGTTCGAGAAGCCGATTTTGTACTACTGGTCGGCGGCCGCGGCGTTCCGCCTCGCCGGCGTGAGCGAACGGGCGGCGCGGCTGCCAAGCGCGCTGGGGGCACTGGCAGGAGCGCTGCTGCTCGCCTGGGCGGCGCGGCATTTCTACGGGCGCCAGGCGGCGAAGCTGACGCTCGTGATCTTCCCGACGACGCTCGGCGTCTTTGCCTTTGCGCACGCCGCGACGCCGGACATGCTGCTGGCCGTTTCGCTCGAAGCAGCCCTGGTTGCCGCCCTTTTCGCCATCGCCTGGCCCGGCTTCGGCCGGGCGGATACGGCCAATTCGAAGAAGTTGCCGCTGGTGGCGGCGGGCGCGTTCATCGGCCTGGGCACGCTGGCGAAGGGGCCGGTGGCGATCGTTCTGGCGGGCGGAAGCGTGCTCTTGTGGGCGGCTCTTACACGGAGATGGCGGGACGGGTTCCGGTTTCTTCGCTGGGAACCGCTCGGGGCGTTCGCCGCGGTGGCCCTGCCGTGGTACGTGGCCTGCTCGCTGGCGAATCCCGGATTCGCCCGGGCCTTCCTCTGGCACCAAAATATTCAGCGATTCCTGACTCCGGTTTTCGAGCATGTGCAGCCGTGGTGGTTCTTTTTCCCGATTCTGGCCCTGGGACTTTTGCCGTGGACGGCCACGCTCGTGCCGGCTGCGCGCGACGGCTGGCGCCTGTTTCGTTCCGGTCGCGCGGCCGGCTCGCCAGGCTTGCTGGTGGCCTGTTGGGCGGTGTTCCCGCTTCTGTTTTTCAGTTTTTCCGAATCCAAACTGCCGGGCTACATTTTGCCTGCCCTCGCGCCGCTGGTGCTGCTGATGGCCCGCTCGATCGACGGCGTCGCCGCGGCCGAGCCGGCGGCCGGGGGAAAATCGCCCGGCCGCCTTGGAAAATGGGCGATTGCGCTGGTGGGGGTGACGTGGATCGCACTGTCCGCCGCGGCAGGCCATTGGCTGCGGCGCCTGCCCCGGACCTGGGACATCTCCCATCGCGAGATAATTATGGGCGTTCTGGCGGCGACGGCGGCGGTTGGGGTGGTCGTCATTGTGCTGGGACTTTTGGGCCGGCTGCGCCTGGCCGTGGGCGCATCGGCGCTCGCTATGGGCGTGCTCGTGGCGGTTCTAGCGTGGGCTTTCCTGCCGCAGGTCGGTCCCTACCTTTCGGCTCGCGACGCGGCGCGCGCCGCCCGCCAAGCCGCCGGGCAAACCGCCGTCATCGAAGCCTACCGGCTGCCTCGCGACTGGGCCTATGGGCTCGATTATTATTCGGGCCGGAAGCTAGCCGAATGGTCCCCGGCGGAGAAGAAAGCGGCGTGGGTTTACACTACGCGAAAGTCTCTTCGGACAATCCCCGGCCAGGATCACCCGATCAGTTCCACGGTGACGCTGCCGGGCGGATTGGCATTGGTCCGCGTCTCCGGTGCCAGCCCTTGACATCGCGCCGGCCGCTTCAGGATCACGAGTGCAAAGGCGGGAAGGCGCGGGGCGAGTTTACGCGAAGTGCTTACGATCGCCCGGCGGCGGCCGAGCTCGGCGTACAAATCACAAATCCCGGTCAAAACAGCTTTGTCCGAGGTACGCGCCGAGCGTATCATACGTGTAATTGAACCTAGCGCCTGGCCAATCGTAGGAGTCAGCATGGCTTCGCAAATCGTACGCAATTTCATGAAGCAGCAAGGGTTCCCGGATGAGGCCATTCCAACCTGCGACATGCACTTTGCCGGACTCTATTTTCAGCCCCGCATCGTCGGGACGCTCCTTCTGGTGGCCATCATCCTTGCTTCCCCGGTCTTGTTCCTTGTGCTTTCCGGTGCGCTCTGGTGGAACGTTCTGGTTCCCGCGCTCAATCCATTCGAGCTCATCTATAACCGGCTGATTGCCGTGCCTCGCGGAAAGACGGTGCTCACGCCCTCCCCCGCGCCTCGCCGCTTCGCGCAAGCGATGGCCGCGGCCATGATGCTGATCGTTGCCTTGGCGCTGCTGCAAGGCTGGGTCGTCACCGCGTGGGTCTTCGAGGCATTCTTGGTGGCGGCATTTTCTCTGCTCCTATTCGGCAGGTTCTGTCTGGGCGCATACATTTATCACCTGTTGCGCGGACGGATTTCGTTTGCCAACGCCACCCTCCCCTGGGCTCGCTCGCGATAGCGACCGGCGCCGCTCGGCTGCCAAAATCTGCCTGCCACAGGAATCTTCCGAATGAACTGTCTCGCCCGGCCAGGCTGGCCGGCGAAAGGCGGGTCAGTTCGTCGCGGAGGTGCGCGGCGCGCGGGCCTCCGCGGCCAAGGACTTCCGGGCCCTTTTGAAAAACCATTCCCCGACGCGCCAGGCCAAGAGCGCACCGAAGATGGCCGCATAGAACAACGGCGCCCGTTTGTCGGATTTCACCTGCCAGTAATAGTGGATCACGCCGGCCACGGCGGTCAGATAGATGAGCCGGTGCAGCATCCGCCAGCGCTTTCCTCCGAGCCACCGAATCGACCAGGCAGTTGAAGTCAGCGCCAGCGGGATCAGCAGCACGAACCCGGTGAAACCGGCGATGATGTAGGGCCGCTTGTGAATGTCCGACCAGATCTGATCCCACATGAAATATTTATCGATGCCGAGGTAGGAGAGGAAGTGCATGCACACGTAGAAGAACGCGAAGAGCCCCGTCATCCGGCGAAAGCGGATGAGTTCGGGCAGGCGCAGGATTCTGCGCGCGGGCGCGATGGCCAGCGTGATCGCCAGAAACCGCAGCGTCCATCGCCCGGTCGTGTATTCGACGAACTGAACGGGATTGGGGCCGAGATCGGAATGGAGGATTCGCCAAAGCAGGATGGCGAAGGGGACGAGGCAAGCCAGGAAAAGGATGCGTTTGGTCCACTTGCTCAAGAGAATGGATTTCAAATTCCGTCCGCCCTGCATCCGGCGTCCCCGCACCCGGCGTCAATGATACTTGCGAAGATCCATTCCCCGGTAAAGGCTCGCTACCTGGTCGCCGTATCCGTTGAAAATTCGCGTGGGGATCGGCCGGGCGAAGAGCCCCTGTCCGAGCCTGTGCTCGTACGCTTGACTCCAGGGAACGGTATCGACGCCGGGATTCACGTTCGAGTAGAAGCCGTAGGCGGAGGAAGAATACTCGTTCCAGGTCGTTGGCGGCTGCTCTGCGACCAGGCGTATCTTCACAAGGGACTTGATGCTCTTGTAGCCGTATTTCCACGGGAGGACGATGCGGACCGGCGCCCCGTCCTGATTGGGAAGTGCTTCTCCATACATGCCGACCGAGAGCAGCGTGAGCGGATGCATGGCCTCATCCAGACGCAAACCCTCGACGTAGGGAAAGGAAATACCGGCGCTGGCGGCCCAGGGCATCACGGCCGGGTTGAAATAGCTTTGGAAGGCGACGTATTTGGCCTTGGGGGTGGGTTCGGCGAGCCGGAGGATGGCGCCGAGCGAATAGCCGATCCACGGCACGACGATCGACCAACCTTCGACGCAGCGATGGCGGTAGATTCGCTCCTCGAGCGGCGCCAGCTTCTCGATTTCGGCCAGGGAATATTTCCGGCGGTTTTTCACTTCGCCTTCGACGGAAACCGTCCACGGCGAAGTGACCATTCTCCCGGCGTTCCGGGCGGGATCGGACTTGCCGGTTCCAAATTCATAAAAATTGTTGTAGTGGGTGACGTCCTTGAAGGGCGTGATCTTTTCCTTGGTGCTGTAGGAGCCCGGCACGAAGGACAGTTTCGCCTGCGGATCGGCGCTCGCGGCGGGCGTTGCGAACTTCCATGCCTCGCGGCCGGCCAAGGCGGCCGCTCCCGCGATCCCCATCCCCGCGAGGAATTTTCGCCGATTGAAATAAACCTCTTTCGGCGTGATCTCATCGTCGGTCGAGTAGGGCGACTTCTTCAAAAACATCGCGAACCCTCCCATGGCGGGAATGCCAGCCAGGAGCCTCTCTGTAAATTGTACACTCCCTCCTTCTTTCGATGTCCCCGGCGGCGAGAATGTTTCAGCCCGGCGCCGCGCATCGAAAGCGGATCGTGCGACGGCCACCGACTCGCTTGAAACCGGGTTCCGGGCGGGGTATGGTCTGTGTAGGGAAACTCCTCGCTCCGCCCGGCTCAGGCGGCGAGGGGTGTTCTTCCCCCAGTGCGCTTCCCTTTCCGTTTGGACTGATTGGCCGCGGCCCGGGCTTCCAGGAGGCAGCATGAACGGATTCAAGCACACGATTCCGCTGGGCCGCGCGTTCGGCATCCCCGTCAATCTGGACTATTCCTGGTTTCTGATTTTCGGTCTGCTGACCTGGATGCTGGCCGTGGGCTATTTCCCCGTGCGATTTCCTGGCTGGGACAAGACCGAATACTGGGGCGTCGCGGCCATTTCCGCGGTGATGCTTTTCGTTTGCGTGCTCCTGCACGAATTCGGGCATTCGCTCGTGGCGATGCGGTACAAGATTTCCGTTGGAGAGATCACGCTGTTCATTTTCGGCGGCGTTTCCCAGATCACCGCCGAACCGCCCAGCGCGATCGCCGAATTCTGGATCGCAATCGCCGGCCCGGCCGTCAGTTTTGCGCTGGCTTTTCTCTGCTACGGAGCCCGTTCGCTGCTTTCCGGCGGCACGCCGCTCTGGGCGCTGGTCGATTATCTGGCTCTGCTGAACCTCGTTCTCGGACTCTTCAATCTGATTCCCGGATTCCCTCTCGATGGCGGCCGGGTCTTGCGGGCCATCGTGTGGGGAACGACGCGAAGTTTCCAGCGGGCGACGATGATCGCCGCGAGCACCGGCCGTTTCTTCGGCTTCGCGATGATTTTTCTGGGCCTGTGGATGCTGCTGAGCGGGAACGTCTTCAACGGCGTGTGGATCGCCTTCATCGGCTGGTTCCTCGAAAGCGCCGCCGGCTCCCAGATCCAGCAGACCATGGTGAAGGGGCTGCTGGTGGGGCACAAAGTGTCGGAGGTGATGAATCGGAGCTTCGACCCCGTGCCGGGCGAAATGACGCTCGCCGAGCTGGTGGAAAAACACGTACTGACGGGCGGACGGCGGTCGTTTCTGGTCGGCCGGAACGGCCACCCGGACGGGCTGCTGACGCTTTCGGGCATCCGAGAGGTGCCTCGTCCGGCGTGGCCGACGACAACCGCCGAACGAGCGATGATTCCGCTCGAGCGAGTGATCAGCATCCCCGCGGGAGCCGAGTTGTGGACCGCGCTCGAGAAAATGGGGCGCAGCGGCGTCAATCAGATTCCGGTGGTGGATAACGGCACGGTGGTCGGCTTGCTGTCGCGCGAAGACGTCGTCGAGTACCTGCACGTTCTGCGGCAGTTGAGCGGGTAGTAAGCCGTTTCATTCTCTCTCCCTGTTTTTTTTTGCCGATCTTCCCGGCCCGGCCAGGTATCGCCGCCGGGCTTGCAACGGTATAATGCCGGAAGGCGACCTTGCCCCTGCTGAGCACACGAGTGGAACTGACCGACCTCCGGCGCGTCGACTCGCGTAAACTCCAGCCTCTGTTCGATGAGGAGGCACGCTGCTGGATCGAGCAGCTTCGCTGGGATTACGCCGCCTCCCTCGATCTGATCCGCAACTTCATCGACGCGCGTTCGCTGCCCGGCTATGCCGCATGGCGAAACGGGGAACCCGCCGGCTACGGTTTCTATGTGATCGAAGAGCACAAGGGGCTCATCGGGGGGCTCTATGTCTCCACCCGGTTCCCGCAAACCGAGGTGGCCCGGCTGCTTTTCCGGGAGATGCTTACAACCATGCGCTTTCTGCCGCACCTCGCCCGCGTCGAAGCACAACTGATGCCGACCGGAACCGACCTGGACGAAGTGCTCGCCGAGGAAAAATTCCTCCTCTACCACCGGCAGTTCATGCTCCTTCCGCTCGGCCGGGAACAGTCCCGCGCAGCCGAGCCCGCGGGCGCTCATGGACTGATCCTGGAACCCTGGAACGACCGCTGGGTGGCGTCGATCTCCCGGCTGATCCGTCTGGCCTACGAAAATCATATCGACGGCGAAATCAACGACCAGTATCGAAGCGATGCGGGAGCCAGCCGGTTTCTGCGGAACATCGTTTTCCTGCGAGGCTGCGGCGAGTTCCTGCCCAAGGCGTCGTTCCTGCTCGCCAGCCCCGGCAGCGACACACCGATCGGGGTGGTGCTGACTTCGGCGGTCGCGCCGGGCGTGGGCCACACGACGCAAATCTGCGTGCTTCCCGGCTATCAAGGACACGGACTGGGGCGGCAACTGCTGGAAGCCTCGGCCGCAGCTCTCGGGCGGCAGGGATACAACGGGCTGTCGCTGACGGTGACTTCGGTGAACCGGCGCGCGGTGTCCCTCTACGACCGGATGGGCTTCCAAACGCTGCGCCGTTTTTCGGCCGGCGTGTGGAAGCCGTGATTCACGCTTCCCCGCCTACCACCAACTGACCGGGCAGGCCCGTCCGGGGACAAAAGGCAAAATGGCGCTTTGGGTTGCGCGCCGCGGGAGCCAGTCGCGCCGCCGCTATTCGTGGTTGCCGCCGGCGAGCGCCTCGAGGTCCTTTAGGGGCTGGCTTTCCCCCATGGCGATCAGAAAATCTCCCGGTTCAATCTGGTCTTCCGCGGGGGGATTGAATTCGATCTTGCCGGTTTTCCGGCGGATGGCGAGCACGAGGACGCCCAGACGGTTGCGCAAATCGGCATCGCGCAGCCGCAGACCGGCGAGCCGGGAATGCTGGCCAATCGAAACTTCCTCAATCTGCAGGTCGAGTTCGTTGCCCAGCGAGGAAAGGGCGAGATCGATGAACCGCTGCACGTGGGGCCGGGTCATCAGCCGCGCCATGCGCTGGCCGGCGTAGATGTAGGGCGAAACGACCAGATTGGCGCCCGCTTTCAGCAGTTTCGATTCGGCATGTTCTTCACTGGCGCGCGCGACGATAAAGAGGTTGGGAGCCAGGCTCCGGGCCGTCAACACGATGTAAACGTTTTGCGCGTCGGTCGTGACGGCGCTGGCCAGGGCCCGCGCCTGCTCGATTCTCGCCTCGCGCAGCACCGCCTCGTTCGTCGCGTCGCCCAGAACCACCGGCAGGTTTTTCTCTTCCGCCCAGCGCGCCCTGTTCGGGTCACTGTCGACGATCACGACCGGCAGCCGGCGCGCGCTCACTTCGGTGGCGATCCGGCGCCCGACGCGCCCGGCGCCGCAAACGATGAAATGGTCGTGGAGGCTCGAGATTTCGCGTTTCATGCGGCGGCGACCGAAGAAAACGCCGAGTTCGGATTGTATCACCCCATGGGTGAGCATCCCGATCGCGTAGCCGATCACGCCGAGCCCCAGAAAAATGAGGATCACGTTGAAGTACTGGCCCGAGCGGGAAAGTTGATTCTCGGGCTCGGCTCCAATCGTCGAAACGGTCATCAGGGTGGCGTAGAGGCACTGGAACCAGGGCCAATGCTGGATGAGCCGGAACCCGACCGTTCCAACGACGAGCAGCCCGGCCACCATTCCCAGAATGATGGCTACCTGGCGCAAGAGTCGCACGCCAGCATTATACGGATACGCTTCGCCAGTTGGAGAATCGTTCCACTTGCGAATTCGAGCGGCGAACGCCCTTCTGGGGGAGATGCACGAGACTTGTACGGCCGGGCGATGCCGTTGCGCGGAAAAGCGGCCCAGGGACGGCCGGAACTCAGTGGTTCTTGCTTAGGCGGCGGAAGTATTCGGCCACGGCGTCCCGGTAGCCGGGCGGAATCGGCGGGGTCTCGCTGGCGCGGACCTGGCCGGATTTCTGGCTGTCGAGCTTGCCGCGCAACTCAAGTTCAATATTCTCCACTGCCGCGAGCGCCTGACTTTGCATCCGTTTGAACACTGCGGGATTGCCGGGAAACCGGCGAGGGTCGAGGGACTGCATCCGGCGAATCAACTGCCGCACTTCGCGCGCGATTTCCGGGTCCTGCCGGACCGCGCGGCGAAGCTGGTTCAACGTGCTGACGCTCTGTTGAAACATGGCTTCGGGATCGGCCGGAAGCCGGGAATGATCGGGAGCGACCGGCTGCGGAAGATTCGAGTTGTTGCCGGTGTCGATGTTCCCGTTGGGGTATGCGCCGCTTCGCTGCCGGCCCCCGGTGTAGCCGCCGACAGCCGGAGTATCCAGGCCTTCTCCGACGGGTCCGCTTTGCCGCCCGCCCGGCTGGCCGCCTTGACTGCGGGCGCCCAGTGCGCGCGCGAGCGCCTGCATCTGGCTGCGCAACTGCTCGGCGCGACCCAGCGCGATTGCCGCCTGGGAGTTTTCCGGTTGCGCGGGGCCGAGCGCGCTCTGCGCCTGGCGGAGATTGCTTGAAAGCCGCCGCAAATCGGAGTGGATCTGCAACTCGGAAGCGGGTTCGGGCGCAAATCCCTGCCGGAGCCAATCGGCGCTGCGTTGCAAACGCATCTGCAAATCCGCCCGGTCCAGGTCGCCCAGGGCGTCGCGCAGTTTCGAGGCCGCCGGAGGCTGCGTGGGCGCCAGGTTGCTGGCGGCATCGCGCACTTGCTGTTCGATGCGCGCGAGGCCGTCGGCGAGGCGCTGGCGATCCCGCGCGAGCGATTGGGCATTCAGTTGGGAACGAGGCTGCTGGGAATCGGCAGACTGGCTATGTTGAACCAGCCGGCGAATCAGGTTGGCCTGAGCCTGCTGCTGGCTCGCGAGGCGATCGGCCTGGCGGGCCAGCGAATCGATGCGGCCGGAGGCCTGTTTGTCTTGCACGGCGCTGAGCGCGGCGGTGGCTTGGCGGAGGCGGTCAGCGGCGCGGCGGGCGTCGGCGGCACTGTGTTGCCGCGAGGCGGCGCGGCCAAGGGCGTCGCTCGCCTGGCCAAGCGCGTCGAGGGCGCGCTGGATGTCCCGATTGCCGCCCCCTGGCGCCGACGCCCCGTTCGCCGGCCGGCCCTGGGCCGTCTGGCCGGAGGAGGCAGCGCCCTGCTGCCCGCTCCGGGCCATATCCTCGAGTTGTTGCTGCAAGCGCTGGGCGTCCCGGTGGAGCATCTCCTCCTGCCAGCGTTGCTCGAAGCTTTGCCCGTTGCCGGCGCGCTGCCGGCCGGCGAGGTCTTGCTGGCGGCGCGCGAGTTCATCGAGCTTGCGGAGCGCATCGTCGATGTTCCGGGCGCGCTGGTCGGAGGAAGCGGTCTGCGCGGTTTCGTACTGGTTTTTCTGCGTGTCGAGCTCCAGATCGAAAAGGCCCGCCAGATCGCGTCCCGCGTTTCCCGCTCCCGCGCCGCCGCCAAAGGCGACTTGAATCCGGCGGAAAGTGGCCTCGGCCTGCAATAAATACCGCAAAGCCTTCTGCTCGCTGGGCAGGGCATCTTTCCAATGTTGCTGGTGCAATTGATCGGCCGCTGGCCCCATCACCTGGGCGGCGGCGGCCATGTCCTTCTGGAAGCTGCTGAATTCCTGGTTCTGCTGGTTTAAATCGCGCAGTTGCATGCGGCCGGCGAGCGCGATGGCCTGCTTGCGCAGCTTCGACTGGACCTCGGAGAGGAATTTCCCGGCTTCGGCGGCTTGCCGCGGCAAGGGCTTTTCCGCGTTCTGCCGCTCCCAGGTCGAGGCGATGATCTCCTTTTCGCGCCGGGAGATTTCGTTCTGGCCGTTCATGCCCCCGCCGCCACCGCCGCCCGATTGCTGCGATTGCGAATAGTCGATTTCGTAGGGAACCGCTTGAATGAAATTTATGCCGGTGTGCGACTCGATGCGAGCATCCTTGGCCGAAGCGTAGTAGCTGACGACGTCGCCGGGGACGAGCTTGAACTTTTCGAGAGAAAGCACCGCCCGGCCGCTCGCTTGCTTGGCGCCGGGCCGCTTCAAGAGATCGACCGTATGCTCGGGGCCGCCATTGACGGAATAGTGGAGGCCGAAGCCCTTCAGACCGAAATCGCCCGCGGCCTTGACGGCGACGGTCACCTCCTCGATCGGGCTGGCGCGGTAATCGCCGGCGGGACGGACGACTTGAACCTCGGGTGGATTCGGCTTGTTCGCCTCGATGAAATAATCCTCGGAGAGGCGCACCGGCCGGCCTTGGACGATGGCGGCAACGTGGTAGGCGCCGTCTTTCGTCATGGCGATGGAGGCGCGGTAGAGATCGTTCCGGCCGCCGGAAAGGGAAATTCGCCGTCCGTCTTCGAGCAGAAGAACGCCGCCGCCGAGCGGCCGGTCCATTTGAATCGCGAGATCGGCGGTTGTGCCCTGGATTGCGCGGAGGTCGCCGCCGCGTTTGACGACGGCGTCTTTCATGCCGGTCCAGGAGGGATACCGGTAGGTAACCTGGATTTGCTTCACGGCGGGCAGGTCCACGACGCCAATGTGGAAATGGCGCGAGCGGACAGCGCCCGCCTCCGCGTAGTATTCGACGCCTTCCGGAAGTCCCGCGAAAACAAACTGGAAACCCGAACCGCCGGGCTGCGGCTTCATGGAAAGCTCGTTCCATTTCGTCGCGCTGTCGTAGCGGGCCAGCAGCCGGACCCGGGAGGTCTCGAAGCCGATCGGCTGCGCGGTGACGAGTTCGTCGGAGTTGCGGCGGACCGAAGCGTTGCCGGGGCTGACGCGAATTTCATATAGAGGAGCGGCGCCCGCGCGCGAGCCCATCCAAAGCAGCGAGGCGCCATAGCCGACGTAGCCGGGCCCGGCGGCGATGAGCCAGATCAACACGCCGGCGGCCGCCAGGGCCGCGCCCAGCGATACGAGCAGCGCGCGACCCGAAACCAAACTTTCCGGATTGAACGAGCGGGCCAGTTTCACGGTGTCGGCGGCCAGCAGGTCGAGGAAGGGTTCGCTAGCGGCCGCGTCGCGCTCGACGTAAGTGACCAGACGCTGCTGAAACGGCGGAAACGCGGCCTCGGCTTTGGCGGCCGCCTGGCGCCTGCCGAGCCGCCGGAGCGGAAGCGCCAGACCGACCCCGGCCGCAAAAAGGAGCGCGCCCAGCAAAATAAAACGCGCTCCGATGACGCTCCAGGCGGAGAAGGCAAAGCCGTTCGCGACCAGGACAAGAAGCAGGGTAGCGGCCAGAGCGGCCGAGGCGAGGATCAGGACTCCGCGGGACGCGGCCGCCAGGCGCAAGCGGCGTTCGATCCGCCCGATGTAGGAGTTGAGCTCTTCCCTTGCGCTCATGAGCCCTCCCTCCGGACGCCCAGGTGCAAATTCGCCACCCAGGATTCCGCCAGAGCCACAAGCAGTACCAACAGCATAACGTACCACCAAAGCGGATAGGGATTGTATTTTTGCGCCACCTGCATCGGCGCGGGAGATGCGGCTGTTCCTGGGCCGGGACCGGCGGGCCTCGAGGCCCACAGGGACAAGGTTTCCGCCGGAATGACTGCAAGATCGGATTCACGGCGGTCGGCATTCACCCCGATCACGTCCTGGCGGCCATCGGCGAGCCGCAATTCGTAGAAGCCGGCATCCGGCAACCGGTAAGAGAGCGCCGTCGTGGCCTCCTGCAAGGAAAGAGGCCGGCGGCCGGCCGGATCGATCAGTTCGACGCTGACGGCTTGTTCCTTGCTGCTGCGCAATTGCAGGAAAGACCCGACCATGCGCGAGCCGCCGCGGTTTTCGACGCCGGCTAGGGAGTAAGCGGCCTGCTGGACGAAGGGCACGAAATCGGGCTGAAGCGGGAAATCGTTGGTGAGATTGCCGAACCCGGAAGTGAATAGCAGGACGCGGCCTTCGCCGACCCTCTTGTCCAATAGCAGAGGGGTTTGATCGGCGAGCCGGGCGGCGACCCGGGCGCCGGCCGCGTCCACGTTCACGGCATAATAAAACTTCACGCCCGCCCAGCCGTTTGCCTGGCCGACGGGCGCGTACGACCGGTCGGCTTCGCCAACGGTCAGGAACCGGTCTCCGCTCTCCGCATAGTTGCGCGCCCCCAGGATTTTCGCGCCGAATATCGGGATGCGCGAGCGCGCGCCCGTAGAAGTGCCGGCGGCAATCAGCACGCCGCCCCCGTTCCGGACGTATTGCAGGAGAGCGTTTTCGAAGGATGACGGCAGCGCCGAGACATCCGAGAGAACGACGAAGGCATACTTCGCCGGTTGAACGCTCAAGGCCCGAACGCTCAAGGCTTGATCGGCGGTAACGCTCTCCATCGTGAATGCCGACTGGGCCGACGCCGCCAAAGCCGCGCCGAAATAGAGGGGCGAGCGCGTGTCCGCGGACCGGTGGAGGAACAAAACGGGCTTTGGATCGGAGCGGTCGACGGCGAAGTAGAACGCGTCGTCTGCCGGCAGGGAGTCGGCCGAATCGATGCGCAACTCGCAGCGGCTGAATCCATACGGCACGCGGAGCGAATCAAACTCCGCCGTGGCGCGCCCGCCGGCCGGTACCTCGACGACGCGCGTTTGGGTGGTCTTCCCGTTGACGATGAGCGAGACGGTGCGGGCCGCGGCGGGAGTGTGATAGCCGGCGATGACGGCCTCGACGACGGCCTTCTTGGGATCCCAAACCTCGCCCGGAGCGTTCACGTTCTCCACCAGCCAGTTCGGTGCGTCGCTCTTGACGACCGGATGCAGAACGAGCGAAACGCCGGTGGGAAGAGCCAAATCCGCGAAGCTGGCGGGCATAGCGGACTTCTGCATGTCGCTAAAGAAGTGCAGCACGATCGGTCCCGGAGCGTTTTCGCCGAGCGCGCCCGCCGCGCGCGCGAGCTGGCCAAAATTGCCGCGCCCGTCGCTGGGCTGGATGCTCTCGACTGCCGAAGCGAGCGCGCGCGGGTCCCTGGTCGGCCGGGTCAGCGCGCGCAAGCCGGCACCGAAGGTCATCACCTGGGCGCGCTCGGCAGGCGGCCGGGAAGCGAGCACATCTATCGCCTCGCGCTTGGCGCCGGCCAGGCGCGCGCCGGCGCGCATGCTGAAGGAGTTGTCGATCACCAGGAGCATGAGCCGGTTCGTTCCCGCCTCTGCGGCCGGCCGGTTGACGAACGGATCGGCAAACGCCAGGACCAGAAGCGCGAGCAGTGCCAGACGCAGCGCCAGCAGGAGCAGATACCGAAGCCGGCGATGGCGGATCGAGCTTTGCGCGCGCGGCTCGAAGAACATCAGCGAGCTAAAAGGCCGCGGCGTGGATGTGTGCCTCCGAAGCAGGTGCAGGTAGAGAGGGACGGCCAGGGCCGCGGTGCCGGCGAAAAACCAGGGAGCCAGAAATCCCATGCCTAATTCCTCTCCTGCCGGATGGTGAGATATTCGGCGAGGGCGTCGTCGAGGGGACGGTCGGTCCGCAGGGCGAAATAGTCCATTCCCGCGCCGCGGGCGCGGCTTTGCAACTCTTCGACGTGCGCCTCCATTTTCGGGCGGTACTCGGTGCGCGCGTATTCGGGACTGACCTCCATGCGCTCGCGCGTTTCCGAATCGACCAGCAGCACCGGCTCGCCGATCTCCGGCTGAATTTCGCCCGGATCCAAAACATGAAAGAGCACGACTTCGTTCCCGTGGAAACGCAAGGGCTCGATCGTGCGGACGATTTTTTCCGGGGACTCGAAGAAATCGGAAAGAATCAACACCAGGCCCCGCCGGCGGAGGAATTGCTGGAAATGATCGAGCGGCTTCGCGTAGTCGGTGCGCGCTTGGGGTCGGGCTTGTTCGAGCCCGGCCAGGAGGCGATGAAGCTGGCCGTAGCGAGTGGAGGGGCGAATGTAGTTTCGCACCTCGTCGTCAAAAACGATCAGCCCGGCGGCGTCGCGCTGATTCCGGATGGCCAGGTAGAAAAGCGAAGCGGCGATGAAGCGCGCGTAGTCGATTTTGCTGACGGCGCCCGAGCAATAGCTCATCGAGCTGCTCGCGTCGAGCAGCACGGTCAGCAGGCTGTTCGTCTCGCCCCGGTAGCGCTTCAGATAGCAGCGTTCGGTGCGCGCGAAGACGTTCCAATCGACGTGGCGCAGATCGTCGCCCAGCGAGTAGGCGCGGTATTCGGCGAACTCCTGGCTGAAGCCGAAATCCGGCGAGCGGTGAAGACCGGCGACGAACCCGTCGACGACCGTCTTGGCCACCAGGTCCAGGTTCGAGATGCGGGCCAGTACCGCGGGATCGAGGAAACGCTGCACGTTCAGGCTCCCTCGGGCGGCGGCATTCGTTCGAGCAGGCGCCGCAGGATTTCGTCGGAATCGATGCGGTCCGATTCGGCGTAGAAACTCAGCAGGATGCGGTGGCGCAGCACCGGCGCGGCCAGCGCCGTGATGTCTTCATAGGCCACATGGTAGCGATGGCGGGAAAGGGCGCGGGCCTTGGCCGCCAGCACGATATACTGCGCGGCGCGCACGCTGGCGCCGTAATTGACGTACTTCTTGACGAAATCGGGTGCCAGATCGCTGTTTGGGCGCGTGGCGCGAACCAGGCGGACGACGTAGGCCGCCAGCGATTCCGCGATCGGCACCATCCTCACCAGCTGCTGGAAATCGAGAATCTCCGGCGCCGAAGTGACCGCTTCGACGCGGGCGACTTTCGTGGTCGTCGTCAGATCGACCACCTTCACCTCGTCCTCGGCGCTCAAGTAATCGAGAACGATATTGAAGAGGAAACGATCGAGCTGAGCCTCGGGCAAGGGATAGGTGCCCTCGAGCTCGATCGGATTCTGCGTGGCCAAAACGAAAAACGGCGACGGCAGCGCGTAGTGATTGCCGCGCACCGTGCAGGAAAGCTCCTGCATGGCTTCGAGCAGCGCCGATTGCGTCTTGGGCGGGGTGCGGTTGATCTCGTCGGCGAGCAGGATATTGGCGAAAATGGGCCCCTGGACGAACGTCCAGCGGCGATGGCCAGTGGTGGGATCTTCCTCGATGATGTCGGTGCCGGTGATGTCGGATGGCATCAGATCCGGTGTGAATTGGATGCGCTTGAACACCAGGCCGAGCGTTTGCGCGATCGTGCGCACCATCAGCGTCTTGGCCGTGCCGGGCAGGCCGGTGATCAGGCAGTGCCCGCCGACGAACAGGCCCGTGAGTATTTGATCGAGCACCTCGTTTTGGCCGACGATCACCTGCCGGACCTGCGCGAGGATGCCTTCGCGCACGGCGAGGAAGCGCTCGACGCGCCTCTGCAGTTCTGCGGAATTCAGACTGGTTTCTGCGGCAGTGGCCATCGGTTCATCTCCTATTCGGGACCCACGAGCTTCAAAAGAAGCTTTTGCGCGGGACGGTAATCGGGCGCGGCTTCGAGTGACAGCAGAACGTAATTCTTGGCTTTGTCGCGCTGGCCGGCGTCGAAGTAGGCTTGGGCGAGATCGAATTCCGCCGAAGCCCGGTCGAGCGGGTGCATATCCAAGACGGCGGAAAACTCCCGGATCGCGCCCGGATAGTTGCCCTGGGCGAGCAGCAGGGCTCCCAGGCGGCGGTGGAGACCCTCGTCGATCGGGTAGATATCGATGAGGCGGCCGAGCGTGGCGGCCGCTTCTTCGGGTTCTCCCAATCCTTCCTCGAGCGATGCCAGCTGCTTGAGCGTCGCGGGATCGCTTCCGCCATGCTTTTCGTATTCCTTGAGGATGCTCGCCGCCGCTTTCTTGTCCTGTTTGGCGATGTCCGCCTCGGCGATGAACTCGTAGGCATTCGCGCCAAACACGTATTGCGGATACATCCGGACCACCCGGTCGCCCTGGGCGAGCACGGCGTCGTAGTGGTGATTTTGGGCCTGTCCGGCAAGAGTCTTGAGAGCGGCGCGCCACAGGTCGAAATTCGCGATTACCCCTCCCACGTCCTTGTACAACCAGGCCTGAAACTCTTTATCGAACTCCGCGGGCGCGATTCCCAGGTTTTGCTCGATGGCTTGGGCGGTCGTCTTTCGCTGGGCAAAGGAGTGCGCCATGTCGAGCAGCTTCGCGGCGCCCCAGCGGCTCTGGATGTAATCGCAGATGCGCCCCGCCTGGTAGTAGGAAACGAAGACTTGCGCGGGATATTCGGGATGAACGAATCCCTGGTCGAGCCGCGTTACGGGAAGAAGCTTCTTGTCGCGCAGCGCGACGACGATATCGGGCGTGAGCGCATCGGCCCATTCCCCGGACGCCTGCGATTGTTCGTGGACCGCCAGTCCCTCGGTGAACCAGCGCGGAACGAGGTGGTTCGTGAGGGTAAGAATGTAGACGTGGCTCATCTCGTGCCAGAGCGTGCTCGCCCAATTGAAGGAGCCCGGCGGGCGCGCCGAGGGGCTGTCCATGGCCACGACTTCGCCGAACGTGACGCCTTCGGCGCCCAGGCCGGGCATGCCCGTCGTGCGCACGGCGAAATCTTCGTGATCGGGATAGAGCTGAACCTCTACGGGAGCGGGCAGCTTGAACTGGTATTTTTTTTGATAGGTTGCCATGGCGCGCCGCAAGACGTCTTCGACGTAGGGGCGCAGCAAGGCCGCTTCCTTTTGATTCAGCATCAGAACGATGCTTCCGTCCCGGTAGGTCGCGAAATTCTTGTAGCTATCGAGCAGGCGCAGGCCGTTGACCGTGGCCGCGTCGCGGTAACCGTTGTCGTAGCACATCACCAGTTGCCGGCGCGCCTCATCGTCTTCGCCCAGGCGCAGCAGATTGATGCCCAGCCTAGACCGGGCTGGCCAAAGCCGCGGATCGAGCCCGAGCGCCTGGCGGTAATAGGCGATGGCATCTTCATACTGGTAGTGGAAGACGAGCTGATGCGCGACGATCGCGTAAGCCTCGCCGTAATACGGATCGATCCGGCGAATCTTGGCGAGCCAGCTGTCCGGCGAGCGGCCGTCCAGCAGCTCGACGGCCGCGTGAACGGCCATCGCATCGAGCGCGTCGGGGTCGAGCTGGAGGGCGCGGCCGGCTTGCGCGACGGCTTCGCGCGTATTGGAATCCTCGAGCGCGAGGTTCGCGGCGAATTCATGCGCTTGGACGAGTTTCGGATCGAGTTCGAGCGCCTTGGCCGTCCATTCGAGGGCCTTGCCGTCGAATCCGTCGGCGCTTACGCGCGCCAGGCCCAAATACGCCTGCGCGCTCCGGGGGTCGCGCTTCAAAGCTTCCTCGAAAAGCCGCTCCGCGGCGGCGGCGTTGAATCGCTCGCGCAGCAAGAGACCCCAGCGCACGCGATAGAGGGCATTGCCGTTGTTTTGAGCGACGGCAAGACGGAACGCATCGTTGGCCTCTTCGTACCGGTCGAGGCCCCAGAACCCTTCGGCGCGCAGGTAGGGGCTCGAACTGTTTGTGAGCGACTCGAAGCAGGCTTGCGCCTGGCGCGGATGCCCGTGCAGGTCGAGCGAGCGGCACTCTTCGGGCGTGGCCGCCCGCGCCGCGCCGGCGCTCAGAAGCGCCGCCGCGCAAACCGCCGCGAACCCAAGCCTGAGCCTCACTTGTCCAGTTCCTCCTGAACTCGGGCCAGCTCGATCAGCGCCTTGCTGATTCGCCGCGTGTAATCCTCTTGCGACATTGCCGCCTTGTGGTACTTGAGCGTGTCGATCTCCCGTTCCAATTCTTCTTTCTTGGCCAGCAGCGCGCGCTTGGCCGGGTCGTTGTAAATTTCCCGGGCCCCGCCCAGGCGAATGAGCGTGAAAGTCGACAGGAACAGGCCCTCGCGCGTGCCCGCCGAAGGCGCCCGCACGGCCTGGTGATCGCCGGTGTCTTCGAATACGGCGTGCTCGGTGGCCAGCCGTTTTTGCGCCGTGTAGAAATCGGCGGTATGACGGCGGGCGTACTCGAAGGCTTCGAGCGCGCTGATCGAGCCGTCCTTATTCAGGTCGGCCCCGGGGTCGTGCAGCGCCTGGACGAAATAGCGGGCGAAGACGGTCGCGTTTTTCTCCCTGCCGTCTTTGGTGGCGGCGATCACGGCGCGGCCGCGTCCCTCGAGCGCGGCCACCGAGCCGCCGCTCGCTTCGCTCGTATCGACGATCAACTGCCGCCGGGAAGGGATCTTGTCGCAAAGTCCGGCCAACTCGCCGGCGGAAATATCCGGGCCCGCGAGGTTGAATTTGTACTGGTAGCCGTCGTCGGTGCCGTGGCCGATGAGGATCAGGACGAAATCGTCGCCCGGCTTGGCCTGGGCGGCCACCTTCGCCAGCACCTCGGTCATTTCCGCGCGCGTCGCGCCGGTCAGCGTGAAGACGTGCACGTCGACGCCGGAGCTTTTGAACAGTTTGTCGAGATCGCGGGCCAGCTGCGTGAATTCCTGATCGTAGACGGGTTCGCCGCCGATTCCCGCGACGGTCACGTAATAGATTCCCGCGCGCGCGGGAATCGCCACCGCGAGAATTGCTCCCGCGACCAAGGCCGCGAGGCGGGTTTTCATACGACACCCCACTTCCGGCGCAGAACCCACTCGGAACAGAGCAGCAGCAGAATCACCAGGAAAACAGCCGGCATATTCCACAGAGGATCGGTCTGGCGGACGGTGATTCCCGCTTCGGAGTACGGAATCGTGGCGGCCAGCTTCGAAAGATCCTCGGGCCGCCAGTAGCTTCCGCCCGTCTCCCGGGAAAACTTTTCGAGCAGATCGCGATTCTGCCCGGTATGGAAATTTTCGGCCACCCCGTCCAGGCGCTGGAATGTCACTACGTCTTGGCCCATTTGCTGGCCGCCGCGCTCGGCGGTCACTTGCGCCAGGTAGGAGCCGGGTTGATCGGCCGTCCAATCGGCTTGAAACGTGCCGGGCGCGTTGGGGACCGGCCTCATATCGACCATGGCGGAGAGGCCATCCGGCCCGATGATGTGAGCCTGAACGCTGGCATCGGGCGCCGGCAGGTAATCCTTGTCACGAACCTCGGCGGTGAGCGTGGTGTGTCCCTCGTCGAAGAGGGTGCGCCTCGGAACCGACGCCACCACTTGTCCCGGAGTGCCGGCGGCGAGCCAGCGCAGCAGTTGTTGCCAGAAGCTCGTATGCGTCGGGTTGCCGGCCGGAAAGAGCATTTGCCATCGCCACGTGCCGGAAGTAGCCAGCACGGCTGTCCGCCCCGATCCATAATTTTCCGTGACGAGAAGGGGCATCGTGCGGCCGCCGGCCTTCGAGTCGGCCAGCACCACGGCTCCGGGCTTAGGCGTGCCGGCTTCCTGATAATCCATGAGGTAGGGAAGCTTCATCCAGAGATGGGCGTTCTGCTGCGGATCGTCCACCAGGCGGCAGATCAGGCTACTAGTTCCCGCAGCCGTCAGCTCCACCGTTGCCGGCGCCCGGTGGAAAGTACCCCTTCGGTTCGGCAGCACGACCGGGAGCAGGTCCGCAAGGCTCGAACCGGCCCAGCCGCCGTCGGCTAGCGCAAAACGCCCGCCAAGCCACAGCAAGCCACCCCCGCGGCGATTCACGAACTGGCGAATCAGGTCCTGCTGGGCCGGCGTGAAATAGGCGGCTTCCAGCGACCCGATAACGAGCGCTTGGAAACCGAACAGTTCCTGGGCGTTTGCCGGGAACCCTTGCGCCAACTCCTGCGGATTGCCGATCCCCTGGCGGTAGATCGTGTTGGGCGTCGTACGAAGCATCGACGCCAGTTGGACGAGCGGGTCGCTTTGCTCGGCTTCCCGGATGAATTTGTACTCCCAGCGCGGCTCGCCCTCGACGTAGAGGATCCGGAGCTTGTCCGAGGAGACGTTCACCAGGCGCGTAACGGCGTTATTGGCGGTATTCACTTCGCCGGGAAGGGGCGCAATCGAAAATTGGAGCTGTTTTACGCCGGCATCGCCGGCGTTGAAAAAGAGGGTTTCGGTCTGCGCCCGGCCGTCTCCGGAGAGAGTAATCTCGTGCGAAGCGAGCAGCTTGCCGCCGTCCCTAACGGAAAGCGCCGTTTTCTGGCCGGCGAGGCCGCGCTGGTGGAATGTCACCGACGCCGCCATGCGAGAGCCGGCCAGGGCGCGAGGCGCTACCGAGACGTCATCGATCTCGGCGTCGCTCTCCATCTGCCGGGCGCCGAAACCGACCGTTTGCACCGCAATATGCCGGCCGCGCAACTGGGCGATGGTGTCCCGATCGATGCCGCCGGCGTTGTCGGCGCCGTCGCTCAGCAGCACGATCGCGCCGATCGGAAGATCGGATGTCTCCTCCATCAATTGCCTGAGGCTCGCGCCGATGTGGGTGGCCGGAGCGTCGGGCCGAAGTTTTTGGAGATTCGGGATGCGCGTAACGCGAGTGTCGAAACGGTAGAGACGCGTTTGAAACTTTTTTTGCAGATCGCCGAGTACGCCGCCCTCGAGCGCCTTCGCCGCCCGCGCCTCGCGCGTCGAGCCGTTTTCCGAGATCGCCATGCTCCGCGAATCGTCCACGAGCACCGCGATGATGTTTTGCCGCGGTTTCAGCTCGGCCACGCTGATCGCCGGCTGCCACAACAGGATCAGCAGAAGCGTCGCCAGCGAGGATTGCAGCATCCAGATGGCGCCCGCGCGCCGGCGGCTCAGCCCCGGCGCCGCTTGCGGGAGGCGCGAACGAACCAGCCATCCCAATCCGGCTACCGTCACCAGCACCAGCAGAACCAATATCCACTTCGGCCATGTTCCCAGCAGGAGGAATTCGCCCTTCGAAAAAACCGCCGACGGGTACTTGAAGAGCCATTCAAACATGACCGCAGCCACCTCGCGCCGCCGGGACCACGATTGCCGCCGCCCGCGTCAGTGCGTCATTGCGTAAAGCGCGTAATCGATCCCCACGCGAAATGCCAGCGACGAGAATCGCTCCGGGTACTCCGGGCTGTCGGCCCACTCCCAGGCGTCGCCCAGGTGCATGTTGTGACAGATCGCCACCATGACGCTTCCGTCATCGGCGCGGATGGCTCGCCATTTCGGCACGTAGCCGTCCTTTTCGTAGGTTCGGCCCGTGTAGACGTATTGTTCGCCGGGAACCTGAAATCGATAGTTGAGGCCGTAGAGCGTGTGAAAAATCGGGGCGTCGTTGTCGAGGTCCACGATCGGGCGGTTTGGCAGCACCATGCGCATCCCGCGCACAAATCTCTGCCAATCCTCGGTGCCGTGGAAGTCATCGACCATCAGAAATCCGCCGCGCAGCAGGTATTGGCGCAAGCGAGCGGCTTGAGGGCCGGTGAAGGTCCAATTGGACACGGCCACGGCGTAAAGAAAGGGGTAGTTGAAGACGGCGTTGTTGTCGAGGTCCACCACCTGCTCGGTCGGCCGCGCGTCGATGCGCGTCAGCCGCCGAATGGCCAGCAGCAGCTGCCGGTCCGCCTTGGGATAGTCCCGGGACCAGTTTCCCCGTCCGTAGCGACGCCCATAGCCGTATCCGAATCCGCCGAAGCTCACCGCCGCGGAGTCGTAGCGCAATCGGGACCAGTAGAATTCAGCCTTTACGTTGCCTTGCGCCGGCGTGACGGGCACGGAGGGACCCGAGCCATACCATTGAAATGCGCGGGATTGGGTAGCCAGAATGCAAACACCGAGCGCCACCAGGGAAACCACGGCCGCAATGCGGGGCGCGGACTTCATGGGGTACTCGGGGTATTGGGGAGAGCATATCAGAATGCCCCAGGCATCTCCAGTCGGGGCCCGGCTGCGCTCGGCTGGCCTCGCCGCTTCCTGCCGGGTATGCTTTTCCTGCGGCTTCCATTCCCAAGGAGGTGACCGTGATTCGCAGCTATCAGGGTAAAACGCCGCAGATCGCGGCAAGCGCCTGGATCGATCCCGCCGCTACGATCATCGGCGACGTCACGCTGGAGGAAGATGCCAGCATCTGGCCCGGCGCCGTATTGCGCGGCGACGTGAATTTCATCCGCATCGGCAAACGAACCAATATTCAGGACAATTCCGTTCTGCACGGAGTGACGGACAAGTTTCCGGTCATTTTGGGCGAGGCCGTTAC
Organism: Patescibacteria group bacterium; assembly: GCA_035533975.1. Taxonomy (GTDB): domain Bacteria; phylum Acidobacteriota; class Terriglobia; order Acidiferrales; family UBA7541; genus JAKASX01. Next base: position 49,940 of record DATLSU010000067.1, read on the forward strand.
TGTGGGCCACGGCGTGATCCTGCACGGCTGCACTGTCGAATCGCGCTGCCTCATCGGCATGGGGGCGATCATTTTGAATGGAGCCAGAATCGGCACCGGCTCGATCGTTGCCGCCGGTACGCTCATCACCGAGGGAACGGTCATTCCGCCCGCGAGCCTCGTCATGGGCCATCCCGGCAAGGTTCGGCGAACGCTGACGGATGAAGATCTGGCCGGGATCGATCGCTACGCGGCGCATTATCTCGCTCGCAAGAAGGCGTATCAGGAAGAGAGCAGTGGCAAGTGACTAGCCACCGGCTGCGGCCATCCCTTAGACTCGTAGTTTTGGCGATCCAACCAGAGAAATGACCGAAAAGAAAAAATTCCGCGCCGTGCGCGGCGTGCGCGACATCCTGCCGTCCCATCTTCGCAAGGAGGGCGACGCGCCCGGGAGCTCGCTTTGGAACTGGTTCGAGCAGACCGCGCGCGACGTGCTCGAAAGCTACAATTTCCGCGAAATTCGCCTGCCCATCTTCGAGGAAACCGAGCTGTTTGCCCGCTCGATCGGCACCGAGACGGACATTGTCTCGAAGGAGATGTTCACCTTTTTGAACCAGTCCACCTTCGAAGAGGGGGATGCAGACTCGCGCGAGCGTCTTACCTTGCGGCCGGAAGCGACAGCGTCGGTGGTGCGCGCCTACATCGAACATGGAATGCAGATGCACCCCGGGCTTGTGAAGCTCTATTACAACGGGCCGATGTTCCGGCGCGAGAGGCCGCAGAAAGGCCGCTACCGCCAGTTCTACCAAATTGGCGCGGAAGTGCTGGGCGCAAGCGACCATCCGGCACTCGACGCCGAGCTGATCGAGATGCTGACGGTGCTGATCGAGCGGTCGAAAGTCGCCGATTGGACGCTGCTGGTCAATTCGATTGGCGACGCGAGTTGCCGGCCGGCTTACGTCGAAAAACTCCGCGAAGAACTGCGCAAAGTGAAAGACCGGCTCGGGCCCGATAGCCAGCGGCGCGTCGAAACGAACCCGCTGCGCGTGTTCGATTCGAAAGTGCCCGAAGAACAGGAAATCATCGCCGCGCTGCCGAGGATCACCGACCATCTGTGCGAGGACTGCCAAAAGCATTTTGCCGATTTGCGCCGGCAACTCGATTTGCGCCAGATCCCCTACAAACACGAGCCGCGCCTGGTGCGCGGGCTCGACTATTACACGCGCACCACGTTCGAAATCACCAGTCCTCACCTGGGCGCGCAAAACGCGCTGGCCGGCGGCGGGCGCTACGACGGGCTATCGGAGATGCTCGGAGGGCCGCCGGTAAAAGGCATAGGCTTTGCGCTCGGCGAGGACCGGTTCATCGAGGTGATGCAGACGGCCGGGCAGATCGAGGCCAAGCGCCCGCTCGACGCCTTTATCGTATGGATGGGCGAGGAGGCTTATCCGGCGGCTGTGCGTCTCGGGCGGCGGCTGCGCGGGGAGGGTTTGTGCGTCGAAATTCCGGCCGAGCAGGCGAAATTGAGAAAGGCGCTGAGCCTTGCCGAGCGCGTGGGAGCGCGGTTTGCGGTGATTCTGGGCGAAGATGAAGTGCGGAGCGGCGAGTTCACCGTGAAGCGCATGGCCGACGGCAAACAAGAGAAACTGACCGAAGCGGCAGTAGCCGGATTCGTCAGGACGACGCCGGGGGATTAGGAGCTGCTTCAAGACCAAGGAAAGACTGTTTCAGGGGCTAAAGCCCATGGTCTTGTAATGCCTTTTTGTCGGGGCTGAAGCCCCGACCCCCGAAACCGGTAGGATTGCACATGTCTTCATGGGAAAGCGCGCGGGCAGGGGCGCCCGCGCTACCGAGGGGCTGAGCGATGCTGGATACGTTGGGCGATTGGAAGCGAACGAACTACTGCGGCAGTCTGCGCGGGGCCGATGCTGGGCGCGAGGTGGTGCTGATGGGCTGGGTGCACCGGCGGCGCGACCACGGGCAACTGATTTTCATCGATGTGCGGGACCGCAGCGGACTGGCGCAGGTGGTTTTCCACCAGGACCGGGCGCCCCAGGCGCACGGGAAAGCGGAAGACCTGCGCGCCGAATTCGTTGTTGCGGTGCGCGGCACCGTCGTTCTGCGGGAAAAGCCGAATCCGCAGATTCCGACCGGCGAAGTCGAGGTGATGGCGAGCGAGCTGCTGCTGCTCAACACGGCTCAGCCCGCGCCGTTTCAAGTGGAAGACGAAGTTACGGCGAGCGAGGAAACGCGGCTCCGCTTCCGCTATATCGATCTTCGGCGGCCGCGGCTGCAACGCAATCTCGCCTTGCGGCACCGCGTGATCTTCGAGATACGCCGCGCGCTCGACGAAATGGGGTTCTACGAGGTCGAAACGCCCGTGCTCGCCCGGCCGACTCCCGAGGGTGCGCGTGATTATCTGGTGCCCAGCCGCGTTCATCACGGGCAGTTCTATGCGCTGCCGCAATCGCCGCAGCTTTTCAAGCAGTTGCTGATGGTTTCCGGCCTGGACCGCTATTTCCAGATCGCCCGCTGCTTTCGCGACGAGGATCTTCGCGCCGACCGCCAGCCCGAATTTACCCAGCTTGATCTCGAGATGTCCTTTCCGCATCAGGACGATATTTTTGGCGCGATCGAGCGCGTGCTCGAACGCGTGTGGAAGGCTCTCGACCTGCCGATTACACCTCCCTTCCGCCAAATGGAGTACCGCGACGCGATCGAGCGCTTCGGGAGCGACAAGCCCGATCTCCGCTTCGCCATGGAATTGCAGGATGCGACGCCCTTCTTCGAGCCGGCTCGCGAAACCCTGCACCTGACGGGCAGCGTGCGGGCGGTGGTGGCACCGGGCGGGGCGTCTTTTTCACGCAAGCAGATCGACGAGCTGGTCGAGCAGGCGAAATCGCTTGGCGCGGCCGGCGTCTACACGGTGAAGGTAACAACGGAAGGCGCGAGCTCTTCGCTCGAAAAAAACTTGGGCGCGGACGGGTTGCGCGGACTCGCGCAATCGCTCGGCGCCAAGCCCGGTGATTTGATCGTCGCCGTCGCCGCTCGCGAGGAACGCAAGGATGTCGATCCCGCATTGCTCATCGCCGGGCAGTTGCGCCTGGCACTGGCCGCGCGCTTGAATCTGATTCCCGCCGGCCGCTGGGAATTCACCTGGATCACGGGATTCCCGCTCTTTGAATGGAGCGAAACGGAAAAGCGGTGGGTGAGCGCGCAGCACCCATTCACCGGGATCGTGGACGAGGATCTCGACAAGCTCGAATCGGCCCCGTGGCAGGTGCGATCGAAGGGGTACGATCTGGTTTTGAACGGCGTCGAGCTGGGCTCGGGCAGCATTCGAATCCACCGGCAGGATATTCAGGCGCGTGTGTTTCGCCAGCTGGGGCTTTCCGACGAGATGGCCCGGCACCGGTTCGGATTTTTCCTGGACGCGCTGAGCTACGGCACGCCGCCGCACGGCGGCATCGCGCTGGGCCTCGATCGCCTGGTGACCCTTTTGGCCGGGGAAAAATCGATTCGCGAAGTGATCGCATTTCCCAAAACCACCGCCGCCCAGGACCTGATGGCCGACGCGCCCTCGACCGTGGATGCGGAACAGCTCGACGAATTGGGGATTCGGATCAAAGAAGCAGATTCCTCGAAGCAATGAGCAAGATACGCATTTTGCCGGAGACGGTGGCCAATAAAATCGCCGCCGGTGAAATCGTCGAACGGCCGGCGTCGATTGTGAAGGAACTGGTCGAAAACGCCATCGACGCCGGCGCGCGGTCCGTACAGGTGGAAGCGGTCGCCGGCGGCAAGCGCCTGATTGCGGTGACCGACGACGGCTGCGGCATGACGCGCGACGACGCGCTGCTGGCCTTCGAGCGTCATGCGACCAGCAAGCTGCGCACCGAGAGTGACTTGCTCTCGATTGCCACGCTCGGATTTCGCGGCGAGGCCCTGCCGACGATCGCCGCCGTCTCCCGCCTCGTGATGGAAACGCGAGTCGCCCAGGAAGAACAGGGAATGCGCATCGAGTGGGCGGCGGGGAAGATGGTCTTGGTGAAACCGGTGGGCGCGCCGGCGGGAACGAAAGTTTCGGCGAGCGACCTTTTCTACTCGCTGCCGGCGCGAAGAAAGTTCCTCCGGTCGGAAACGGTGGAACTGGGCCACATCGCCTCTCTGGTGACCCATTACGCGCTGGCCTTCCCGGAAATGCAGTTCCAGTTGAAGACGCCGACCCGGGAGATCGTGAATGTCGCTCCGGTGGAAAAGCTCGCCGACCGCCTCTATCAGCTCTTCGGCCGGCAATCGCTCGATGAATTGATCGAGATCCCCGAGCATTCCGCGCCGATGCGGGTGTCGACGATTGAGCCTGAGGACGGCTCGGCAGATGCGGTGGAGATGCTTTCCGTGCGGGGGTTCGCGTCGCGCCCGCAGATCGAGCGGCCCAATCGAAACAACATCTACATTTTCGTGAACCGGCGGCTGATCCGCGACCGGCTGATCCTGCACGCGATTGGGGAAGCCTATCGGAATCTGATGCCGGCGGGAGTCTTCCCCGTCGTGCTCCTGTTCCTCGATATGCCGTACACGGCCGTGGACGTGAACGTGCACCCCTCGAAAGTCGAAGTGCGCTTCCGGCACTCCTCTTTCGTGCACGATTTCGTGCGCGACTCGATTCGGATGGCGCTTTCCCGCGCGCGGGCGGTGGCCACGTTTCCTTCGCGCTCCCCAGGAGCCGCGGCGCCGGCCGCGGAAACACCGGCTGCCGCGCCCGGCCCCGCGCCAACGGCTTTTGCGGCCGAGCCCACTCCGGCAAGCGCAAATCCGCCGGCGCCCCCGCTTGTTCCAGCAAGTCCGGGCGGCGGGTTCGAGCTGACCGGAGGTCCGGCGCGGGGGCAGGCGGAACGGCTGGGCTTCGATCCGGCGCAGACGATCGAGATTGGTGCGGGCGCCGATTTCGCCGAACAGTTCCGCCAGGCCGCCCGGACGCCGCCGGAACCCGAAGCCAGCCCGGAATCGATTGCGACGCTCAAGCCGCTCGGCCAGGTGAACAACAGCTTCATCGTCGCCGTGAGCGGCGAAGGGCTCTGGATCATCGACCAGCACGTGGCGCACGAGCGGGTGCTCTTCGAACAGCATTTGGCCGCGCGGCGCGCCGGGCGCGTGGCCGGGCAGCGACTCCTCGCGCCGATCGTCGTCGAATTGAGCCCGCGCCAACTGGTCATATTCGACCAGATCGCCGAAGAGCTGGGCGCCAACGGATTTGAAGTGGCCATGATGGGCCCGAGAAGCGTGGCGATTCAGGCGACCCCGGCCGGCGTTGCCGGCGGCGACGCCCAGAAACTGCTCGAGGAGATTCTCGACGGAATCGAGCGGGAAAATCAGGCCGTCTCCCTCGAAACGCTGCAAGCAAAAATCGCCGCGTCAACCGCCTGCCGCGCCGCGATCAAGGCGTATATGCCGCTCGATCAGCGGAAAATGGAATGGTTGCTCGCCGAGCTTTCCCGCACCGAGTACCCGATGAGCTGCCCGCATGGCCGGCCGGTGCTGCTGCGGTACACGGTGAAGGAAATCGAAAAGGCCTTCAAAAGAATTTGAGGGGACCCAACCCGTGATGCAAACGGCCAAACTGGCCATCGCGATTGACGGGCCGGCAGGCTCGGGGAAGAGTACGGCGGCCCGGCGCGTGGCCGAGCTCTTGGGGTACGACTACATCGACAGCGGAGCCATGTATCGCGCCGTGGCGCTGGCTGCGCTGCGCGCGGCTATCGCCATCGAAGATAACGACCGGCTGACCCTGCTCGCCCGCGAGCTTCGCATCGATCTGCGCCTGGAAGACGGCCGGACCAAAGTATGGCTCGACGGCGAGGAAGTCGGCGAGGAGATTCGCCGGCCGGAAGTTTCACTCGCCGCCTCGCGCGTCTCGGCGATCGCCGAACTGCGAAAGGTGCTGGTGCGGAAACAGCAGGAAATGGCCGGCGGCGGCGGCGGCGGCGGCGGCGGGGTGGTCATGGAAGGGCGCGACATCGGCAGCGTCGTGCTGCCGCACGCGGACCTGAAGGTTTTTCTGACCGCCAGCGCCGATGTGCGAGCCCGGCGGCGGGCCCAGGAACTGGCCGAGGGCGGGCAGCCGGCCGATTTCGAGCGAACCAAGGCGGAAGTGATCGAGCGGGACCGGCGCGACAGCCGGCGCGCCGCCTCCCCTCTTTTGGCCGCCGACGACGCAGTCATTGTTGACAGCACGGCCATGGAGCGGGAAGAGGTGGCCCGGGTGATCGTTCTGCTCGCGCGAGAAAAAGCGCAACGGCGGAATCTCGCGGTTCCGTAGCCGGTCGCGTAACGGCGGGAATATGTCTCGCAGACGCCTTACGACGGGCTTTGCATCGAGGCTAGAAATTCGGCGTTGGTCTTGGTTTTCGACAGCCGGCTCAGCAGTAGCTCCATCGCCTCGACCGGCGAGAGCGGGCTGAGCACCTTCCTCAAAATCCAGACCCGGTTCAGATCCTCGGGTGGCAACAACAGCTCGTCCTTACGAGTTCCCGAACGGTTGATATCGATCGAGGGAAAGATTCGCTTGTCCACCAGGCGCCGGTCCAGATTGATCTCCATGTTTCCGGTGCCCTTGAACTCCTCGAAAATCACGTCGTCCATCCGGCTGCCCGTATCCACCAGGCAGGTGGCGATGATCGTCAGCGAGCCGCCCTCCTCGATGTTCCGCGCCGCCGCGAAAAACCGCCGCGGCCGCTGCAGCGCGTTGGCGTCGATGCCGCCCGAGAGGACCTTGCCCGAGGGCGGCGTCACCGCGTTGTAGGCGCGCGCCAAGCGCGTCAGCGAATCCAGCAGAATCACCACGTCGCGGCGATGCTCGACCAGGCGCTTGGCTTTTTCCAAAACCATTTCCGCCACCTGAATGTGGCGCTGGGGCGGCTCATCGAAGGTCGAACTGATCACCTCGCCCTTCACCGTCCGCTGCATATCGGTCACTTCCTCGGGCCGTTCGTCGATCAGCAGAACGATCAGGGAAACCTCGGGGTGGTTGGTCGTCACCGAATTGGCAACCGTCTGCAACATCATCGTCTTGCCGGTCCGGGGAGGCGCCACGATCAGCCCGCGCTGCCCCTTGCCGATCGGGCACAGCATGTCGAGGACGCGCCCGGTGAGGTTCTCCTTGGACGTCTCCAGGCTAACGCGCTCCTGCGGATAGAGCGGCGTGAGGTTATCGAAGAAGATCTTGTTCCGCGCGACCTCGGGGTCCTCGAAATTGATCGCATCGACTTTGATGAGCGCGAAGTAGCGCTCGCCCTCCTTGGGCGGGCGAACCTGGCCGCTCACCGTGTCGCCGGTGCGCAGATCGAACTTGCGGATCTGCGAAGGGGAGACATAGATGTCGTCGGGGCCGGGCAGGTAGTTGTACTCGGGCGCGCGGAGGAAGCCGAAGCCGTCGGGCAGGCTTTCGAGCACACCCTCCGAGAAGATCAGCCCGCTCTTTTCGGCCTGGCCGCGCAGGATCTGAAAGATCAGTTCCTGCTTGCGCATGCCGGTCGCGCCGGGGATGTTCAGTTCTTTTGCGATCTTGGTCAGATCGGTGATGTTCTTATCTTTTAATTCGGCAAGGCTGATGCCCATTCTTCTTCCTTTTCCCTACAGGGGGAGCAAAAAGTGATGACGCCGTCGGCGTCAGTTGGTCAGTTCCTGATCCGATTGCAGGCTCTCGTTGAACTCCTGGGTAACCCCGACCGGTTCCGCTGTCGCGACAACCGGCCGCTCCAGCGTGAAGGTCAGCACCTCGTCCATTCTCTCCACAAACTTGACGGCCAACTGCGCCAAAATCTCTCCGGGGACGTCGGCAAGATCCTTTTCGTTATCGCGCGGCAAGACGACCGTGCGCACGCCGCTGCGATGGGCGGCGAGCAGCTTCTCCTTCACGCCGCCGATGGGAAGCACCTGGCCGCGGAGGGTGATTTCGCCCGTCATGGCCACCGCGCAGGAGACCGGAATACCAGTCAGAGCGCTGACGATCGCCGTGGCGATGGTGATGCCCGCCGAAGGGCCGTCCTTGGGGATGGCGCCTTCGGGGACGTGGACGTGGAGGTCCAAATGCCGGTAAAAATCCTTCGCCAAACCGAACTGCAGGCTTCGCGAGCGGACGAAACTCATGGCGGCCTGCGCCGATTCCTGCATCACGTCGCCGAGTTGGCCGGTGAGCGTCAGGCGGCCCTTGCCGGGCATGATGCTGGCTTCGGTGATCATCACCTGGCCGCCCATCTCCGTCCAGGCCAGGCCGACGCAAAGGCCGATCTCGTTTTTGCTTTGTGACCACGGATCGCGGAACTTGGTCACGCCCAGATATTCGGAGACGTTCGACGCCGTGACCTCGACCGCCGTCTTGCGCCCATCCTTGACGACCTTGCGGGCCACCTTGCGGCAAACGTTGGAGATTTCGCGTTCCAGATTGCGCACGCCGGCTTCCCGCGTGTAATAGCGGATCAGTTGGGTCAGGCCCGGGTCGGGGAACGTCAGATTGGTATCGCTGATGCCGGTGGCTTCCCTCTGCTTGGGGAACAGGAAGCGGCGCGCGATTTCCAGCTTCTCACGCTCGGTGTAACCGGGCAGCCGCAGCACCTCCATCCGGTCTTGCAGCGGCTGGGGAATCGTGTGGAGCACGTTGGCCGTGCAGATGAACATCACCTTCGATAGGTCGTATTCGACGTCGAGGTAATGATCCATGAAGGCGTGGTTCAGCTCCGGGTCGAGAACTTCCATCAGCGCGGCCGAAGGGTCGCCGCGGAAGTCCATCGACATCTTATCCACCTCGTCCAGCACGAAGACGGGATTGGTGACCCCGACCTTGCGCATCATCTGCAAAATCTGGCCCGGCAGCGCGCCGATGTAGGTGCGGCGATGGCCGCGAATTTCCGCTTCGTCGCGCACGCCGCCGAGCGAAAGGCGCACGAACTTGCGCCCGGTGGCCCGGCCGATCGACATGGCCAGCGAAGTCTTGCCCACCCCCGGCGGCCCCAGGAAGCACAGGATCGATCCCTTCGGGTTTTTCACCAGTTGCCGGACGGCCAGGTATTCGAGGATGCGCTCCTTGATCTTTTCCAGGCCGTAATGATCCTCGTTGAGAATGCGCTCGGCGGCGGCGATGTCGCGGATTTCGCGCGAGTGCTTTTTCCAGGGCACGGCCAGCAGCCACTCGAGATAATTCCGCGAGACGGTCGATTCGGCCGACATCGGCGGCATGGCCTCGAGCCGCTTCAGCTCCTGCAGGGCTTTTTCCTTCGCGTCTTTCGACATGCCGGCCGAATCAATCCGCTTGCGCAGCTGATCGAGCTCGGCCGCCTCGTTCCGTCCCAACTCCTTCTGGATGGCCTTGAGCTTTTCGTTGAGGTAGTACTCTTTCTGCGCCCGCTCCATCTGCCGCTTCACGCGGTTGTTGACGGTCCGGTCTACATTCAGCTTCTCGATCTCGATTTCCAGCAGTTCGGCAATCCGGTTCAGCCGTTCGCCCGGATCCAGCAGCTCCAGCAGTTCCTGCTTTTCCTCGACCGACACCTGGATGTTCCAGGCGATGCTGTCGGCCAGCCGGTCGGGGTCTTCGGTGCGGACCGAGGCGACTACGTTGTCGTAGTTGAGGCTCTGGGCGAGCTTGACGTATTGCTCGAAGAGCGAGGTGACGCGCCGCGTAATCTGCTCGATCTGCGGAGTGATTTCGACATGGCTCTGGATCGGACGCAGGTTGGCGCGGAAGAATCCTTCCTCGTTCGACAGCTGAAGCACCCGGGCGCGCTCGGTGCCCTCGACCAGGACGCGGATGTTCCCGTCCGGCAAGCGCACGCTCTGCACGATACGGGCCAGCGTGCCGACATGGAAGATTTCGGTCGGCTTGGGATCGTCGACGGAGGCGTCGTGCTGGGTGGCCAGAAAGATTCTCTTGTCCCCGGCCAAGGCCTCTTCCAGGGCGCGGACCGAGGCTTCGCGCCCGACGATGAACGGCGTCATCACCTGCGGGAAAATCACCATATCCCGCACCGGCATCATCGGCACCCGCTTCACTTCGCTTTTTTCGCGGCTGAACATCGGATCTTTGCGCCTCGCCTAACCCGCCTTTTCGAACAGGGCCCAGTTGATCTGCTGGGTTCGGACCATTTCGCTGGTGATGACGAACTCGCGGATCCGGCGTTGCGACGGTAGATGGTACATCAGATCGAGCATCAAATCCTCGAGGATCATCCGCAGGCCGCGGGCCCCGACCTTGCGCTGCAGGGCCAGTTCGGCCACGGTTTCGAGCGCGTCGTCGGTGAATTCCAGCCGCACCCCCTCGAACTCGAAAAGCTTCTGATACTGGCGGATTAGGGCGTTTTTCGGCTCGCGCAGGATGCGAATCAGCGCCTGCTTGGCCAGATCATCCAGCACCCCGATGACCGGCAGACGGCCCACGAATTCCGGGATCAGGCCGTAGTGAATCAGATCGATCGGCTGCGCCTGTTCGAGCAGGCCGAAATTGCGCCGGGTCGCCGTGGCCGGCTCGCCGCTCGTATGGAATCCGACCGAGCGCTGTCCGATCCGGCGTTCGATGATTTTCTCCAGGCCGACGAATGCCCCGCCGCAGATGAAGAGCACGTTGGTCGTATCGACGGGGATGAATTCCTGATAGGGGTGCTTGCGGCCGCCCTGGGGAGGGACGTTCGCGAGCGTTCCCTCCAAAATCTTCAAGAGGGCTTGCTGAACGCCTTCTCCGGAAACGTCGCGCGTGATCGAAGGGCTCTCGTCTTTCTTGGCGATCTTGTCGATTTCGTCGATGTAGATGATCCCTTGCTGGCAGCGGGAGACTTCCCAATCGGCGTTCTGCAGCAGCTTGAGCACGATGTTCTCGACGTCTTCGCCGACGTAGCCGGCCTCGGTGAGCGTGGTCGCATCGACGATGGCGAACGGGACCTCGAGCATCCGCGAAAGGGTCTGCGCCAGAAGGGTCTTGCCGGTGCCCGTGGGACCGATCAGCAAAATGTTGGACTTGGACACTTCGATTTCGCTGGGCTGGCGATTGAGCTGGATGCGCTTGTAATGATTGTAAACCGCGACGGCCAGCTTCTTCTTGGTTTTGTCCTGGCCGATCACGTAGTCCTCGAGAAACTGCTTGATCTCGGGCGGGCGCGGCAAACGGCGGCCGGGGACGGGAGCGGCCTGCTCGCGTTTTTCCTCGTCGAGGATCTGCTGGCACACGCGCACGCACTCGTTGCAGATATAGGCGCGAGCCGCCTCGGATGGAGAGCTGATAAGCTTCTCGACCTGTTCCTGCGTCTTGTGGCAGAAGGAACAGCGAAGCCCATCTTCACTGATCTTCTTCAAGCTGTATGGCTCCTTTGCCTCGAGTCGGGGCCAACCTGGTCAGTGCGCATTATTGTAGGCCGCCACCGGCCCGAACCAAGCCGCGTCATCAGCCCTGTGAGGTAACCGTTATTAGCGGCCTCAGAGATGCTTGGCGATGATTTCATCGACGATTCCGTATTCCTTGGCCTGTTGGGCGCTCATGATGAAATCCCGCTCGGTGTCCCGGTCGATCTTTTCCACCGGCTGGCCGGTATGCGTGGCCAGAATCTGGGCCAGTACCGCGCGCATCCGCAGGATCTCCTTGGCCGTGATGTCGATGTCGGTCGCCTGGCCGGAAACGCTCGATATCCACGGCTGATGGATCAGCACGCGGGCGTTCGGCAGGCAAAAGCGCTTTTTCGGGGCGCCCGCGGCGAGCAGCACGGCCGCGATCGAGGCCGCTTGCCCGATGCATATGGTGACGACATCGGGCCGGACGAACTGCATGGTGTCGTAGATGGCCATGCCCGCCGTGATCGAGCCGCCCGGGGAGTTGATATAGAGCGAGATGTCCTTTTCCGGATCCTCGGCGGCGAGGAAGAGGAGTTGGGCGGTGGCCAGGTTGGCGACGTGGTCGTCGATCGGCGTGCCGATGAAGATGATGTTGTCGCGCAGCAGGCGCGAATAGATATCGTAGGCGCGCTCGCCCCGGTTGGTCTGCTCGACCACCATCGGGACAAGGGTGGTCCCGTAAGAGCCGCTGTCGCTGGAATGTTTCATGACTGAGACCGGGAGGTTTTGGCTGATTCCTCAGTTCCCTGACTTCTGGGAGTCACGCGGATCTGAGCCTGCTGGTAGAGCCAGTCCAACGTTTTTTCGTTACGAAGCTTCGATTTCATCGTATCGACCGCTCCTTCCCTTGTCAAGCGAGCGCGAAGGGCTGCGACGCTTTCCCCGCTTCTCTCGGCAGCCGATTTCAGCTCAGCCTCGAACTCCTCTTCGCCGATCTCCACTTTTTCCGCCGTCGCAATGCGGTCGAGGAGGATTTCGGCCCGCACGTCCCCTTCGGCCCTTTCGCGCTGCTGGCGCCGCATCGCCACCCAATCGACGTTGACCGATCGCGGATCGACGCCCTGAGCGATCAGCCGACGCACGGCGCGCTCCAACCGGGCGTCCATCTGGACCTCCACCATCGCCTCGGGGACGGGGAAGGCGTGCCGGCCCAGGAGCAGGTCGACGATCTTGTCCTTGGCCAACGCGTTCTGGCGCTCCTCGCGCGCGGCTTCGAGCTGCTGGCGGATCTTTTGCTTGAGTTCCTCGAGCGTGTCCGCCTCGCCGGTTTCCTTGGCCAGGTCGTCGTTCAGCTCCGGCAGCTTCCGCTCCTTCACCGCCACGACCTCGACCGCGAAGTGGAAATTGTTGCCGGCCAGCTTGGCGTCGGGATAGTCGCCCGGATATTCGACGTCGAAGCGGCGATGGTCGCCCGGACTCGCCCCGCGCAGATTTTCGCTGAACGAGGCGACCGTCTCCTCGGCGCCTACGTGGCAGAGCGCGTTGTCCATTTGAATCGGCTGCCCCTTGCCGCCCGCCGGTATTCCGTTCATTTTCAACACGGCGTAGTCGCCGTCCTGCGCCGGCCGCCCTTCGACGGGAACGAAGGAGGCGGCGCGCTCGCGCATCTCTGCGAGGGCCCGGTCGACATCCTCGCCGGTCACCTCGGCCGATTCCACTTCCACTTCGAGATTCTTGTAGTCGCCCAGATCGAATTCCGGCAGAACCTCGAAACGAGCCTTGAACTTGACCGGACCCCCGTCGTTGTAGTCGACCTTTTCGACTCGCGGCTGCGCGACGGGAACCAAGCGGGCTTCACCGAGCGCTTGCTCGAGCCGCTCCGGCACCAGCGACTGCAGCACCTCGTTCTTGATGTCATCGGCGAAACGCCGGCGGATCAGCGTAACCGGCGCCTTGCCCGGCCGGAACCCGGGGATGCGCGCCACCCGCGCCAGATCCTTCGCCACCTTGGCGATTTCCGCCTGGACCGTTTCGGCGGGGATTTCCAGCTCCATCTCTTTCCAGCAGGTTGTATCAGTCATCGGGGTACCAGTGTGCTGCGCCCAACCGAAAATCTTGCAATCGAAAAGACCGGGGATAGCGGTTCCGCGGCAGGCGGAAAACATCATAGGGGAACCGCATCGGCTCGGTCAAGCTGCCTGGGAAGGGGCCCGGAGAGCTCTTTTGGGGACTCTTCCGCAGACCGCAGATGTCCGGGTCAGGAGCGGCGCCCCGAACCGCTCGCCAGACGGGAGGATTTGGATTGAGCGTTTCCCCCCTTCAGCTGTCCTTCCCGTGTCACCAGGTTGATAAACGCCATGGTGGCGCGAGGCAAGCTCCGCCCGCGACGGTAAACCAGCCCGAGTTCGCGCCATAGCTCGACGCCCGCAATGGGAATCAGGACGGCCTGGCCGGCGTTCACCTCGTCCATGGCGAATCGGGAACTGATCAGGGATACGCCCAGGCCCGCCGCGACGAACCGTTTGATCATGGCGACGCTCGGCAGCTCCATCGTCACGCGGATCTGCGAGCGGTAGGGCCGGAAGAACTTGTCGAGCATCTGGCGCGTGAAGCCGGTGCGGGGAAAAATCAGCGGTTGCCCGGCGACATCGCCGATGGTGACGCTCGAGCGCCGCGCCAAGGGATTATCGACGCTGGTCATGAGCATGATCCGGTCGCGAAAGATCGGATGCACGTGCAGGCTCGGGGACTTGATCGGCAGCGTGGCGATGCCCGTGTCGATGGTCCCGTCTTCGACCCGTTCGATGATTTTGTGGCTGAAGTTGCGGTAGATGGCAATTTGCACGGCCGGATGCAGCCGGTGATATTCGGTGAATATCCCCGGTAGCACGTAGAGGCATGTCGCTTCATTGGCCCCGACCGTGAGGACGCCTCGCGGCGTGCTGGCCTGATCGGCCACGGCGCGTTTGGATTCATTCCGCAGGGTCATCAGGCGCTGGGCGTATTCGAGCAGCACCTCGCCCGCCGGAGTCAGGCGCACGACCTTGCCGGCCCGGTCGAGCAGCTTCTCGCCATACTCCTCTTCGAGCTGGCGAATCTGGGCGCTGACGGCGGATTGGGATAGAAAGACCTTCTCGCCCGCCCGCGAGAAGCTGCGTTGCCGGACAACCTCGACAAATGTAGTTAGTTGGTCAAAGTCCATTTCTAATCAGAGTATACCGTCTGAGACAAGGAAAAGAGTAATCACGGAGCCGTTCGGGAAGGGACGCAGCGGCGCTTTGCGCGGGAAACTACGTGAGCGAGGTTGACCCCATCAGGAACTGGTCGATGGCGCGCGCGGCGCGCCGGCCCTCGGCGATCGCCCAGACGACGAGCGATTGGCCGAGCCGCATATCGCCGCCGGCGAAAACGCCGGGAACCGAGGTCATGTAGTTGGCGCCGGTCGCGACATTGCCTCGCGCATCGAGCGCGACGCCGAGCTGTTCGATCAGGCCCGCTTTCACCGGACCGAGGAATCCCATGGCGAGCAGAACCAAGTCGGCGTCCATCGTGAACTCGGTGCCGGGAAGCGGCTCGAACTTCGGCAGAGGGCCGACGCGCACGGCGTGCAACTGGCGAACGTGGCCGTGCCCGTCGCCGGTAAATTTCGTGGTCGCGACAGCCCAGTTGCGGATGCCGCCTTCTTCGTGCGAACTCTCCGTGCGCAATTGAAGCGGCCACAGCGGCCAGGGCGTCGAAGGCGATCGCTCTTCGGGAGGCATGGGCATAATCTCGAATTGCTGGACCGATTTCGGCTTCTGGCGATGCGTCGTGCCCAGGCAATCGGCTCCGGTGTCGCCGCCGCCGATAATCACCACATGTTTGCCGGTCGCGAGGATGCCCTGGGAGACGGCGTCGCCGGCCACACGGCGATTTTGCTGCGGCAGGAATTCCATCGCGAAATGAATGCCTTCGAGCTCGCGCCCCGGCACGCGCAAATCGCGCGGACTTTCCGCGCCGCCCGCGAGCAAGAGCGCGTCAAACTCCTTGCGCAAGTCTGCGACCGGAACACCGCTGCCCACGTGCGCATTCACCTGAAACTTCACGCCTTCGTCGGTCATTTGCTCGAGCCGGAGGTCGAGCACGCGCTTCTCCATCTTGAAATCCGGAATGCCGTAGCGCAACAAGCCGCCGACGCGATCGTTCTTTTCAAAAACCGTGACTTCGTGACCGGCGCGGCGCAGTTGCTGCGCCGCCGCCAGGCCGGCGGGTCCCGACCCGATCACCGCGACCCGCTTCCCGGTCAGCGTCCCGGGCGGCTCGGGACGAATCCAACCCTCGCGGAAGGCGTGCTCGGCGATCGTTTTCTCAATTTGCTTGATGGTGACCGGCGGCTCGTTGATCCCCAAGACGCAGGCGGCCTCGCACGGCGCCGGGCAAATGCGACCTGTGATTTCCGGGAAGTTATTGGTCGCGTGAAGCACGCGAATCGCCTCCCGCCAGCGGTCGCGGTACACCAGGTCGTTCCAGTCAGGGATGAGGTTGTTGAGCGGGCATCCCGTATGGCAGAAGGGCACGCCGCAATCCATGCAGCGCGCGCCCTGCGTGCGGACCTTTTCTTCCGGGAAGGGCTGATAGACCTCGAGGAAATCGCCGACGCGCTCGGCCACCGGCCGGCGAGCAGGCATTTCGCGGGCATACTCCTTGAATCCGGTAATTTTACCCACCGAGCACCTGCCCCGCCTTTTGCGCCGCCGCTTCCCGCACAGCGCCCGAAACCAGCGGCACGCCGAGCACGCGTTTGTATTCGTGCGGGAAGACCTTCACGAATTGCGTGACGGCCGAGTCCCAATTCTCCAGAATCCACCGGGCCTGCGGGCTGCCGGTATATTCGCCGTGGCGGCTGATCAGGTCCAGCAGTGTTTCGATATCTTTCGGGTCGGTGACGGGCTCCAAATCCACCGAGCGGTGGTTGCATTTGACCGCGGCGAATTCACCGTCCGTCGCATCGAGCACAAAAGCGATGCCTCCGGTCATGCCGGCGGCGAAGTTGCGGCCCGTCTTGCCGAGCACGACCACCAGGCCCTTGGTCATGTACTCGCATCCGTGGTCGCCGACGCCTTCGACGACCGCCGTCACGCCCGAGGCGCGCACGGCGAAGCGTTCACCCGCCATGCCGTTCAAAAACACCTCGCCGCTCGTTGCGCCGTACAGGCAAACGTTGCCGACGAGAATGTTCGCTTCGGGGACGAATTCCGACTGCCGCGGCGGATAAACGACGATGCGGCCGCCGGAAAGCCCCTTGCCCAAATAGTCGTTCGCTTCGCCTTCGAGCGTGAGCGTGACGCCGGGCTCGAGGAACGCGCCGAAGCTCTGTCCCGCCGACCCCGTGAATTGAATGCGAATCGTGTCTTCCGGCAGGCCCTTGCCGCCGTAACGCCGCGCGATTTCGCCGCCCAGCATCGCGCCGACCGAGCGATTCACGTTCGTAATCGGCAGGCTTAGATGGACCGGTGTCTGCTCGTCGAGCGCCTGCTTGCAATATTCGATCAGGCTCACGTCGAGCGAGCTTTCGATTTCGTGATCCTGCTCGACTTTCTTGCGGCGGCCGACGTGGCCCGGCAGGGCCGGCCCGGAAAGAACCGAAGAAAGGTTGATGCCTTTGGCTTTCCAGTGGTTCGCCTCTTTGCGCTGGACCAGGCAATCGAGGCGGCCCACCATGTCGTCGAGTTTGCGGAAGCCGAGCCCGGCCATGATCTTTCGCACTTCCTCGGCAACGAAGAAAAAGTAATTGACCACGTGCTCGGGCTTTCCGGTGAATTTCCGGCGCAACACGGGGTCTTGCGTCGCGATGCCCACCGGGCACGTGTTCAAATGGCACTTTCGCATCATGATGCAGCCCATAGCGATGAGCGGCGCCGTCGCAAATCCGAACTCCTCGGCGCCGAGCAGCGCCGCGACCGCCACGTCGCGGCCGGTTTGCAGCTTCCCGTCCACCTGCAGGCGGACGCGGCTGCGCAAATCGTTCATTACCAGCACCTGCTGCGTCTCCGCTAGGCCCAGCTCCCAGGGAATGCCGGCATGGCGAATCGAGCTGATCGGCGAGGCCCCCGTGCCGCCGTCGTAGCCGCTGATCAGGATGACGTCCGCGTGAGCCTTGGCGACGCCCGCGGCGACCGTGCCCACGCCCGCCTCGGCCACCAGCTTGACGGACACGCGCGCGGAAGGATTTACCATCTTGAGGTCGTAGATCAGCTGCTTCAAATCCTCGATCGAATAGATGTCATGGTGCGGCGGAGGCGAAATGAGCGGCACGCCGGGAATCGAATGGCGGATGCGCGCGATCACTTCATCCACCTTGTGCCCGGGCAATTGGCCGCCTTCGCCGGGTTTCGCCCCTTGGGCGATTTTGATTTGCAGGTCGTCCGCGTTCACCAAATATTCGGTGGTCACGCCGAACCGCCCCGAAGCCACTTGCTTGATGGCGCTGCGCCGCAGGTCGCCGCTCGCGTCCGGGACAAAGCGCTCTTCATCTTCGCCACCCTCGCCGGTGTTCGATTTGCCGCCGATGCGGTTCATGGCGACGGCGAGCGTTTCGTGCGCTTCCCGGCTGATCGAGCCGAAGGACATCGCGCCGGTCGCGAAGCGCTTCACGATCTCCGAGGCCGGCTCGACCTCTTCGAGCGGAACCGCCGGACCGGCCGGTTTGAAATCCAGGATCCCGCGCAGCATCAAGAAGTCGCGATTCTGCCGGTCCACGATCGATGAAAATTCCCCGAACGTTTCGGGCGCCGCCTGCCGCACGGCTTGCTGTAGTTTCGCGATGGTCTCGGGATTGATCAGGTGCTTTTCGCCGCGCACGCGATACTGATACTGGCCGCCGACGTCCAGCTCCGTGCCGGACTCGGAGGGAGCCAGCATGGCGAACTCGTGGCGCATCTGCGCCTCGCGCGCGATCACCGCCAAATCCACGCCCTCGATGCGGGACGAGGTGCCGGTAAAATATTTCTCCACCAGCGACCGATCGAGTCCGACGGCCTCGAAAATCTGCGCGCCCTGGTAGCTCTGCAGGGTGGAAATGCCCATCTTCGAGAACGTCTTGAGCAGCCCCTTATCCACGGCCTTCAGGTAGTTCTTCAGTACTTTGTCCCAATCGTCCCCGGGCAGGAATTCTCCCTCCTGGAACAGATCCTCGATCGTCTCGATCGCGAGATACGGATTCACGGCGCTGGCGCCGTAGCCGAGCAGCAAGGCGAAGTGCATGACCTCGCGCGGCTCTCCCGATTCGACGACGAGCGCGACCCGGTTTCGCGTTTCCTCGCGCACCAGGTGATTGTGGACGGCGCTCAGGGCCAGCAAGCTCGGCACGGGCGCGTATTCGCGATCCGGGCCGCGGTCGGAAAGAATCAGCAGCGTGTAGCCGGATTTTATGGCGAGTGAAGCGCGGCGGCACAGGGCGTTGATCGCGCGATCGAGCTCGGCCGCGCCGCCCTTGACGCGGAAGAGCATGGGAAGCGTCATCGCCAGCAAATCGCCGCGGCTTACGCGCCGCAGCTTCTCCAGCCCGAAGTTGGTGATGACGGGATGGCGCAGCTTCAAGGTGTGTGAATTCCTGGGCGCTTCATCCAGAATATTGCCTTCGCAGCCGATGTAACCGCACAGCGACATCACCAGCTCTTCGCGGATCGAGTCGATCGCGGGATTGGTGACCTGCGCGAACAACTGCTTGAAATAATTAAAGAGCAATTGCGGTTTGTCGGACAGGCACGCCAGCGGCGTGTCAACGCCCATCGAGCCCACCGGCTCCAGGCCTTGCTTGCCCATCGGCACGATGACGGTCTTCAGGTCTTCATCCGTGTAGCCGAACGCGCGCTGGCGCTGGACCAGCGTCTCGTGGTCGCTCGGATGCACGTGGACCGGCGTGGGCAGGTGGTCGAGCGTGATCTGGTTTTCCTTGAGCCATTCCGCGTACGGCCGCCGCGCGGCGAGATGCTTCTTGATTTCCTCGTCGGGAATCAACCGCTTCTGGACCGTATCCACGAGCAACGTGCGACCGGGCTCGAGCCGCCCCTTCAGCCGCACCTCTTCGGGCTTGACCGGAAGCACGCCCGCCTCGGACGCCATGATGACGAGCCCGCCCGTGGTCACCAGATAGCGTCCGGGACGCAACCCGTTGCGATCGAGTCTGGCGCCGACCACGCGCCCATCGGTGAACGCCACCGCCGCCGGGCCGTCCCACGGTTCCATCAGGGAGGCGTGATATTCGTAAAACGCCTTGATATCTTCGGGCATCGTGGGGTCGTTGTCCCACGCTTCGGGAATGAGCATCGCCATGACGTGCGGCAGGCTGCGTCCGGCCAGCGTCAACAGTTCCACGGCATTGTCGAGCATCGCGGAATCGCTGCCGCCGGGAGTAATGACCGGCAGCAGCTTCTGCATGTCCTCGCCAAAGAGCGGCGAGGCCAGCGCCGATTGCCGCGCCTGCATCCAGTTGACGTTGCCCCGCAGCGTATTGATCTCCCCGTTGTGGCCGATGTAGCGGTAGGGGTGCGCGAGCGACCAAGTCGGAAACGTGTTGGTGGAAAAGCGCTGGTGAACCAGGCACAGCGCGCTTGCGACGTCCGGCTCGCGGAGTTCCTTATAGAAATGCTCGATCTGCGGGGCCAGCAGCAATCCCTTGTAAACGATCGTGCGGCAGGAAAGCGAAGGAACGTAGAAATACCCTTTCCCCTTCATGTCGCTTTCGGCGACTTCCCGCTCCGCGCGCTTGCGCACGACGTACAGTTTGCGTTCGAGCGCATCCGCGTCCATGCCGGGCGCCCGCCCGATGAAAATCTGTTCGATGTAGGGCTGGCTGCCGCGCGCCAGCCGCCCAATCCGGGTGGCGTCGATGGCTATGTCGCGCCAGCCGAGGAGCGTCAGCCCCTCTTCCTGAACGATTCCTTCCAAGATGCCTTCACAAAGGATCCTCTCGTGGGGTTCCACGGGAAGGAAAATCATGCCGACGCCGTATTCGCCGGGACCGGGCAGGTGGAATCCTAGACGAAGCGCTTCACGCTCAAAAAAAGCATGAGGAATCTGCATCAGAATGCCCGCGCCGTCGCCGGTGTCGGGGTCGCATCCGCACGCGCCGCGATGCGTCAGGTTTATGAGTATCTGCAGGCCCTTGCGGATAATCTGGTGCGAGGGTTTGCCCTCGATGTTCGCGACAAACCCAACGCCGCACCCATCGTGTTCGTGACGCGGGTCGTAAAGCCCTTGCGCCGCTGGCAATCCGAAAATGGGCGATTTGTGGTTCATCCCAATTATCTTATCAGGTGGCCGGCCTCGAACGAGGGGCAGCAGGACAGCCCAGAAAACTAGGCCACGTCCGGTTCGCCACGACCGCAAGGCCGGATAGAATCAATGGAATCGGCGGCGTAAGCAAGGCCGTGGCTCTGGGCCACTTCCGCTCGCAACGGTCTTTCCCCCAGCCTGGCTACAAAAACCATTTCACAGGAATCAGGCTCGATTCCCTGATTTTGACTCCAATGGGGCAACATAATCCTTACTTTCGGCGACCGCCGCCCCAAAGTACAATTAAGAATTTCGATATATCGGATGGATTCTTCTGATCCATCCACACCGCGCCGCCTGGTTCCTTCCAGCGTATACAATAATTGTGCCGTTCCTGAACAGGCCCAAGCCTTTCATTATAGGGGAGATAGTAGCCTGTTCGCCAGAAGGGAGTTGAAAATCCGGCGGCGGCTCGGTGTGCCGAGTCAATCCCAGCTTTGGGAGGCATTAGGCACCGCACCGCTTGCGCCGCCCAGGCGATCCCACAACTTTTATTTTATTAGCGGCTCGTCAACTGCTTGAATCACGGGCTTGCCAACTTGCCGGCGCGGCCTCATGGCCGTCCGCATCTTGCTTCCTGCCCGCGATCCCCGCTCTACGCCAGCTTTTGTTTCTTCAGTTTCGCCCAGCGTGCCCTTTGAGCGTCGGCGATTCTCTTCCGCGCAGCCGCGGAAAGCCGGCGGCGAACTTTCGGTTTCTTCCCCCCTGCCAAGGCGGAACTCGAAACGAGTAATTTCCCGACGGCGACAATCGCCCTGTCCAGCCGTCGCACTTCCTTCACCATGTGGCTCCGCTCAGCTCTCAACTCTTGAATCATTTGCGCCAGATTGGCCATTTTTCAACGTTTCCTTCCCTGTGAGCTAACAATCAGAGTTCCGAATAGTATACACACAAGGTTTCGTGTTTTTGCCTTTGCGGCTCGTCATTTCGAAACCAATCGACTTACTCGCCAGCAATATGGACCAGTTGGTGCGGAAGGTGGGAGTCGAACCCACACGGCCTTCCGGCCACAGGATCCTAAGTCCTGTGCGTCTGCCAGTTCCGCCACTTCCGCGGCAAGCGTCTTCCCTAACTTAACATCTGCGCCACCGGTGGGGAAGAGCAAGTTATCTTTCTTCGTGAATTCTACTCTCGCCTTTTTCGATGTTTTTCTCTCCCCAAAGTCAATAGTACCTTGCCCTATTTCCGTTCTAGGAAAATAGTTGGATCGCGTTAAGTTCCCCTCCTGGGTATTCTGACTTCGGGGCACAGATGTCCCTCATGTCAGCGGAAGCAAGTCGAGGAGGAGTGATGAACACGATGCTTCGTTTGTGGAAAGAAGAAGAAGGTCAGGACCTGGTGGAATACGCCTTGTTGGTGGTTCTGATCGCACTGGGAGCCATAGCAGCCATGAGGGGCTTGGCTAGCGCAATCAGCGACGCCTTCAACAACGCCGCGGGGAACCTCGTCAGCGCCAGCTCCTGAATCGTTTGACCTCGCAGTAGGGGCCGAGTTCCGCTCTCCTCCTTCCGGCGGATCGACCCCGCTGTGGGTCGTTTCCCGATAGCAAGGGCTCGTTTCTTTCAATTCCCAATAACCCTCCAGGAACCCAAAAACTTTCTCGAACGAAGCGGTCGTAAGTTATCGATAGTTGCCCGATCGCCCCGCGGATAGGACTGCCGGTCCGGGGCTCGCACCTACCGACCCGTTTTGCTCTTGGTGAAATCCTGGGTGATGTAATACTCGCCGTGGGGCCCCGCGACGATTCCCACTCCCACGTTCGTGTAATTCGGGTTCAGGATATTCCAGCGATGATTGTGCTGGAATCGGGGTTCGTTCATGAAATTCGCTTCCGCCTCGGCGACGCTGCTCGCGATAGCGATATTTTCTCCCTCGGCCTGCCAGGCGATTCCCGCGGAGTTCAGCCGGTCGACAATCGATTTGCCGTCCGGTGCCACATGGCCAAAGTATCCTTGCCGAATCATGTCCAGGGAATGCGCTCGCGCGATGGCAGCGAGCTTCTGGTTCCAACGGAGTGGATGCAAGCCTCTGGCGTTCGCTGGGTTCAGGCGGTCGCGATTGATCAGATCGAACATCCGTCTTTCCATTTCGCGAGTCGAGGCTGCGGCGTACGGTCGCCGGGCCGCGGGATGGTGGACGGCAGCCTCGGATACGGCGGCGCTCGGGGGACGGGAGCGGTGGTGCCCGGGAGCGCGGGGTACGGTGCTCGCTGGACTGAAGCGATGGTGCACGGGAGCGTGGGATACGGTACTCGCTGGACCGAAGTGGTGCCAAACGCCCGCTCTCTGCGGCTGCTTCGGGGGCGCGCTGTGTCGATCGCCGAAGTGGTGCCAGACGCCCGTCTGTTTTTTCGTAGTACGGGTTGCCGTCCGGGTTTGAGTTTGAGTCTGCGCTTGAGCCGGGCCGCTGGATTGGCTGGAAGTCTGGTTTTGGCCCGCTTGCACGCCGGACGCCGCCGCAAACGACAGGCACACGCCTAAGGCCAATATCGATAGACGCGGCGCGGCGATTGCGATCCGCAGTCTCGAGTTGGCAAAGCCGCCGCTGGCGCCGGAAGGCCGGTTCTGTTTGCGCGGGGCCGGCAGAAATTCGGGTGCGATCTCAGATGGGGTAGTCTTTCGCATATTCCATTTACTACAAAGTACACGCCCTATCCTTCGGCCGCAATAGCTTCAAAGTTCCCTTCCACCTGCCCGAAACGTTGCCCATGCCTTGCCAGGCTAGCCAGGCTAGGCCGCGAGTAGGCTGTTCCTTCTTCAGCCTACGCTTGCTTGACGTGGCGAACCGGGACTACCATGCGAAAGCCGAAGCGCGCAAAGCAATCCACGCCATTTTTCCGCGAGGCATCCATGTCGAAATGGAAAAAACCGCTGGGCATCCTGGCAGCCGTCATCGTGGTGGTGCTGCTGATTCTGATTGTCACGCCGTTCTTCATCAATGCCGATACGTTTCGCCCGCAGATTGAGCAGGCCCTGAGCCACATGCTGGGCCGAAACGTCGAGATCGGCCACTTGCAGGTTTCCCTGTTTCGCGGGAGCCTGGTCGCCAACCGGATTTCGATTGCCGATGATCCAGCCTATAGTCGCGAGCCGTTTCTGACGGCGCGGTCGCTTGCCGTGGGCGTCGATCTCGCGCCGCTGCTCTTCTCCCACGCGCTGAAGGTGCACTCGTTCACCTTCGACGGCCCGCACATTCAGTTGCTGCGCGACAAGCGCGGCGACTGGAACTTCGCCTCGCTCGGTGGAAAAGGGACGGCGAACGGTTCGCCGGCAAGCGCGGCGGCGATGAGGAACATTACGATCGATCGGCTCGCGGTGACCGGCGGCACGATTGCTTTCGGCCGCGCCGGCCAGCCGACCCGTCAGGCATACGACGACGTGAATATCACCGCTCGAAATATCTCGACGACGCACCCATTTCCCTTGCAATTCGATGCGAAAACGCCCGGCGGCGGGAGCCTGCATCTGCAGGCGAGCGTGGGCCCGCTTGAAAACGTTTCGGCCGACCGTTTGCCTTTCCAGGGCCAGCTCCAGGCCAACGCCGTGCCGGCCGCGGACGTGCAGAATCTTCTGGCGGTTCTGGGCTATTCGCTTCCCGAGGGTTCGTCGCTGCAGGGGGGGACCATTCAGGCCAAACTCAAACTCGACGGACCGCTCAATGGTTTTGTGACGTCCGGGCCGGTACAGCTTTCCAATATTCGCTTGGCGGGGTTCAGCCTCACATCGAAACTCGCCGGAGCCCTCGGCCACGCCGGGGCGGCGACGGGCAACGACACCCTCATCCAGCTCGCCAGTTCCAATCTGCGCTACTCGCCCGATGGGGTGCGCTCGGAAGATCTGAAGGTGGTCATTGCGGATCTCGGAACGCTAACCGGGTCGGGAACCGTAGGCGCGGACAACAGTTTGAATTTCCATCTGGTGGCGAAGCTGACGGGTTCGATCCCGCTGGCGCAACTCGTCACACTTCCCATGATCGCCCAGGGCGGCGGCGAAGGGCTTCCGTTTGATGTCAGGGGGACGACCTCGCATCCGGTCATCGTTCCGGACATGAAGGGGCTGGCGGGTAACATCGTCAAGTCGCTTGCCGGGCCGGGCCAGCAACAGCAACAAGGCGGAATCGGCGGGATCATCGGGGGCTTTCTCGGGCAGAAGAAAAAGCCCTGATCGCGCCGGAGGCTCTGGCGGCGCGGCGCGGCCCCGGCCCCGGAACCGGTTCCGCTATTTCGCGCCAGCGTATCTTGTGCGTCGTGCGCCCCCGCGCCTAAAGTGACGGCGCGCGCTTACACGAGGGATGTATACTGCGATTGAGCAGGCTCTTTTGGCGGAACTGTTCGCTCCCTCTCCGCCCGCTTCCCCACCGTTTCCCTCGTGAGGAGGAACCATGTCGCCGGCCAGGCCAAAGGTCACCATTGACGGCAACGAAGCCGCCGCATTCGCCGCCTATCACACCAGCGAGGTGATCGCCATTTACCCGATCACGCCGGCATCCCCCATGGGCGAACTGGCCGACGAGTGGGCGGCCAAGGGGAGGGAAAACATTTGGGGGGCCGTACCGGAAGTCATCGAAATGCAGAGCGAAGCCGGCGCGGCCGGGGCGCTGCACGGCGCGATTCAAGCCGGCGCGCTCGGCGCGACCTTTACCGCGTCCCAAGGTTTGCTCCTGATGATCCCCGACATGTACAAAATCGCTGGCGAGCTGACGCCGGCGGTGATTCACGTGGCTTCGCGCACGGTGGCTACGCACGCGCTCTCGATCTTCGGCGACCACAGCGATGTGATGGCCTGCCGGACAACGGGCTGGGCCATGCTCGCCTCGAATTCGGTGCAGGAAGCGATGGACTTGGCGCTGGTGGCGCGAGCCGCGACCCTGGCCTCGCGCGTTCCCTTCCTGCATTTCTTCGACGGATTCCGCACCTCGCATGAAGTCGCGAAGGTGGAACAGCTCGCCCTCGAAGACCTGCGCGCGATGATCGACGCCGAGCCGGTGCGCGCTCATCGCGCCCGCTCTCTTTCGCCCGAGCGGCCCGTTCTGCGCGGCAGCGCCCAAAACCCCGACGTTTTTTTCCAGGCCCGCGAGGCGATCAATCCGTTCTATCGGCGCTGCCCGGCCGTCGTCGAGGAGCAGATGGAAAAATTCGCCCTCCTGACCGGGCGCCGCTACCGGCTCTTCGACTACGTCGGCGCCCCCGACGCCGAGCGGGTCATCGTGATCATGGGTTCCGGCGCGGAAACGGTGGAAGAAACGGTGGCCTTCCTCGCCGGGCGCGGCGAGAAGGTGGGTTTGGTGAAGGTGAGGCTCTACCGGCCGTTTTCGGTCGAGCATTTCATCCGCAGCCTGCCGCCGACGGTCCGGGCGATTGCGGCTCTCGACCGCACCAAAGAGCCCGGGGCGACGGGCGAGCCGCTTTACGGGGATGTGGTGACGGCGGTAAACGAAGCGATTGCCGAAACCGGCGCGTCCTTCGCTCCCGGACTCCGGATCGTCGGCGGCCGCTACGGGCTCTCCTCGAAAGAATTCACTCCGGCAATGGTGAAAACGATATTCGACGAACTGGGCCGGCCGAAACCTCGCAATCATTTCACCGTGGGAATCCGCGACGATGTCACCCACGCCAGCTTGGACTTTGACCCGGAATTTTCCGTCGAAGCCCCCGATACGGTCCGAGCGGTTTTCTTCGGACTCGGCTCGGACGGCACCGTCGGCGCGAACAAGAACTCGATCAAGATCATCGGGGAGGGTACCGACCTTTACGCCCAGGGATACTTCGTCTACGACTCGAAAAAAGCCGGCGCGATGACCATCTCTCACCTGCGTTTCGGGCCGAGGCCAATCCACTCCCCCTACCTGATCTCCCAGGCCAGTTTCGTGGCCTGCCACCAATTCTCGTTTCTCGACCGGATGGAAATCCTCAAACTCGCGCAGCCGGGAGCCACGTTTCTGCTCAACAGCCCCCATGGCCCGGCCGATGTCTGGGAGCATCTTCCCGTCCGGGTGCAGCAGGAGATTCTCGACAAGCGCCTGCATTTTTACGTGATCGACGCCGACTCGGTCGCCCAGGCGACGGAGATGGGCCGGCGGATCAATACCATCATGCAGACCTGTTTTTTCGCTTTGAGCGGGGTGTTGCCGCGCGCGGACGCCATTGCGGCCATCAAGGCGGCCATTCGCAAGACCTACGGCAAACGGGGCCAGGCGGTCGTAGAGATGAATTTCGCCGCCGTCGATCAGACGCTCGAGAATCTCTACGAAGTCGCGGTGCCCGCGCAGGTGAGCGGTCGGATCGAAATGCGGCCGCCCGTCGCGGCCGAGGCGCCCGAATTCGTGCAGAAGGTGACGGCGCGCATGATCGCTGGCGAAGGGGACCTGCTGCCCGTCAGCGCCCTGCCCGTCGATGGAACGTTCCCGACCGGAACGGCGCGTTGGGAAAAGCGCAATCTCGCCCTGGAAATTCCCGTCTGGGATGAGCCGCTGTGCATTCAGTGCGGCAAGTGCGTTCTGGTCTGCCCGCATTCGGTGATTCGCGCCAAGATTTACGCGCCGGAGGCCCTGGCGGAGGCGCCGGCCGGGTTCAAGTCGGCCAAGCCGTGGTGGAAGGAATACGAGCACCTGCGCTACACGCTGCAGGTGGCGCCGGAGGATTGCACGGGTTGCGGTCTATGCGTCGAGGTTTGTCCGGCGAAGAGCAAGTCCGAAGTGAAGCACAAGGCGATCAATATGACGCCCCAGCCGCCGCTGCGGGAGCAGGAAGCGGAGAACTGGGAGTTCTTCTTGAAGCTGCCCGAGGCCGAACGGGAAACCCTCCACACCAGCCAGGTGAAGGATGCGCAACTGCTCGAGCCGCTATTCGAATTTTCCGGCGCCTGCGCCGGCTGCGGGGAAACGCCGTACATTCGTCTGGTGACGCAGCTCTTTGGGGATCGCGCCGTGATCGCCAACGCCACCGGCTGCTCGTCGATTTACGGCGGAAATCTGCCGACAACCCCTTACACGACCAACTCGCAAGGATACGGGCCGGCATGGTCGAATTCCCTGTTCGAAGACAACGCCGAATTCGGCCTGGGCATCCGCCTGGCCCTCGACAAGCAGAACGATTACGCCCGCCATCTGCTCGGGCAACTCGCGCCGGCGATTGGCGAGCGCCTGGTCGACACATTGCTCCGGGCCGAACCGTCCGGCGAGGCCGGGACTCGTGAGCAGCGCCGGCGCATCCAGCTGTTGCGCGACCGCCTGGCCACAATCGAGGGCCGCGAGGCGATGGACCTGCTGGCGGTGAGCGATTCGCTGGTTCGCAAGAGCGTGTGGATTATCGGCGGCGACGGCTGGGCCTACGAC
>DATLSU010000068.1:0-32764 GCA_035533975.1 Patescibacteria group bacterium
GACCCCCGGCTCCCCCCCCCCCTATCCCCCTCTTCATTCGAGCATTCCGCTCCGAACCTTAGCATCGCATCACCGGATCGGCCGCAGCGCAAGTACCTTTTCGAAGTCGTTGACTGGTGTGAAATAGAATCCGTACAGACGCAAGCAGGGGTGATGAAAATTTTGGCTGGGGCGGGAGGATTCGAACCTCCACCATCTGCATTAACAGTGCAGTGTCCTACCGGTTGGACCACGCCCCAACGGGTTCCCCATGATACGGGAGCGAAATAGCTTATTGCAAACGGGCAGTTTTTTCCTCCGCGCGGCCGGACGCGGCCGTGTATCGGCGCGTCGTTCTCATCTCACCACCTGCTGCAACCAGGCGGTGCCCCGCCCATTTCCCGGCGATGCGGAACTCGATGGATCGGCCACGCGCTGCGCGATGGCTGGTTTTTCGTCCGGATGCGGGCCGCGCGAAACGCCTTGTTTTTCGGGGTTTTTGACAGCCGAGATCGGGCATTGGAAAGCGGTCTGGCGAAGCACATAATCGGGTCAAAGTACCGTTTGACAGAGGGGGGGCGACTGCCTATACTGTTGGTTTTGCCGGGATTGTTGTGTCTCGGTAGTGGAAGGGAAGCCCCAAGCTCCGACAGGGGAGAGTTCGGACACGGAGCTAGGGAACGGCCGTAATGGGGCGCCAGCCCCGCAAAGCCGAACAAGCCTCAATACTCTGACCGCCGGGTTTCCGGAATGACGAAGTGACACCGGTGGGGAGTTCTGTGGTTGCCCCGAGGCCGCAGGATTTCCCTTTTCGGATTGGGAAACCGGCTCTTTTCCCGCACGAAGCGTAGCGGGGGGAGAAGTCGAAGAGTCTCGAGATCAAGGGAGCAGGAAGAGGAGCTCTGTGCCGACTTTTGCGCAGTTGGTTCGCGGTGTCCGGGAAAGGGTTCCGGCAAAGACAAAGGCGCCGGCCCTCGATAGCTGCCCGCAGAAGCGCGGGGTATGCATTCGCGTTTATACGCAGACGCCGAAGAAACCGAACTCGGCGCTCCGGAAGGTTTCGAGAGTGCGCCTGACGAACGCCGTGGAAGTCACGGCCTATATTCCCGGCATCGGCCACAATCTGCAGGAGCACTCGATCGTGCTCGTGCGCGGAGGCCGCGTGAAGGATCTGCCTGGAGTCCGCTATCACATCGTCCGCGGCACGCTTGACGCGGCGGGCGTCGACGGCCGCATGCAAGGCCGTTCGAAGTACGGCGCCAAGCGGCCCAAGGGCGCGGGGAAGTAAGGGAGGAGCCGAATGCCACGTAAAGGAGCAGTCAGCAAACGGCATTCGTTGCCCGATTCGGTCTACGGCGACGAACTAGTGACGAAGTTCATCTCCTGCATGATGTGGGATGGGAAGAAAGCGACCGCCGAGCGCACCTTTTACCGTGCCCTCGAACAGATCGGGCAGAAGGCGACCGAAGAGCCGCTCAAGATTTTCCTGCGCGCGGTCGAAAATACCAAGCCGAACGTCGAAGTGAAATCGAGACGAGTCGGCGGCGCCAACTATCAGGTTCCCGTGGAGGTCAGTCTCTATCGTCGGCAGTCGCTGGCGATCCGCTGGCTGATCCAGTACGCCCGAGGGCGTTCGGGTCGCTCGATGACGGATCGTCTGACCGAGGAACTGCTCGACGCGGCCAACAACCGCGGCGGCGCCATCAAGAAACGGGAAGACGTGCATCGCATGGCCGAAGCCAACAAGGCTTTCGCCCATTATCGCTGGTAAAGGAGTCGGTACAAACGTGCCTCGGGAAGTCCCTATCGAGCAGACGCGCAACATCGGCATCATGGCCCATATCGACGCGGGCAAGACCACGTCGACCGAGCGGATCCTTTATTACACCGGCCGGACTTACAAAATCGGCGAGGTTGACGAAGGCACGACCGTGATGGACTGGATGGAGCAGGAGCGCGAGCGCGGCATCACGATCACTTCGGCCGCCATATCGACCTCCTGGAAGCGTATGGGGCAGGATTTCTGCATCAACATCATCGATACGCCCGGCCACGTCGATTTCACCGTGGAAGTGGAGCGGTCGCTGCGCGTGCTGGACGGGGCGGTGGCGATCTTCGACGCCGTTGCCGGCGTGCAGCCGCAAACCGAGACGGTCTGGCGGCAGGCGGACAAGTACCGCGTGCCGCGAATCGCGTTCGTGAACAAGATGGACCGGCTCGGGGCCGATTTCGACCACGCGGTACGCACGATGCGCACCCGGTTGCAGGCCCATCCGGTTCCCTTGCAGTTTCCCATCGGCAAGGAAGACAGCTTCGTCGGGGTGATCGACTTCATCGAAGAGCGGGCCATCATCTGGCTGGAAGAAACGCTCGGGGCCAAATACGAATACATCGAGCTCGAGAAACTGTGGGATCCGGCCTTCCTCGAAACGCGGCCCGACATCTCCCGGGGACTCAAAGCGTCGGCGATCGACCGGAATTTCTACATCGAACACCGGGAAAAAATGGTGAGCTATATCGCCGAGCACGACGACGCCGTGCTGACCAAATACATCGAGCAGCACGCGCTGACGCCCGAGGATTTGCGCACCTCGATGCGGCGCTCGACCCTGGCCCTGAAGCTGGTGCCGGTGCTGGTCGGCTCGTCGCTCAAAAACAAGGGCGTGCAACCGCTGCTCGACGCGATCGTCGATTACCTGCCCTCGCCGGCCGACGTGCCGCCGGTCGAAGGCGTTTCGCTCGACGAGGAAGAGCCGCTGCTGCGGCGCGCCCTTGACGACCAGCCGTTTTCCGCGTTGGCCTTTAAGATTCAGTCCGATCCCTACGTCGGCAGCGTGACCTACGTGCGCATCTATTCGGGCGAGCTGCATTCGGGAACGGGCATATTCAATTCGACCAGGAACACCCGCGAGCGGGTCGGCCGGCTGCTGCGGATGCACGCGAACAAGCGCGAGGAGATCGACACGCTGTACGCGGGCGACATCGGGGCCGTGGCCGGCCTTAAGAGCGCGACGACCGGGGACACGCTTTGCGACGAAGCTCACGCGATCATCCTCGAACCGATCGAATTCCCGGCGCCGGTCATTTCGGTCGCCATTGAGCCCAAAACCAAGGCCGATCAGGACCGTTTGGGAACGGCGCTTGGCAAGCTGGCCCAGGAGGATCCGACCTTCCGCGTGCACGTCGATCCGGACACCGGCCAAACGCTGATCAGCGGGATGGGCGAACTCCATCTGGAAATCATCGTCGACCGGATGATGCGCGAGTTCGGCGTGGTGGCGAACGTGGGCCGTCCGCAGGTGGCCTACCGGGAAACGATCCGGCGCGCGGCCGAGAGCGAGGGCAGATATATCCGGCAGACCGGCGGACGCGGGCAGTACGGGCATGTGAAGCTGGAAGTGCATCCGCTGCCGACGGCCGACCACGAAGATATGCACGAAATCTCGACCGACCAACTGGAAGCGTGGGTCAAGCAGTTCGCCGGGGCGCGGGCGAAATGGTCGTTCGACAAGGAGAGCCGCCTGCTCTTCATCAACCACATCATCGGCGGCGCGATTCCGCAGGAGTTCATTTCGCCGATCCAGGCCGGCATCGCCGAGGCGATGGAAACCGGTGTGGTGGCCGGCTACGAGATGGTGGATATCGCGGTGGTTCTGGTCGACGGCAGCTATCACGAGGTCGATAGCTCGGAAATTGCATTCAAGATCGCCGGTTCCATGGGATTCCGCAGCGGGTGCCTGAAGGCCGACCCCCGCCTGCTCGAGCCGGTGATGCGGGTCGAGGTGGTGGTGCCCGAGGAATACATGGGCGACGTGATGGGCGACGTGGGCGCGCGGCGCGGGCATATTCAAGGCATGGAGAGCCGGGCGGGGAGCCAGATCATCCGCGCGCAGGTGCCGCTGGCGGAGATGTTCGGCTACGCGACCGAGCTGCGCAGCCGCACGCAGGGGCGCGGAAGTTTCAGCATGCACTTTTCCCATTACGAGGAGGTTCCGGCGCAGGTGTCCGAGGAAATCATCGCTCGCGCAACCGGCCGGGCCGCCCGCTGAGTCCCGTTTCCGAAGTTGAAGCAGGCCCCGAATTGACTGTGGAATTTTGAGGAGCAGAGAGAGCCATGGCAAAGGCGAAATTCGAGCGGTTGAAACCGCATGTGAACATCGGCACGATCGGGCACATCGATCATGGAAAAACCACGCTGACCAGCGCCATCACCAAGGTGCTTGCCAAACACAGTACGGCGGTGCAGTACCGGGCGTTCGATTCGATCGACAACGCGCCGGAAGAGAAGGCGCGGGGAATCACCATTAACGTCGCACACGTCGAGTATGAGACGCCGAACCGCCATTACGCCCACATCGACTGCCCCGGCCACGCCGACTACATCAAGAACATGATCACCGGCGCGGCGCAGATGGACGGCGCGATCCTGGTCGTGGCGGCCACCGACGGGCCGATGCCCCAAACGCGCGAGCATATCCTGCTGGCGCGGCAGGTGGGCGTGCCCTATATCGTCGTTTATCTGAATAAGTGCGACGCGGTCGAAGATCCGGAACTGCTCGAGCTGGTCGAACTCGAAGTGCGGGAGCTCCTGAAGAGCTACGGATTTCCCGGCGACGATGTGCCGGTGGTCCGGGGCTCGGCGCTCGGGGCGCTCAACGGCGAAGAAAAATGGGAAAAGTCGGTGCTCGATCTTATGGCCGCCACCGACCAGTACATTCCCGAACCGCAGCGCGACGTCGACCGGCCGTTCCTGATGCCGATCGAGGACATCTTTTCGATCACCGGCCGCGGCACGGTCGTCACCGGGAGGGTTGAGCGAGGACGGGTTCACGTATCGGAAGAGGTGGAAATCGTCGGCTTCCGGGAAACCCGCAAGACGGTCGTCACCGGCGTCGAAATGTTCCGCAAGCTGCTCGATGAGGGCATGGCCGGCGACAACGTGGGATTGCTGCTGCGCAGCATCGAAAAAGAAGAGGTCGAACGCGGGCAGGTGATCTGCAAGCCAGGCTCGATCACCCCGCACACCAAATTCAAGGCCGAGGTCTACGTGCTGAAAAAGGAAGAGGGTGGGCGCCACACGCCGTTCTTCACCGGCTACCGGCCCCAGTTTTACCTCCGCACGACCGACGTCACGGGCAGCGTCAAGCTGCCCGACGGCGTGGAAATGGTCATGCCGGGTGACAATATTCAGATGGAGGTCGAGTTGATTCAGCCGGTGGCGATGGAGAAGGGGCTGCGCTTCGCGATCCGTGAGGGCGGCCATACCGTTGGCGCCGGCGCGGTGACCGAAGTGATCGCATAATCCAATGCCTGCGGGAGACAAAATCCGGATTCGGCTCAAGGCTTACGATTATCGCGTGCTCGATCAGTCGGCGCGGGAGATCGTCGACACGGCCCGGCGCACCGGGGCGAACGTTGCCGGCCCGATTCCCTTGCCGACTTCGATCAACCGGTGGACGGTGCTGCGCTCCCCGCACGTCGACAAGAAATCGCGCGAGCAGTTCGAAATCCGTACCCACAAGCGGCTGATCGACATCCTCGAGCCGACGCCCGACACCGTCGACGCGCTGATGAAACTCGATCTTCCCCCGGGCGTCGACGTCGAAATCAAGGCGTTCGGCCCGGAACACGAGGCCAAATAGGCGGCTCCGATGGCAGTCAATGGCATTCTCGGAATCAAGCTCGGCATGACGCAAATCTTCGCCGAGAACGGCACGGTGGTCCCGTGCACGGTGATTCAGGCCGGCCCGTGCGTGATCGTGCAGCGGCGCACGCAGGACCGGGACGGGTACGACGCGGTGCAGCTGGGCCTGGTGGAATTCGTCAAGCCGCAGCGGCTGACCAAGGCGCAGCGAGGCCATCTGGAAAAGGCGAGTTTGCCGCCGATGCGGCTGCTGCGCGAGATTCGCCTGGAGGAATCGGCCGAGGAGGCCAAGCCGGGCGACCGGGTGCTCGTCGACGCCTTCGAGCCCGGCGAGCGGGTCGATGTGGTCGGCGTGAGCAAGGGGCACGGATTTCAGGGCGGCGTGAAACGCTGGCACTACCGCGGTGGCGATGCGACGCACGGCTCGATGTTCCATCGCGCCCCGGGCGGTATTGGCGCTAGCTCCTATCCGTCGCGCGTCTGGCTCGGGCAGCACTTCCCCGGCCACATGGGCAACGATCGTAGAACCGTCAAAAACCTTCGGGTAGCGAAGGTGGACAGCGAGGAGAACCTCCTGCTGGTCCGCGGCGCGATCCCCGGCCCGGCCGGTGGCTACGTCGTCGTTCGCAAGGCGAAAAAGGCGAAGTAACAAGAGGATCAAGATGCCGCTCGTGAGTGTTGTCGATCTGGAAGGAAAGCCGGTGGGAGAGGTTGAACTGGCCGAATCGGTATTCGGCGCGAGCGTCAATCCGCACCTGCTGCACGCGGCGGTCCGCTGGCAGCTGGCCGGGCGGCGCGCGGGAACCCACAAGGTCAAGAACCGCGGCGAAGTGAAGGGCGCGGGGCGGAAACTCTGGCGGCAGAAGGGAACCGGGCGCGCGCGCATGGGTTCGGTCCGCTCCCCGCTTTGGCGGCACGGCGGGACCGTGCACGGGCCTACGCCGCGTGATTACTCTTACCGGTTGCCGCGAAAGATGGTACTCGGCGCGCTGCGTTCGGCGCTGTCGGCCAAGCTATCGGAAGGGAGCTTGACGGTCGTCCAGCAGTGGTCTCTCGATTCACACAAGACGAAGGGGTTGCGGCAGATTCTGGACCGCTTCGAGCATGCGGCCGCCAGCGCGCTGCTCGTCGCCGAGGGCGAGAACCGCAACCTGGAGATGGCCAGCCGGAACATGGATGGGGTCAAGCTGCTGCAGCCGAACCAGTTGGGCGCTTATGAGATTTTGCAGCACAAGCGGCTGGTGATGTCGAAGGACGCCGCGCTGCGGCTCAGTACGTCGCTGGCTGCTTCCTCGCGCAAGAACGCGCCGGGAGACGAACGATGATCACCGATGCTTTCCAGATCATTCGCCGGCCCATCATCACCGAGAAGGGTTTGGCGGTGAAGGAGACGCAACACACGGTCGTGTTCGAGGTCGCCTGCGACGCCACCAAGAGTCAAATTCGGGAAGCGGTGCAGAAAATTTTCAAAGTGAAGGTCGCCCAGGTGCGCACGGCCAACTTTTACGGCAAGTTCCGCCGGCGGGGAGCGCGCGGCGGTTACCGGGCCGACTGGAAAAAAGCCTACGTCCGGCTCGCGCCCGGCGAAAAGATGATCGAATATGCCGAGAATCTGTAACCCCGCTTCCGGTTTCGAGCGGGCGGAGGGCTGAACAGCGATGCCCCTGAAAAGCTTCAAACCGTATACAGCCTCACGCCGGTTCCTGACGGTGCTCGACAAGAGCGAGATCACCAAGGACCGGCCGGAAAAGGCCCTGCTCGAGCCGCTGCCGCGGACGGGCGGGCGGAACAATCATGGCGAAGTCAGCTCGTGGCATCGCGGCGGCGGCCACAAGCGGATGTACCGCCGAATCGATTTTCGTCGCGAGAAGACGGGCGTGCCCGCGCGGGTGACCGCGGTCGAATACGATCCGAACCGCTCCGCTCTGGTCGCTCTGCTGCATTACGCCGACGGCGACAAACGCTACATTCTGCGGCCGCTCGGCCTGGAAGTGGGTATGACGGTCTTGAGCGGTCCCGGCGCGGACATCCTGCCCGGCAACTGCCTGCCGCTGCGGAACATCCCGCCCGGCACGATGGTGCACAACCTGGAATTGCAGCCTGGCCGGGGCGGTCAGATGGTGCGCGCGGCGGGTGCCGCGGCCCAGCTGCTCAGCAAGGAAGGTGATTCCGCCCTGGTGAAGCTGCCTTCGGGCGAGGTGCGCCGGATGCGTTTGGAGTGCACGGCGACGGTCGGGCAAGTGGGCAATGTCGATCACGAGAACGTGACCTACGGCAAGGCCGGCCGGTCGCGCTGGATGGGAATCCGGCCAACGGTTCGCGGCGTGGTGATGAATCCGGTCGACCACCCGCACGGCGGCGGCGAGGGTCGCGTAAAGGGAAATCACCCGCAGACGCCTTGGGGTAAGCCGACGCTGGGGGCGAAAACGCGCCGCCGGTCGAAGCAAAATCGGGATATCGTTCAGCGGCGCAAACCCTAAACGGTTGGCGGGGTAAAACGAATATGACATTGGCGAGGAAGCTGACCAAGCGGGGAACCCGGCAGTCCGCCCCCGGCCGGCGCGTGCGACGGCGCAAGCCGGCCTCGCCCCGGCGCAAGGCGCAGAACGTTTCGAGAGCGGCGGCGCATCCCGAGCCGCCGACGGTTCTCTACCGCGCCTGCAAATCGGGCTGGGCGGTGCTCACTGAAAAGGTGCCCAGCGCTCCGCATACGCGGTTTGTTTGCCCGTTCTGCCCTCGCTCGCACCGCGTGCCGGGGCCGGTACGTGGATTCCGCCGGGTGCGCCGGCCGCAGTGGCTGAAACTTTGCCGGGTGTTCGAGTAGGGGGAACGAAATGCCGCGCTCACTGAAAAAGGGACCGTTCGTTGACGAGCCGTTGATGGCAAAGATACAGACGCTCAACGCGGGTAACGAGAAGAAGGTGGTGAAAACGTGGTCGAGGCGGTCGACGATTATTCCGGACATGGTCGGGCACACGATCGCCGTGCATAACGGCAAAAAATTCATACCCGTTTACATCACCGAGCAGATGGTGGGGCACAAACTTGGCGAATTCTCCCCCACGCGCAGCTTCCGCGGCCACGCCGTGCATGCCGCTATGGAACGGGCGGCGGCGGTATCCAGCGTGCCGGCCCCCGCGGCCGGGACGCCCAAGCCGGCCGCCGGAGCCGCTCCGCCGGCCGGACAGAGTTAAGAGATGGCGAGCCAACCGATACCCGTCTCCGAACCGCTCGAAGGATTCGCCGTGGCGCGCTACGTTCGCCTCTCTCCGCAGAAGGCGCGGCTGGTGATCGACTTGATTCGCGGGGAAGGTGCCGAGCGGGCGCTGACGGTGCTCGGGACCACGCGCAAAGGGGCCGCGCGCCACATCGCGAAGGTGCTGCGCAGCGCGATCGCCAACGTGCAGCGCAAGGCCGAGGATGCCGGTTCGCCGCTCGACGTCGACCGGCTGTTCGTGATCCGGTGCGCGGTGAATCCCGGCCCGGTGCTGAAACGGTTTCGGGGCGCCCCCTTTGGCCGCGCCCATGGCTACGTGCATCGCACCAGCCACATCATCGTGGCGGTCGCCGAGCAGGCCGGTTCGGCCGCCCGGCGCGCCGAAGAGCCGACCACGACGCGCGGGCGGGTTCGCAAGGCGATCGAGAGCGCCCGTCAGGGGCAGCGAGCGCAAGCGCGAAGGAAGAAGGCGCCGAAAGAGTCGAAGAAATGGGAGAAAGCGAAATAACTTATGGGACAAAAGACCCATCCTTACGGTTTCCGACTCGGCTACAACAAAACGTGGCGCTCCCGCTGGTTCGCCCGGCGCGAATACGCCGATCTGCTGCACGAAGATATCGAGCTGCGCGACCGGCTGAAGAAACGGCTGTCATCGGCCGGCGTGAGCGCGATCGAAATCGAGCGGGCGGCGAACAAGCTGGTGATCCGCATCTATACGGCCCGCCCGGGGATCATCATCGGGCGCAAGGGGTCCGAGATCGAGAAACTCAAGAACGAAATCCAGCAGCGCACGCAGCGCGAAGTGCATATCGACATTCAGGAAGTCCACCGGCCCGAACTCGATTCGCAACTGGTGGCCGAATCGATCGCCTTGCAGCTGGAAAAGCGCGTGGCGTTCCGGCGGGCGATGCGTAAGGCCGTGGACTCGGCGCTGCGCTTCGGGTGCAAGGGAATCAAGGTGCGCGTGGCCGGCCGGCTGAACGGGGCGGAAATCGCGCGCAAGGAATGGTATCTGCAGGGCCGGCTGCCGCTGCAGAATCTGAGTGCCGACATCGATTTCGGTTTCGCCCAGGCCTATACGACCTATGGCGTCATCGGCGTCAAATGCTGGGTCTACCGGGGCGAGAACCGGCCCGACGGCCTGCGGCTGGAAATCCCGCCCCTGTAATCGGAGACAGAGAGAATACCGATGTTGATGCCGAGGAAAGTGAAATACAGAAAGCAGCAACGGGGCCGCCGCACCGGCAAGGCTTGGCGCGGCTCGAGTCTGGCTTTTGGCGAATACGGGCTGAAGGCGCTCGAAAACGCCTGGATTACCGACCGGCAGATCGAAGCCTCGCGTGTCGCCATCACCCGGTTCATGAAGCGGTCCGGAAAACTATGGATCCGGGTGTTTCCCGACAAGCCGTTCTCGAAGAAACCAGCGGAAACCCGCATGGGCAAGGGCAAGGGCGGGGTGGAACGCTGGGTCGCGGTGGTCAAGCCGGGAAGGATCATGTTCGAAATGGCGGGGATCGACGAGGCGACGGCGCGGGAGGCTTTGGATTTGGCCGCGCGGAAAATGCCGATTCCCACCGTATTCGTCAGCCGCGGCGGAGGCGTGTGATGCCCGCGAAGATGGCGAAGCTGCGCGAGATGGATCACGAGGAACTCGAGGCGAAGAAGGGCGAGTTGGCCGAGGAGCTGTTCCGGCTCCGTTTCCAGATCGCCTCGGGCCAGATGGAAGGTTTGAAACGGTACCGCGAGGCCCGGCGCGATCTGGCGCGGGTGAACACGCTGCTCGGAGGGCTGAGGCGCGCGGCCGGCAAGGAAGGCCATGGAACCTGAAATCAAGCAGCCAGCAGCGCAAGAAACGGCCACGGTCCGCCGCCAATCGGTCATCGGCGTGGTCACCAGCGCGAAGATGCAAAAGACGATCGTGGTCCGCGTAACGCGAACAGTCGAGCATCGGCTCTACCGGCGCGTGCTTCGCCAGGCCAAAAAATATTACGCTCACGACGAGCATCAGCAGGCGCGCCCCGGCGACACGGTGCGAATCGTCGCCTCGCGTCCTCTATCGCGCCTGAAGCGCTGGCGCCTGGTCGAGGTGCTGGGGCGGTCGAGCAGCTGGCGGGGGGAGTAGCCAACCATGGTCCAGATGCGCACATGGCTTACGGTCGCCGACAATTCCGGCGCGCGCCAAATCACTTGTATTCTGCCGCTCGGATCAAGCCGGAGGGCGGGACTCGGAGATGTCATCACGGCATCGGTCAAGGAAGCGGCGCCCGACAGCAACGTTAAAAAGGGCAAGGTCGTGCGGGCGGTGGTGGTGCGGACGCGCAAGGAGCACCGGCGCCGCGACGGCACCTACATTCGCTTTGACGACAATGCCGCCGTGCTGATCAACGAGTCGGGCGAGCCGGTCGGAACCCGGGTGTTCGGGCCGGTGGCCCGGGAATTGCGAGAAAAGAAATTTGCGAAGATCGTTTCGCTCGCGCCGGAGGTATGGTAGCCGTGGCCATGAAAACTCAGCTGCGGCGCGGGGATATGGTGCGAGTCATCACAGGCCGCGATAAGGGAAAGACCGGCAATATCCTGGACATCCAGGACGGGCGGGTGACCGTTGAACGGGTCAGCATGATCAAGCGCCACACGCGCGCCAACCCCTCGAAAAACGTTCGCGGCGGCATCGTCGAGAAGGAGTCTTCCATTCATCTCTCCAACGTGATGGTGGTTTGTCCGGGATGCGGCAAGCACACCCGGATCGGCCGAAACGTTCTGGCCGACGGGACGCGTGCCAGGATCTGCTGCCGTTGCAAGACGAATTTGGACCAGTGAACCATGCCTAGCCGACTCCATGAGCGTTATCAAAAGGAAACCGTTCCGGCGCTGATGAAGCGTTTCGGGTACAAGAACCGCATGGCGGTGCCTCGTGTGGTCCGCGTCACGTTGAACATGGGCCTCGGAGAAGCCAGCCAGAACATCAAAGTGCTCGATGTGGCCACCCAGGAGCTCGGCCAGATCTCCGGCCAGAAACCGGTGACCACGCGGGCGAAAAAATCGATTGCCAACTTCAAGATCCGCAAGGGCATGCCCGTCGGGGCGCGAGTGACCTTGCGGGGAGAGCGGATGTACGAATTCCTGGACCGGCTGGCCAATGTCGTGCTGCCGCGCGTGCGCGACTTCCGCGGGTTGCCGGCCAACGCCTTCGACGGACGCGGCAATTACACAATCGGGTTGCGCGACCAAATGGTGTTTCCCGAGATCGATTACACGCGGGTGGATAAGGTGAAGGGACTGAACGTCTGCCTCACCACCTCCGCCAAAACCGACGAGGAGGGGCGCGAGTTGCTCCGCCTGCTCGGTCTGCCCCTGAGGGGCTAAAGGAGAAAAAAGTGGCGCGCACCTGTCAGTTCGCCAAGATGCGTAAGAAGCCGAAATTTAAGGTTCGTGTGCGCAACCGCTGCCGCGTGTGCGGACGTCCGCGCGGCTTTCTGCGCAAGTTTCAAATGTGCCGCATTTGTTTCCGCTACCGGGCTCTGCGCGGCGAGGTCCCGGGCGTGATCAAGGCGAGTTGGTAGGCCGACTCCGATGATGGTCGATCCCATTAGCGACATGCTCACACGAATCCGCAATGGCGTGCGCGCCCGCCACCCGCGCGTCGATATTCCGGCTTCGCTCCTGAAAATCGAAATCGCCCGCATCCTGAAGGATGAGGGCTACGTATCGACCTATAAGGTGGTCGATGAATCGAAGCCAACGAAAACGCTGCGCGTCTTCCTGAAATACGGCGCGGGCCGGCGCAACGTCATCTGCGACCTGCAACGCGTCTCCCACCCCGGCCGCCGCGTTTACGTGGGCAAGGCGGAAATCAAGCCGGTCATGGGCGGGACCGGGATCAACATCTTGAGCACGCCGCAAGGCTTGATGACCGGTCACGCCGCACGCCGCGCCGGCGTGGGCGGCGAAATCCTCTGCGAGGTCTGGTAACGTGTCACGCATCGGGCGCAAGCCGATTGCCGTTCCGGCGAAGGTGACGGTGGAAATCGCCGAGAAGGCGGTCCGCGTCGAAGGTCCCAAGGGCAAGCTGCAAATCTCCGTCCCGCCCGGCATCCGGTTCGAGCGGCAGGGGGAAACCCTGCTCGCCCTGCGCGACAACGATAGCTTTCGCGCCTTCCACGGGCTGGCGCGGGCGTTGGTGGCCAACGCGGTCTTGGGCGTCAGCCAGGGATTCCGCAAGGACATGGACATCGTCGGCGTGGGCTATCGCGCCGAAGTCAAGGGGCGCGCCGTGATCTTCAGCCTCGGCTATTCGCATCCGGTCGAGTTCCCGATCCCGCCAGGAATCGACGTGGCCGTCGACCGCCAGACGCACGTGACTGTCAGCGGAGCCGACAAGGCGCAGGTGGGGCAGGTGGTCGCCAAGATTCGCAGCCTGCGCCCGCCCGATCCGTACAAACAGAAGGGCATTCAGGTCGTGGGTCAGCGCTTGAAAAAGAAAGCGGGCAAGGCCGGCATCAAGGCCGGGGCCTAAAGAAAGCCTAAAGAAAGAAAGGAAGAGAGGGAAGCCGTGGCTGTCGTACCGATTCGCAAGCTCACACGCAGCGCGCACCGCCGCCAGTTGCATCGCCGGGTGCGGCGCCAGGTTCGGGGCACGCCGGAGCGCCCGCGGCTGGCGGTTTTCCGCTCGCTGCGGCAAATCTACGCGCAATTGATCGACGACCAGGCGGGGCGCACGCTGGCCGCGGCCAGCTCGCTCGATCCGGAATTCCGGAAACAGCTGAAGAGCGGCGGTAATCTGGCCGGCGCGAAACTGGTCGGGAAGTTGGTTGGAGAGCGCGCCCGCTCCGCCGGCCACGCCAAGGTGGTCTTCGATCGTGGCGGCTATCAGTACCACGGCCGGGTGAAATGCCTGGCCGACGCCGCCCGCGAAGCCGGACTCGAGTTCTGACCTATGTCCAAGAATGTTCTAAAACAAGCACTCTCGATTCGCCGGCACATGGAAGTGAACATGGCGAGCTTGAAAGATCATGTGGTCGCGATCAACCGCGTCACCAAGGTCGTCAAGGGCGGCAAAAACCTCAGCTTCACCGCCCTGGTCGTCGTCGGCGATCAGGCGGGCCATGCCGGCTTCGGTATGGGCAAGGCACGGGAAGTGCCGATGGCGATCCGCAAGGCGATCGAGCAAGCGAAAAAGAACCTGGTTCACGTGAACCTCAGAGGCTCGACGGTGCCCTACGCGGTGGTCGGCCAGTTCGGCTCGGCGCGGGTACTGCTGAAGCCGGCGCCGGAAGGCACCGGGGTGATTGCCGGCGGTCCGGTTCGCGCGGCGATGGAGGTCGCGGGGATCGGCAACGTTCTGACGAAGTCGCTTGGCACGTCGAACCCGCAAAACGTAGTCAAGGCAACCTTCGATGCCCTGCTGCAGTTGCGCGATGCCTCGGAAGTGGCCGAGCAGCGCGGCAAACGCGCGCAGCCGGTGTCGGCGTAGGCGGCGAGGATCATGGCCAACCAGAAATCATCGAAACCGGCGCCATCGGCGCCATTGCACATCCGCTGGGTGCGAAGCGTGATTGGTTATCCGGCGTCCGTGCGCCAGACCATCCGCGGCCTGGGCTTGCACCGCCTGCACGAGACCGTTGAGCGGCCCGACACCCCCGCGATCCGCGGAATGATCCACAAGGTGCGTCACCTGGTCGAAGTAACGACGGCTGGAGGGCAACAGTGAGCGAGAACGAAAACACCCCGGCCAGCCTTTCCCATCTGCATCCGCCGGCCGGCTCTCGCCACCGGAAGGTGCGCGTGGGCCGTGGCATGGGCTCGAAACTTGGCAAGACCTCCGGCAAGGGGAATAAAGGCGGCCAATCGCGCAGCGGCTACCGGTTGCGCCGCGGGTTCGAGGGCGGTCAGATGCCCTTGCATCGCCGGCTGCCGAAACGCGGCTTCACGAACGTTTTCCGCAAGGATTTCGCCGTTGTCAATATCGGATCGCTCGGCCGCTTCGCCGCCGGCGAAACGATTACCCCGGAGCGGCTGCGGGAGTCGGGCCTGGTGCGCGATCGAAACTTGCCGGTGAAAATTCTCGGTGAAGGCGATCTACAGGTTGCCGTCAGCGTCCGGGCTCACGCGTTCAGCCGCTCGGCGCGGGACAAGATCGCTGCGGCCGGAGGGACCGCGGAACTGGTTGGATGAGGAAACTCGTCGAAGCCATTCGCAATATCATCCGCACGCCGGAGTTGCGCAATCGCGTTTTGTTCACTCTGGGGATGCTGGCGGTCTATCGGATCGGCTCCTACATCTACACGCCTGGCGTCAATATCCAGCTCGTACAGCAGCTCTTCAGCGAGGCGAGCGGGTCCGTCCTCGGCCTGATCAATCTGTTCAGCGGCGGCAACCTGGCCCGCATGTCGATTTTCGCCCTGGGCATCATGCCCTACATCACGGCGGCCATCATCCTGGAGATCATGGTCGTCGTCTGGCCGTATCTCGAACGGTTGCAGAAGGAAGGTGAACTCGGCCGGCGGAAGATTACCCAATACACCCGCTACCTGACGATCGTGCTGAGCGTGTTCCAGTCCTTCACGATCGCTCTGACGCTGCAGCGCCAGACCTATTCCGGGCAGCCGGTCGTCTACCATCCCGGACCCTCCTTTACGTTGATGACGATCATCACGCTCACGGCGGGCTCGACCTTCATCATGTGGCTGGGCGAGCAAATCAGCGAGCGAGGTATCGGCAACGGGATGTCGCTGATTATCTTCGCGTCGATCGTCGTCGGATTGCCAGGGGGGGTCGGCGACCTATGGGACAAGGTCTCGAGCGCTGCGTGGGGCGCGATGACGCCGGTCGTGGTTCTCCTCCTGCTCGCCTTGTTCGCCGCGGTGACCGCCTTCATCGTGTTCTTCGAGAGCGGACAGCGGCGCATTCCGGTGCAGTACGCCAAACGAGTGGTGGGCCGCCGCGTGATGGGCGCCGAGATGACCTACCTGCCGCTCCGCGTGAACTCGGGCGGAGTGATCCCGCCGATTTTCGCCAGTTCCCT
The DNA here is from genome assembly GCA_035533975.1 of Patescibacteria group bacterium. Lineage (GTDB taxonomy): Bacteria > Acidobacteriota > Terriglobia > Acidiferrales > UBA7541 > JAKASX01. The sequence goes on from DATLSU010000068.1 coordinate 15,862, forward strand.
GCTCACGTTTCCCCAGACGATCGCGCTCTTTTTCCAGCACCGCTCGAAATTCATCGATTCGGTCGGGCAGGCGCTTTCCTGGGGCGAGCCGCTCTACACGCTGATCTACGTCATTCTGATCATCTTTTTCTCGTTTTTTTACGTCGGCATCGTCTTCAATCCGACCGAGCTCGCCGACAACATGCGCAAGTACGGCGGCTTCATTCCCGGCATCCGGCCCGGCCGCCACACGTCGGAATACATCAGCCGGATTCTGACCTACTTGACCTTCGTCGCCGGCTGGTATTTGGCGCTGGTCTGTCTGCTGCCGGAATGGATGATCGCCGGCATCCATCTGCAGCACCTTCCGCTCTGGCTTGGCGGGGGATGGTTCGACGCGAACGCGCCGATCTGGCTGCTGCAAGGACTGGGAATCACTTTCTATTTCGGCGGTGTATCGCTTTTGATCGTCGTGGGCGTGGCGATGGACACCGTACAACAGCTCGAAGCCCAGTTGGTCATGCGGAATTACGAAGGGTTTGTGCGCCGCGGCCGACTGCGTAGCCGGCGGTATTAAACGTGGGGACGCCTCAACAAAAGCCGAGGGGCTTGTCACGGCCGCTGATCCTGCTCGGGCCGCCCGGGGCCGGCAAGGGGACGCAAGCCAAACAAGTCGCCGACTTTTACGGGGTGCGCCACCTATCGACCGGCGACATGTTTCGCCAATACGCCACCCACGGGACCGCGCTCGGCCAGCGCATCAAGGCGGTCATGAATGGCGGAGGATTGATTCCGGACGATGTGGTGGTGGCGATGATCGAGCATCGGATTGGCGAACCGGATTGCGCCCGCGGCTTCATTCTTGACGGGTTTCCGCGCACGGTCGCTCAGGCCGAAGCGCTCGAAGGCCTGCTGGCCCGAAGGGGCTGGCCCGAGCCGGTGGTCATCAGCCTGCGAGTCGACGAATCCCGGATACTGCGGCGCCTGACCGGGCGGCGAATGTGCAAAGTGAACGGAGAGATATACAATATCTACGATCACCCGCCAAAGACACCGGGCCGCTGCGATTGCGATGGGGGAGAACTGATCCAGCGGGACGACGACCGGGAAGAGGTCATTCGGGAACGGCTGGACGCTTATCACAAGCTCACCGAGCCCGTAACGGAGTATTACCGCAAGCGGAACCTCGTCGAGGAAGTCGACGGTTTGGGAGATTCCGAGGTCGTTACTCGCGATTTGATTGCCGTGGTCGAACGGGAAGAAAAAAGTGGCCGTCATCTGTAAGTCCCAAGCGGAAATGGAAAAGATGCATCGGGCCGGCCTGGTTGTCTGGAAGGTATTGAACGAATTGAAGCAGATGGTGCGTCCGGGAATTACAACCATGGACCTCGAAAAATTCGCCGAGCGAAGGGTTGCGGAGGAAGGTGCGCGAGCGGCGTTCAAGGGCTATCGCGGCTTCCCTTGCGTGCTCTGCACCTCGATCAACGACGAGGTGGTGCATGGAATTCCATCGCCCCAGCGGCGCATTGCCGAAGGCGACATCCTCTCGCTCGATTTCGGCGTTGAGATGGACGGCTATTACGGCGACGCGGCGGTGACCGTCCCGGTGGGCAAAATTACGGCTGAACTCGAGCGGTTGCTGCGGGTCACGCGGGAATCGCTCGACCGGGCCATCGATCAGGCCCGGCCCGGCAATCACCTGAGCGACATCTCTCACGCGGTGCAGAGTTGGGTCGAGCGCCACGGGTATTCGGTGGTCCGCGAACTGGTGGGCCACGGGATCGGGACGCGGATGCACGAGGACCTGCAAATACCCAATTACGGCCAGCCGGGACGCGGCCCGCGCCTGCGCGAAGGGATGACGCTGGCGATCGAGCCGATGGTGAATGCGGGCGGGCCGGCCATTCGCGTGCTCGGCGACGACTGGACCGCGGCCACGGCCGACGGAAGCTACGCCGCCCATTTCGAGCATTCGGTTGCCGTCACCGCCGATGGCCCTTGGATTTTGACTCGACCGCGCGAAGTGGCCGGCGCGAGTTGGTAAAAAAACACGATAGGACACTGTGAGCCGGAGACCACCACATCACGCAAAGAAGCGGGAAAAACCCGAGAGCCCGAAGGAAGACGCTATCGAGGTAATGGGCACGGTCATCGAGCCGTTGCCGAATGCCATGTTCCGTGTGGAACTCGACAACAAGCATCGAGTGCTGGCCCACATCTCCGGCAAGATGCGGAAGAATTTCATTCGTATCCTGGCCGGGGACCGTGTGGCGGTGGAGTTATCGCCATACGATTTGACTCGCGGCCGGATCGTCTACCGGTACAAATAGATTTCCCCGGCCGCCGGGAGAAGGCAATGAAGGTACGAGCTTCGGTCAAGAAGATTTGCGATAAGTGCAAAGTCATTCATCGGCGCGGCGTTGTGCGGGTGATCTGCTCGAACCCCAAGCACAAGCAGCGCCAAGGATAAGGGGGGCGCATGGCGCGCATTGCCGGCATTGATCTTCCGCCGAACAAATGCCTGTGGGTGGGCCTGACGGCCATCTACGGCATCGGGCACATCCGCGCCCGCTCGGTCGCCAAGCGGGCCGGGGTCGATCCGACCAAGAAAATCAAGGACCTGACCGAGGACGAAGTCACCGGCTTGCGGCAGGTGATCGAATCAGAGGGCCGGGTCGAAGGCGATCTCCGCAAGGAGATCCAAACGAACATTCGCCGCTTGATCGAGATCAGCAGCTATCGCGGCTTGCGCCACCGGCGCAACCTGCCGGTTCACGGCCAGCGCACGCATACCAATGCCCGCACCCGCAAAGGACCGCGGCGCGGTGCGGTAGCGACGAAAAAGAAAGCCGTATTGAAGAAATAGATCGGAGGAAGCAACTTGGCTAAGGAACAGCAAGCAGGCGCGGCCGGCGGGCCGGCGCCGTCCGCCGCGGGGAAACCGTCGCGACGGAAAAAGGAGTTTCGCCGGAAGCGGGAGAAGCGGGTCGTGCCGCATGGCATCGTCTATATCCAAGCGACCTTCAACAACACCATCGTCACCATCACCGATCCGGGCGGCCGGGCGGTTTGCTGGGCTTCGGCGGGTTCGATCGGCTTCAAAGGGTCGCGCAAGGGCACTCCCTACGCCGCCCAGCAAGCTTCCGTCACGGCGGCGGCGGCGGCGCGTGAGCAGTACGGGATGACGACGGTGGATGTCCGCGTCAAGGGGCCTGGCTCGGGCCGCGAGCCGGCCATTCGCGCCCTCTCCGCCGGTGGGTTGCGCATCCACGCGGTCAAGGATGTGACGCCGATACCCCACAACGGTTGCCGGCCGCCTAAACGACGCCGGGTATAACCGAAAGGATTTTTCGAGGAGGACACGCATTTGGCAAGACATCGTGAAGCGGTTTGCCGCCTCTGCCGCCGGGAGGGAATGAAGCTCTACCTGAAGGGCATGAGGTGTCTCACAGAGAAGTGCGCCATCGAGCGCCGCAATTTCGTTCCCGGCCAGCACGGGCAGTCGCGGCGCGTGAAACTGACCGCCTACGGCCAGCAGTTGCGCGAAAAACAGAAGGTGAAGCGCGCCTACGGACTGCTCGAGCGCCAGTTTCGCAATTATTTCGAGAAAGCGGAAAAGATCAAGGGGCCGACGGGCGAGAATCTGATCCTGACCCTGGAACGGCGCCTGGATAACGTGGCTTACCGGATGGGGCTGGGAAGCTCGCGCGCGCAGGCGCGGCAACTGGTTTCCCACGGACACGTCCGGGTGAACGGGCGCAAGGTGAACGTGCCGTCTTTCCTGGTATCGGTCGGCCAGGAAATCGCCCTCAAGGACACCATGCGGGAGAACACCATGATCCTGCAGGCGCACGACACCTCGCAGAGCCAGCCGATGGCTCCATGGCTCGACATCGACCGGGTAAACCGCCGGGCGAAGGTTGTTGCCATGCCCAAGCGCGAAGACGTACAAACACCGCCGATCCACGAGCAGTTGATCGTCGAACTCTATTCGAAGTAAGCGGCTCCGGTCCGAAATTGATTTCCGCCCGCAGGGCGGAAGGAGGAATGGCCATCATGTGGAAAGGATTTCAGAAGCCGAAGCGGTTGGTTTCCGAGCTCGAGTCGCTCACCGACCGTTTCGGGAGGTTTACCGCCCAGCCTTTCGAGCGCGGCTGGGCAACGACGGTCGGCAACTCACTGCGGCGCGTGCTGCTCAGCTCGATCGAGGGCGCGGCCATCACGGCGGTGCGAATCGAAGGGGTTCTGCACGAATTCTCGCCGATTCCCGGCGTTGTCGAGGACGCCACCGATATCATCCTGAATTTGAAACAGGTGCCCTTGAAGATGCACACCGAGCAAACGAAGACGGTCGTCCTGCGCGCCGAAATGCCCGGCGTCGTCACCTCGGCGATGATCGAAGAAGATGCGGACATCGCCGTGCTCGACAAGAATATCTACATCGCCACGGTCGGTGAAGGCGGTCGCCTGGTGATTGAGATGCGCGTGCGCAACGGCCGCGGCTACGTTCCCGCCGACCGCAATTTCGATGAGGATCTCCCGATCGGCTACATCCCCATCGACTCGGTTCATTCGCCGGTGCGCAAGGTCAACTACAACGTCGAGCAGGCGCGCCTGGGCCAGATGACCGACTACGAGAAGCTGACTCTGGAAGTTTGGACGAACGGAGCGATCACCCCGCAGGACTCGATCGGCATGGCCGGCAAGCTGATCAAAGACCATATGAATATGTTCATCAACTTTGAGGAGCAGCCCGAGATGCCCGAAGAGGCCGGCGAGTCCTTCTTCGATCCGCGCCTCGAATACCTGGACCGTTCGGTCGAGGAACTCGAGCTTTCCGTGCGCTCTTACAATTGTCTGAAGAACGCCAATATCCAGTCGATTCGCGAGCTCGTGCAAAAGACCGAAGCCGAAATGCTCAAGACGAAAAATTTCGGCCGCAAATCGCTCACTGAAATCAAAGAGATCCTGAACAAAATGGGACTGGGCTTGGGAATGAAGTTCGACGACCAGGGCCGCATCATCTGGCCGCCCCTGCCCAGCCAAACCGCCGTGCCGATCTCCGAAGAGACGCCGGCTCCCTAACCTGGAAGGACTTTAAACCATGCGACACCGCAAAGGCGGATTCAAACTGGGACGAAACCCGGCGCACCGCCGGGCGACCCTGCGCAACCTGGTGACCAACGTCATCGTGCGGGAGCGCGTGCAGACCACGCTCGCACGGGCCAGGGCCGCCAAGCCCTTGGTCGAACGGATGATCACGCTCGGCAAGCGCGACAGCCTCCACACCCGCCGCCAAGCCGCCTCCTTTCTCGAAACACCGCGAGCGGTTAAGAAACTATTCGATGAACTCGCTCCCCGATTCGCCGAGCGGCCCGGCGGGTACACGCGTATCTTGCGAGCTGGCTGGCGTCACGGCGATAACGCCGCCATTGCCGTCCTCGAGCTGGTCGGCTCGGAGATGAAGGTCCAGGAGAAGGAAAAGAAGGGCAAGAAGAAGGAAGAAGCCGCCCCGCCCGAGAAAGAGGAGTAGCCAAGGCTCCCCCTCGCTTTCGAGCCGGATTTTTCCGGGCCGGTTGCGCGACAGCGCAGCCGGCCCTTTTGCATGGGATGGGGAAAGGTTTCCTGCCCCGGATTCGGCAGAGGCAGGACGCTCCGGCCGGGGTCCTACTCCAACTGGTAGTTGGGAGGCTCGCGCGTGATCGTGACGTCGTGCACGTGGCTTTCCCGCAAGCCCGCGCTCGTGACGCGCACGAACCGGGAGGTTTCGAGCAGTTCCTGGAGGTTTTTCGCGCCGCAGTAGCCCATACCGCTGCGCAGTCCGCCGATGAGCTGTTCGATGAGCGCACCGAGCGGGCCCTTGTAGGGGACGCGTCCTTCCACGCCTTCGGGAACGAACTTCGAGCCCGGCGTCAGCCCGTAGCGGTCGGCCGAGCCGGCTTCCATCGCGCCGAGCGAGCCCATTCCGCGATAGGCCTTGAACGTTCGCCCCTGATAAAGGATCGTTTCACCGGGCGATTCCTCGGTCCCGGCGAACAAGCTGCCAACCATCACCGCGGAGGCGCCGGCGGCCAGGGCCTTGGTGATGTCGCCGGAAAACTTGACGCCGCCGTCGGCGATCACCGGGACGCCGGTGCCCCGGGCCGCCCGGGCCACTTCCAGAATAGCCGTCATCTGCGGCACGCCCGCCCCGGTCACCACGCGCGTCGTGCAAATCGAGCCGGGGCCGATACCCACCTTGATTCCATCCAGCCCCAATCCGATGAGCTCGCTCGCCCCTTCGCCGGTCGCCACGTTTCCCGCGATCAATTGCGTCTCCGGCAAGCGTTGCTTCACGGCCCGGATCGCATCGATCACGCGCTGGGAATGTCCGTGAGCCGTGTCGATGACGAGCACGTCGACGCTGGCCTTGACCAGCTCGACGGCGCGCTCGAGAAAATCGCCGGTGGCTCCAATCGCGGCGCCCACGCGGAGCCGGCCATGTTCGTCCTTGGCGGCGATGGGGAATTCGATCTTTTTTTGGATGTCCTTGACGGTGATCAGGCCCTTCAGGTGGTACTCATCGTCGACCACGAGCAGCTTCTCGATCCGATGCGTTTGCAGGATTTTCTCGGCTTCTTCGAGCGTCGTTCCCACCGATACGGTCACCAGATTTTCACGCGTCATGACCGCGCCGACCGACTGCTCCAGATCTTGCTCGAAGCGCAGATCGCGATTCGTCAGGATACCCACCAAGCGCTGCCCGCGCGTTACCGGCAGGCCGGAAATCTTGTACTTTCGCATGATCGCGAGCGCGCGCCGCAGCGGCGCTTCCGGCTCGATCGTCACCGGATCGACGATCATCCCGCTTTCCGACCGCTTGACCTTATCCACCTCTTCGGCTTGGCGGTCCACCGGAAGATTCCGGTGAACGAAGCCCATCCCGCCCTGGCGCGCTATGGCGATCGCCAGGCGCGATTCCGACACCGTATCCATCGCCGCCGAGACCAGCGGAATGTTCAAGGCGATTTTTCGCGTCAGGCAGGTCCGGGTGTCGGCGTCGCTCGGCAAGATCGACGATCGGCCCGGCACGAGCAGTACGTCGTCGAACGTCAAGGCCTCGGGAATCGCTCCGTCTACCATCCGCGCTCCTTTATTCCACGCGAGCCCGGCCCGGCACTCCGGGCGAAGCCCCCGCCATCACCCACTGCTGCCAATCCCGTTTTCACCACCGAATTCCGCCCCCAAAAAACCCGCAGCCCAGCGGTCGTCCCGCTGGGCTCGCTTTCTTATCCGGAGGTCTCTGAAATCATATGCGTGAAACGCAATTGTAGGGTTCCGGTGCTATCCACGTCAAACAACCGGTGGCCGGGAAGAGGCTACTGCCCCGCCCGCCTGGCGGAAGTTTCCTTTGTGGATCATGCCGGACGCCGCCGGGAGAGCCGTCCTGGATTGCCGCCATTTGCTTGGGGTTGGCTTCGTTTCCAGGCTGTGCTAGACTCACTTTCCCGCCACTTTTCGTCTGCGAGGTTTGCTATGTCAGGTCACTCGAAATGGGCCACGATCAAGCATAAGAAGGCGGCAACCGACGCCCGCCGGGGCAGGGCGTTCACCAAACTGATCCGGGAAATCAGCATCTCCGCGCGGGTCGGCGGCAGCGACCCCGATTCAAACCCGCGCCTGCGGACCGCCATTCAGGCCGCCAAGGCCGAGAATATGCCCAACGAAAACATCGAGCGCGCGGTTCAGCGCGGCAGCGGCCAGCTCGAAGGGGAACATTACGAGGAAGTGATGTTCGAAGGCTACGGGCCGGGCGGCGTGGGCATGTTGATCGAGGTGGTCACGACCAATCGAAACCGCGTCGTCAGCGACATCCGCCATCTCATGTCCAAGAATGGGGGCAATTTGGCCGAGACGGGCGCCGTGGGATGGATGTTCCAACGCAAGGGCGATTTGGTCGTGCCGAAAGAAGCGGTCGAGGAAGACAAGCTCTTGGCGATCGCTCTCGAAGCCGGCGCCGAAGACGTTCGCGACGACGGCTCCGCGTGGGAAATCCTCACCCTGCCGGAAAATTTCGACCAAGTCCGCGAGGCCCTGGTCGCCGCGGCCATCGAGCCCAGCTCGGCCGAAGTCGGCTGGATTCCCCAGAATTATGTAACCCTGACCGGCACGGCCGCGAACCAGATGCTGCGGCTGGTCGAGGGGCTCGAAGAACACGATGACGTGCAGCACGTCTCCGCGAACTTCGATATCGACGAGAAGGAAATGCAGGCCGCCGTGGGCGCCGAATAGCACGCGGGTTGCAAAAGACACTGTTCTCAGGTGCCGCATTCGGGGCAAAATGTGGCGGGATGAGTATCGCCAGCCAGCCAAGCTCTCCTTTGCGCATCCTGGGAGTCGATCCCGCCGCCACAGGTCCCACCGGGTATGCCGTCCTCGAATGCCGCGGTCCGCTGACGCGTCCTCTCATTTTCGGCGCGCTGAAGCATCCTTCCCGCGCGGCTTTTGGCGAACGGCTGTGTGAATTGCATCGGCTGCTGGCCGGGCTGGTGGCGGAATTCTCGCCCGATGCCGTGGCGCTCGAGACCGTCTTTGCCGCGCCGAATCTTCGCACCTCGCTAAAGCTATCCGAGGCGCGCGGGGTGGTTCTTCTGGCCGCGGCGCAGGCCGGCGTGGCCGTCCACAGTTACGCCCCGCGCGAGGTAAAATTTCAGGTGACGGGCTACGGAGCCGCTTCCAAGGCCCAGATGCAAACCATGGTCCGCGCACTGCTTCAACTCGCCGAGCCGCCCGGCTCCCACCACGCCGCCGACGCCCTGGCCCTGGCACTCTGCCACATCTTCACCGACCGCGCCCGGCGCCGCGTTCAAGAGGCCGGCATCCGGCCGCGCCCGGCGCGAATCGAAGCTTGAGGATGAGCATTCGACGCGCACTCTGGCTGCCCCTGATGGCTTTGCTGGTTGTGTTGCCGTGCCTGGCCGCCGCGCGGCAAGCCGGCCATGCCGGGGGCGGCGGAGCTTCCTTGCGCACCGCCCGCTTGGGCGACGCCGCTCCGAGCGAGGCGGCGGTCGCGACCATCACGTTCCGCAAGATTTTCAAGAGCAGCTCACCGGAATTCGTCGAGATCAAGGTCGACAAACGCGGGGCGGGCACCTACGACATCCGCCAGATCGCCGATTCACCAAGCCCTCAGCCTTTCCAGGTTTCCGCCGCGCTCACGGCCAAGATTTTTTCCCTGGCCGCCACGCTGCATGATTTTAGCGGCGTCCAGCTCAATGCGCGGCGCCTCATCGCCAATCTCGGGGAAAAAACCTTCCGCTTCGAAAACAACGGAGAGACGCATCAGGTTTCCTTCAACTACACCGTCAATTCGACGGCCAACCAGTTGCTGACCATTTTCGAAGGGCTCTCGCTCGAGGACCAATATCTCGATCAGCTGCGCCGCTCGATGCGCTACGATCCTCTCGGGCTCGACGACGTGCTCACGCGCCTAGAGACCGATCTCGAGTCGAATGCGATCGCCGAGCCGCAAGCGCTGGCTCCCGTGCTCGAACAGATCGTTTCCAATCAACGCTTTCTCGACATTGCGCGAGATCGCGCCCGTCAGATCCTCAATTCGTTTGGCGAGGCGCATTAACCGGCCATTCCGGATCGGCAGCCGCAGTTCCGCCCTGTTTTTCCTCCCGGGGGTTCGGCCGATTCGACGGGCGGGAAATGAGCGGCGCAGAACGGGAAGCAGGGCGCGAAACTTCCGTCAGAAAACCACGACTCCGGCGTAGCCCACCACCGCTTCCCGATCGCCGGTGACGTCGCCGCTGGTCGCGTAGCTCACCAGTTCCGTGCCGGTAGCGCCCAGCCGCAGCGCGGCAAACAGCATGGTCGCGGCGGCGGCGAAGCCGCACATGGAGATGTCGTGTTGCCGAACGGTTTCGAACAAACCCCGCGGATCGAGATGGAGAATCTTTTCGATCGCTAGTTCGTCCTTGCGTCGGGTCAGCGAATCGGCTTCGTAGTGGTTCATGTCGGAGCTGGCCAGGACGAGCAGGGGCTCGTTCCGGGCCGCGACCACTTCCGCGATCGCCTCGCCCAGATTCTCGAGCGCCGCCATCACGATCGTGCCCAGGGCCACCGGCACGAAACGAAAATCGCCGGCCAGTTTCTGCAGAAACGGCAGATGAACTTCGAGGGCGTGCTCGCGCTCGTGGGCGACGGCGTCTTCACGCAATAAGGGGCAGGCGCGCTTGAGCTGGGCGGCCAGTTCGCTATCGATCCGCGCCGGCCCGAGAGGCGTGAGCCACTCCCCTTCGGAGAGAATCGCCATCGGCTGCCCCTCCGGGAAGTGGCGCGGGCCGAGCAGTATGAAGCGGGAGGGAATCTCGATGCGGCGATACACCGCGCCCGCCACTCCTCCCGAATACGCGTAGCCGGCATGGGGAACCAGGCAACCCATGGCTCGCAGACGCGGCGCTTTCGCGGCTTCGCCCAGGCAGCGATCGAGCGACCGTTCCAATTCGTTCGCGTCGGCGGGATAGAAATGTCCCGCGACGACGGGCTGGCGAATCATTTTCGCTTCCTCGTCCGGCGAGCCGGTTTGGAAGGTTTGCCGGAAATTGCGAGCGCCACGCTCGACCCCGGCCGGTAACGGATTTTCACGCGGTCCCCGTACTGATAGCCGCCGGTTTCGAGCATCTTTTCCACCTTTTTGCGCACGGCGGGGGAATAGGTGAAGGTGTGGATGATCCGCGGATCTTGCAGGCTGCCGACCGTAATGGCGACCGAATTGAAGCGCAGCACATCGCCGCGCAGCAGCGCGGTTCTCGCCTTCCGCGGTGAAGCCCAGGCGGCGGCAGCAAGCGCCAGGGCCGCGCCAGCACACAGCCAGGCGCCGGATTTAGGGAAGGTCCTCAAGGGATATCTTGAGCGACCGCAGAAACTTGATGTCCTGCTGCGTGAATTCGAAGCGCGGAGGGAAATCGTCGTCGTCAAGCGTTTCGTCGTCGACTCGTATGCGCAGCGACTCCAAAAACCGCCGGTCGCCCAAACTCAGACGGCTTGGTTTCGAATCGCGGCGGGCCAACCCGACCGTGGCATCCAGCTTCAGCACCACGTCGAAGCCGGCAGCCCGGACATTGGTGATGGCCTCGAGTATCCGGTCGGAATCGGAAACCGAATCGTTGATCGCCTGGCCCAACTCCCGCAGCAGTTGCTTCAGGTGATCGTCCAGTTGCACCGGCCCACCTCCCGCGCGCTCCGAGGGCAATTGTATGGCTTGACCGGGAGGGAAACAAGTGCGGCGCCGCTGCCGTTGTCCAAGCAATCTGTACTAAAATTATTTCCGATGGCGACCCTGCGGCTTCTGTGGCGCGCAACGCGAGAAGTCTTTCACGAGACCATCGCGGCCCTGTTTTTCTTCTTCTCCGTGCTTGGGGCGCTGGGCGCCCTGCGCCAGTGGCGAATTCTGGATGCCCATTGGGTGGCTCTTCTCGATATGGGATACGCCGCGATGATGGGAGCATTTGCCGCGGTCGCATTCCGCGATTCGCGCCGCGTGCGGTAGCTGCCAGGCAAGCGCTAGCCGAGCCGGTGGCCGCGCAGACTTCCGAGGGACCGATGGCACAGCAACCGACTGGGAAGCACGAAAAAGCGCCGGAGGCGGCCGAGACATTCTCGACGCTCTCCGGCCTGCCCCTGGAAGCCGTCTATTCCCCTGACGATCCGGCGGCCTGGGCCGCCGCCGACTCGCTCGGCGTTCCGGGCGAGTTCCCCTTCACGCGCGGCATCTATCCGACCATGTACCGCGGCCGGCTCTGGACGATGCGCCAATATGCGGGATTCGGGACCGCGATCGAATCGAACCGGCGCTACCACTATCTGCTCGATCACGGCCAGAGCGGACTCTCGGTGGCCTTCGATTTGCCGACCCAAATCGGCCTCGACTCCGACCACCCGCTCGCCCGCGGCGAGGTCGGCAAGGTCGGCGTGGCGATCGATTCTTTGGAAGACATGGAGAAGCTGTTCGACGCCATACCGCTCGAGCGCATCTCCACCTCGATGACCATCAACGCCACCGCGGCCATTCTGCTCGCCCTTTACGTTGCCGTCGCGAAAAAACAGGGCGCGGACCTGAGTCGTCTTTCCGGCACCATCCAAAACGACATCCTGAAGGAATACGTCGCTCGCGGCACCTATATCTTCCCCGTTCGCCCCGCCCTGCGCCTGGTCACCGACATCTTCGCCTGGTGCCGCGCCGAGTTGCCCGAATGGAACACCATCTCCATTTCCGGCTATCACATCCGCGAGGCTGGCTCTAACGCCGTTCAGGAAGTCGCCTTTACACTGGCCAACGCGATCGCCTACGTGGAATCGGCTCTCCGGGCGGGACTCGCGGTGGACGAGTTCGGCCCGCGCCTCTCGTTCTTCTTCGTTGCCCAGACCGATCTGCTCGAAGAGGTGGCGAAGTTCCGCGCCGCCCGCCGGCTCTGGGCGCGGATCATGCGGGAACGGTTCGGGGCGAGCGAGCCGCGGTCCATGATGCTCCGCTTCCACGCCCAGACCGCCGGCAGCGCGCTGACGGCCCAGCAGCCGGAAAACAATATCGTCCGGGTGGCGATCCAAGCCCTGGCGGCGGTGCTCGGCGGCTGCCAGTCCCTGCACTGTAACGCCCTCGACGAAGCCCTGGCACTCCCCAGCGAACTTTCGGCCTTGCTCGCCCTGCGAACGCAGCAGATTCTTGCCGCCGAAAGCGGAGTCGCCAGTACCATCGACCCGGTCGGTGGCTCCTGGGCGATCGAGAATCTCACCGGGAAGATCGAAGCGCGGGCGCGCGAATACATCGCCAAAATCGATGCCATGGGCGGGATGCTGAGCGCGATCGAGGCGGGTTACATCCAGACGGAAATCCAGCGGTCCGCCTACGAATATCAGCTTGCCGTGGAACGGGAAAAGCGCGTCGTGGTCGGCGTAAACCGGTTCGTTTCGGACGAGCACCGGCCGATTCCGCTCCTGCGCATCGATCCGGAAATCGAGCGGGACCAGGTGGAACGGCTGCGCGCGCTGCGCGCGCGCCGGAACCAAGCCGCCGCCAGAGGGGCGCTCAAAGAGGTCGAGCGCCGCGCGCGCAGCGAAGAAAATCTCATGCCCGCCATTCTGGCCGCCGTCGAGGCCTACGCGACGGTGGGGGAAATCTCCGACGCCATGCGCCGCGTCTTCGGCGAGTACCACGAATCGATTGTCGTCTGAGCCTGCGGTTCAATCCATCCGATTGGGGGTGCGGTGTTGCGTCCGACGGCGAACGCCGCGGCCGGCGTTTACGATCTTGGCTCCGGTGCGCTTGCTGATTTCGGCCAGGCGCTGGTTCGAGATGACGCCGTGATCGTCCCGGATCAGGATGCGCTGCGGCGGTTTGTGCGCCAGCGCTTTCCGAACCACGCGGTCGAAGGCGCGCTGCATGGCGTCGGAAGCGAGAGGCATTTGCTGGCCGGAGGAGCCGACGATCGAGACCTCGGTCGGCGAGTGGCGAACGATCTGGACGGCCGTGCCGAAATTGAAGCAGGCGAATCCATTATCGCCGCTGTTCTGCGCGTAGTCGTTCCAATCGGCGCACGTCCCGCCCGAATATTCCCATTTCCCGTTAATGCGCACTCCGCAATAGGCATGGGCCAGGCTCGGAACGAAAACCGCGAGAAACAGGGCACCCAGAACGAATCGCATGCGCATAGCCGTGCGCTCCTTTCTCCATTTCGTGGCATGCCTTCGCCATTGCAAGACGCCGGCCTGGCCGCTACTTCAGGGCCGCCACGGTCTTGTCACTCTTTGCGCCGGCAGCAGCGGAGCTACTTTGCCGAGCCCTTACCGATGCGCATGCCGTAGAACGACTGATACACGAAGAAGAAGGAGATCGCGAAAAATATCGCGGCCAAAACGTGGGTCAGCATGCCGCCCGTCTGCGCCGTGAGCCTGACGGCGAGTTCGACGGCAAGCAATCCGAAGAGCGTGGTGAACTTGATGATGGGGTTGAGCGCCACCGAGGAAGTGTCTTTGAACGGATCGCCGACCGTATCCCCCACCACCGTTGCATCGTGCAGCGGGGTGCCTTTCTGCTTCAATTCCACCTCGACGATCTTCTTCGCGTTATCCCAGGCCCCGCCGGCGTTGGCCATGAAGATCGCCTGGTAGAGGCCGAAGATCGCAATCGAAATCAGGTACCCGATGAAGAAGAACGGGTCAACGAAGGCGAAGGCGAGCGTGGCGAAAAACACGGCGATGAAGATCATGAGCATGCCTTTTTGCGCGTACTCGGTGCAGATGGCCACGACCTTCTTGCTGTCGCTCACCGACGCCTTTTCCACCTCTTCCAGGTGGATATTCGCTTTGATGAATTCGACGGCGCGGTAGGCGCCCGTCGTCACCGCCTGCGTCGAGGCTCCCGTGAACCAGTAAATGATGGCTCCTCCGGTTATCAGGCCCAAGACGAAGGGTGCGTTGAGGAGGGAAAGCTTCGCGACGTTGGTCGTCAGCCCGTCGGTCAGCGCCATGATGGTCGCGAAGATCAGCGTCGTTGCGCCGACGACCGCCGTGCCGATCAGCACGGGCTTGGCGGTCGCCTTGAACGTGTTGCCGGCGCCGTCGTTGGCCTCCAGCATCTCCTTGGCGTGTTCGAAATCCACATTCACGCCGTACTTTGTCTTGATCTCCTCCGCCACACCCGGCACGCTTTCGATCAGTGAAAGCTCGTAGATCGATTGCGCGTTGTCGGTGACCGGCCCGTAGGAATCGACGGCGATCGTCACCGGACCCATGCCCAGGAAGCCAAACGCCACCAGGCCGAAAGCGAAAACCGGCGCGGCCAGCATGATGTTCCCGAGGCCGTGCAAGCTCACCCACGAGCCGATAGCCATCAGCACCATCATGGTGAGGCCCAGATAGTAGGCGGAGTAATTGCCCGCGACGAAGCCCGAAAGGATGTCCAAGGATGCCCCGCCCTCCCTGGCCGACGCGACAACTTCCTTCACGTGCCGCGACTCGGTGGAAGTGAATACCTTGACCAGCTCCGGGATCAGAGCACCGGCGAGTGTGCCGCATGAAACGATGGTCGAGAGCTTCCACCACAACGTCGGATCCCCGCCCAGGTCGGAAATGGTGGCCCACGAACTCAGATAGGTCAATCCGATCGAGGCGAACGACGTGATCCAAACCAGCGTGGTCAGCGGCGCCTCGAAATTCATTTTGGCGGCGTTTGCGTAACGGGCGTGGGCCAGAAATTCGTTGATATAGTATGCCGCTGCCGCCGCCACCAGCATGGCAATGCGGATCACGAAGATCCACACGAGCAATTGCACCTGAACGATCGGATTCTTCACGCCCAGCAGAATGAAGGCAATCAGCGCGACGCCCGTGACGCCGTAGGTTTCGAAGCCGTCGGCGCTCGGCCCGACCGAATCGCCGGCGTTATCGCCGGTGCAATCGGCAATCACGCCCGGGTTGCGCGCATCGTCTTCCTTGATCTTGAAGATGATCTTCATGAGGTCGGAGCCGATGTCGGCGATCTTGGTGAAGATGCCGCCGGCAATCCGCAAGGCGGCCGCGCCCAGCGATTCGCCAATCGCGAATCCGATAAAGCACTGCCCGGCATAGCTGCCCGGAACGAACAGCAGGATGATGAGCATCATCAGCAGTTCCACGCTGATCAGCATCATGCCGATGCTCATGCCGGCGCGGACCGGAATTTGGTACAGCGGATACGGTTTGCCGGCCAGACTCGCGTAGGCCGTGCGCGAATTCGCGAAGGTGTTGACGCGGATGCCAAACCAGGCAACCCCGTAGCTGCCGCAGATTCCGAGTACGCTGAACGCCAGGATGATCGCCACGCGCAATGCGCTGAAGTGAAGCAGCACGCCGAAGTAGAGCAAAATGACGGCCGCGATAAACGCCCACAGAAGCAGGAGAAACCGGCCCTGGTGGATCAGATACGTCTTGCAGGTTTCCCAGATGAGCTGGGACATCTCCTTCATGGACTCGTGCGCCGGCAGGGCCTTCAATCGGCCGTACATCACCAGGCCGAACAGAAGACCGAAAAAGCAGAACAGGATTCCGTACAGCAGCAGGTGATGGCCATTCATGCCGAGGAAGCGGACCTGCGACAAATCCGGAAGCCGTAAATTGGCTTCGCCGGCAATCGGCTGCCCGGCCGTTTGCGCAAATACCCGGCTGGCCCCGGACAGAATCACAGCAGCGACCCCCAAAAAGAGGCTCGCGGGATGGGCGCGCCAGCGGCCTGCCCGATTGCCCAGTCCCCATCTCTTGCGACCTTGAAAATCCATGAATCCGCCTCCGTTTTCGTCCTCGCCCGCCAGACCCAGGCAAACGCGCCGAGTGGATATCTTCACTCGATGGTCCGTTCTCCTGAAGGGCGCACGGCACCCTGGAACCACAGTGGCAGCGCGTAACGGCCCGTCAGTTCAGTTGCCGCACTCGAAGTAGTAAGGTAGTTTGCCTGCGATGGGCCGCTTACGCCATTGCACCGCTATCCTAACCTGCCCATCCAAACTGCCTAGGTTAATGGAAGGCGAGCTAGGCTGTAAAGCCGCCCCATTAGTTGCGAAATCCCCCACCCCCAGACAGGCGCCACGCCGCTCAGGCGCTGCTGAGTTACGTTCTGCGTATAACTGGCTCCGGCAGAACGAATTTCGCGGGTGCGACTATACCATGGCCGCATCGGAAATCGTCAACTGGAAAAATGCCCGGCAGCCTGGAGCCGGAAGCGCAGGCAGAATGCGGGGCGCGACGGAAGGGGTTGTTTTTCTGTACTGTTGTAGCAAGGTAAAAATGTCACCCCTAACAGCCGAGTGAAAATGTCACCCCCTCGTTATTTTTTTAGAGGGCCTCGATCTGCAATTTTGTGTCGCCGTGGTAGACGGCGACGCGCCCGGCCAAGTCCTGGATGAGT
>DATLSU010000069.1:0-10714 GCA_035533975.1 Patescibacteria group bacterium
GAAGGCTAGATGTTCCATCTGGGCCCAACTTGCCTGGCCACCTTCGTCCTCGGTCAGGCGCTCGACACGAACGTCCTGCCGGCGTTCTTTCAACTGATCGATCAGCTCCTGCCGCTTTGACTTCAGGACTTTGCCGAAATCCGGTTTCCGGGAGCTGCGCGTTCTTTTGGAAATTTGCATAACGCCCTCCTGCCTCAGGTCGCTTGCCGAATGACCCCGAGGAGTACCTTTTGCGACTGATTGGATGCTGCAACTTCACTCGTGGTTGCAGAAAGAGCATTCCCCGCGGCCGAAAGCTGTTTTCTGGTTGTCTGCTGCAAGGAAAGGGCTTAGCGGCAAGCCGGGTCTGTCGAGTTTACATGGTGGAGAACTTCGAGGGTTCCCCGGAGGAGCGCGGCAGCGGAAAAGGGAAGCGCCGCAGGGCGCTCGGGCGGCTCGTTCCTATAGGGTGCGGGAGAATCGGGGCCGGTCGCCTTCAAATTGCGGCAGATAGTAGTCGAACGCCATGGCGACGTTTCTCATGAAGATGCGCCCGCGGGTGGTGATGGCAATTTCCTCGGGAGAAATTCGGACCAGGGCGTCCTGCTCCAGCTCTTTCAACTGCCCGATTTCCTTCGCAAAGTAGGTGTCGAAATCGAGCCCGAATTCCCGGTTGATCTCTTCCTTCTTCACCACGGCGTGGCAGAGCAGGCGGCTGATCACCGTCGCCCGAATGCGGTCGTCTTCGGTCAGCCGGTACCCGCGCATCGTTGCCAATCCGTCCTTCCCGGCCGCCTCGCGGTAGCGCGCCAGATCGCGAAAATTTTGGGCGTAGGTGATCCCGATCCGGCCGATGGCGCTCACGCCGAGCCCGTAGAGGTCCGCCCCGGCCCGCGTGGAATATCCCTGGAAATTCCGGTGCAGGGTGCGGGTGCGCTGCGCCTGCGCCAGCTCGTCGCCGGGGCGAGCGAAATGGTCCATGCCGATGTAGACGTATCCGGCGCGGAGGAAACGGGCCAGCGCGCCGCGGAAAACCTGGAATTTTTCATGGTCCGGCGGAAGCAGGGAGGCGAAGCTGCCCTGCTGCTTCTTGAGCCAGGGAACGTGCGCGTAGCTGAAGAGCGCAATGCGGTCCGGATCGAGTTCGATCACGCGCTCGGCGGTTTGCTGGAACCGCTCGGCCGTCTGCAGGGGAAGGCCGTAGATGAGGTCCACGTTGAGACTGGCGAAGCCCAGCTCGCGCGCCGCTTCGATCGTTTCGCGCGTGGCTTCATAGGGCTGGATGCGATGAATCGTTTCCTGCACCTGCGGGTGGAAATCCTGAATGCCCATGCTCAGGCGATTGAAGCCGAGCCGCCGCAGCGTTTCGAGGTGTTGCCGCGTGGTGACGCGGGGATCGATTTCAATGCCGATTTCGGCGTCCGGGGCGAGATGAAACGAGCCGCTCAGCTCGCCGAAGAGATCCTCCATCTGCCGCGGTTCGAGATAGGTGGGCGTGCCGCCGCCCCAGTGCAGCTGGACGACCCTGCGATCCGGGGAAACGAAGCGCGAAAGGGCGGCGATTTCCCCCCGCAGGCTTTCCAGGTAATCCGCGGCTCCGCGATGGTCCTTCTGAATCACCACGTTGCAGGCGCAAAACAGGCAGAGGCTTTCGCAAAACGGGATATGAACGTAGAGGGAAACGTCGCTCGCGGCGGCATTGGCCTGGGCAAAGGCCTCTTCCAGGTCGGCGCGGGTGAAATCGCCGGTCCAGGCGGGCGCCGGGGGATAGCTCGTGTAGCGCGGACCCGGCCGGTTGTACTTCCGCAATAACTCGTCGGGCAGATCGAACTCCGCCTCTTTGCCCGTCGGGTTTCCGGATTGGCTGGTTATCGCCATGCGTCTTCGATTACCGCTGCTCCCGGAGCGGTCGCGCCGGAAGGACCCTACTTCCGCAGTTTACCTGTTCCTGGTTGTTCGCGCATCCTGCTGTAGGGAGCCACAGGGGGCCTCACGGGCGGCCGGCGAGCGTTACCGCTGCCGCAAGCCGCGTGAAGCCAGCCCGCCTGGCCTTGGTCACTGCACGATTTTCGGGTAGAGCCAGGTGGCAATGGCCAGCAGGATGACCAGGGCCGCGATTTGCGCGCCGAAATCGACCCGAAGCCCGAAGGTGCTCTTTCCGCCCACGATCATCAGATCTCGCAGCGCATCTACTTCATACGAAAGGGGATTGGCTGTCGAGAGCACGCGCAGCCAGCGCGGCATCATGCTGAGCGGATAGATGGCGTTGCTGGCAAAGAAAAGGGGCATCGTCAGCACCTGTCCCATGCCCATGAACCGCTCGCGGGATTTCACAACGCAGGCGGCAATCAGGGAAAAGGTGGCAAAGATCGCCGAGCCCAGCATGACGGCCGCTACCACACCCACAAATGGCCCGATCCCGATAAGAAATTTCACGCCGAGCAGCGCCGCGACGAAATAAACGATGAGCATCTGGCAAAGGCTGCGCACCGTGGACGATAGCGCCCGGCCGAGCACCAGCGCCGTCCTCGACGCGGGGCTCGCCAGAAATTTGTGCACGATCCCCAGGTCGCGCTCCCAGATCAGGGAAATGCCGTAGAAGATCGCGCCGAAGAGAACGCTCTGCGCCAAAATCCCCGGCGTCATGAAATCCAGGTAGGGAAGCCCCCCGGTCGGAATGGCGCGAACGCGCGTAAACACCTGGCCGAAGATCACCAGCCAAAGCACCGGCTGCACCATCCGCGTGAACAGTTCGATGGGGTCATGGATGAGCTTGCGCACGTCCCCTTCGGCTACGGCAAATGTTTGCAGGAGAAAATCGATCGGTCGCACGGCTTCAGCCCAGCCGGCGGGCGGTGAGTCGGCTCTGGACGACATCGCGAAACGCTCCTTCCTCCGCCAGCGAAGAACCGGTGTAATGAAGGAAAACGTCAGCCAGGCTGGCCGCCGGCCCCAGACGCGCCTTCAATTCCTGCGGCGTCCCTTCGATCACGAGCGAGCCGTGGTGCATCAGCGCCAGCCGGTCGCACAGGCGGTCGGCCTCCTCCATGTCGTGGGTGGTCATGAGGATGGTCGTTCCCATCTCCTGCCGCAAGTCGCGGATCCGACGCCAGACGGCCTGTTTGGCCGCCGGGTCCAGGCCCACGGTCGGCTCATCCAGGAACAGCACGGCCGGTCGATGCAGCATCGATTGCGCGATTTCCAGCCGGCGGATCATCCCGCCCGAGTAATGCTTCACCCGCTTGTTCGCCACGCCGTCGAGTTCCATGAAGGCCAGCGCGCGGGGAATGCGTATCAACCTCTGAGCGCGGGGAATCCCGTAGAGCTTGGCCGAGATGAGCAGATTCTCATAGCCGGTCAAATCCCCATCGGCCGAAAGCATCTGCGAGACATACCCGATGGTGCGGCGCACCGATTTCGGCTGGCGCTGGATTTCATAGCCGCCGACAAACGCGGTTCCACCGCTTGGGGGAAGCAGCGTGGTCAGCATTTTGATAAGGGTCGATTTGCCCGCGCCGTTGGGCCCGAGAAGCCCGAACACGACGCCGGGCGCCAGGGAAAGGTTGAGATGATCGACCGCGACGATGTCGCGGAAACGCCGCGTCAGCCCGCGCGTCTCAACGGCATAGCTCGGCGGAGAGGGAAGTTCACGGCTTTCGGGATGTGTCGATTTGGAGGCTTCGTCCCCGTTGTCCATATACGCCAGACCCTCCGGGAAAATCGCCTAATGATACAGTGCGGAGGCAATTCGGCACGAATGCACGAATGGGCCGCCTGGCGGCTACGTTGGAGACCTGTGCCGAGCCCTCCTCACCGGCTCCCCGCCGCTGATTTGCTCTCCGCACATGCCGATTGGTGATATTCTGCCGGGTAGAACTGGGGGGCTTCGTCTCCGCCAACCAGTTCGGTGTAGCGGAATGCGAACCCTGGCCCTCAGCCACAGCCCATTGCGGAGTTAAAACTTGCCAACGAACGAATCGACCGCAGGTGTCCCAATGAATCGTAAGTCTCGGGTACTTCATTTTTCGCAGCTGCCGTCCGTCTCGCGCGGAGGGGGCGTTAAAACCACTCTGCTGGTCGGCAAGGCAATCGCGGATGTCGATCTCACCACCGGCGTTACATCGTTTCCGCCCGGCGCAGCAGTTCCGTTGCACCAGCATAATTGCGCCGAGCAGGTTACGATTCTGGAGGGTGAGGCCGAAGTCGAGATCGATGGAGAGGCTCATAGGCTTGGGCCGTTTGATACGACCTTCGTCCCCGCCGGAATACCCCACAGGTTCAAGAACGCCGGCCCTAGCAGAATGTCGATTCTGTGGATCTATGCCAGCGCCGAAGTCACGCGCACCTTCACGGAAACGGGCCAGACAGTTCCACACCTGTCGGCGGCGGACACGGGTGCGACCGGCTGCTAGCAGCCCATCGTTCGTGATTGGGTGTCGGGGTTCAGTGTCGGGTCTTAGCGTCGGGGAAAGAAATTTCCGCGGTTAAGGGCTGAACGGGCCTGCCAGGGCAGCATCCGCGTTGGCGAGTGCTTTATAATCAGCACGCACTTCTTGTCGGGGCGTAGCGTAGCCTGGTAGCGCGCCTGCGCCGTCCTTAACCTACATTCTCCATTGCTTCTGCGATGATGAACCCGGTTTGTTTGTCGTGCTTGTCCCTACCTGGACGATCATGCCGCCCCTCACATCCTTTTGAATCAATACTGGGCTCTGTTGAATGACTCTGGCATCTGCCGGTTTTGAGTTAACTTGATTGGACAGTGCGGTCAGGCTCGTTCCGAGCGAAAGGTTCCGATATTTAGAAGGGTCCTACCCGTGAGCCAGTGGAACGGAAAGGAAGATTGCGGCAAAGCGGAGAGCTGTTTTTCGTTTCATCTTCCTTTGGTCCTCTCCTTCAAGCAATTACGGATTCACAATCGATGCCGCGTCGGCTCGTTCCGGCTGTTGTCGCGAAAGCGGTGCCTTATCGCTCGCAATTCCTGTACTTTGGCTGATAGACGCGCTTTCCCTCTCCAAATCCGGAATATCTCTGTCGCGGCCGGGAAGCGGGCTTTCCTGGATATGCCGCCACTGAGCGGATACCGTTGCATAGCAAACCAACGGAAAGCGTTCCGAACCCACCGAGGCTATTTGCGTGATCTCCAGGCAATTAAACCCATCCGATTGTCCTCTCGCCAGGAGCCGCTCGACCGCTCTGCGCAGCATGCTTTGGTTGTCGATGCCGAAAACGGATATTTTCACTTCACCAGCCGGGCGGAAGAGGGTCCATCCTGCTTTCTGCAAGGCTCGATCCAGTCCGTGCCCATCCAGGTCCCCCATTATTTTCCAGCCTGCCGCATAGGGCTCGCTTTCCAATCGCAATTCTTTGGGGAGCGTTGCGGCGTTCTTGACTAGAACCGTTCCTGTTCCGATCACTCGTGCCATTTGCGACTCCTTAAGCTCCGTTCTGGGCTCCTGAGGCTGCGCCTACTCATGCCTTGAAAGTAGGGCGCCTGACACACACGAAATCCAGCCATCGAATCATCCTGTGAGTTGCCGCGACGGACACGATCGGGTCGTAGGGCCATGAGCAACGACGTTGTGGAAATCCGCTTCTGATTTTCCTTGCCACGGGGAATCTCGTCTTCCGAGGGGAATCTCGCGAGGAAACCCTTCTGACTGGCAGCCAGTCCCTTTCAGGCTGACCTAATCCGTTGCCCCGCATTCGCGTCTTCCGCCCATGTATCGCGCGAGCATGGTCAGCGCTGCAACGCCCATAATCGCTGTCAGGTTCGTGTAAATCATCTTGCCTTGGACGAGAACGTACGAGGTGCTGAAGAGAAATCCTCCCCCTACCGCGCCTGCGACGCCCATCGCGACGTCCATTATGTAATCGCGCCCCTCTCTCGACATAATCTTCCCCAGGAACCAACCTATAGCCGCACCACCAACGATCCAGTAAAGTAGCAATGGCATGTTCTTCTCCTTTTCGCTGCCCGGCAGAAGAACCGGTCTTTAACCGCCTGAGAATCCTGTGTGTGCTCTTTATCTCGCCGGCGGTTGAGGGGGGCGCCGCTTCCCCGTCCCCCTCCTCCCCGGAGGATGTTTCCGCGGTTCTAGGCGGCCATGGCGGCGGCAATTTTGTGGAAGGTAGAGTTAACCACGTTGTAGGTTTCCACCTGGAGTGGTCCATCAATTACGTTCCCGAGGAGCTTCGCCACTTCGGTGTAACTTCCGCGGTTGTAGGCCTCCGCGCTTTCCGCCCGGTCCCACAAGCTGATTGCGAAGGCCTCCGATCCGGACGCGGACACGAAGGCGATTTCGTCTTGGAACCCCTTTTGTTTGCGAAGGGTCGGGATCACGTCTTTTTCGAGCTTTTGCGTGAATTCGTTTATGCTGTTCGGTTTCAGGTGCATATACACTTTGCGTGCAAACATGTTGGTCTCCTTGGTTTCGAAGGTCAAGGGGTGGTCCAGATAACTTCCAGCGATAAGGTCGGCTGAAGAATCCCTTAGTCTGTTAACCAGTGTGGGTTAATATACTTCACAAGTCAATCGCTATCTGAGAATATATTCATGTGTTCACTTATGCTAGTTAACTTCAGGGGGGTCTCTGTGGATGTTTGTCTGGTGATCAAGCAGCGGTTGAAGGAATTGGGGCTGAAACAGAAGGATTTGGCGGCTGCCGCCGGAGTCACGGACTCCTATATTTCCCAGTTGCTCACCCGCAGGAAATTGCCTCCGACGCCGGATCGCACGGACATCTACGTCAAGATCGGAAAATTCTTGAAGTTCCCGGCGGGCAAGCTTTCCGATCTAGCGGAGCATCAACGCACGGAAGAATGGAAGAAAGAGCTGTCCGAGCCGCCCGTGCCGCTTTTCAAGGAAGTTCGGGAGTTGGTCTTGCGCAAGTGTGTCCCCGAGAAGCGAAGCGAGATTCGCTCGATCTGTGAAAGGCAGCCCTTCGGCGAATTGGAACGTCTGGTCACGCAGAAGCTCCTGGATGTCGTCCAGAAAGTCGCCAAGCAGGAATTGGAAAGCGAAAGCTGGCTCAAGCGGGTCGCCCAGCTCAGTGGCCGCAGCTATGCGGAAATGCGTGTCACCGTTCTGGAATTCCTGGATACGGACGTCTTCAATATTTCTGAAGACAATTGCGTCTCCTACCTTGATCCGCTCATTGATTCCTGGAATATCGACCTGGCCAACTTTGGAATGGAAATCGTGCTGAATCGAAGGCTGGCTCCCGCGCACGTCAAGAACCTCGAATTCGTGGAGACGGAGGCCGGAGCGCTTCAAGAAGAGCCTGGACTGCGGGAATTTCTTCGCGAGCCATCGATGAGCGGCTATGCTTCCGAGGAAGAAATCGAATTCCTGAAGCGACTGAGGTTCAAAGGCTCCCGGCCGACGGCCCTCTACTATTACCGCGAATGGCAGAGTCTCCGGGATCCTCTGCATTTTCCGGGGACCGCGACCCGTCCCCCACGAACGAAGGCTGCGGGCCGGTCCCGGCCGAAAGGGGCCGTCGCTCCCATGCACAAGCATCTCGAAGCGAATCGCGTTGAGAAACAGCTGCCGCTTCACGGCAGGAAAAAAGCCACGCAGCGCGGGGCGCAGAACAAGGCCGGCTCCGCCAAGACCGGCGACTAGGGTTGCGGAGTTTTCAGATAGCGCTTGGCTAAGCGTTGCTGGCGGTATGCTGCCGCCGAGCGTGCGCGAGTGGTCGCCAGAGGGCCGCTTAGTCTATTTTGTGTCGCGCTCGAAGTCTTCAGGGTGTCGAACAATGAAGGATGGTGGGGAAGAGGTGCGGTACGCGATTGGCCAGCATCTCGGTGCGATTAACGATGAACAAGTAGTGGCCTTGCATTCATTAGAACTCTCTGATCGCGACGGTTGGGTTGTGTCCCGATTCCTGTAGAAAAGTGAAAGGCGTATTCTCCTGAGAAGTGGTTGAAAAGAAGACCGGGATCTCTTCGCAGGAGGTCTCGGCGACAGGAGGAATACGCCATGGGGAAGACTAGCACTGGAATGGAAGTGGTCCAAGAGGGTTCTCTGCGTGAGGGGTTGGAGGCGGCGATTCGCGAGCGGGTGCGGGAACTGATCGGGTTGGTGTTGGAGGAGGAAGTGGAAGCGGCGTTGGGAGCCGGGCGCAGCCAGCGCGTGGCCGAGCGAGTCGGCTATCGGCACGGATCGAAGCCGAGGAGGTTGACGCTGCGCACCGGGACGATTCCGTTGGACGTGCCGCGGGCACGGCTGGTGGAAGCCGACGGGGGCGAGCGCGAGTGGCAGAGCCGGTTGGTGCCGCGCTACCGGCGGTCGAGCGCCGAGGTGGAGCAAAGCGTGCTGGGCGTGTATCTGGCGGGGACCAACGCGCGGCGAATTCGCGGGGCGCTGGAGCCGCTGTTGAGCGGGGCGGCGCTGTCGAAGAGCGCGGTGTCGCGGCTGGTGCTGCGCCTGGAGGAGAGCTATCGCCTCTGGCAGCAGCGGGATCTGGCTGAAGAGCGAATCGTCTACCTGTACCTGGATGCGATCTATCCGAAGGTGCGCAGCGGCGGGAAAGTAGTTTCGCTGGCGGTGCTGGTGGCGCTGGGGGTGCGGGAGAGCGGCGAAAAAGTGCTGCTGAGCCTGACGAGTGCGGGGGCGGAAAGCGCCGACGGCTGGCAGTTGTTGCTCGACGACCTGGCGGCGCGGAAGATGGGGCGTCCCCGGCTGGTGATCGGCGATGGCAATCCGGGACTGGGGGCGGCGTTGGAGCGTTCGTGGCCGGGCGTTCGGCTCCAGCGCTGCACCGTGCACAAGCTGCGGAACCTGCTGGCCAAAGCGCCCAAACACGCCCACGAAGCGGTGCGCGAAGACTATCACCGCATCGTCTACGCGCCGAGCCGGGAAGCGGCGGTAAAAGCCAGAGAGGCGTTCCTGTTGAAGTGGAGGAAACTGTGTCCGGGCGTGGCGGCCAGTTTGGAGGAAGCGGGCGAGAATCTGCTGACGTTCTTCGAGTTCCCCGAAAGCCAGTGGCTGTCGCTGCGCACCACCAACGCGATCGAGCGGATGCAGCAGGAGTTCCGCCGGAGAGTCAAGACCCAGGCAGCGCTGCCCACTGAGGGCGCCGTGCTGCGAGTCTTCTTCGGGCTCTGGATCAGCGGTCAGATCAAGCCGCGCCGCATCAAAGGCTACCGCAACATCGGAGGCGAGGAAAAAGTTTCTGCTTAGAAGAAAAGAAAACTTCATGACTTCTCAGGCAAAATGCGCTACACACTTTTCAACAGGATTCGGGACACTGCCGACGGTTGCGATACTGATATTTAGAGAATGCAGGGTTCCGTCATCGGACAACCTGATGCGCCCGGACGATAAATCTCTTGGGCGCCGGGCCCACATAATAGAAGGGGTAACAGGTCACCAGGGTCAGAATTGTGCCCGGGGAAGCGTCCAGCACTGCCGTGTCCTCGGGCCCGACGATTTCCGTAGAATCCACCTGATAGCGGTACGATCCGCTTAACGTCGTCAAGGTGATTTCATCGCCCTTACGGATATTGCGCAGCGGCCTGAAAAACGTATCGCGGTGTCCGGCGATCACGACGTTCCCTTGCTGACCCGGCAGTGCGGTTCCCGGAACGTGGCCAACCGCCCGTCGTAAGACCCCTGCGGTGTCGCCTTCCGCAATCATGGCCGTAAGGCCGATGCTGCGGATCTTGATTTGACCCAGGGGAAATCCTTCGGGGGCAGCACGCACAACTCTGGCGCGGCCCGCGTCGGCCGCGGCTGGAAGGGGCGAGGAGCGAACCTGTTCGACGTGCCCGATAGCCGGCTTCACGCTTTCGAGTGCCCGCTCAAACCGCCTGGTTTGGTAGGCCTGATAGAGGTTCGCGTCGAGCATCACATACCCGACGTAACTCAGTGCCAGGACGCCGACGGCAAAAAACAGGTATCGGCTCCAACGGAGGATCGATCGGGTTCGCCGCTGATGAAGCATGCACTTCAGGGATTGGAATCTCATGGTCGCTCGCTCGGGTTGCCGGAAATGGGTTGCGGCTTCGATGGCGCGATATACCCTGTACGGGTGCGGACGAACAAACGCCCACGACCCGGCGCCGAGGCCTTCACTTGAATGGTCCGATACGTTCCGTCCCGCTTTCGGTTCGTAGGAACATACGCGATGGTGTACTGGGTGCGAATGTCGCGGGCAATCTGCTCGCAAATCGGGATAAGGTCGCTTAATGAATTCGGCCGGAAGGCTTCGCCACCCGTGTCTTTGGCGAGTTGCTTGAGAATGCGAGGCTTGTTGTCGGGGTCATCCCGGTTCGAGATGTCCAGAGTGTAGATGATGGCGTCGGACCGTCTCGCCGCGGTAATGACCTGGGCCAGGGTATGGTGGCTCGCGTTGTCTCCTCCATCGCTGATCACAATCAACGCCTTTTTGTTCCGATCGCCGCTCTTCAAATGTTCCAGCGCGCCGGCAATCGCGTCGTAGAGCGCGGTCTCTCCATCCGCTTTGATGCGGGATAGCGCAACGTCCAGTTGACCTGGCTGGTCCGTGAACGGTGTGTTGTCGGGAAGGGCAAACCGAACATGCTCGTTGAAATTGACCACGAACATCTGGTCTTGCGGGTTGCTGGATCGAGCAAAGGCCAGACCGGCGGCAATCACTTCCGACCGCTTGGGCTCCATGCTGCCACTGTTGTCAATAACTAGGCCGACTGTAACCGGGATATCATTGTCGCTGAAGTAGGTAATTCGCTGCAAGACTCCGTTCTCGTAAAC
>DATLSU010000070.1:0-98731 GCA_035533975.1 Patescibacteria group bacterium
CACCTCGGCTTGCTTCAGCATCGCGACAATTTGCTCCACAGAAAAGCGCTTCCTCTTCACGGCAAAATCTCCCTTCCCCTGCGGGCTAGATTCTGCCGGAAACTAACTCTCAACATGCATCAGAAAATGGGCGGCCGATCACTTGTATGCCCGGCTTTATGCAAATTGCCGCGCTTCTGTTAGAATTTCCGCCAACTTTTATGGCCAATCCGCCGCCGCGGCTGCGTTCAACAAACAGGAGTAGCCCCATGCGCCATCTGGAAAAGCTGAAACCGCTCGCTCAACTCGCCCTGCGCTGGGCACTGGCAATCGTGTTCATTTACCACGGCTTTCCAAAACTGTTTTCGCATCGCGCCGAACATGTCGCGATATTTGGCCAGATGGGATTCCCCGGCTATTTCAACTACATCGCGGGCGTTTTGGAGTTCTTTGGCGGCTGCTTGCTGGCGGTGGGCTTGTTTACGCGCCTGCTGGCGTTGCTGCTGACCGGGGAGATGGTTATCGCTTTGTGGAAAGTCCGTCTGGCCAAGGGCGTACTGGCCGTGGCCAATTACGAGCTCGCGTTGCTGCTGGCGGTTGCCGCCTTCACGCTGATGGTGATTGGGCCGGGCGCCGCCTCGATCGACCGGTTGATCTTCAAATCGAAGAGTTAACCCCCCTACGATCCTCCCGGTCCCGGCGTCCCCGTGTGGGCCGATGACGGGGAAGCCTGCACGAAGGGCGCTTGCGGCATCAGGAACCAGGCCACCAGATAAGCAGCCACGCCCGGAACCAGGCCCGTGGCCAGGGTCACGAAAGCCCAGATGATTCGCAGAATCGTCGCGTCGATTCCGAAATATTCGGCGAATCCGCCGCACACACCGGCAACCTTCTTATCCAAGATCGAGCGCGTCACTCGCTTGCCTGGCGGGCTGGGCGCCTGGCGGGCGCCGCAGTAGCAGCAAAAGCTCGAAGAGTCGGCGATTTCCCTGTGGCACGCGGAACAGTTCATCGGTCACCTCCACGGCCTTACGCCATTCGCCACGATCGCGAGACATTCCGGGGTCCCCGATGCCCGGAGAGGGCTCGGAAATCGAAAAATCGCTCAATATTTCAAAAGATCATCGAGCGCCCGCACAATGTCGGCCGATTGGGGCAAAACCGCGTCCTCGAGAAGAGGCTGGTAGGCGCAAAACGTATCCTGCGCGCCCACGCGGCGGGCGGGCGCATCCAGCTCGTCGAACAGCTCGTCCCCGATGCGAGCCGCGATTTCCGCCCCGTAGCCCCAGGAAAGCATGTCTTCGTAGGCCACCAGCACGCGATGCGTTTTCGCGACGCTCCCGGCAATGGCCTCCCAGTCGTAGGGACTCAGAGAGCGCAGATCGATGATCTCGATCGAAATCCCCCGGCGACCCATTTCGGCCGCGGCCACCTCGGCCCGGTGAACCAGGGCGCCGAAGGTGACGACGGTGGCGTCGGTCCCTTCCCGCGCGACGCGCGCCTTCCCAAACGGCACGGTGTAATCGGGACCGGGATAGGCGGAGCGGTTGTACGGCTGGCGGTACAGGTGCTTGTGCTCGAGGAACATCACGGGATCGTCGCAGCGAATCGCCGTACGCAGCAGGCCGCACAAATCGAGCGCCGTCGATGGCATCACGACGCGCAGTCCCGGCTCGTGCGTAAAGATGACCTCGCCGCACTGGCTGTGATAGATCGCGCCGCCGGTCAGATAGCCTCCGGTCGCCACGCGGATCACCACCGGGCATTTGAATTTTCCCGCCGAGCGCCACCGCAGCAGCGGCAATTCGTCGCGAAGCTGCAGCATCGCCGGCCAGATGTAATCGAAAAACTGGATCTCGACGACCGGCTTGAGCCCGCGCGTGGCCATCCCGATGGCCCGCCCGACGATATTGGCTTCGGCGAGCGGGGAGTTGTAGACGCGGTGGTAGCCGTAGCGGCGCTGGAGCCCCGCCGTCGCCTTGAAGACGCCGCCCTTCCCTTTGAGCGTGTCGAGGTACTGCTCGTGACTGAGATCGGCGACATCCTCGCCGAAGATCACGATGCGTTCGTCCCGGCCCATTTCGTCCGCGAGCGTCGCCGAAACCATCTCGACCATGGTTTTCGGGTCGCCGCGCAGTTCCGGCTCGGCCTGGAAGCGATCCGAGGCCGGATCGATGTCGGGCGAATAGACCCACAGCTTCACTGAATCGACCGAGGGCGGCTCGGCCTCGGCGGCCCGGTCGCTCGCTTCGAGAATCTCGCGATCGACGTCCGATTCGATCGTTTCGAGATCGCTTTCGCTCAAAATTCCTTCGCGAAGAAGAAACAGGCCGAATTTCGCGATCGGGTCGCGCCGGGCTTCCTGCTCGCGTTCTTCGGGCGGCTTGTAGAACTTTTCCTCGTCGGACATCGAATGGGAATAGGGCCGGATGACGTGGGCATGAACCAGGGCCGGCCCCTGCCGCTTGCGGCAGTACTCGACGGCGCGGCGCAGCGTGGCGTAGCTTTCGATTGGATCGGTCCCGTCGCACTCGGCGATATGAAAGTTGGGGAAATTTCGGAGCAGGTGCGACACGTTTCCGCCGGCGGTGTGGATGTCGACCGGAACGGAAATCGCGTAGCCGTTGTCCTCGATCAAAAACAGCACCGGCAGCTTCTTCACCGACGCCGCATTGATCGCCTCCCAAAATTCGCCCTCGCAGGTGGTCCCGTCCCCGCCGGCAACGTAGACGACCTCGTCGGAGCGATGGCGGACGGCCTGGCCGAGCGGCGCGCGGCGCGCCTGCTCCATCGCTGCCGGAAATTCCTCGTAGTAGAGCGACGCCTCCGCCGAACCGGTCGCCTGGTTCCATTGCGATCCGGTAGCCGACGAACGGCTGATGATGTTCAGGTCCTGGTAGCCCCAATGGCTGGGCATCTGGCGCCCGCCCGAGCTGGGATCGTCCTTGGCGCCGAATCCCTGGAGCAGCATTTCGTAAGGGGTCGCCCCCAGCGTCAGGCACAGCGCCCGGTCGCGGTAGTGAGGGTAGAACCAGTCGTATCCTGGGCGCAGAAGCAATCCCGCGGCAACGAGCACGGCCTCGTGACCGGCGCCGCTGATCTGAAAGAACAGCTTATTTTGCCGCTTGAGCTGGATTTCCCGGTCGTCGATGCGCCGTGACAGGAACATCGTGCGGTAGATCCGGATCAGCGTGTCGCGATCGAGCCCATCGCACTTCGCTACATCGATGGAGGCAGTCTTCGTCCGGGGCTCTGCAGGCATGGGTTGCTCCTCGTGACGGTTAAAGGCCGCTGGCCATTATATAACTAACCCCAAAGCCGTCGAGCATTTACCGGCTGTCGCCCGCCAAGGCCAAAATCCGCCTGTCCGATTGAAGCGGCCTGGGCGGCAAGCGCCTCTTGAATTTCAACTTCCGGGCCTCGGAACGCGGTGTCTCGGGCGGCGCGAGGGATGTTTGAGAGTTTTGACGCTGTTTGGTGGGTCTTTTGTTGAATTTACCCGCTCTTCGCTGGGGCAGATAATCGGCTAACTCTCCATATTGTAGCAGACTACGCTATTTTCGCTTTGGTGCGGCGCGTGCACCTTCAATCGATCAGCCGAATTGAGGCGCCCAGTCCTCCCGGTCCGACTCGCGACCCGGGCGCCCGCAAGGCAGAGACGATGAACATTGGCACACGCGTCGATTACTTCCGCAAGGAGCATCATCATTTCCTGCGGTTTCTCGACGACTGGGAGAATGCGCTCGAGCTCACCGGCAGCCAGGACGAACAGGAAAGGCTCCGGGGGGTGAACAGGCTGCGCGGATTACAGCCGCAACTTCAAGCCTTGCGCGACCATTGCACATCGGAAGAGCGCAACGTCGAGGGCCCTTACCACGGCCACCTCGAAAAGGGTCAAATTGACGCCCTGCGGACCGAACACGAACAGCTCGCGCGTCTGCTCGGCGACCTCTTCTCCGAACTCCGCTTCGCCACTCTTCATGAGGCCGAGCGGGCGCGGATGGTGGGCCGCCATGTGGCCGCATTCGCCCGGCGCCACATCTTGTTCGAAGAGGAATTGCTGGCGGAAATCGAGAGGAAGCTCTCCCAAGAGGCGGAAGAGAATCTGCTGCTGCGCTACACGCAGGCTCCCGACTAGATATCCCCTGAATGCGGAAGCGGCCTTTCGTGGCGTGGCGCGGCGAGGAGACGGAATGATCTTTCAAGACCGGACCCAGGCCGGGCGCATGCTGGCCCATGCGCTGAGGGGTTACGCCGGGCGGCAAGACGCCATCGTGCTGGGCGCGCCGCGCGGAGGGGTCCCGGTGGCCTTTGAAGTCGCCACGCAGCTGAAGCTGCCGCTCGATGTTTTCGTTTTGCGCAAGCTGGGGGTTCCCTGGCAGGAGGAACTCGCCTTTGGCGCGATCGCCGAAGGCGGCATTCGCGTTCTCGAGGAGGAAATTCTCGATTCTGTGGGACTTTCTCCCTCACAGATTGAGGAAGTCGCCCGGCAAGAGCAGAAGGAGCTGGACCGCCGGCTGCTCATCTATCGCGCCGGGCGTCCGCCGCTCGACGTGCGCGGCCGGACGGTGATTCTGGTCGACGACGGGATCGCGACGGGGTCAACCGCCCGCGCGGCGATCACGGCGCTCCGGCAGATGCAGCCGGCGCGGATCGTGCTGGCGGTGCCGGTGGCGCCGCCATCGACTTGTCTACGGCTGCGAAGTCTGGCCGACGAACTCGTCGTGCTGGAGGAGCCGGACTCTTTCTACGCGATTGGGCAGTTTTATCTGGATTTCGAGCCGGTGTCCGACCAGGAGGTCACCGGGCTGCTTGCGCGGGCATGGGCGCCCGCTTCGGCCGTCGCCGAGAAGGGCTGACCGAGCCGGATTCCGGCGAGGAAAGGAGAGCCGCCATGACTACCGAACAGAACTTCCCGCCGGAATCCGAATCGTGCGAAGTCATCGTCCATGCCGGTGATGCAACCCTTGCCGGCACCTTGAGCGTTCCTCCGCGCGCCCTCGGTATTGTCCTCTTCGCTCACGGCAGCGGCAGCAGCCGTCACAGCCCCAGAAACCTCTACGTCGCCGGCATCCTTCACTCCCGCCGAATCGCCACGCTGCTTTTCGATCTTCTCACCACCGAGGAAGAGATGATCGACCGGAGCACCAGCGAGTTTCGCTTCGATATTCCCAGGCTCGCTCGCCGCCTGATCGGCGCGACCAAATGGGTGGAGCACAACTCCGACTCCCGCGGACTCTCCGTCTGCTATTTCGGCGCCAGCACCGGGGCCGCCGCCGCGCTGGTGGCCGCGGCCGAATTGAACGATGAGGTGAAGGCCGTCGTTTCGAGGGGCGGAAGGCCAGATCTGGCCGGTGCGGCCCTGGGCGCGGTTCGAGCGCCCACGCTCCTCATCGTCGGCGAAAACGATGCCCTAGTCATCGGCATGAATCGCGAAGCGCTCGAACGCATTGCCTGCCGCGAAAGCAAACTGGTGATCGTTCCCGGAGCCACTCACTTATTCGAAGAGCCGGGAACGCTCGAGGAGGTGGCGCGGATTGCCGCCGATTGGTTCCACGAACATCTGGCTCCGTCGCGCATCGCTGACGCGTTGCCGCGCCAGTCCGCCCCGGCATGCCGAAGCGGTTTCGAAGGAGGTTCGCATGTTGATGGAGCTGAGCGTAATGCCTCTGGGGCGCGGTCCTTCGCTGAGCGGCGACCTGGCCGATCTGCTGAAGATTATCGATGCGAGCGGCCTGGATTACCGCCTCACCGCGGCCGGGACGAACGTGGAAGGCACATGGGAGCAACTGGTGGACGTGGCTCGCCAATGTCACAGCGAGATGCGCAAGAAAACCAGCCGCGTCGTGACCACGATCAAAATCGACGACTACGGTGAGCGCACCGGACGCCTGGCGTCAATGGTCCGGTCGGTGGAAAGCAAAGCCGGCAAACCCCTGAAGAAATAGCTCCCCGGCAGCCCGGGCGCTGCGGCCGAACGCCGCGGCTCGGAACCTTCCCTTGCGAAGGAGACCTGTATGGCAGCCAAACGATTGTTATTCCGGTCGGCGGCACGCGAAAAAATCCTGACCGGAGCCACCGCGCTGGCCGATGCGATTCGAATCACTCTGGGCCCCAAATCGAAATGCGTTCTCATTCAGAAGAAATGGGGACACCCGATCGTCTGCAACGACGGCATCACCATCGCCAAGGAGGTCGAGCTGGACGATCCGGAAGCCAATCTCGGCGCGCAAATGATTCGCGAGGCCGCCGAGCGCACCGGCGACGCCGTCGGCGACGGAACCAGCACCTCGGCGATTCTCGCGCATGCGATTTTTGCCGAAGGGCTGCACAACATAGCGGCCGGCGCCAGCGCGGTCGATCTGAAGCGGGGTCTCGATCGCGGCCTAGCCGCCGCGGTGAAGGCCCTGAAGGGTCTCTCCCGCCCGGTGGCCAGCCGGCGCGAGAAGGCCCAGGTGGCTACGATCTCGGCGCACAACGATCCGAGCATCGGTGAGCTGGTTGCCGACGCCTTCGAAAAGGTCGGCCCGGAGGGTGTCATCACCGTCGAGGAGTCGAAAACCACCGAATCGGCCCTCGAGGTCGTCGAGGGTATGCAGTTCGATCGCGGCTTCATCTCGCCCTATTTCATCACCGATACCGAAAAAATGGAGGTCGCCCTGGAAGACCCGCTGATCCTGCTGCACGAAAAGCGTCTGGCGAACATGAAAGACGTTCTTCCCCTGCTCGAACAGGTCGCCAAGACCGGACGCCCGCTCCTGCTGATCGCCGAGGACGTCGAGGGCGAGGTGCTGGCGACCCTGGTGGTGAACAAGGTGCGCGGAACGCTCCCATCGGCCGCCGTCAAGGCGCCCGGATTCGGCGACCGAAGGAAGGAGATGCTGCAGGATATCGCGATTCTGACCGGCGGCCAGGTGATTGCCGAGGAACTCGGACTGAAAGTGGAAAATCTGACGCTCGACCATTTAGGCCGGGCCAAGCGCGTCGTGATCGACAAGGACAAGACCACCATCGTCGAAGGCGCCGGATCGAAAGCCTCGATCCAGGGCCGGTGCGCCGAGTTGCGCCGGCAGATCGAAAAGACCACCTCCGATTACGACAAGGAGAAGCTCGAGGAGCGCCTCGCCAAACTGGCCGGCGGCGTCGCCGTGATCCGCGTGGGCGCGCCCTCGGAAACCGAAATGAAGAACCGCAAGGAAGCGTTCGACGACGCCATCAGCGCGACCAAAGCAGCCGTTGCTGAGGGCGTCGTTCCGGGCGGCGGCTTGGCCTTGCTCCGGCTCATCGACGTCGTCGCGACCGAGGAAACCGCCTGCTCGGGGGATGAGCGAACCGGCCTGCTGATACTCCGCCGCGCCCTGGAAGCGCCCACGCGCCAGATCGCACGAAACTCGTCGATGGACGACGGGGTTGTGGTCGACCGGATGCGGCAAGGCAAGGAAAATTTCGGATTCGACGCCGCCCGCTGCGAATATGTCGATCTGGTGGAAGCCGGCATCATCGATCCGACGAAAGTGGTGCGGATCGCGCTCGAAAACGCGGTTTCGGTGGCGAGCGTGCTGCTGCTCGCCGAAGCCACGATCACCGAAAAGCCCGAGGAAAAGAAGCAAGCGGCGCACCCGGAGGAATCGTTCGCCTAGAGAGGGTGGCCGGCGCAGGCGCGTGTCAGGCTGGACTCGCGAAGCTGCCCGGGCTCTTCACCGTCCCTCGCCACTCGGGCTTGCGGTCCGGGCTCGCTTGGGCCAGGGCGCGACGCACGCCCTCGGCGTCAAGGTCGCTCGTGTAAACGGGACTGTCCGGCTGTTGCCTCCAGGATTCATCGAGGCCGCCGGCATCCACCCCGTCAAATCCGAGTTCGTCGATCAGACGCAGCACAATCGCCTTCGCTTCCGCCTCGTCCCCCGCAACGGGCAAAGCGATGCGGCCGGGACTGCCTGCCTGCCGGCCATTTTCCAGCAGATGCTTCGCATAGATGTTATTGAATGCCTTGACGACCGGGCGGCCCAATTGCCGCGCGACCCACCGGCTCTCGGTCATTCCCGCCTCGATTTCGTCGATTCGGCCGTCGCGCTGCCGCGGGTAATAATTTCCTGTATCCACGACAACCACATTCGAGGCAACACCTGCAAACAGGTCCTTCGGCAGATCCCGGACTTTCGCTTCGGGGATCGTGACGACAACCACTTCCCCGGCCCGGGCAGCTTCCCGTGCCGTTACCGCTTTTGCCCCGGTCTGGGCCGCCAAGCCGGCCAGCGAGGCGGGCCCGCGCGAGTTGGCAACGAAAACCTCATGCCCCAGATCCCTCAACCGCCGCGTGAGAGTACCGCCGATCTGGCCCGCTCCAATGATGCCGATTTTCATCTTCCCCTCCTCATGGCTTTTCGGATTCTGGAAATCCGGACATAACAAGGGACTTGTCCTGCCCCGTATCCACCAGATCCAGACCCCGATCCCATGCCGATGTGATGCGACGCGGGTTGCGGGCGTCGCAGCGCTCTTCCGCAAAGCGTATCTGGCTGATAATTCACCCATTCCGTGCAATTCGATTCGGCGCCAGGCCAGGCTTGCCCGTTTTGCGATCGCCGGCCCGGCCCGAATGGGCTCCCATGGCAACTCTTCCAGCAACGGGTTTGCGCTTAGCGGTTCCTGGGGGGATGATGCTGTGATATAAAGCGCCGATCCCCTTATGCATCGGCGCAAGGCGCCAAGGGTCCGGCAAGGCGGGGTTCTGGCAACAATGGATGCGGTCACGATACGGGATGTGACGAAACGGTTCGATAAGGTGATTGCCGTTTCCGATTTCAGCCTATCCATCCCCGAAAACTCGTTTTTCGGGCTGCTCGGCCCTAACGGCGCCGGTAAAACCACCACGCTGCGCATGCTACTCCGGATTATCGTTCCCGACAGCGGCAGCATCGAGATCCTCGGACAGCCCCTGAACCACTCCACCCAGGACCGGCTCGGTTACCTGCCCGAGGAGCGCGGTCTCTATCCGCGGATGGGGGTGCGGCAGGTGCTGGTGTTCCTGAGCGCGCTCAAGGGGCTGCCGGAAGCCGAAGCGGACCGGAGGGCGCGCCGATGGCTCGAACGGCTGGAGATTGCAGGCTGGATGGACCGGCGGATCGACGAATTGTCGAAGGGAATGCAGCAGAAGGTGCAGTTCATCGCGGCGATCCTTCATGAGCCGCCTCTGCTGGTTTTGGACGAGCCGTTCAGCGGATTCGATCCGGTGAACGTGGCCCTGGTCAAGAACATCATGCTCGAATTGCGGGACCGGGGAACGACGATCATCCTCTCGACGCACCGGATGGAGCAGGTGGAGATGATGTGCGATTCGATATGCCTGGTCAACCAAGGCCGCAAAGTGCTGTCCGGGGACCTGCGGGAGATCAAGAGGGCATACGGGCGAAACACCGTGCGCATCGAGTACAACGGCAATCGGGACGGGCTCGACCTCGAACGATTCGCGACCAACATCAACCGGTTCGGATCGATGGTGGAAGCCAAGCTGCGGCCGGAGATCGATCCGCAGGAGATTCTGAAGGCGGCCGTCGAGCGGGGCGTTTCGCTGGCGCGCTTCGAGTTGATCGAGCCTCCCCTGGCGGATATTTTCGTCGAAACGGTGACCGGGCCTCATGCATAAGATGTGGCTGATCATTCGCCGGGAATACGCGGTCCGCGTCAGGACACGGACGTTCATTCTGAGCACCATCGGGCTGCCGACGCTGATGGTCGTCGTGTTCGCGATCCCCGCCTACTTCGCGAGCCGCCGCACCGGGCATACGCTGCACATCGCGGTCGTCGATGAAGCGGGCGGCATCGGGCGCCTCGCGGCCCAGCGCCTCGCCATTGCCGAACTGCCGAACGGAGATCGCCAGTTCGACGTCGTCTCGACAATCGAGCGGCCGGCCAATCCCGCGAAAACGCTGGGTGAACTGAAGGCCAAGATTCTCTCGGGGGGCCTCGATGGTTACCTGCTGATCCCGCAAGTGTCCCGGGACATCGGAGCGGCGGAGTTCGATACGCGCAATGCGGGCGACTTCGCGCTGGGGTCGTCCCTCTCGAACGCGCTGACGCAGGCGGCGATCGGCGAGAGGCTGGCCCGGCAGAACGTTCGCGTCTCCGATCTCGACACGCTGCTCGAGCACGTCAGCGTAAGCGTGGTGCAGGTGAAACCCAGGGGCCGGCGCCCGGAACGCGGAGAAACGTTCCAGGCGGCGATCCTGCTGTCCGGGGTGCTGTACATGAGCCTGTTGCTCTACGGCGTCACGACGATGCGGTCGATCCTCGAGGAGAAATCAACGCGAATCATCGAGATACTGCTGTCGTCGGTGCGGCCGTTCCCCCTGTTGGCGGGGAAAATTCTGGGAGTGGGGGCGGTTGGACTGACGCAATTCCTCATTTGGGGAGTCTCGGGGGCGCTGCTGCTGGGCTACGGGGCGGAGATGCTGGCCCTATTATCGGGCGGCTCGGCCTCGCTTCATCTACAACTGCCTTTGGCGCTCTGGCTCTGGTTCGTGGTCTATTTTCTGGGCGGCTATTTCCTTTATACATCGCTCTTCGCCGCACTGGGTGCGTCCGTATCGAGCGAGCAGGCGGCCAACCAGGCGCAATTCCCTATCACGATGCTGCTGGTCGCCTCCTTCATCATGTTTCCGGTGGTGGTACGCAACCCCAACTCGCATCTATCCGTGGTGCTAACGATGATTCCGTTCTTCTCGCCGATTCTGATGGTGCTGCGCGTTGCGCTGGAGCCGCCGCCGCTCTGGCAGATGCTGGCGTCGGTGGGGATCCTCGCGCTGACGACGGTTGTGGTGGTCTATCTGTCGGCGAAGATCTACCGCGTGGGCGTGCTGATGTACGGAAAGCGGCCCTCGCTCATCGAGCTGGTGCGTTGGCTGCGCTATACGTGAGAGTGAAGCGCGAGCCATGGGGATTCCGGCAAGTGCCCGCATCCCCGCGGGCCGGATGGTGGCCCGCATTTCTCCACGCCGGCTAGTGGCGATGGCGACCGAAAAGGCGCAGGTCGCGGCTCACGCCAAAAGTAAAGCCGGTCGAAGGATCGTTCGGATAGACGCCGGCGATCGCCGCCGCATCCCACTCGAATCCTCCACCGGAAATCACCAAGCCCATTCTTCCCTCGGCGCGGCTCTCGGTGCCGTAGAGCGCCGGAGTAAGCGTACGCGAGGAGTAGCGGCCGGAGACTTCTCCGACGATGCGGACACGCTTGGCGAACGGATAGACGACCGCGCCGCCGTAGAGAAGCTCGTCGTTTTGGGAGAATTTCGCATTGGGAGACTGCAGGATGCCGATGCCTGCGTCGCCAAACACCTTTAAGCGGCCGACGTGCTTTTGCAGGATGAGGCTGGCGTAGACGTTGGTGGCGTTGTTGCCGATTCCGCGCGCCTGATTCGTATTGGGCATGAGGAAGCCGAAGCGGAAAGCGACGGCGGGCATGCGGTGCTCGCGCAGCAGCAGCAGCTTCGTCCACAGGCTGAAATCACCCACATCATTCGTCGAATTACCGCTGGTGAGGACCGGGGTGACCGGCGCGGGGACCTGGCTGTTCACCTGGAGAAAATTCTGAATCGTGCCCTGCATCTGCACTTCGACCCGCCGCCCCACCCCCAACCGGAAATTCAGCACACCGGCCGAGGTGAGATCGCCGGAAAAACCCGAGAGCGGGTAGTCGACGTTTTGGAGAAAATCGAAGCCGCCTTGAACGCGCAAGACGCCAACCGGCACGATACTCGCATCGGGCGTTTGTAGCGGCCGGTCCTGCGCGCGGACCGGGAGGCCGGCCAGTGACACCGCAATCATCAATCCCCATAAAACAACAAATCGCTTCATTCACCCTGCCTTTGCATGAAGAGAACCCGCGTATCGTAGGCCACCGGCACCGCTGGAGGCAATTCGAATCACGCGGCCGGCCACGAGCAGAGCACGACCGCCAGCGCCGCGACGACGGCCGTCTCCGTCCGCAGGATCAGCGGGCCAAGCGAGGCTTCCTCAAAGCCTGCTTGGCGCGCGAGAGCCAATTCGTCCTCGGTCCAGCCGCCTTCCGGGCCGAAAGCCAGCGCGACGAAAGAAAGTCCCGTCGCGGGCCGGAAACGTTCCATGGGCGGCGCGCCCGGACGCTCGGAGAGCAGCAGCTTCCGCTCGGCCGCAACTGGCCCGAAGGCCTCGGAGGGAGAAAGCAGCGGCAGCACGAGCGGCGGCGCGATGCGGCGAGCCT
Source organism: Patescibacteria group bacterium (assembly GCA_035533975.1). Taxonomy (GTDB): domain Bacteria; phylum Acidobacteriota; class Terriglobia; order Acidiferrales; family UBA7541; genus JAKASX01. The sequence goes on from DATLSU010000070.1 coordinate 12,215, forward strand.
GCTGCGCCGCTTCGTGAGCGATCTTCTCCCAGCGGGCATGGCGTTTGGGCGCCGCTTCGAGAAGCGGACGATCGGTTCGCGCGGCAAAGAGCGGCTGAATCGTGGCGACACCCATCTCGGTCGCTTTCTCGATCGCCCATTCAAAATGCGCGAACCGGACGACCGAAAGCAGCAGGGTGACCTCGATCGGGACCCGAGCGGCATCGACAGGCTCGATGAGACTGAATTCCACCGACTCGCGTTCGACATGAGCCACCTTCGCGAGCCAGACGGCTCGCCCATCGCTCACCTCGTATAGCTGGCCGGGCTGCGCGCGCAGCACCCGGCCGAGGTGGCGCGCGTCCTCACCGCGCAAGTAGGCGCGGCCGGCGTCAAAGGAATCGACCATGAATCGGCGTCGCATATGGCAGACCGTTCAATGACCGCTCGGCTGGAAGCCCCGCATGCCGAATTGCCAGAAGAAGAAGGAGAGGAAATCGGCGTAAAGATTCTCCTCCTGTTTGCGCGTGGCGCCGAAACCATGACCACCTTGGTAATTTACGCGAAGCAGAACCGGCTTGCCGCTCGAGGAAGCCGCCTGGAGGCGCGCCGCCATTTTGGCGGGCATCCAGGGAGCGACGCGGGGATCGTTCATACCCGTGGTGAGCATAACCGCCGGATAGCGGACGCCGTTGCGCACGTGCAGGTAGGAATCCATCGCGTAGAGGTCCTCGAAACCGGCCTGCGTATCGACGCTCCCGAATTCAGGCACGTTGACAATGCCGTTGGCGTAGTACTGCGCGCGCAAGGGATTCATCACGCCGACCTCGGCCGTCGCCGCGGCGAAAAGATCGGGACGTTCGGTGATGGCGCGGCCGATGGTGATCCCTCCGGCCGATCCGCCGATGATGGCCAGTTTCGAAGGTGAGGTGTATTTGCGTGCGATCAGGTAGCGCGCGCAGCCGATCAGGTCCCGCCAGGTATTGGGTTTGGTGAGCTTGTAGCCCGCCTTATGCCAGGCCTCGCCATATTCTCCCCCGCCGCGAACGTGGCAGACGGCGAAGATGGCCCCGCGCTCCAAAGCCGCCAGTCGCATGGGGTTGAAAGTGGGGTCGATCGTGATTCCGTAAGCGCCGTAGGCCTCGATGATCGTGGGATTCGACCCGTCTCGCCGCAACCCCTTCTTATAAACCACCGATAGCGGCACCAGCGTGCCGTCATAGCTGGGGGCTTGGAGTTCCTCGGAGGTGAGATCGGGGAGGTTGTCGTAGGGGCCGGAGGGCTGGAGATCGGTGAGATCGAGTTTGTTCAAGGCGGAATCGTACAGGAAAATTCGCGGACCCTTCACCCAAGCGGTCATGGAGATCAGGGCTCCCGAGAGGCGAGGATCGGAGGGATACAACGTGGCGCTGCCGGGGAACGGAAGCGGCAACCGGGAAGCGGCTCCGCCGTAGGGAACGCGGAGAATGTTGTATACCCCTCCATCGAGGTCCTGCAAATAGACGGCCTCGGCCGAAGCCACGGGAGAACTCAAGACTCCGGGACCCTCCGGCACGACGAGCTTGGCATCGGCCAGGTCGGGATGGGCCAGGCTGGTCTCGATCAGCTTGAAACGCGGCGCGTTTTTGTGCGTGAGCAGGTAGATATCGTTGCCGTGCAGGGCAAAATCGGTGACGTCGTCACCCGTATCGCAAACCTTCTTCCAGGGAATATGGGGTTTCGAAAACGAGGAAAGAGGCGCGTCGTACATGGTGAATCTGTTCTCGACGCCGTGGTAGAGAACCCCGACGGCGTAATCGCTTCCCGGCTCCGCCGTAATGTACGGCATGTCGATGGGCGATACCGGAACATTCGGGGAAAGGCCGAATCCGAAGACGGCGGCATCGCGATCCACCGGCCGGCCGATGATGTGCAGGTAATCCTTGCTTTTCAGCTCGGCCTGGGACCCGGGAACGCCGGGACCGAGCTTTTGCATGCGATTGTAAAAGAACCCGGAGCTATCCGGCAGCCAGGAAACGCCCCCGAACCGCGCGCGGTCGATTTCGACGGGCAGATTCTTGCCGGTTTGCATATCGAGCACGCGGATCGTCGCCATCTCCGATCCACCGAAGGAAATCCCATAGGCGACATAGCGCCCATTGGGAGAAGGGGCGTAGTAATTGATGGCGGCCGGTTCTCCGTGGGGGCCCTTGTGGAGATTGGTATCGATGAGGAGCTTTTCCTTGCCGTTCAGGCCGTCGCGCACGTAGAGATTGGCGATGTTTTGGCCGGCGAGTGTTTTCAGGTAGAAGTATCGCGGGCCCCGCATCCGCATCACTGCCCTCACGCTCGCGGGCTCGGAATTGTCGTATTTCACGATATCGGCGAGCAGCGCGCGGCGGCCAGGAATCCGGTCCAGCACGGCCCGCGTGTAATCGGCCTGCGCCTTCATCCACCGCCGCACTTCGGGATTTTTCAGATTCTCCATGTAGCGATACGGGTCGGTCACTTTTATGCCGAAATAGGTGTTCGTGACCGGGCGCACCGGCGCGACCGGCGGCTTCGCCGGAGGAGCGGCCTGAGCGAATCCCTGGGAAACAAGAAGAAAACCGCAACAGGCGAACAAGGCGACGACCCGTGCGCCGAATCTCATGGAACCCCCCCTACGCGTCAAAATAGCTCACTCCACCTGTTTGCCACGGTGCGGGCCATCGGGAAAGCGGAATTCTCGATTTTCGCTGTTTCCGGCAGGCCCCGGAGTATAACCGCACTGGCTCAAGCAGTGTGAACCGGGCCCGCGGGAAACGGTTCGGTCATGGCTTTGCAGTTCGAATGAAGATGGCATGACCGTTCAGGTTGTGAACGAAGGCAAAGCCATCCAGGGTTTCGCGCAGCTCGCCCGCCAGGCGCGTAATCCCTTCGCAACCCGAAAATCCATAATCATCGAAGACGATCATCCCGCCTGCCGGCAGGCGGGGAAGGGCCCAACGGACGACGTCCCTTCCTGACTGGTAGACGTCCACGTCAACGTGCAGCAGCGAGACCGGCCCGCTCACGACCGAAGCGGTTTCGTCCGGGAAAATTCCCTTGAGCAGGCGGGCGTTGGTTGCGCCGGCCGACGCCAAAAGCTTTTCAACGATTTCCGCCGAGGTGTCGGCATGTTCGCCGCCGGCGTATCGCGTATCCTGCGCGCCGGCCTTCACGACTCCGCGGAAAGTATCGGCTAAATAGACCGTTTTCCCCGGCGCGGCCATGGCGAGCAGACAGCCGGTGCCCCCGCGCCACACGCCGACCTCCAGAATTGATCCCTCGACCCGGCCCGCCTGTTTCGCCAAATCCCAAAGCTCGTAGCAGCGGTACATATCGACAAGCGTAAAACCTTTCACCGCTCGATAGGCGTTCAGGAACTCCCGGTCGGAAAGCCATGGTGAATAAGTCGCGCCGACGCGCACTTTGCTATGGAGCAATTCCGGCGTTCGTTCGTGACTCCATACCCTGCTTTTCGACCTGCCAAGACGCAACGGAAAAGCCCCGAGCGCGGAGCGGACCCGGCGGGCGAGATCTTTCATCCACGACATTCCGATTCGTCCTCCCCGCTCGAAGCTACGCGCGGCGTAGGCTCTGGGCCCTCATGAAGCGTTACCATATCAGACATTTCCTGGGGATTGGAGCCGGGTAAAAGCGGAAATGCGGAATCCGTGATAATAGTTGTAAGGGGCAGGTGCGTATCGCTCGCGATTCCGCTCGCCCGGAAAATCCCATAAAGGACTCCTTGAAATGACAGAGACCGCACAGACCGGCGCCGCCGGCCTCAGCCCAGCCGGCCAGCAGGCCCAGGAAAGCTACGAAGCGTTTCGAGCGAAGGGACTGAAACTCAACCTGACGCGCGGCAAACCGTCGCCCGAGCAGCTCGATCTGAGCGCCCCGTTGCTCTCGCTTCCCGGCCCTGGGGACTACACGGGAGAAGGCGCGGTCGATTGCCGCAACTACAGCGCCGTCCAAGGCCCGCTGGGTCTGGCGGAAGCGCGCCAGTTGTTTTCGAGGATGATGGGAGCGCCGGCCGAGCAGGTGATCGTCGCCAATAATTCCAGCCTCGCGCTGATGCACGATCTGGTGGTCTATTCCCTGCTCAAGGGAACCTGCGACAGCCCTCAGCCGTGGTCCAAAGAGCCCGGGACCGCCTTTCTGTGCCCGGTCCCCGGCTACGACCGTCATTTCCGCATTTGCGAGGTGTACGGCATCCGCATGATCCCGGTGGCCATGCGGGAAGACGGCCCGGACATGGACGCGGTCGAGCGCCTGGCGGCCGAAGACCCGTCCATCAAGGCCATGTGGTGCATGCCGAAATACAGCAATCCGACCGGCACGATCTACTCGGACCGGGTGGTCGAGCGTTTGGCGGCAATGAAAACCGCGGCCCCGGACTTCCGCCTTTTTTGGGACAACGCCTACACCGTGCATCACCTGACGAGCGAGCGCATCGAGATCGCCAACATTTTGGAACTGTGCGCGCGGCACGGGCAGGCGAACCGCGCCTTCGTTTTCGCCTCCACTTCCAAGATCACGATGGCCGGGGCGGGACTGGCCATGTTTGCCGGCTCCGCGGACAACGTAAAGTGGCTCCTGGCCAGAATGACGCCGCGCACGATCGGTCCCGACAAGATCAATCAGTTGCGTCACGTCCGCTTCCTGAAGAGCCAGGAAGGCATCTTGCAGTTGATGGACAGGCACCGGGCGCTCGTCGCGCCCAAGTTCCAGAAGGTGCTCGACGTTTTTGACGAGAAACTGGCGCGGGTTCCTGGTGTGAGCTGGACGCGGCCCAAGGGAGGCTACTTCATCTGTCTCGACGTTCCCCGGAGCTGCGCCCGGCGCGTGGTCGCGCTGGCCAAAGAAGCGGGCCTCGCGTTGACTCCGGCTGGTGCGACTCACCCTCTCGCAGAGGACCCGGACGACCGCACGATTCGGATTGCCCCGACGTTTCCCGAATTGTCCGAAGTCGCTCTGGCCGCCGAGGGCGTGGCCCTGTGCGTTTTACTCGCTATCGCGGAGAAATACCCCGCGCAATTGCCGGCGCAATCCTAGCCGAATGGCCGGCGCGCGGGAAGGCGCGGAGCTAGCTGAAAATTTCCTTGATGCGCTCGAACAGGCCGGAATTGCGATCGGCGGGGCGGTTTTCGACGTGGACTGTTTCGGCGAGTTGTTCGAAGAGTTTGCGCTGCTCGCGAGTCAGCTTCGACGGCATTACCACTTGAATGCTCACGTAGAGATCGCCGCGTCCCCGCTCGCGTGGCTCGGGCAATCCCTTCCCCTTTAACCGGAAAATCTGGCCCGATTGAGCGCCCTCGGGGATTTTGAGGCGTTCCTCGCTGTTGAGCGTGGGAACCATGACCTCGGTCCCCAGAACGGCCTGCGGCACGCTGAGTGGAACGGTGCAGTAAAGGTCGGAGCCGCGGCGCTCGAAAAACGGGTGTTCCTGGACCTGTACGTAGATGTAGAGATCGCCGGTCGGGCCGCCATTGACGCCGGCCTCGCCTTCCCCGGAGATACGCAGGCGCGTGCCGGAATCGACGCCGGGGGGAATGCGAACCTCAATCGTGCGGTCGCGCTCGACGCGGCCGCGGCCTTGGCATTGGGCGCACACATCGCGGATGACCTTGCCGTTTCCTTGGCAGGCGGAACAGGTACGCGAAATCACGAGCGGGCCTTGCTGATAGCGCAATTGGCCGCGACCGTGACAGGTCTGGCAGGCCACCATGCCGGCTCCGGACTTGGCTCCGGTGCCACGGCAGGACGAGCAGATCTCTTGCCGCGGAAGCTTGATTTTCATGTGGACCCCGGCGGCAGCCTGCTCGAAGCTCAATGTCAGGTCGTAGCGCAGGTCGGCGCCGCGCTGCACGCGGGTACGGCCCGAGCGACGGGGCCCTCCGCCGAACAGATTCTCGAAGCCGAACGCGTCGCCAAGACCAAAGATGTCCTGGAAATCATCGAAGATCGTGCGAAAATCCGGGCCCGCGGCGGGACCGCCCGCCAGGCCGTCGTGGCCGAAACGGTCGTAGAGGGAACGCTTCTGCTGGTCCGAGAGAACGCTGTAGGCTTCGGTGGCTTCGCGGAAACGTTCCTCGGCCTGGCCCTTATCGTCGGGGTTGCGATCCGGGTGCCAGCGGAGAGCGGATTTGCGGTAAGCGCTCTTGATCTCCTCGCCGCCGGCACCGCGCTCGACTCCGAGCACTTCGTAATAGTCGCGTTTGTCCTGATTCGGCATCGGGAAATCAGTTGACCTCCGGCAAGGACGAGCGGCGGGAGAGAGCGGCGGCTACCCGGACCTGCGCCGGACGCAAAACGCGGTCGCGAAACTTGTAGCCGGCTTGCACCTCACCGATCACCGTGCCTTCCGGAAATTCGCTGGTTTCGACGCTCTCGAGGGCATCATGCAGGCGCGGATCGAACGGCTGTCCGGCCGGATCCTCCATGCGCACGATCCCGTTCTGGGCAAGCAGATCGCCCAACTGGCGGTAAATCATGGCGAAACCACGGCGATACTCCTCGTAGGCCGGATCCTGATGAGCGGCCAAGGCGCGCTCGAAATTATCGAGCACGGGAAGCAGCGATTCGGCCAGGTGCCCGAGCTCCCGGTCCCTGTCCTCGCGGCGCTCCCGTTCCACTCGCTTGCGGTAATTTTCGAAATCCGCCTGGCGGCGTACCAGCAGCTGGCGCAAATCCTCCCTTTCGGCTTCCAGGCGCGCCACTTTTTCGCCGTCGCGGGGCTGGCCGCCCTCTTCGGGCGCGGCGGGACCGGGCGTTGCGGCAACGGGCTGGTTCTGGCTGGCCACTTCCGATTCCGGTGCCTCGGTTGGGCGGTGAGGATCTTTTGGACGGCTCAAGGTGTATTCGCTCCACTCAAACTCGAGCTGACCTGCTCGGCTAGAAATGCGGCGGCTGTGATGGCCCGCTCGTAATCCATCCGCAGCGGACCGAGGATACCCAAGGTGCCGGGAGCGAGATTGCGGGCGCGGAACGGGGCGCTGATCAGCGCCAGGCTGGCTCCCGCAATGGCCATCTCGCTCAGACCGATGCGGACCGAAACCGGCTCGGGCGTCTCCATGCAACTCGAGAGCAGCTCGACCAGGCGCCGCTTCTCCTCGATCGCGGCCAGCAGATCGCTCAGGCGTTCGGGATCGGCAAATTCAGGGGCGGCCACGATTTCGGCCGCGCCTTCGACGTAGAGCTGCTGGCCGCCCTCATCCTCGAACAGATGCGGATCGCAGAGGAGGATGGCGCGCGCGGCGAGCTGGCCGTAGGAATCCTGGTCGCGCGCCAGGCGCCGGGTCAGATCGGCCCGGATGGCCTCGATGGTCCAGCCCGGATAGTGGTTGTTGAGGTCGCCGGCGATGCGATCCAGCTCCTGCTGGGAAAACGAATCATCGGTGCGGATGATTTTGTCGCGAGTCCGTCCGCCCTCGGAAATCAAAACGACCAGGACCCGGCCATCGGGCACGAGTAAGAAGCGAATGTGCTCGATCGAGGAGCGGGAAAGGGGCGGCGAAAGAATCCAGCCGAGCCCGTGAGAAACCTTGGCGAGGATGTGGCCGGCGCGCTCGATGGCCTGCTCGAAGGTGGCCGCCGAATCCATCTCGCGGCGAATCCACTGCTCGTCATCGGGACTGACGCGCGCCAAGCCGACGAAGCGGTCGATGAAGTAGCGGTAGCCGGCGGCGGTGGGCAGACGGCCCGCCGATGTGTGGGGCTGGAACAAATAGCCGGAATCCTCGAGATCGGCCATGACGTTGCGAATGGTCGCCGGGCTCAAATGTTCGGCGTGGCGGCGCACGATCACGCGGGAAGATACCGGCTGCCCGCTTTCGATATAAGCGCGCACCACTTCGCCGAGAATTTTTTCGTGCCTTTCCGAGAGAGTCGTTTGGCTCATCGCGATCGCATCCCCCCGCGCCCGGTACATATTCTCATGGCAGCGGCGGCGATTTCCGCTTCCATTTTGTATTTTACCTAAGTTGTCAATTCGGCGCTCGAAGCAAGCCGCGCGCCGGTGCTCGGGAAGGCCCAGGGGTGTATACTCCGGCTCGCCGGCCCAGGCAAGTCCGCAAGGAAAATTTCTACGCCGGCCTCGGAACCGAGGCGCGCTCGAGGGCCCCATCGACGTGACTCTGCTCATCGCGTTGTTCGTTGTGCTGCTCGTCGCGCTACCGGCATTGGCCATATACGCGTCGGCGCGCATGCGGGGCATCGAAACCCGGAAGCCGGGCTCCGTCCAAAGCGGGGTCCAAGGCGCGGTTCGACCGCCCCTTGAGAGTCTGCGGACGCTGCAAGAGCGGCTCGACGCGATCGAGAAACGTCTGTCGGCGCTCGAAGGGCGAGCAGCAGCACCACCCGCCGCCGCGGCGCAAACAGTTCCCTCCCCCATTTCACCTTCACCGGCAACCGCACCTTCGGCCAAACCCGCCACAGCCAGGACCGTTATTCTTCCCGAGCCCGGAGCGCCGAAGAAAACCAAATTCGATTGGGAATCCGTGGTCGCCGAGAGATGGCTGAACTATTTCGGGATCATCGCCATCCTGTTTGCGGCAGCTTTTTTCATCCAGTACGCCTTCGACAGCCATTGGGTGGGCCCGCGGGGACGAGTCGCAGTGGGGCTGCTCGCCGGGGCGGTGGTGGCGCTCTGGAGCGAGCCCTTGATGCGCCGCGGATACCGCTATTTTTCCGAAGGTATCGCGGGACTGGGCGTTTCGGTGTTGTATCTGTCGATTTGGGGTGGCTGGCATTACTACCGTCTCTTCACCGCCCCGGCGGCGCTCGCCGGAATGTCCCTGGTTACCGCCGCCACGGCGGCTCTCGCCGTCCGGCGCGACTCGCAGCGTCTGATCGTGATGGCGCTCGCCGGAGGATTTCTTTCTCCGATATTGCTCTTCACCGGACGCGAGCACGAGTTCCTGCTTTTCAGCTACAACGCCGTGCTGGCGGCCGGAATGCTCGGCGTCGAACGATTGCGCCGCTGGCCCTGGCTGCCGCTGCTGACGTTTTTCTCGGTTGAGTCGTATTTCTGGATCTGGTACGCCCCTCGGTATTCGCCCGGCCAGCTCTGGCCAACGGTCGGGTTCGCCACGTTGTTTTTTCTGCTCTTTGCGGCCTTGCCGGTGATCCACGGGCGGCGGACGGGACGGCTGACAGCGCCGGAACTGTTCGTGGTAACGGCCAACCTCTGTTTCTACCTGCTGGCGCTGTGGATGCTTCTTCAGCCCGGACATCGCTGGTTGTTGACAGCCGTATTTCTCGCGCTTGCGGCGGCCCACCTGGCCGAGCGGCGGGTGCTGCCCGAGGGTTCGCCGGCGCTGCGGCGGCTGATGGGAGCGATGGCTCTTCTGTCGGCAACGCTGGCCATACCGGCGCGCATCGACCATCAATGGCTCACGATGGCGTGGGCGCTGGAAGGGGCGGCAGTGGTGTGGGCCGGGGCGCGAATCGGGTCGTGGCGCGTGCGCGCGGCCGGAATGTTGCTGCTCGGCGTGTTGGCGCTTCGCCTGGCCGTGCTGGAAATTCCGGCGCATCTCTTGTTGTGGAACGCGCGCCTGGGGACGTTTGCCGTATGCGTCGGATGCTTTGCATGTGCGGCCGCGGCGCTCAGGCGCAGCGCCGGCGGGATGCAGGCGGGGGAAAATACCGTAAGGGGAGTCTTGCGGGTAGCGGTGAGCGGGTATTCGCTTCTGGCGCTGTCGTTCGAGGTATGGGACCTGTTCGGACGGCTGGCGCTCGGGGGAATGGAGCACCGGGCGGCGCAGCAGATGGGGTTGTCCCTGCTGTGGACGCTGTTTGCCACGGGCTTGATCCTGCTGGGTATCTTCCGGAAATCGGCGCTCTTGCGGTGGGAGGCGCTCGTGCTCTTCGGGCTGACGGTGGGAAAGGTTTTCCTTCACGACCTCGCCTCGCTCGAACGCTTGTACCGCATTCTGTCGTTTCTCGTGCTCGGAATCCTGCTGCTGGTGGTCTCCTTCCTCTACCAGCGACGGGCGATCGCGCAAAAGGAAGCCAGGGCCTTGGGGTCGATCAAAAAAACGGGATAGCCTGCGGGGGGCTGGCGGCGTGCTATTCGCCTTTGGCGCCAAAAGCGCCGGTATCGATCTGGGCGCGCTGGAGGCGATCGGAATAGTCGATGTAAAGGGTCTTCCACTCCGAATAGAAATCGAGCGCTGCAACGGCGGCTTCGCGATGACCGTTGCCGGTCCACTTGATACCGCCAAACGGCAAATGGGTTTCCGCGCCGATGGTCGGCGCGTTCACGTAGACGATGCCGGCTTCGAGTTCGCGCATGGCGTCGAAGGCGCGATTGACGTTGCGCGTATAGATGGCCGCCGAAAGCCCGTAGCCGACCCCGTTCGCAACTTCGATGGCCGAATCGTAATCGTCGACGGGAATCACGGAAACCACCGGCCCGAAGATCTCCTCCTGGCAGATGCGCATTTTCGGATCGCAATCGGCAAAAACGGTCGCCTCGAAGAACCAGCCCTTATCCCATGCCCCGCCTTCGAGACGATGGCCGCCGGTAGCCAGGCGAGCGCCATCTTCGCTGCCAATCGCCACGTAGCGCGTGACGGTTTCGAGCTGCTGGCGGTTGATGAGCGGGCCCATTTCGGTCTCCGGGTCCAGGCCGTCCCCGACGCGGAGAGCCCGGGCGCGCCGCGTGAGCCGGTCGACGAATTCGCGGTAAACCGTTTTCTGGACCGCGATGCGGCTGGCGGCCGTGCAGCGCTGGCCGGTGGTGCCGAAACCACCCCACACCGCGCCTTCAAGGGCCAGATCGAGATTCGCGTCGTCCATCACGACAATGATGTTCTTGCCGCCCATCTCCAGGTGGCAGGGCTTGAGAGCGGCGGCGCAGATCTGGCTGATTTTTCGTCCGGTCTCGGTCGAGCCCGTGAAACTTGCCAGCTTCACGCCGGCATGGCGGACCAGCGGCTCGCCCGCATCCGCGCCAAGGCCCGCCACCAGATTGACGACGCCCGGCGGCAGGCCGGCCTCGCTGAGAACCTCGACCAGGCGGCAGGAAGAAAACGGGGTGTCCTCGCCGGGCTTGAGCACGACGGTATTGCCGAGGATGAGCGCCGGCATGATCTTCCAGGATGGAATCGCCATGGGAAAATTCCAGGGCGTGATCAACGCGCACGGACCGACCGGCTCGCGAACCGACATGGCGAACTTTTTCTGAAGCTCCGAGGGCGTTGTCTGGCCGAACTGGCGGCGGCCCTCGCCGGCCATGTAGTAGGTCATGTCGATGGCTTCCTGGACGTCGCCACGGGTTTCGACCAGGATTTTGCCCATCTCGCGGGTCATTTCCCGCGCGAGCTCCTCCTTTCGCGCGACCAGCCGCTCGGCGGCGCGAAAGAGGATTTCGGCTCGTTTGGGAGCCGGGACCAAACGCCAGGAGCGAAATGCTCGCCTGGCGGCCTCGACGGCAGCCTCGACGTCCCGTTGATCGCTGGATGGGAAGGTGCCGATCAGGTCGTTGTTCGCAGGATTGCGATTTTCCAGTGTCTGGCCGCGCTGGGAATCGACCCATTCTCCGTCGATGAAATTTCGATGGATTTGTGGATCGGTTGCCTTAGCCAACGAGCCTCCTCGCAAAGCGGCGTGACGCTCAGGCCCAAGCACTTCTGCGGTAGCAAAGACGAGCGCGCGGGAAGCAGGGTTCGGTGGCGGAGTGCCGGCGGTCTTTCTGCCTGCCGTTGCCCCTATTCGCTGGGGCCGGGGCGGTCGGCCGCAATCAGCGGCTGCGGCGGAGCCAGACCGGCGACGTCGGAGCCCAGGCCGAGTTGCTGCAGGCTTTTTGCGTCGATCTTGCCAGTGGGAGCGAGGTCGTGCGCCTGCTGGAAACTCTTCATGGCTTCAACGGTGCTCGAGTCCCACCGACCCGAGGGATCCCCCTGGTAGAAACCGTTGCGGGCCAGAGCCTGCTGAATTTGGTCGATGCGATCGGGGCTGGGGCGGCGGGCGGGTATCCGGTAGCGGATGTGCCTGCGGTGCCAACGCCGGGACCGCCGGGATTTGGCCTTACGCGAAGGAACCGCCTGGCTGATTTTCCGGCGCGTCGCGGTGTGAGCGGCGTGGCGATGGGGTACCGCATGCAAATGGGCCTTGGTGACCTCATGCTTCACGCGGTGGTGCCGCGTGGCGGCACGCAGGCCGGGCGCCAGCATCGTGATGGCCATTAAGATCGCGGGCAGGACCGCCCATTCGATTCGCCGAAACCTCATCAGTTCTCCTTCGGCATTACGCCAGCCAGAAACACGATCAAATTTTGGTTGTCTTCCTGCCGCCGAACCACCTTGAACAGTAAGTCCTGGCCGGGTTTAGTTTTCGACAACACACGCTGAAAATCCGAGACAGTGTACACCGGCTTGCGGTTGATCGCCACAATTAGATCACCGGGACGGAACCCGGCGTCGTCCGCGAAACTGGTCGGCTCGATGGCACGCACGATAATTCCACGCAGATCCCGGTTGAACCCCAGCCGGGAGGCCAGGTCGGGAGTGAGCTGGTCGACGGTGAGTCCCAGGGTATTCGACGCCGGCAGCGGCACGGCCTTCGATTTGTTATTCGTGTTGCCGGCCAGTTGCGGGAAGAGCTTATCGCGGTCGGCGACGACGACGGGAACCCGGTAGCTTTTCCCGTTGCGAATATAGCCGATTTCAACCGACTGGCCGATCCGGGTCCGCATGATCGGATTGACCAGATCGTTGCCCGTACGGACGGGGTTTCCATTCAGCGAAACGATCACATCGCCCGGCTGCAGACCGGCCTTGGCGGCGGGACTGCTGGGATTGACGCTCTCGAGAATGATGCCGTAGGAGGCGCCGAGTTCCTTCAAGGCGATCGGATTCTCGCTGGTTTGTTCTTGGAAAGTGATGCCGATCGAACCGCGGACGACGTGGCCCTGGGTCACGAGCTGATTGTAGACGTTGACGGCGGTATTGGACGGCAGGGCGAAACCGACGCCCTCGAAGCTCTGGCCGCCGGTGAAGATCGCGGTGTTGATGCCAATCACATCGCCATCCATATCGACCAGAGGGCCGCCGGAGTTGCCGGGGTTGATCGCGGCGTCGGTTTGGATGAAGTGCTGGAGTTGCTGGCCGACGCCGCTGCGATCCTTGGCGCTGACGATGCCGGCGGTGACGGTGCCCTGGAGCGTGAACGGGCTGCCGAAAGCGAGCACCCAGTCACCCACCTGGACGCCGCTGGAATTGCCCATATGCGCGACCGGAAGAGGCCGGCCGGGGTCGATCTTGATGACCGCCAGATCGGTTTCGCTATCCTGGCCGACAAGGCTGGCGCTGTAGCGATTCGGATCGCCGTTCAGGGTGACCTCGATTTTCGTCGCGCCATCAATGACATGCTGATTCGTGAGGATATAGCCTCTCGGGTCGAGCACGATGCCGGAACCAAGGCTGCGCTCGGCGCGCGGCGCATTCGGATTATTGAAGAACCGATTGAAGAAACCGCCAAACGGATCGCCCGGTTCGGCGCCAGGACCGGGATGCAGCGGAGTCTGGATAACTTGCGTGGTGGAAATATTGACGACAGCCGGCTCGACGTGGGCGACGATCGTCGAAAAGGTGCTCGATAAACGAACCGGATTCGGAATCGGCAACACGGCCGCGTCGGCCGCGTCCGGGGCGCGCTTGGCCGCCACGCGACCGGAAACTACGCTACCGATCAGGATTCCCAAACTCAGCGTGAGGGCAACAAGAAGTGCGGCAAAAATCTTCCGACGGCGCGCCCAGCCCGCGACATCGCGCAAAACGGCACCCATTCCCCGCTCCCGTCGCGACCCAATCCATTCGAAACAAGCGCTGCTTCAGGACACGCCTGCGCTCCGGTTCCCCGCCACCGGCCGCGAACTTTAGCATTATAGCACCAGGCGGTCAGGCGCCTCCGCGCCCAAAAACGCCGCAGGTTCCCACCGGAGAACCCCATGCCGCGAATCGAATCGCGCGGCCGGCGCCCGAACACGCTTTCCCCTTTCGCCGGTGCTTTGCTAGAATTCGAATTGGGAACACATGGCTCCGCGCACACTTTATGAAAAAATCTGGGATTCCCACATCGTTACCGAGGCGCCGGGGCGTCCCTCGCTGATCTACATCGACCGGCACTTCGTTCACGAAGTCACCTCCCCTGCCGCCTTTGCCGGTCTGAAGGCCGCCGGGCGCCCGTTGCGGCGGCCCGACCTGACCTTCGCCGTCATGGACCATTCCGTCCCCACCAAGAACCGCGAGATGCCGATTCTCGATACCGACGCCCGCGGCCAATTCGAGGCGCTGGCCCGCAACTGCCGGGAATTCAAGGTGCCCCTGCTCGACATGAAGAGCGCCAATCAGGGCATCGTGCACATCATCGGGCCGGAACTGGGCCTGACGCAGCCGGGGCTGACCATTGTCTGCGGCGACAGCCACACCTCGACGCACGGCGCCTTCGGCGCCCTGGCCTTCGGAATCGGCACCAGCGGCGTCGAGCACGTTCTGGCGACCGAGTGCCTGCGCGAGTACCGCTCCGAGCCCATGCTCGTGCACGTGGGAGGGCGGCGGCCCCGCGGCGTCACCGCCAAGGACATCATCCTGGCGATCATCGGCAAGATCGGAATTTCCGCCGGCGTGGGCCACGTGATCGAATATGCGGGCGAGGCGATCGCCGGTCTGTCGATGGAAGGCCGGATGACGCTCTGCAACATGTCGATCGAAGCGGGCGCCCGCGCCGGAATGGTCGCTCCCGACGGAACCACCTTCGCGTACCTCGAAGGCAGGCCATTTGCTCCGCGCGGCAAGGATTTCCAAGTGGCGGCCGATTATTGGAAGACGTTGGCCACCGACGCCGGAGCCGTTTACGGCAAATCTTACGAACTCGACGCGGACGAGCTCGCGCCGCAAGTCACCTGGGGCACGAATCCCGGCATGGTCACCGGCGTCACCGGGCGCGTGCCGGACCCCGATTCCTTCGCCGATCCGCTCGAGCGCCAGGCGGCCGCGCGGGCGCTCGAATATATGGCGCTCGATGCGGGCCGCGCCATCGCCGATATCCCCGTCGATTACATCTTCATCGGCTCGTGCACGAATTCGCGGATCGAGGACTTGCGCGCCGCGAGCCGCGTCGTTGCCGGCAAGCGCGTCGCGCCGAGCGTGAAGACGGCGCTGGTGGTGCCGGGCTCGCAGGGGGTGAAAGCGCAGGCGGAAAAGGAAGGGCTCGACAAAATCTTCACCGCCGCCGGATTCGAGTGGCGCGAGGCAGGCTGTTCGATGTGCATCGGGATGAACGACGACGTGCTGCCGGCCGGAATGCGCAGCGCCAGCACCTCGAACCGCAATTTCGAAGGCCGGCAGGGCAAAGGCGGCCGCACGCACCTGGTCAGCCCGATCACGGCGGCGGCGACGGCCATTGCCGGCCATTTCGTCGATGTGCGGGAAAGCGGCGTCGACCTCGAGTAGTTTGGCGCCAAAGAGTTCATTGGCGCTTGCAAGGTAACCGCGCCCATCTGGAGGTCCGGGCTTCAGCCCGGACAAAAAGGGCCGGATGGAATGGGGCTTTAGCCCCTGAAGGCTAAGAGGTCGCTTCTAAATATTTCGAGGACGTTCGAAACGATGAAACCCTTCCAAAAGCACAGCGGCCTGGTTCTGCCATTCGACCGCGTGAACGTCGATACCGACCAGATGGTGCCCAAGCAGTTTCTGAAGTTGCAGACGCGGGAGGGCTACGGACGCGTCCTCTTTTACGACTGGCGGTATCTGGCCGGCGAGAAACCGAATCCGGACTTCATCCTGAACCAGCCGCGCTATCAGGGAGCGTCGATTCTGCTGACGCGGCAGAATTTCGGCTGCGGATCGAGCCGGGAGCATGCGGCCTGGGCGGTCGGCGAATACGGATTTCGCGCGCTGATCGGGCCGAGCTTCGGCGATATTTTCTTCCACAACTGCGCGAGCAACGCCATTCTGGCGATCGTTCTCCCCGAGCCGCAGGTCGACGAACTCTTCCGGCGCGCCGAAGCAAACCCCGGCTACACCCTCCACATCGATTTGCCGGCACAAACGATTCGGGACGACTCAGGATTCGAGCTGAAATTCGAGATCGACGATTTCCGCAAGGAATTGCTGCTTAAGGGCCTCGACGAGATCGGGCTGACGCTCGAAAGCGAGAAGGAGATCGGCGATTACGAACGCTCGCATCACCCCCAGGTCGAGCAGCACGCCCCGGTCGATTTCAGCAACCCCGCCGCGTCATAGCCGTCAATCGCTCCCTGTTTCGGCATTTTTGCTTGCCCTTCCCTCTTGCGCCCTTTCCTCTGACCCGACAGAATTTGTGACATTTAAAATAAATCCAGCCGCTGGCGCCTGAGGGGCGGCCGCTTCCCGCCGCGATTCAGTCGACCAGCGTCTGCGCTTCCGGAACGGCCGATTCGGGCGCCGCCGGCGCCCGGCCCGTGAGTTCGGAAAGGAGAATTCCGGCGAGCAGAAACCCGGCGCCTGCCAGGGAACGGCCGGTGAAGCGTTCGCCGTAGAAGGCAAAGGAAATCAGGGCGGCGAAAACGGGTTCGAGGGTGAAAAGAATGCCGACGTGTACCGCCGAAGTGAATTTTTGCGCCCATACCTGGAGCGAGAAGGCGATGGCCGTGGCGCCGAGCGAGGTGACGGCAACGGCGAGAACCAACTCGCCGTTCCAGGACAGGCGCGGGACTTCCAGATTTGTCCCCCAGAGCAGCGGCAAGAATATCGCGCTCAGGGCGGCTGTCACGGCTACCTGCGTGAAGGTGAGCGCGCCCACCGAATACTTCGGGCTGTAATGGCCGACCGCGACAATGTGGAACGCCCAAACCACGGCGCACGCGAGGACCCACAAATCCCCTTGATTCAGACCGCCGAGGCCGGCGGCGGGAACGGTGAGGAAATAGAGGCCGATGAACGCCGCCAGAGCCGCGGCCCAAACCCACCGGCTGGCGTGCCCGCGGCCAATCCACGCCTGAAGCACGGGAACCATCACGACGCACGATCCGGTGATAAAGGCGGCTTTCGTGGGAGTGGTGAAGCGCAGCCCGACGGTCTGGAGCGCGAAGCCGGCGAACATCAGGGAACCGAGTACGCCTCCGGCGGCCAGTAAATTCCGGTTCAGACGGCCGATGGCGCTTCGGTAGATGAATGCCAGCGCCACGGCGGCGAAAAGGAAGCGCAGAAAGAGGAAAACAAAGATCGAGGCGCTCGAAAGGGCTTGCTTGACCAGCACGAAGCTCGCGCCCCACGCGAGCGAGCAGAATGCCAGCGAGAGATCGGCTTGGAGGCGGCGGCTCACCGCTTACCGATCTCACCCGAAACGGGGCGCCGAATCAAGCCTGGACGCCGGCAACGAGCAGAAGCGCGAGGAGAATGCGCTGGATGCCCACCTCGCGGCCGGCGGAATCGTACCACTCCTCGATGGTGTGAGTCCCCCTCCCGCGCCGCCGCCGCCCACGGTAACGGCGGGGATGCCGGCCGCCAGAGGAATGTTGGCGTCGGTCGAAGCAGCCAGGCATTCGGCGCGAATACCGAGGTAACTATCGACTTCACGAATCGCGTCCAGCAGCGGAGAACCCGCGGGAAGGCTGCCGGCCGGGCGGGCGCCAAGCAGGCGGTATTCGAAGCCAAAAGCCGGAGCGCTGCGGCGCGCCCATTCGCGTTCGGCGAGCACGCCGAGTTCGATGGCGCGGCGGACTTCGGCTTCCAGATGGTCGAGTACGTCCTCCGATTCCGAGCGCAGATCGATCTTGATCGAAGCGCGCGATGGGATGGCATTGACGGCCGTGCCGCCCTCGATAACGTTGATATTGAGCGCGGAGGGTGGGTCGGCGGGAACGGGGACGGTGACCATGCGGGCCATGGCCCGGCCGAGGGCATGGATGGCATTCGGCGCGCCGGCGTCGGCCCAACTGTGGCCGCCGGGTCCCGTGACGACCGCTTCGATGCGCCGCGAGGCTACGGCAGTCGTAACGATGCGGCCGATCGCCGCACCATCGATGACAATCGCCGAAGCCAAACGCCGGCCGTAATCGGCAACCAACGCCCGCATCCCCCTCAAGTTCCCTTCCCCTTCCTCGCCGACGTTGCCGGCGAAGAGAACTCCGCGGCGCGTCTTCAGCGTCGCCGCTCGAAAGGCCGTAGCCAAAGCAAGCAGAGCGGCGAGTCCCGCCCCGTTGTCGGTGATTCCGGGGGCCAGAAGCCGCGAACGTTTCCGGCGAACGCGGATGGGACCTGAGGGAACCAGGGCGGTATCGAGATGAGC
Organism: Patescibacteria group bacterium; assembly: GCA_035533975.1. GTDB lineage: Bacteria > Acidobacteriota > Terriglobia > Acidiferrales > UBA7541 > JAKASX01. The sequence continues at coordinate 30,473 of DATLSU010000070.1, forward strand.
GGATACGAGGACAAGACCACCATCGCCCGAGGCCGGCGACTCGGCCACCACGTTCCCTTCGCGATCGATCCGGGGCTTCCAGCCAGCCGATGCAAACAGTTGGCGAAGAGCGCGGGCGCGCCGCGCTTCGCCGAATGGCGGAGCGGGAATTTCGGTCAGGTCGATCTGGCGCCCGGTGATCCAATCGGCGTGGGAGGCGATCCATTCGAGCGCAGCCGAAACGGCGGGAATGCGGGCAAGATCGGCGGGACGGAAGGCTTGCGGTGCCGCAAAAGCCATTTGAATTTACCTCGCTCTCGCCGTGCCCGAAGCGCGGGATAAAACGGCCAAAGAATTTTGGGACCGATTGCCTAGCGGATGCGGTGAACGACCGGCGTCCAGCTTACCACCGAGATAGCCACAAGGGGCGAATTAACGGCGACGAAGCCGGTAGCGCCGCCAGGCGCCCAGAATTCCACGCCAGCGCGCCGCGGGAGATGCGCCGAAAAGGGCTTCGAAAACGCCATCGGCCAGTTCGAGGATGCCGCTGTCGTAAGGAAACCACCAGAGTTTGGCTCCGCCGGGAAACCGATCGACATCGATATATTTCGTCCGCGCCATTTCCCGCAGCCCGTGCCGGGAATGCATGCGGCCCCAGCCACTCTCGCCCCGGCCGCCGTGAGGGGCTTCGGCGATACCGTAGCAACTGATCACGTCGTTGACCATTACCGATCCGCAACGAAGCTGGCGGGCGAGCTCCTCGCCGCGCGCGCGATCGGCTGTCCACACGCTGGCCCCGAGGCCATAGGGGGATTCGTTGGCCAGCCGGACAGCCTCCTCGGCGCCGGATACGTTTTGAATGGCGAGCACGGGACCGAAGGTTTCCTCCCGCATCAGCAACATCGAGGAATCGACTCCGGCGACAACCGTAGGCTCGAAAAACTGTGGCCCCAGATCGGGCCGGGGACGGCCGCCGGCGAGGACGCGCGCGCCGCGCGCCTGCGCATCTGCGATCTGACGCTCAACGCGCTCGATCTGCCGCTGGCGGATCATCGGGCCGATATCGACTCCCGGATCGAGGCCGGGGCCGAGGTGAAGTTTTTTCGTTTTTTCGACGCAGAGTTCGGTAAAACGCGCGGCCGCGCCGGGCTCGACATAGATTCGTTCGACCGATAGACACGCCTGGCCGCAATTGGTGAAGCTTCCCCAAACGGCGCCGCTCGATGCGACGTCGAAATCCGCGTCGGAAAGAACGATCATGGCATCCTTGCCGCCCAACTCGAGGACCGAAGGAATCAGGCGGCGCGCGCAGGATTCGGCAATCCGGCGGCCCGTGGCGGCGCTGCCGGTGAAAATGACTTTATCGGGCAAGGCGTCAATCACAGCCTCGCCCAGTTCCCCGGGACCTTGGATCACCTGGACCAGATCGCTGGGCAGAGCGGCCTGATCGAACAGCTCGCCCAGCAACGCGCCGCACCAGGGCACCAGTTCGGAAGGCTTCACGACAACGGCGTTGCCGGCGACTATGGCCGGAACGATGGCGGTCAGCGGGATCGCCAGCGGATAGTTCCAGGGCGAGATGACGGCAACGACTCCATAGGGTTCGTATTCGAGACCGCCACTCTTGCCCCAGAAAACCGGGCTATGGTGGCGCACTCGCTCGGAACCCAGAAAGCGGGCGGCGTGTCTCGAGTGCCAGCGGATGGAATCAACCGAAACCAGGACGTCGGAGAAGAGCGCTTCCGCGAGCGGCTTGCCGTTTTCGCGCGTGACGACTTCCGCCATCTCGCGCCGGCGCGCCTGCAGGATCTCCGCCAGGCGGAGGACCCGCGCAGCGCGTTCGCCCAAAGGCACCTTGGCCCAGGCCCGCTGCGCCTGGCGCGCGTGTTCCATGACGCGCGGCACCTCGCCCGCCGTGGTGCTTTCGAAGCGACCAATGACTTCGCCCGTCACCGGATTGAGCGATTCCAGATAGGATCCGGCACGAGAAGGCCCGGCTTTCATGGCCGACTCACTTTCTTTGCTTCGGAGCAAATTCTACCGGATTCCCCGGCCCGCTTCACGCATCGCCGATTCGCCAAGGCTCCGCATATTCGACCGAAATCAGACAAAGGCCATGCGGCGGGGCGGTAGCCCGGGAACGGGCCCGGTCCCGGACATCAAACAGCTCGCCAACCTCGCCCGGCGACAGACGGCCCCGGCCAACATCCAGGAGCGTGCCGACCAGTTTGCGGACCATGTGCCGCAGAAACGATCGCCCTCGCACAAGGTAAACCAGTTCCTCGCCGCAGCCGTCCGAACCGGGCCGCGCGGCCAAATCATACCGGGCCGCGGCCGGCCCGAACGGCGGGGAAGAACAACGGAATATTTCCGAACGGAAAATTTCCCGAACGGGATTTGCTTCGCCGCGATCCTTCTGCCTGCCGGCCGAGGCGGCGAAGCAGGTGAAATCGTGAACCCCTTCGAACTGGCGAGCGGCTTCCGCCATCGCCGCTTCGTCGAGCGGCAACGGATAGTGCAGCGCGTAGAAGCGGTGGAACGGGGGGACCACGCGCCCGCGGAAAATCCGGTATTGGTAGATCTTCGCCAAGGCATCCCAGCGGGCGTGGAAGCGCGGCTCGACCTCCTCGGCATCGAGCACGCGGATGGCTGAAGGCAAAAGCGCATTGAAGGCACGCTGAAATTCCGCTGGAGAAAGGCGGGAGCCGGTGTGGAAGCTGGCGACTTGGCCAAGGGCGTGGACGCCGGCATCGGTGCGGCCGGCGCCTTGAATCACCGTGCGCGCGCCAGTCACGTTAGCCGCGATTTCCGCCAGCAAGCCCTGGATGGTGCGGCGGCCGGGCTGGATTTGCCAGCCATGAAACTCCGTGCCATCGTAGGCGATGGTTAGCTTGATGTTCTTCATCGCGGGACGAGAAGCGGCGCCCGGAAAACGAGATCGTGCGTTAAGTTCGAACGCGCGCCGCCGCGGCCGGCTGGGCTAGCTTAAGAGGCGGCTTCATTTGTGCCGCTGCGGCCGGCCCTCGCCCGGGCGCGACATTTGCGCCGGCCCGCCGGTTTGCGCCGCCGGCCGCTCGAAGCGGCTGCCCGGCCTGACCGCTACGTCGCCGGCGCGGCAAAGAGGACAGTCATCGGACTCGTAATTCGGGATGCTGATTTCGAGAAGGGAAAAGGCCGGAACGTCCCATTTCAGCCGGCCTCCACTCCGGTCCACCAGCGCGCCGAGCGCGGCGACGTGGCCGCCGGCGGCTTCGACGACATCGATGGCCTCGCGCGTCGATTTGCCCGTCGTCCAGACGTCCTCGATCACCAGAACGCGTTCGTCCGGCTCGACATGGAACTCACGGCGCAAAGCCTTCCGCCCGTTCGAGTCCCGCTCGACGAACATGGCGCGCACGCCGAGCGCCCGGGCGACTTCGTGGCCGAGAATCAGGCCGCCCAGGGCGAGCGAAACGACGGTGTCGATTTCGATTCCCGCCGATTTCTCGGCCAGGGCCCGGCCAAGGGTTTCGGCCCGCTCCGGATAGGCGAGAACCAGGGCGCATTGCACGTAGGTCGCGCTATGGCGCCCGGAAGAAAGCACAAAATGACCGTGCCGTACCGATCCGACACTTTCGAGTAGTTGCTGGACCTGTGAAGGGTTCATGGGTAATCTCTTGTCCGCTTGAATGTACGGGGCGAATCGCGTCGGTGTCAACCGCTGCGAAGCAGAATGAGCCGAAGCCCCGGGCGAGCCGAGGGCGCAAGGCCAATCCCGCATGCCGGTTCCGGCCGCGGGAGATTGGCGAACAAGTAAGATCGAGAACGCAGCGCGGCGGCGGGGGGCGGCCCGCCGAGGGCCTCCGCTCGGGGTTCCCCGCGGGGCTGCCCAGCGTCTGGAGGCAACCCAACCCCAGATTCCGGCAAATACCGGAAACAAAAGCCACCCGGATCGCGTTCAATAAGAAGTGCAATGCGTTTGCCCTGATTAAACTGCGATTGGGAGAGGGAAATGAGTAAGAACCCACTGGTTCAAAGGATGGCAATCACCTTGACTGTGTTGATGGCGCTGGGGGCGCCGCTGGGGCTGGACGCCCAGACGAACTCCTTGTCTGCGATGCAGATGCAAGGGGCCCCGGTTACGGCACAGCAGGCTCAGCCGGCCCAAACGGCGCCCCCGACACCCCTGATCATTCCGGCCGGCCCGGATTACACCAAGGACATTCCCTGGTTCCCAAAAACCATCACGCCGTACGTGCAAGAGCAGGTGCCCGAGCCGATGATGGCCAATTCGCCGAAACTCGAACAGTTGATTCATCAGGGCCAACTGCGTTTGAGTCTCAAGGATGCGGTACAACTTGCCATCGAAAACAACTTGGATATCGGGGTACAGCGCTACATCACCTGGATTGCCGATTCGGCCGTGCTCAAGGCGCTGGCCGGCCCGGCCGGACTCAGTTTCGATCCCACGGTCTCGTCGACGCTTAGCTGGGGCAGAACGTCGTTCCCCGTGAACAACCCTTTCCTTGCTGGTGTGGGTTCATCCTCCATATCCGGGTTGACCAATAACACCGCCGTGGCTAACTTCACTTTTTCGAAGGGATTCCAAACGGGCACCCTGTTCACGCTGGGCTTCGATAACACACGCACGTCGACGACCTCGCCGCGGGATTTGTACAATCCCGCCATTCAATCGACGCTTTCCTTCGGATTCCAACAGCAGCTCCTGAATGGGTTCGGCTTCCTGCCGAATACCCAGTTCATCGTCGAGGCCAGGAACAACTCCCAGGCGGCGCGATACACGTTGGAGAACGCGGTGATTACCGTGGTCTCCAATGTCGCGACCGCCTATTGGAACCTGGTTTACGCGCGGGAAAACGTCGGCGTGCAGCAAACCAGCGTGGATTGGGCGCAAAAAAACCTGCAAGATACGCAGAAGCAATTGCAGATCGGAACGCTGGCCCAGCTCGACGTCGTCACCGCGCAGTCGCAACTGGCGAGCAGCCAGCAGGCGCTCATCGTCGCGCAGACCAACGAGCAGCAGCAGCAGACCGTATTGCTGAATCTGATCACACGCAATCCCATGGCGGCGGGCCTCGAGAACGTTCAGGTGGTTCCGGCCGACAGCATCAACACGCCGCCGCAGGTGAATATCATTCCTTACCGGGACGCCGTGGCGGAGGCCTGGAGAGACCGCCCCGACCTGCTGGCACAGCAATTGTCGTTCGAGAACTCCGGCATCGCCGTGAAAGCCGCGCGGAACGCGCTGCTGCCCACGCTCACGCTTTCGGGAAACTACGCGGCCGAAGGCTTGAAGGGCAACCAGGTCGTCGTGCCAACCTCCGGCCCCACGCAGATCATCCCTTACGGTCTGCTGGATTCCTGGAACGTGATGATGAACAACAATTTCCCCACCTATTCGGCTTCGCTCACGCTCAATCTTCCGCTGCGGAACCGCGCGGCACAGGCCGCCAGCGCCCAGGCGCAGTTGACCCAGCGGGAAACGCTGCTGCAAGTGCAGTCACTCAAAAACAACATCGCCGAATCGGTGCGCAACGCGCAGATTGCCATTCAGCAGGGCATGGCGAACGTGCAGGCGGCGGTGAAGGCGACGCAGCTCTCGCAGGAGTCGCTCGATGCCGAACAGAAGAAATTTCTGTACGGCACGTCGACCGATTACAACGTGATCTTGCAGGAACGCGATCTGGCAACCGCTCAGGGCAACGAAATCAAGGCCAAGGCGGGGCTGCTCGAGGCCGTCGTGGCCTTCAACCAAGCGCTCGGAAGTCCCCTGCTTCAGCTCTATGACATCTCGGTTGCCGACGCCAACACGGGACACGTGACCCCGGTGCCGCACATTCCCGGAACGCCGCTCGACGGCTCCACGAAGAACGCCGTTCAGCCCGGCAAACAATAGGAAGGACGCTTGCGCGCTCGTCTGGCGCCGGCGCTTGCGGCGCCCCTCTCTTGACCATAAGATCGAAGAACCATAACGACCGGGTTCGGGGCGTGTGACGGGCTGCCCGCCATGCGCGGGAGGGACGCCATGTTCGGGAGAGACAATCGATGACCGGGCAAGACAAAAGGGGTGGTGCCGGCAAGGCCGGCCCCGGCGAAGTTCCCACGCCCGCGCCGCAAGAGCCCGCGCGTCAGCGGCAGGCTGCCCGCCCGGCGCCCGACAAGGCATCGGAACGGCAGGCGCAGTTCACCACCGTTTCCGGCCACCCGATTGCGCGCCTCTACACTGCCGCCGACGTCGCCGGGATCGATTTCGAACGCGAAATCGGCTACCCGGGAGAACCCCCTTTTACCCGCGGCATTCACCACAGCATGTATCGCGGGCGCCGGTGGACGATGCGCCAATTCGCCGGATTCGGCACGCCCGAAGACACCAACCAGCGTTTCCGCTATCTCTTGAGCCAGGGGCAAACCGGCCTGTCGGTGGCCTTCGATCTGCCGACCCTGATGGGCTACGACGCCGACCATCCCCTTTCGGAAGGCGAAGTCGGAAAATGCGGCGTCGCGATCAGCTCTCTCTCGGACATGGAGACGCTCTTCGACCGGATTCCGCTGGCCGATGTCTCGACGTCGATGACAATCAATTCGTCAGCCGCGGTGATCTGGGCGATGTATCTGGCCGTGGCGGAGAAGCAAGGGGTCAGCTGGGAGAAGATTTCCGGCACGCTCCAGAACGACATCTTGAAGGAATATATCGCACAAAAGGAGTACATCTACCCGCCGGCGCCGTCGATGCGCCTGGTGACCGACACGATCGAGTTCGGCGCACGCCGCACGCCCCGATTCAACGTAATTTCGATCTCCGGCTACCACATTCGCGAAGCCGGGTCGACGGCCATCCAGGAACTGGCGTTCACCCTCCGCGACGGCATGGAATACGTCGAGTGGGCGCTGCGCCGCGGCCTCGAAATCGACGAGTTCGCCCCGCGTCTCTCGTTTTTCTTCAACTCGCACAACGACTTCTTCGAGGAGATCGCCAAGTTCCGCGCCGCTCGCCGAATCTGGCACCGGGCGGTGCGCGAGCGCTACGGGGCCAAGGACCCGCGCTCGTGGGCGCTCCGCTTCCACACGCAGACGGCCGGCTGCTCACTCACGGCCCAGCAACCCTATAACAACGTCGTGCGCACGGCGATCCAGGCACTGGCGGCCGTCCTCGGCGGAACCCAGTCCCTGCACACCAATTCGCTCGACGAGGCCTGGGCGCTGCCCACCGAGTTCGCCGCCACGCTTGCCCTGCGCACGCAGCAGATTCTGGCTTGCGAGAGCGGCGTCACGAACACCGTCGATCCGCTTGGCGGATCGTATTTCGTCGAGACGCTCACCGGAGAGGTCGAGCGCGGGGCCTGCGACTACATCGAGAAGATCGACGCCCTGGGCGGAATGGTCCCTGCCATCGAGCACGGCTATCCGCAGCGGGAAATCGCCGATGCCTCCTACCGGTATCAGATGGCCGTCGATCGGAAGGAAAAGATCATCGTCGGCGTGAACGAATACGCCGGCAAAGAGGAGCCGATCGAAACCCTCAGGATCGACGAGACGGTGGCCGAGCGGCAGAAAGAGGGTCTGCGAAAACTCCGCGCGCAGCGCTCGCAGCAAGAAGTGGACCGAAGGCTGGGCGATTTGAGGCAGGCGGCGCAGGGCGATGTGAATTTGATGGAGACGATCTACGAGGCGGTGAAGGCCTACGCCACGCTGGGCGAAATCGCGGGCGCCATGCGCGACGTTTTCGGGACTTACGAGGAAGTCGCCATCACCTAGTTTTTTCGCACTGCCCCCGGCGCGAGGCCACGGGGTTGCCGATTCGGCATTACTCTTCTAACGGCAAATTGACCTTCCACGCCGCCCCAGCTAGCCTGCATCCGCTAGACGCAACGCCATGGTTCGACTCGCAAAGTTCCTGAGCTGGTGTTTCGCCGCCGCGGCCCTGATCTTCGCGTGGACTTTTCTGACCAACCTGCGATACATCCCGCACTTCGTGCACCTAGGCGCATTCCACGGGCGAGAAGCGGCCGTAACCGCATGGTTGCTTCTCCTGCCTCCGGTCCTCGTTTTGGTTTACGGGATGGCCTGGTGGACCACGCACAAAGGCGCCGCTCATGCGCGCGGCTGGGCGATTGCCGCTAGTGTCGTCAACATCCTGTTCGCTTTGTCTCCACTCCTTTTTCTTTCGCGGATTCCGCCGGGAAACGTTGCTTACGTTCTTTTGGCCGGGCCGGAACTGCTCGTCCTTGCTTTCGGAGTGGGAGGACTCGTTGTCTTCTCGCGACGCGACGTGCTCCCGCAAATGGCCACACCAACACACCCGTCTCCCCGCCGGGCGGGCGACGGCACCAGCTCACTCGTCGATACCGTGGTACAGCTTGTGGGAATCGGGGCCGTGCTTGCGGGGCTGATCTGGATGGGCCGCTGGGGAGAATCGCGCGGCTTACCACAGAACGTGGGTTTGTGGTTTTGGATCGAATTGCTCATTGCCGACCTCGTCGTGGTCTTCGTCCATGAACTCGGTCACGCGTCCGTGGGACTGGCGTTGGGGATGCGACTGCGCGCGTTCACCGTCGGGCCGTTTCAGTGGCAAATCCGGGAAGGCAAATGGGCATTCCAGTTTCAGCCGGCGAATATTCTGGCCCTGACGGGCGGCAGCGCCGGCCTAGTTCCAACCAAGCTGACGGATTCGGACTGGCCCGAATTATGCATGATCGGCGCCGGGCCGGCGGCCAGCCTGTGTTTGGGTGTGATGGCGCTATGGGCAACGCTCGCGGCCAAGGGCCGGCCGTGGGAGCCCGCGTGGGAGTTGCTGGGCCTGATTGCCCTGATCTCGCTGGTTGCGTTCGCCATCAATCTGGTTCCATTCCGCCCGGAAGCCGATTATTCCGATGGCGCGCACATCTATCAGATCCTGACGCACAGCCCGTGGAGCGACGTGCATCGCGCCTTCTTAGCGGTCGGCTCCAGTCTGGTCACTCCGCTGCGTCCCAGGGATTACGACGCCGAGGGTCTGCGCCGCGCCGCGGCATTGGTCACCAGCGGACATCAGGGATTTTTGTTGCGGATGTATTTATTTTTACACCTGCTCGATTGCGGCCAAACACCGGAGGCGCTCCAGGCTCTGGCCGAAGCCGAGACGGTGTTCGAGCAGTCCGCTTCCGACTTGCCCGGCGAGCTGCTGGCCTATTTCGTCTATGCCAACGCGTTCCTCAAGCCCGATGCCGCCCGCGCACGCTACTGGTGGGACCTGATGGAGGCCAAGAATGCGCGGCACAATTGCACCGAATACTGGCTAGCTCGCACCGGAATTTCCTGGATCGAGAATCAGCGTAAAGAGGCGCTCGAGGCGTGGGAGCAAGGCAACGCGCTGGCCCAAAAGCTTCCCCAGGCCGGGGCGTACGAGTTCGACCGGTCGCTCTTCCTTCGTCTGCGCCAAACGCTCGATGCCGCCTGCGGCGCGCGCAGCTAGTCTGGCATGCGTTTCCGCCCTCACCGGTAGACGGGAATTCCGTCTGTGCTAAGCTTTGTGACCGGCAGAGAAACGCCTGCTCAGGAAACTGAGCGCGGCAACGCAAAGGCACAACGATCGGCCATGTCGGAGAAAAAAATTCGCGTCCTCGTCGCCAAGCCGGGCCTTGACGGCCACGACCGTGGAGCGAAGGTGATTGCGCGGGCCCTGCGCGACGCCGGGATGGAAGTCATCTACACGGGGCTACGGCAGACGCCCGAGATGATCGCATCCGCCGCGGCTCAGGAAGATGTCGACGTGATCGGGCTTTCGATTCTCTCGGGCGCTCACAACGTGCTCTGCGCAGACCTGGCCAAGCTGCTCCGGGCCAAGGGCATGGACGACGTTCCGATCGTGATCGGCGGAATTATCCCCGAGGCAGATATTGCCGGCCTGCGGAAGATCGGTATCGCCAGCGTCTTTCTGCCGGGAACCTCCACGCAACAGGTCGTGGAGTTCGTTCGCAAGCTGGTGCGCGAGCGCCAGGCGGAAGCGCCGAAAAACTGAAACCGGATGGCCATGCCGCCGGCTTCGCCTGAAAAACGCGTAAACTTTGCTTGAACCGTTCCCACAAGCGCCGTATTCCATGCCGGGTGATCTTAGGCCCTTCCACTCGGCCTTAACCCGTGCGAACATGGCTACGGCACAGACGAGAGGGGGAATTTGGCCATGATTCATTTCCAGGTAAATGGCGAGGAACATTCCTTCGCGGGCGATCCGGAGATGCCGCTTCTCTGGTACCTGCGTGACATCGCCGGACTCAAGGGGACCAAGTTCGGTTGCGGCATCGCGCTCTGCGGCTCCTGCACCGTGCTTCGGAACGGCCAGGCCATTCGCTCCTGCACCACCACCGTGCAAGCGGTCGAGGGCGCGAAAATCACGACCATTGAAGGCCTGGGGGCGCGCAGCCTGCACCCGGTTCAGCGGGCCTGGATCGAGTTCAACGTGCCGCAGTGCGGCTATTGCCAGGCGGGACAGATCATGCAAGCGGTAGCGCTGCTCGAGCAAAAGCCCCATCCCACCGACGCCGATATCGACGAGCACATGGCTGGAAATATCTGCCGTTGCGGCACCTATCAGCGGCTGCGGTCGGCGATTCACGCCGCGGCGGCGGCGAAGGAGCGGGCATGAGCAAAATCGAAAACGTCAGCCGGCGCGGATTTCTCCGGGGGTTGCTATCGACCGGCGCGCTCGTCTTGAGCGTCCCCGTCTTGCGCTCGCAGGCCGAGGCCGAAGCGGGCCCGGCGGCCAGCGCCCTGCCCGCATCGATCGCCGCCCGGGCGCCGTTTCACCCGAGCGTTTTTCTCGGCATCGAAACCTATGGCACCGTCTACATCATCGCCGCGCGCTCGGAGATGGGCACCGGCATCACGACGAGCCTGCCGCGCGTGGTGGCCGACGAACTGGATGCCGACTGGCGGCGCGTCCAGATCCGGCAGGCGCCGGGCGATCCGCAATACGGGGACCAAGACACCGACGGATCGCATTCGGTGCGCTCGTTTTTTGAGATTATGCGCGTGGCCGGCGCCACGGCGCGGCAGATGCTGCTGACCGCCGCGGCGAACCAGTGGGGCGTTCCGGTGGCGGATTGCGCGACGGAGTTGCACGAGATCGTCTACCGCCCCGCCGCCGCTAAAAAGGATTCCCCCGCCCGGCGCTCGGGCTACGGGGAACTCGCCGCGGCGGCCGCGAAACTGCCCGTTCCGCCGCCAGCCGAAGTGCGCCTCAAGCCGCGCAGCGCCTGGATTTACATCGGCAAGGACGCCCCCTATTACAACCTGGAGAAAATCGTTACCGGCCAGGCGCGCTACGGTTACGACGCGGAAATCCCCGGCATGCTATTCGCCTCGATCGAGCACCCGCCCGTGCTGGGCGGCAAGGCCGCATCCCACGACGACACCGAGGCGATGCGCGTGGCGGGGGTAAAGCAAACCGTCGAACTCGAAGGCCCGCAGGGTCCCGGTCCCCACTTTCAACCGCTTGGCGGCGTCGCCGTGATCGCCGAAAACACCTGGGCCGCGTTTCAGGGACGCAAGAAGCTGAAAATCCATTGGGACAACGGCCCGAACGCCGGCTACAACTCCGGGCCCTACAAGCAGCAACTGATGGCCACGGCTCGTCAGCCGGGGAAGGTGGCGCGTGTGGTTGGCGACGTCGATGCGGAGTTCGCCAAGGGCGGCCGCGTCGTCGAAGCCGAATACTACGCCCCGCACCTCTCGCACGCGCCCATGGAACCGCCCGCGGCCCTAGCCGACTTCCGCGACGGCAAGGTCACGATCTGGGCGCCGACGCAAGATCCGCAGGGATTGCAGGCGGCCGTCGCCCAGGCGCTGAAGATCGGCAAGGAAGAGGTGATTTGCCACGTCACGCTGCTCGGCGGAGGCTTCGGCCGCAAATCGTTCCCCGATTTCGCCGTCGAGGCGGCGGTCCTCTCGAAACGGCTGGGCGCGCCGGTGAAGGTCTGCTGGAGCCGCGAAGACGACATCCAGTTCGATTACTACCACTCGGTGGCGGCCATGTACATGAAGGCTTCGCTCGACGCGCAAGGAAAGCCGACGGCTTGGCTCGCGCGCTCGGTCTTTCCCCCGATCGGTTCGACGTTCAACTCCCACGCCGTCTACGGCGGCCGCGGCGAATTGGCCATGGGCTGGACCACGATTCCATTCGATCTCCCCAACCTGCGCGTTGAAAACGGCCCGGCGGCGGCGCACGTGCGCATCGGCTGGCTGCGTTCGGTCGCCAACGTCTACCACGCGTTCGCCGTGCAGTCGTTCGCGGCGGAACTGGCCCACGCGGCCGGCCGCGATCCTCTCGAATACCTGCTGATGCTGATCGGCCCCAACCGCACGATCGATTTCAAGGGCCTCGCCAAGGTGCCTCCCGGCTACGCGCTCGAAACCGGCCGCATGAAGCGGGTGGTGGAGCTGGCCGCGGATCAGGCGGGCTGGGGCAAACGCAAGCTCGGCGCGGGCGTGGGGATGGGTATCGCCGTCCACTGGAGTTTCCTCACCTACGTCGCCACCGTCGTCGAGGCCGAGGTGAGCGCCAAGGGCGACCTCAAGATTCTACGCGTCGACACCGCCGTGGACGCGGGAACCATCGTCAACCCGGCCGCCGTCCGGGCGCAGTTCGAGGGGGCGGCGATTTTCGGAACGAGCCTGGCCTTGCACGGTGAGATCACCGCCGCGGGTGGCGCGATCGTGCAATCGAATTTCCAGGATTATCCCGTGGCGCGCATCAACCAGGCCCCGCGGGAAACCCGCATTCACCTGGTCGACAGCACCGCCCCGCCGGCCGGCGTGGGAGAACCGGGCGTTCCGCCATTCGCGCCCGCGCTCTGCAATGCCGTTTTCGCCGCCACGGGAAAGCGCATCCGGGAATTGCCTCTCTCGAAGCATTTCAGCGTCTGAGGCGTATCCACGAACCGGCGCCCGGCCCGGCGCCGCCACAACCCAATCGGGGCGGCCGCGCTGCCGCCTTCCTCGTTTGCGCCCCGCCGGCTTCCACACCCAAAGGCCGTCGGCGGCCTTCAAAACCCAGGCCCGGGCGTATACTGATCGCCCGGCACCTCCGCGAGGATGGACCCGTTGGCGCGAATCGAGTCGCATATCGACACCACGTCCAAGCAGTTCTACCGTAACCGCCGCTTGATGCTCGACCGCACCGGGCAGATGAGCAAGGAAGAGGAAGAGATCCGGCAGGGCGGAGGGCCGCGCGCCGTCGAATCCCAGCACCAGAAGAACCGCCTGACCGCCCGGGAACGGATCGCCAGACTGGTCGATCCCGGAAGCGAATTTTTCGAGCTGGGCCTATACGCCGCCTACCAGATGTACCAGGAATGGGGCGGCGCGCCGGCGGCGGGAACCATTACGGGCCTGGGCCGCGTGGCCGGCCGGCTGGCGATGATCGTCGCCAACGACGCCACGGTGAAGGCCGGCGCGTTTTTTCCCATGACCGCCAAGAAGGTGATCCGCGCCCAGAACATCGCGATCGAGAGCCGCATCCCGACCATCTACCTGGTCGATTCGTCCGGGATTTTCCTGCCTTTGCAGGAAGACGTGTTCCCCGACAGCGACGATTTCGGCAGGGTATTCCGGAACAACGCCGTGATGAGCGCCATGGGCATCCCGCAAATCACCGCGATCATGGGAATGTGCGTTGCCGGCGGCGCCTACCTGCCCGTCATGTGCGATCACATCCTGATGACCGAAGGCAGCGGGCTGTTTCTGGCCGGACCGGCGCTGGTGCAGGCCGCGATCGGACAGCGCGTGAGCGCCGAGGAGTTGGGCGGGGCGCGCGTGCACGCCGAAATCAGCGGCACGGCCGATTTCCGCGAGCCCAACGACGAGTCGTGTATCGCCCGCATTCGCGCCCTGGTCGAGAAGATGGGACGGCCGCCCAGCCCGGTTTTCGACCGCGCCCAGGCGCGTCCCCCGGCCTACCCCGGCGAGGACATTTCCGGTATTTTCTCCGCCGATCCGGCCAAGCAATACGACATGCGGGAAATCGTCGCGCGCCTGGTGGACGGGAGCGAATGGGAGGAATACCGGCCCGAATACGGAAGCACGGTGCTGTGCGGCTACGCCCGGATCGGCGGCTGGGCCGTCGGCATCGTCGCCAATCAGAAAACGCACGTCGCGGCCCGAACGCCCGGCACCGGCGAGAACCGGATGGAGTTCGGCGGCGTGATCTACACCGAATCGGCGGACAAGGCCGCGCGCTTCATCATGGCTTGCAATCAGAACCGGATTCCCCTGGTCTTTTTGCACGACGTGAACGGATTCATGGTGGGCCGCGAGGCGGAATGGAGCGGCATCATCCGCGCCGGGGCCAAGATGGTCAACGCCGTGGCCAACAGCGTCGTTCCGAAGATCACGGTGATCTGCGGCGGCAGCTTCGGCGCCGGCCACTACGCCATGTGCGGCAAGGCGTACGATCCCCGCTTCATCTTTGCCTGGCCGACGGCGCGTTACGCCGTAATGAGCGGCGAATCGGCCGCCGGAACCCTGGTGGAAATCCGCGTGCGCCAGCTCGAGCGACAGGGGAAAAAACCGGGCCCGGACGAGCAAGAAAAGCTTTTCGAATCGATTCGCGCCACCTACGAGAGCCAGACGGACCCGCGTTACGCCGCCGCCCGGCTCTGGGTCGATGCGATTATCGACCCGTCGCGAACGCGCGAGGCGCTCGAATGGGCTCTCGAAGCGGCGGCGCTCAATCCGGAATTGCCGGCATTCAAAACCGGCGTGCTGCAAACCTGAGGGGCGCCGCGGTGAGCGATGCTATGAATGCGGTGAAACTGGTGGAATGTCCCCGTGACGCCTGGCAGGGGCTGCCCGAGACGATCCCGACCGAAGGAAAAGTGCGCTACCTGCGGCGCCTGATCGAATGCGGTTTCCGCCACATCGACGCCGTCAGCTTCGTTTCTCCCAAATACGTCCCGCAGATGGCCGACAGCGAGCAGGTGATAGCGGAGCTGGCCGCGGGCGGGCTCGCGCCGGGCGAAGTGGAAATCATCGGCATCGTCGTGAACCAGGAAGGGCTTGAGCGCGCGCTTCGCGCCGCCGCAGTCACGACCGTGGGCTATCCGCATTCGCTTTCGGAGAAATTCCTCGCATCGAACGCGCGCACGAGCGTCGAAAAATCCCGCGCCCTGGTCGGCGAACTGGT
This sequence comes from Patescibacteria group bacterium, assembly GCA_035533975.1. Classification (GTDB taxonomy): domain Bacteria; phylum Acidobacteriota; class Terriglobia; order Acidiferrales; family UBA7541; genus JAKASX01. Next base: position 45,609 of record DATLSU010000070.1, read on the forward strand.
ACGCGCCTGCGAGCAGGCCGGACGCGAGCTCGTCGTCTATATCTCGATGGCCTTCGGAAACCCGTACCGGGAAGCGTGGAGCGCGGAAGCCGTCGCGGCGGAGGTTGCGCATCTGAAGGAATCGGGCGTACGCGCAATCTCCCTGGCCGACACGGTCGGTTTGGCGCGGCCGGACCGGATTCGGAGCCTGCTGGGCGCGGTACTCCCCGCCGCCGGCGGAGTCGAGATTGGCGTTCACCTCCATGGCCGGCCCGAGGAGGCCGCCCCGAAAGTGCTGGCGGCTTATGCAGCCGGCTGCCGGCGATTCGATTCGGCGCTGACCGGCCTGGGAGGATGTCCCTTTGCCGGAGACGAACTGGTGGGTAATATCCCGACCGAGATCGTTGTGAGGACGCTCAAACGGCATGGCGGGTGGACCGGAATCGCGCCGACGGCGCTCGTGCTGGCGCTCGCGGCCACGCAGGAACTGCGCTGCCGCTACGCCCGGCTCTGATCGGCCCGCCCGATGACAGAATGGAAGGAGTCCACAATGCCCTACTCAACGCTAACGCTTGAATGGGAAGACGAAATTGCGCTCCTGACCCTCAACCGGCCCGAGAAGCGCAACGCCCTCTCGACAGCCATGATGGAAGAAATCGTCAGCGCCCTCGCGGAGATCGAAACATCGGCGGCCCGCGCGGCAATCCTCACCGGGTCCGGCACATCGTTCTGCGCGGGCATGGACCTCGATGCATTGCGAGAGCTCGCCTCCCGATCGTTCGAGCAGAATCTTGAAGATTCGCGCCGGATGGCGAATTTCTTCCGCCGGATATACGGCTTCCCCAAGCCGCTCGTCGCCGCCGTGAACGGCCCCGCGATCGCGGGCGGCTGTGGAATCGCAACGCTGTGCGATTTCACGCTGGCGGTGCCGGCGGCCAAATTCGGCTATACCGAGGTGCGAATCGGCTTTCTACCCGCGCTGGTGTCGGTTTTTCTCGTGCGCCAGATCGGCGAGAAGAGGGCTCGCGATCTCCTGCTCACCGGGCGCGTGGTCGACGCCGCCGAAGGCATGCGGATGGGCCTGGTGACCGAAGTCGTGCCGCGTGAAGAGCTGCTGCCGCGAGCCCGCAGCCTGGCCAAAACCGTGGCCGGCAACAGCGGCGCCAGCATTCTCGAAACCAAACGTCTGCTGCTCTCCTGCGCGGAAAATGAGCTCCGCCGGCAGCTGGAGCTGGCGATCGATGCCAACGCCCGAATCCGCCTGAGCGATGATTTCCGGGAAGGCATTTCCTCGTTTCTCGAGAAGCGGCCCCCCCGATGGACGGGAAAGTAGCGGCGGGCCGCCCGGGCCGGAAGCGGCACGCGAGCTTTCTCGCACCCGGCCGGTTTGTTACACTTCCCTTCCCTGATGAACGATTTCTATGAGACCACCGCGCGCGTGCGCTATGCGGAAACCGATCGCATGGGCGTCGTCTACTACGGCAACTACTTCGTCTGGTTCGAAATCGGGAGGGTAGAGACTTTCCGCCAGATGGGCTTCACCTACAAAGAAATGGAAGAGGCGGACGACTGCCGCGTGGTCGTGGCCGAGGCGCGCTGCCGTTACCTCAAGCCGGCGCTGTACGACGACCTGGTGCGCATTCGGACCCGGGTGGCGGAATCGCGGTCTCGCACGCTGCGCTTCGCCTACGAAATCCGGCGCGACGGCACCGGCGAGCTTCTCGCCACCGGCGAAACGCTCCACGTGATCTGCGACGGGCAAAACCGCCCGAAGACCCTTCCCGAGAAGTACCGGAAATATTTCCCGCTGCAGGCCCGGCTCGCCGGCAAGCCGGCCGAATAACCCTCGGCCCGCTTCCCCGCCGGCGCCTAGCGAACCAGCCGGTCGCGCAGAAAGAAGCCAAAGCGCAGTCCGGCGATGAAGCTGAAGGGCGGCCGGTCGAGCGAATAGTGTCCGCACGGAAGCCGGAGAATTTCCACGTCCACGCCGCTGCTGACGATCTTGCCGAACATCTGCTCGGTAAATTCCGGCCAGAACGTCGGATCGTAGCGCCCGCTGATCATGAGCAGCTTCTGGCCGGCGGTCGAAAGCCGCTCGGCGTAGGGGTACGGACTGATGGGAGCCCAGAAGCGGTGAATTTCTTCCCGGGAAACGTGAGCGCGCATCGACTCCCAGACGTGCATCGTGGTCATGCCCGTGCTAACGACCTCGCCGAAACCGGTCGAAACGTGCAGGAAGGCTCCGGCGCGAACCGCGGGATCGTGAGCGGTGGTGATACAGGCGACGGCCGAGCCGATACTGCTGCCGAGCAGGCCCAGCTTCCTGTAGCCCTGCCGCTCGAGCCAGCGCAGGCAGCACCGCACGTCGATAACGGCTTGGCGATTGGCCTGTAGCGTCAGGCCGATATTCGGGCCGACCAAAAAATTATCGCGATACATGCCATCGACGGCGCGGCGATCGTGATACGGCAAACTCATCTTCAACGCGCTCATCCCCAGCCGGTTCAGCCAGCGGCAGATGCCGGCGTGGGCATCCCAGCCCGCATTCCACTGCGGCAGCACGACGACGGCGGCGCGGGCGCCTGGCGCCGGAAAGTAGCGCGCCCAGACGCGATTGTTTTCGTCCCAGGGAGAGCGCACGGCGCTCGAAAACGTCAGGACCTTTCCATCCCGGGCATCTTCCAGGCGGGCGTCTTCGGGCGGCGCGGCCGCGAACCAGCGGTCGCTCGACTGGATCGTTTCGGCCGCAAAACGATCGAGAAACGCGCGGGGATCGGGGTGGTTTGCGGGTCCGCCAATATGCTCGATGCCCCAATCGAAAGGGCGGCTGGCGCGGTTATCTTCGGCCGCCCAGCGTTTGTGCTCGTATCTGCGAACGATCCGCTCGAGGTAACGCATGAGAGAAACAAAGACTATAGCATCGGCGCACGGCAGCGCTGGCGAGGCGGCAGTGGGAATTCCAGAGGTTCGGGAAGCGGGCACGTGTCCCGAACCTTCGGGACGCGCCCCTGCGCGGCGGCCCTACCAGGGAATCAACTTGTGGAATAGGCCCTTTTTCTTCTTGTTCTTGCCGGGGGCTTTGCCATTTTCTTTGCCGCTCCGCTTTTTGCCTGCCGGGGGACCTTTGGAGGGGTCTTTCAGGGGCTGCGAATCCACGGAGCTGGCCGGTGCGGCCGAAGAATCGGTTGAGGCGGCCACACTGCTGCCGGTTCCGGAACCCTCCGCCGGCGACGTCAATGATGCCCCGTCCGAGTTCGAACCGGGCGCGACGGCCGTGGCGGAAATCGTGCCGACGCCTGTCGTCGTGCTACTCGCGGCCGTCGACACGACCGAGGGCTCGAGTACCTGCCGGGCCGAAATGATGTTGGTATCCGGCGACAGGTCTGGCTCGCCGTAATGCGCGGCGCGGGAGATGTCGGGGCCGCTTCTGACAATCCCCAGCGCCTGGCGAACAAGGCCGGGGCGCTCGTGAATATACTTTTCCTCATCCCGCATTCGCGCCAGCGCTTTCGGGTCGGGCGGCGGCACCGGAAAGCCCAGGGCGACCAGGCGGCTCTTGGCTTGCGGCGCGAAACTCGACAACGGGTAATCGCGAACGATCTTGGAATAGAAGCGGGCGGCGAAGTTGTTGTGCTCGCTTTTTTCGTAAATCTTCCCGAGCATAAAGTTCGCTTCGTCGGCCTGGCTGAAGAGCGGGTACCGCTCGGTCAGGTCGAGCAGGCGCGCGGCGGCCGCCCCGTAGGCCCGGCGGAGGTTGTAGAAGCTGGCGACCTCGAATTCGCCTTCGGCGAGAACTTCCTGCACGTCGCGCAGGCGCTGCATGGCCTGGGCCGTCCAACGGCTCTTGGGATACTTCAAAATCATCGTCTGAAGTTCCGATTCGGCATCGAGAGCCTGCGTTGGGTCGCGATCGGGCTTTTCCATCATCCGGAAATGAGCCATCGCGATGCGATACTGGGCGAAGGCCGCCTCGTGGAGAAACGGGAAAAAGGTAATGAAGTCCCTGTACTGCGCCGCCGCCTGCGTCAACCCGTCGGTGCCTCCCTGCGCGTAATAGGAATTGGCAATGGCGAGTTTCGCCTTGGCCAGGTATTCGCTGTCCGGGTAGGTATTGATCAGGGTTTGCAGGCCCAGGCGGCCGATGGTGTAGCGGTTGTGCTTGATGTCGTTCATGGCGCGGGAGTAGAGAACGGCATCCGGGGCAGCGTGCATGCCCGCCAGGGGCGTTTTGCTCTTGCCCCCGAAAGAAAGGCAGCCGCTCGTGCCGAGCGAGAGGGAAACCACCAGCGCCAAAAACAGGATGTTGCGGTTGGCCGAGAGCTTCATACCTTGAGAGCGAGGGCTTCCTGCGCCCGGTCGAGAATTTGACGCACGGCGGCTCCGGCGTCCGGCGTGTGGAAGACGGACGTTCCCGCGACCAGAATTTCAGCTCCGGCTCGAACGATATCGCTCACGTTATCCAGACCGACCCCACCATCCACCGCAATTCGGAAAGTTCCATTATAGCGCGTGCGCATCTCGGCAAGCTCGCGGATTTTGCCGATCGAACGCGGGATAAATTGCTGCCCGCCGAATCCGGGATTTACCGACATCACCAGCACTACGCTCGCCAGATCCAGCACTTCGCTCAGCAACGACGCCGGAGTCGCCGGGTTGACGACCACGGCCGGCTCGGCCCCGCGCTCGCGAATGGCGTTCAAAACGCGGTCCAGATGCGGCGTGGCCTCCTGGTGGACGTAAATGCGGTCGGCGCCGGCGTGAACGAATGGCTCGACGAACTCACCGGGGTTGTCGATCATGAGGTGAACTTCCAGGGGCAGAGTCGTGATGCTTCGGATCGATGCGACAACGGGCACGCCGATCGTCAGGTTCGGCACGAAGTGCCCATCCATGACGTCCACGTGAAACAAGCCGGCGCCGCCCGATTCCGCCGCTTGAATCTCACGCTCCAGACAGGCGAAATTCGCCGCTAGAATCGACGGAGCCACTTCGATGCGAGTTCTCGTACGCCTCATCGCTGCCTTTCGCGCATTCTAGCATAGAGTCTTCATGGGGCCGCGGCCGGTTTTGGGAACATATCTTCCCGAACGGCCGAGGGTGATCCGGCGCCGAGCAAGACCTGCGTCGTCTGGTCGACTCGCGCGCCCGGCTCGGGACTCTGCTTCACCACCTCCGCGCCGGCCGAGCCGGCCGGCCCCGTAATCTGGGGCGCTTGCAGACCGGCGGCCTTCAACAGGCTCCGTACTTCGCTGACGGACATCCCCTTCAAATCGGGCATCAAGTATGCCGGCGGCCTCGGCCCGAGCGAGACCAGAACCGAAACGCGCGGACTGGCGAGGCCGCTCTCTCCGGGCAAGGGGTCCTGCTGAAGGATCAGGCCATCGGGCTCGCCGGCCGCGTAGATGTAGGAAACCTCACCTAGTTGCAGGCCGGTGTTGAGCAATTGCAAGCGTGCGGCCGGGAGGCTGCGATCGACCAGATTGGGCACGGCAACTTCTTGCTCACCCAGGCTGAGAACCACCTGCGCTTGCTGGCCGACTTTCACTTCCATTCCCGGCGGCGGGCTCTGGCGCACCACGCTGCCGGCGGGAAAGTGGCTGTAGTCATGGTCGGCGACGACAACCGAGAGGTTCTTCCCGTGCAGCGCCACTTGGGCTTGCCCGTAGGCGCGGCCCACGACGTCCGGCATCTGGACCGTGCGGCCTTCGATCGCAAAGCGCATCGCGGTGATTGCGCTCAGGAATGCTGCCGCCCCCAGCACGAAAAGCAGCAAAAAGAGGCGCCCGATCCGCCAGAACTGTTCCCTGAACCCTATCGACATCGGTTTCGATACCGCCAACCTCGACATTCCAGCCTACCCACGCCGCCGGTTGCAGGCAAGCTGTCAATTCCGTGTTGCCCCAATTTGAATGTAGCGCCGGCCTTCAGGCCGGCAAGTGCCGGGCTAAAGCACGGCGCTACAGGTGGGGTTAGGACACCACCGTCAATCGCGCTCGAAAATCGCAGCGAAGAATCCGTCGGTCGAGAGATCCGGCCAGATGCGGAAGAATCCTTCCCGGTCGAACAACCGGCCGGGGTCGACGCCTGGGACAAGGTTCGCGGCCAGCGTGCCGGCCGAGTGCGCCAGCCGTATGCCGCCCATTTCGCCCAAAACCGCGCGCGCGACTTCCTCGTTTTCTTCCGGCTCGATCGAACAGGTGGCGTAGACGAGCCGGCCACCGGGCGCAAGCAGGGCCAAGGCGTTGCGGAGAATGCGAGCCTGGCGGCCGGCCAAATCCCCGATATCTTCCGGCCTGAGGCGCCAGCGGATTTCCGGGTTGCGGGCGAGCGTGCCCGTGCCCGAGCAAGGGGCATCGACCAGAACACGCTCGAACCGGCACGCGAAGGGAAGAGCTTCGGTCGCATCGAGCGCGACCAGATTCACCCCTGAAGTGGCCGTGCGACGCAGTTGCGTTTCGAGCGCCCGGAGCCGATGCCCATAGCGATCGGCGGCGACGATCCTGGCTCCCGGCCCGGCGGCGCGCGCCAGGGCCAGCATCTTGTTGCCCGGCGCGGCGCAGAGGTCCAGCACGGACTGATTTTCCCCGACGCTCAGGAGCAGGGCGACGGCCTGCGAGGCTTCGTCTTGAATGGTGATCCAACCATTGCGAAATGCCGCCGTCTCCGAAAGATTGCCGCTGCGCACGATCAGTGAATTCGTCAACAACCTGCCCGGCTCGACATCGAGCCCGTCGTCGCGCAAGGAGGCGGCAACCTCCTCCCTCTTCGCGGGGTCGAGAACGGAGCAGGCAACCCGCGACGGACGATTATTCGCCTCGAGCAGGAACCCGGTGCGCTCGCCTCCGAACCCCGCGAGCCAGCGGGCGACCATCCAGGTAGGATGGGAATAGAGAATCGATAGGCGCTCGGCTTTGGGCATGCCCACAGGCACCAGTTGCGCGAGTTCCTCCGGGCGCAGCGGTCCCCGAGGCATGCGGCGCAGGACGGCATTGACAATCGAAGCCGCCGAGCCTCTTCCGGCGCGCTTGACCAGTTCGACCGACTCGTTCACGGCGGCCGACGGGGGAATTTTTTGAAGGAAAAGCAGTTGATAGGCGCCCAGCCGCAGGCTGATGCGGACTTCCGGGTCTAGCGACCCGGCCGAGCGTTTCGACTGCCGCTCGACCATGAAATCCAGCAGGCGCTGCCAGCGCAAGACTCCAAAAACCAGTTCCGTTGCCAGGCCGGCGTCCTGGCGTTTCACCGGGCCGACAGGCGCGCCGGACCGCCCCCCCAGCGCCCGCCTGTCACGCGACGGCCGCGCGCCGCCTCCGGGCGGGCCGCCGCGCCCCAGAAGCGCGCGCAGGGCATCGGCGGCATATGCGCCCTGGGCTTCGACGCGCATGAGAACCTCAAAGGCGATCGCTCTGGCAGGGGTGACGGGCATCGCGCTGGTCAGGTTGCAATCCAGGAACTAAATCACTAAATCAAGGCCGGGGCGCGCGCCGCGGCAATCATCGAGCGCCGGTCGCTCACGCGGAGTCAAAGCGCTCCCCGGAAGCCAAGCGCGCCCCACTCAAAAACTCCCGCCCGCCGATTCGCTTGCGTCCTTCGATCTGCACGGACTCGATATGCAGCCACGTGCCTTCGCCGCAGGCCACATGCAGTTCGCCCGCGACCACTTGCATCGTACCCGGCGCGACGGGACCGGAATCCGCCACCGTTCGGGCGGCTTCGCCAGGCCGGCCCCAGATGTGACACCGGCTGTCGCGGAAGCTCGTATAGGCGCCAGGCCACGGCGCGAAGCCGCGGATACGGTTGTAAATCTTGCCGGCCGGCCATTTCCAGTCGATCCGCCCGTGCTCTCTTTTGAGCAGGGGAGCCAGCGTGGCCTTGGAATTGTCCTGCGCCCGCGGCGCGAAAGCGCCGGCGTCGAGCCCTTCGAGGGTACTCGCGACCAGCTCCGCGCCGGCCGGGGCCATGCGCGCGGCCAGTTCCGCAGCGGTTTCGTCCGGGCCGATCCCGGTTTCCCATTGGAGCAACAGGGGGCCGGTATCCATTCCGGCGTCAATCTGCATGGTCGTCAGACCGGTTCGGGTCTCCCCTTCGGCGATCGCCCACTGGATCGGGGCCGCTCCGCGATATTTCGGAAGAAGCGAACCGTGCAGATTGATCCAGCCGAGGCGCGGAAGTTCGATCAGACGCTGCGGAATGATCTGCCCGAAGGCAATGATGACGACGGCATCGGGCGCGATTTTGCGGAAGAACGCGAAAGCCTCCTCCGTTCGCACCTTGGCGGGCTGATACAGGGGAATGCCGGCGGCGAGGGCGGCCTGCTTGACCGGGCTGGGCACCATTTCCAATCCGCGGCCACGCGGGCGATCCGGCTGCGTGAGGACGGCTTCGATTTGAAACTGGGGCCGGCTCGCCAGGCGCTCGAGCGCGGGAACGGCAAAAGCCGGCGTGCCGCAGAAGACGATCCTCATGCCCACCTGGCGGCTACCACTCCCCGGCCTTTTGCAGTTTGCGGATGCGGCGCTTGATGAGATCGCGTTTCAGCATGCTCAAGTGATTGAGGAACAGGATGCCGAACAGGTGGTCGATCTCGTGGCAAAAGGCGCGGGCGAGCAGACCTTCGCCGCGCATCTCCCATTCCTTTCCCGTCGCATCCTGCGCGCGCACGCTGACGAACTGGGGCCGCAGAACGTGGGCGCGGAAGCCGGGCACCGACAGACAGCCTTCCTCCTCGCGTTGCTCGCCTTCGAAATGCGTGATTTCCGGATTGGCCAGCACCATCCGCGCTTCCGGATTCTTCCCGACCGAGACGTCGATGACGGCCAGTCGCAGCCCCAGGCCGATTTGCGGCGCCGCCAGCCCGACCCCCTCGGCGGCGTACATCGACTCGAACATATCGTCGACCGTCTTTTGCAGTTCCTCGTCGAAATTCTCGACCGGCGGCGTCTGCTGCGCCAGAACGGGATTGGGGAATTTAACGATTGGGTGAACCATCGCTGCCTTTCCGTTAGAACTCGTCGAGTTGACGCTGGAATCCCAGAAAATTCCGCCGCGTCTCCTCGATCGAATCTCCACTGAATTTTTCCAGGAATGCGTCGGCCAGAGTCAAGGCCACCATCGCCTCGCCCACCACTCCCGCCGCCGGAACGACGCAAACATCGGAACGCTCGTAGGCGGCTTCGACGGCCTCTTTCGTGTTCAAATCGGCCGTTCCGAGCGGGCGCCGAAGCGTGGAAATCGGTTTCAGATAGCCGCGGACGACCACGTCCTCGCCGTTGGTGATTCCGGCTTCCAGGCCCCCGGCATGATTCGATGGCCGGACGAATCGCTTCCGGTCGGTCGAATACGAAATCGGATCCTGCACCTCGGAACCGTACGACGCCGCGCTCAGGACGCCGCTTCCGATCTCGACCGCCTTCACCGCCTGAATCGACATCACCGCTCTGGCGAGCTGTCCATCGAGCTTCTCATCCCATTGCGCGTGGCTGCCCAGGCCCGGCGGGACGTTGTGGGCGACGACCTCGAAAATCCCGCCCACTGAATTCCCCGCCCGCAGGACGGCGTCCACCTCGGCCTTCATTTTGGCCTCGACATCCGGATCGACGCAGCGCAGCGCCGATTCCAGATTCGCGCAAACCGCCTGGATCTCTTCCCACGCCGCCGCCCGCTCCAGGCTGGCATGCCCCACGGCGACCACATGGCTGAGGATCTCGATTCCGAATTCGCGCAGCAACAATTTCGCGAACGCGCCGACCGCCGTCCGGGCGGCCGTCTCGCGAGCCGAGGCGCGCTCGAGCACGTAGCGGGCGTCGTGCCAGTTGAATTTCAGCGACCCGGCCAGATCGCCGTGCCCGGGACGCGGAGCCGTCAGGGGACGGCGCATCTGGTCCGAGCCGGCAAAATCTTCGACGGGCATCGCCTGCTTCCACCGCGTTTCCCATTCCCGGTTTTCCAGGCGCAGCGCGATGGGCGCTCCGATCGTGCGGCCGTGGCGAACGCCCGCCAGCACGTCGGCCTTATCTTTTTCGATCTTTTGCCGCCCGCCGCGTCCGTAACCCAATTGACGGCGGCCCAGTTCGCGATTGACGAATTCGAAATCCACGGCCAGACCGGCAGGAAGCCCCGAAAGCCAGGCGACGAGCCCCTGGCCATGGGATTCTCCGGCAGTCATAAATCTAACTCTGTTCATGGCAATCCGCACGCTCGGCGCTGAAGGATTTGCATTGTACCGGACGGTTACCGCTCGTCCAAGCCAAAGAGAAGAATTCCGCCGGCCAGGCCCTGCCCGGGGACCACTCCGCGCGGCCGAATCGCGCCCGGCCGTTGGATGGTTGGGCATCGGCGCTCGCGACTTACTTTACAGGCACCCGCACCTATGCTAGCTTTTCATTTTCGCCCGCTACTCCGTGCGCCAGAACGGTGGGGCGGCCTTTAAGGCCGTAGCTTCTTCTGCCGTTTCCGCGCCCCCTCGCCACTGGCGAGGGCTCGCCTGCTCAGATGCACCTCGTGCCAGTTATTACATAGAGAGAGGAGCCAGGCGACCCTTGCTCAAGCTTCGCAAAATCGAGCTGACCGGATTCAAATCGTTCTCGGATCGCACGATGCTATCGCTCGGCGGCCAGGGCATTACCTGCATCGTCGGGCCGAATGGCTGCGGGAAGTCCAACATCGTCGACGCCATCACCTGGGTGCTCGGCGAGCAGAGCCACAAAACCCTGCGCGCCGAACGCATGGCCGATTGCATTTCCAACGGCTCGGCCACGCGCGCCCCGGTTGGCATGGCGGAGGTATCGCTGACCCTGGTGGACCCCGAACTGGCCGAGGCCGCCCAAAAGATTCTCAGCCGAAGCGAGCAGGACCCGGCCCAAGCCGAGGCGGGCGTTGAAGACGCCTCCCTCGAGAGCCAGGGACCGGCCGAAGACCCTCCCGTGGACGCCGCCCCGGCGGATTTGCCGGGCCGGCCCGGCGGCCGCCGGAAGAGGCAGGCGGCCACGCCGAAGCTCAGTCCCGGCGAAGTGGTCGTCACGCGGCGGCTCTACCGCTCAGGACAAAGCGAATACCTGATCAACGGCCGCGCGGCGCGTCTGAGAGACATCCAGGAGCTGTTCATGGAAATGGGCCTGGGACCCAACTCCTACGCCATCATCGAACAGGGCCGCATCGGCCAGATTCTCGCTTCGCGGCCCGCCGAACGCAGGGCCATCCTGGAAGAAGCGGCCGGCGTGAGCAAGTTTAAAACGAAAAAGCGCCTGGCCGAGGCAAAGCTGGAATCTTCCAAACTCAATCTTTCGCGCATCAACGACATCCTGACCGAGGTCGCCAAGCGCCTGGAAGCGCTCAAGCGGCAAGCATCCCGCGCCCGCCGCTACGCCGAGATGCGCGAAGAATCGCGCGGCCTGCTGGCATCGGTGCTGGGGGCCAAGTGGGGCCGGATGCGGGCCGATGCCGAGAGGGTTTCCCTTGAACTCGCCCGGTTGCGGGAAGACGAAGCGCGCCGGGCCTCCGAACTGGTTGGACTCGAAGCCGAGCAGCAGCGCCTGGAGAGCCGCGCCTACGAGCTCGAAAACGAACTGCGCGAAAATCAGAACCGGCAGAACCAGACCGCGCTCGAAACCGATCGGACCCGCAATCGCCTCAGTTACAACCGCCAGCAGGATGAGCAGCTCGAATCGCAGATCGGCCAGCTCGATTCGCAAGCCGCCGAAGCCGCCGAGCGCGCTCGCGCCGCCGGCGAGCGCCAGGACGCCCAGCGGGAAACACTCGATGCGCTGCGGGAGCGGAAAGCCGCGATCGAAGAAGCGGCAAACGCTCTGGCCGAGCGCGTGGGCGCCATCGAAAACGACGAGCGGATTCAGCTCCAGCGCCGAGACGAGGCCGCTGCCTCGGCCAAGCGCCTGGCCGAGGAGATTTCCCGCGCACAGGTGGAAAGCGCGCAGGCCGGCGAGGCGCTCCGGCATCACGGCGAGGCGCTCGCGCAGCAGGAGCAGGCCCTTGCGCGCCTGGACGCCTCCTGCCAGAACCAATCCGCGCTGCTTTCCGCCGTCGAGGAGCGCTCGAATCAGGCCCTCTGCCGCGCCCAGGCCGCCGGCGACCACCTGGCCGAAATCCAGGCCCGCCTGACCGAGCGGCGGCGCGAGCAGATCGCCGCCATCGCCGATACCACCGGCTCCCGCGAGCAGCTTGCCGCCTCTCGCGCCCGCCAGGTCTCGCTCGAGGAAATCCTCCGCGAGCGCGCCTATACGGGAGCCACGATTCAAAAACTCCTGGGGCTCAACGGAGACGGGGAACGCCACGGTTTCCGCACGACCGGCCTGCTCTCCGATTACGCCGAGGTCGAGCCGCAATTCGAAGCGGCGGTCGAGCAATTTCTTCTGGACGAACTCGATTACGTCGTCGTCGAAAGTTTCGATTCGGCTCGAGCGGCGATCGGCCTGCTCCACGGCGAGATTGGCGGACGCGCCGCATTTTTCGTGGATTCGGTCGGCTCGCTGCCGGTTGCGGCCGAGCCGGAATCACCCATCGCCAGCACCCCGGGCGTCGTCGCGCCGATGGACCGGCTGGTGAATTTCCGCCGGCCGCTCGGCGAGGCCGCCAAGGCATTCCTGCCCCGCCTGCGCTCGGCCTTCCTGGTGGAAACCGCCGCGGCCGCCGAAAGCCTGGCCCAGGCGCATCCGCACAAGCACTTCGTCACGGCCGACGGAACCTGGTATCACGGCCGCGTGGTCAGCGGCGGCAGACCGGGCGAAGCGGGCCCGCTCTCGCTGAAGCGGGAATTGCGCCAGATCGAGGCGGAAACGCTTCGCATCGAAACGCAACTGGCCGAGCGCGAGACGACGCTCGAATCGCTCGAAGCGCAAATCGGCGAACTTTCCACCGCCGCCGAACAGGCCCGGATCGAAGCGCTCGCCGCTGAAAAATCCGCCTCGGCCGCCGCGCAGGAGCGCGAACACGCCCAGGCGGAACTCGAGCGCGTCGCCGCCGAACTGCGGGATTGCCGGGCGCAGGTCGACAGGTGGCGCAGCGAACGGGACGCGGCGGCCGCCCGCGCCCAGGCGGCGCAGCAGTGCATCGATGCCGCTGCCGGCGCCCGCGAAGCCGCCGAAGGGGCAATCGCCTCCTGCGCGGCGCAACTGACCCGCCTGCGCGACGATCTGGCCGCTGAGCGCGAGCGCCTGGCCACCGGCCGCGCCGAGCTGGCCGGCATCACCGAGCGGACATCGGCCGCCGAAGCGGTCGTTCAGGCATTGACGGCCGAATTCGAGGAGTTTTCCGCGCGCGCGGCGCAGTTCGGCCGCGACCGCGCGGCGCTGGCCGAGCGCCGCTCTCAACTCGCCGCCGACAGCGTCGCCGCCCAGGCCGAACTCGACAAGCTCGGCCGGAGCGCCGCCGAAATCCAAGAGCACGGGCGGCGTCTCGAGCAGGAATTTCGAGGCTCGCGCTCCCGCGCGCTGGAAATCGCGGAAACGCTCCGCTCCGCGCGCCAGCAGCTCGATGAATCGCGCGAGCAACGTGGCCGAGTGGAAGTCGAGAGCGTTCGGATGCAGGCTGAAATCGAACACCTGTGCCAAGCCAGCCAGAGCGAGCTCGGCGTTGGGCCCGAGCAGATCGCCGCCCCGCCCGTTCTGCTCTCACCCGAGGAACTCTCCGCCACCGAAACCCGCTATCACGAAATCAAGCAGCGGCTCGATTCGATGGGCCCGATCAACATGATGGCCCTCGAGGAGTACAAGGAGTGCGACGAGCGGGCCGTCTTCCTGACCCGCGAGCGCGACGACCTGCTTGGATCGATCGCCGACACCGAGCAGGCCATCGCCGAGCTGGATAAGGCATCTCGCGAGCGCTTCGCGCAGGCCTTTGCCGAGATCAACCGCAACTTCACCGAAGCCTTCATTTCCCTCTTCGGCGGCGGCACCGCCGAAATGCGCCAGGATGAGCCCGACAGTTCCGGCGAGCAGGGACTGGTGATCGTTGCCCAGCCGCCCGGCAAGCGCCTGCAGAACGTGATGCTGCTCTCGGGGGGCGAGAAGGCGCTGACCGCGCTGGCCTTGCTCATTGCGATATTCCGCTTCCAGCCGAGTCCCTTCTGCGTGCTCGACGAGGTCGACGCGCCGCTGGACGAATCGAACGTCGTCCGCTTCAACCGGATGCTCGCCGACATGAGCGGCGAGACGCAATTCCTGGTGGTCACCCACAACCGGCGCACGATGGAGATGGGAAGCGCGCTCTACGGGGTCACCATGCAGGAACCGGGCGTTTCGCGAATCGTTTCCGTTCGCTGGGAGCAATCGCGGAGCGACGCCGCCTGAGCCGAATCGCGGGCGGCGGGTTGACAATCACGGCCGGTTGGGTACAATACCGGCCTTGTCACGCTCATGGCTACTCCAACGCGTCATCCCGTCGTGCGGGAAACAAATTTTGCCGGCGTAAAACTCTTCGCCCGGGGTAAGGTCCGCGACATCTACGATTTCGGCGACCGCCTGCTCCTGGTGGCGACCGACCGCCTCTCCGCCTTCGACGTCGTTTTGCCGACCCCGATCCCCGACAAGGGCTGCGTGCTGACGCAGCTTTCGCTTTTCTGGTTCCGGCAATTGGCCGACGTGCTCGCCAACCACGTTATCAGCGCCACCGAATTCCCGAAGGAACTCGGAGCCTATCGCGACCAGTTGCGTGGCCGCTCGACGCTGGTGCGGCGCACCGAGCCCCTCCGCGTCGAATGCGTCGTGCGGGGCTATCTGTCCGGCTCCGGATGGAAGGAATATCAGCGGACTGCGAGTGTATGTGGGATCGCGCTCCCGCCCGGCCTGGTGGAATCGGCCCGCCTGCCCGAGCCCATTTTCACGCCGTCCACTAAAGCGGAAACCGGCCACGACGAGAACATTTCCTTCGACCACGTCGTCGAGATGCTCGGCCGCAAGCGCTCCGAGCAGATCCGGGAAGTGAGTCTGGAACTCTACCGCCGGGCCGCGAAATACGCCGAAGAGCGGGGCGTTATCATCGCCGACACGAAATTCGAGTTCGGCGTGCTGAACGGCGAACTCATTTGGATCGATGAAGCCCTGACGCCGGATTCCTCACGCTTCTGGCCCGTGGATCAATACGTCCCGGGCGGAGCGCAACCTTCGTTCGACAAACAGTTCGTGCGCGATTACCTGGAACGGATCCAGTGGCCGAAACAGCCGCCCGGGCCGGAGCTTCCTGACGACGTCGTCGCCGCCACAACGGCGAAATATCGTGACGTCTACCGCCGGCTGACCGGAAGCGAACTGGCCTAAGCTCGCCAAAGAGACCTGATTCAGCGGGAGTAACCGACCTTGAAGGATCAACTCGAAGCCCTGGTGTCGCAGATGGTCGATCGCGGAATTCTGCTCGGGGAAGCTGTCGAGGAATTTGAAAAGGGATTCATCAAGGCGGCCATCGCGGGCAGCAACGGAAATCGGACGCGCGCCGCGCGGCTGCTCGGAATCCACCGGAACACGCTGAGCCGCAAACTCGAAAAATTCTGCCTCGATCGTTCCACCGCCCGGCGCCGCTAAGCGGGTGTCAGCCAGGCTGCGCGGCCCTCATCCCCCGGAAAAACCGGCCAAACGGCCACCGCCGCGAGCAACTCCGCTCCCGCGGCGATAGCCCCGCCATGGCGGTCTATTCATCCGGCTCGGACGGCAAATGCGCCGATCCGTTAGCCGCTCGTCCCGGCGCCGGACCGGCTAGCGACGTCCCCTGCCAGCCGGTTTTCTGCGGCCTCCCGGCTTCACGGGAGGAATATCGGCTGGATTCACCTGCGCATTGGTCCAGTGGAGCAGGAAGCTTGGCGGAGGATCGTAGCTCGAGAGCGTACCGGTGAAGCGGACGATGTTATCTTTCTTCAGCCGCTGGGCGTCGGCTTGATTCGTAACCACCACTTCCATATTGGCGGTTTTCGCCTGCTCGATGTCCTTCGGAGTGGAACCGGTATAAACCTGCATATCCACGCCGTCAGCAGTCGGCGTGACGCTGATGACCTTGACGGGGACCTGGGGGAACACGTTCCCGCAAACCGCCAGCCAGACGAACTGGGTCCGATCGCCGCCTGCCTGCAGGTCTTGCATGATGGTGAAGAGGTTGCTGCTTTGCAGGTAGTCGCCCAGCTGAACGCCGCTCGGCAAGGTGTATCCGGCGGGCGGATCGATCGTCTGGGTAGTTTGCGCCATCTGCAGCAACTGGTTCATCTGGGTGGTAAACAGGTTCTGGCAGGCGGTCTTCTGGTAAACGAGCATCTGATTTTGCAGGTAAGCGCGTACCTGCTGTTCCGTGCTGCCCTTCAATGCGATCGAGCGGGCGAGCGCCCAAAAACCATTGATGAAATCCGCTTGGCCGGCCGATGGGCCCGGCAGGGGCGCCAGCTGCGCGGCGCCGGCGGCGGGTTGGCCTGGCGCGGGAGCAGGCGTGGCGGGTGTTTGCGCCGCGGGAGCTGCCGCCGCGGGGGCCGCTGCCTGTTCTTTGCTCGCTTGCTGCAAATAGGCAACCCCCAAACGGAAATAGGTGACCGAATTGGCCGGGTTGGACGGATCCACGGTCAAGGCGGCGCGGAACGCTTTTTCCGCGGAGGGATAGTCTTTCAAGATGTAGGACGCAAAGCCATCGGTGTAATTGAACAGGGCCGCCGGTCCCTTCGTCTCCTGGGCAAACTGCGCCTCGGTCATGTTCTTGGGCTTGGTGAGTCCACTCAGGAGATTGAGGCCCATCCTGGCGTCGTCGCGGGCCTTTTGGGCTTGCTCGGTTGCGTCGGCCGCCTTGGCATTGAAAGCGTAGTTGAAGGCGACCTCGCGAGCGTAAAGCGCCTGCAGCTTCATGCCGTTGTCGACTTCCTTGGCGTCGCTCGCGGCCAGCTTGTCGGCGTATTCGATGACTTTGTCGTACTGCTTGAGCAGGTCGTAGGTCTGGTAATACGCCTGATAGACATAGGGCAAGAGAGTCGACTTGGGGAATTTGGAAACGAAATCGTCGAGAAGCTTTACCCGTTCCTGCGGGTTCTTCTCTTTCGCCGCCGCCTGGTACGCGTTGTATTCGGCATAGGTGTAAGCCGGTTTGCCCTGCGCTTGTTGCTCGGCCCGGGCCATGGTCGCCAGCCCGGCAGACAGCGAGACTGCCAGGATCAACCAAAGCATCAGGCCCGGTCGAAGAATTCCTTTGGACATCGTGAGTCCGCCTCCTTACGCATGCGTTCCGCGACGATTCGATAACGCCAGCTAGCCGATTCGCTTTGCGGCCCGGAAGAGCGCCGATTATAGGAGAACGTTATCGCCTGTTCAAGCACAGCTTTCATTTTCGCTCAATTCGCGCCATTTGCGCCGTCAGCTTTTGCCATCGCGGGGCGGGCCATTCTCGCTATATCGCCAGCCATCTCGCGCTTGCTATTATGATGATCGCTAGACATATCCTGTCGCCCGGACGGATGCAAGGGGAAGCTCTGGTGTCGTCTAACCGGTTACCGCTGGCCGGACAAGTCGCTCTCGTCACCGGTTCGAGCCGGGGCATTGGATTGGCCATTGCCCGCAGGATCGGCAAGCTCGGCGCCAAAGTAAGCCTCTGCGCCCGCCATGAAGACGCGCTTGAAACCGCGCGGCGGACGCTGGCCGAAGAGGACATTTCCGCGCTCGCGACCCCGGCCGACATTACCCATGGCGAACAGGTCGAGCGCCTCGTCGAGGTGACTCGCCGCCAACTGGGCGAAATCGACGTCGTTGTGAATAACGCCGGCGTGGGCTGGTTCGGGCCGCTGCACGAAGCCAGCGAATCCGACTGGGACCAGGTCGTCGACACGAACCTCAAGGCGCCCTTCCTGCTCATGCGCACCGTCGCTCCCTTCATGATCGAGCGGCGACGCGGGCATTTCATCCAGATCGCTTCCCTGGCGGGCAAAAACGCCTTCGCCGGCGGCGGCGTATATTGCGCCTCCAAGTGGGGACTGCTGGGGATGTCCTACTCGGCGGCCGAGGACCTTCGGAGATTTGGGATTCGCACGAGCGTGATTTGTCCCGGGAGCGTTTTGACCGAATTCTCCCCGCATGCCGGCAAGGACCCTCGCAAGCTTCTCCAGCCGGACGACGTGGCGCACGCGGTCGAGATGGTTCTGCTCGCCAAGCCGCAAAGCTTCATCAGCGAGGTTCTGCTTCGCCCCACCGAGAAGCCCTAGCACGCAAACGGGGCGAAACCGGTTGGACGGAACCGGTGTTCGGGGACTGGTATCCGGGTCCTGGCCAGTGGCCGATTAGCAAACTCGGGCGCAGGGCTCGCTTCCCGTCCTGGCCGGTTTCCTTAAGAATGGCTTCTGATCCCGGCGAAACCCGGCCGGACGAAAGGGACCCTCTGGCCACGATACCATGGCAAACGTCATCATTTACCTTGTCGCGACAATCGGCGTAGGCGTACAGGTCTACGCCGCAATAACCAGCAACCTTTGGTGGGCCCCGCCCGATCCTTTTCCCATGGTTGGCCTGATTGGCGCTCTGATCATGACGCTCGGAACGGCGTGGGGAGCGGTCAAGGGCTCTTCGGCCGCCTGGATCGTCTTTGTCGGATCGCTTTTCTGCTGGGCATTCTACATTCCCGGCCTGGGGAATCTGCTTGGCGGCCTCCGGCAGTCGCTCGCGGAGGGACGCATCTCCCTTGCCACAGTGGGCAGCTACCTCCCGCTCCTGCCGGCCTTGCTGCTTGCCGTCGCCACATACACGGCATTGATGATCGGTCCCATGGGCAAGGCGCAGGATTGAACTTTCGCGCTTTGCGCCCGTTTTGCGGAAGCCGTTTTCACCTGGAACAAGCCAATCGCGCCCTGCCCCGGCCTCAAATGCGGGGCAGCACGATCCCGCCCTGCGCCTGGTATTTGCCCTTCTTGTCCTTGTACGAGATCTCGCAAGGCTCGTCGGACTCGAAGAAAATCACCTGGCACAGCCCTTCGTTGGCGTAAATTTTCGCTGGCAGAGGGGTGGTGTTGCTGATCTCGAGCGTGACGAACCCCTCCCATTCCGGCTCGAAAGGGGTCACATTGACGATGATTCCGCAACGAGCGTAGGTCGATTTTCCAACGCAGAGCGTCAAAACGTTGCGCGGAATCCGGAAATATTCCATCGAACGGCCCAGCGCGAACGAGTTGGGAGGAATGATGCAAATCTCACCTTTGAATTCGACCAGAGAGCGGGCGTCAAATTGTTTAGGATCGACCGTTGTGGAATTGACGTTCGTGAAGATGCGGAATTCGTCGGCCACGCGCATATCGTAGCCATAGGAGGAAACCCCGTAGCTGATTACGCCTTCTCTCATCTGCCGATCCACGAACGGATCGATCATTTTGTGCTCCATGGCCATTCGCCGAATCCAGCGGTCGCTCTTGACGCTCATCTTTTTCCTCCCGAGTTGTCAAAGGCAGCGCAGTTTAATATGCCGGGGCCCGATCGGCAAAGGGGCAAGGCGAGACCAGCCTGCTTGGTCCCGACGGCAAGAAACGCTAATGGCAGCGAAGACGCCGCTCCGTCCGCAGCGGAAAGCGAAATGTGCACTCGCGAATTCGCAAGCCTCTGCCGCAAAAGCGGGCTCGCGCGC
This sequence comes from Patescibacteria group bacterium, assembly GCA_035533975.1. Classification (GTDB taxonomy): domain Bacteria; phylum Acidobacteriota; class Terriglobia; order Acidiferrales; family UBA7541; genus JAKASX01. Next base: position 65,160 of record DATLSU010000070.1, read on the forward strand.
AAGGCCCCGGCAAGCAGTGCTGCCAGGCAACTCAGTCCAGCCATGGCCGTAATGGTACCCCCATTTTGGATGATGCCTTGACAAGGACCCACACCTATGTCTAGCATTCTCCGCTGCTTGGAGGCGGAATGATCAAGGTCAACCTCGTCGACGCCGTTGTGGAACACCTCGGCAACCGCGTTTCGCGAAGCAAAGCCGAAATGGCTGTGGAAACCGTATTCCAAGCCATGAAGCGCTCCCTCGCCCAGGGCCATCGCATCGAGCTGCGCCGTTTTGGCGTGTTCAACGTGAAGCGCCGCAAGACCGGGGTGGGTCGCAATCCCCGCACCGGCGAGCAGGTGAGCATTCCGCCGGGGAAAGCCGTACGATTCAAGCCTGGCAAAGAGCTCCAGTCGCTCTGATCCCCGGGCTGAAGATGTTCCGCGCTCGCCGGGTTCGTTCGCCCCATTCCCGCCGGGTCGGCTAAGATGGGTTCGACCATGAACGGCGGCAACGGCCATCGTCAGTCCCCCACGGCAATCCCGATCGAGCCCACCGGGTTTCGTATTGCGCTTGCAACCCCCCAGCGACGGCGGCGGCGCGACGTTCGTTCGGCCGCGGTTGCGTCGGGGCTGTTCGTTCTCACCGTTTTTTCCACGCTGGCCGTCGGCACCGAATTCGCCGCCGCCTACCGGAACAACGTGCCTCCCTTTACCAGTGGCACCATCTTCCCCTACCCAGCCGTGATCGAGCATCCCGCGCTGCTGCTGAGCGGGCTGCCCTTCGCCTTCACGCTGATGGGCATTTTGCTGGCGCACGAGCTCGGGCATTTTTTCGCCTGCCGCTACTACCGGATTCCGGCCAGCTATCCCTACTTCATCCCGGCCCCGACGCTGATCGGCACCCTGGGCGCTTTCATTCGCATCCGTTCGCCCATCATCAACCGCAAGGCCCTGTTCGACATCGGGCTCGCCGGCCCGGTGGTCGGTTTTCTCTTCGCCTTTCCCGCGCTGATCGCGGCCATCGCCGTGTCGAAAGTGGTTCCGGGCGCGCAATCGCAAGGCTGGCTGATCTTCGGCAATCCGCCACTGGTGAAACTTCTCGAAGCGGTGATCCGGCCGAACGTAAAAGCAAGCAATCTACTGCTGAATCCGGTGGGACGCGCAGCGTGGGTCGGCTTGTTCGTCACGGCGCTCAATCTCCTGCCGGCCAGCCAACTCGACGGAGGCCACGTCGTTTATGCCCTGGTTCCCGAAAAGCACCGCTACCTATCGCTGGCCATCATCCTGGCGCTGGTGCCGATGGCGTGGCTCTGGTCCGGCTGGCTGCTCTGGGCCGTGTTGCTGCTCTTCATCGGGTTCCGTCATCCGCCCCTGCTCGATCGTTGGGAGCCGCTCGACGGCCGGCGCCGTTTCTGGGCCTTCATCGCTCTGATTATCTTTCTGCTTTGTTTTACCCCGATTCCCTTCGCCGTCCATGCCGGCTGACCGCCGCGGCTATGCAGCTTTCGGTCGGCATTGGCCGGATGGCGAATCGGGGAAAAAGGCGCTCGGCGGATTCGCCTCGATGGCGATCCGGCTCCGCCGGCGCCGGCTACATCAGGCTCACCGGATCGACATCGACCGAGACGGCCGTTTCCGGGATGCGTTCCTGGGCGCAGAGCGCCATGCACTTCGCGAGCATGCGCACCAGCGCGGCCCGGCGGGGCGATTTGAGCAGAAACTGAAACCGATGCTCGCTCTTGAGCCTGGCGAGCGGCGCCGGCGCCGGTCCGAGTACTTTGATTCCTTCCGCCTCGTACCGTCCGAAGAAGCGCGCCAGCATTCTGGTCCAACCGAGCACCCGTTCCAATTTCCGGTCCCGCACCACCACGTTCGCCAGCGCCGCGAACGGCGGATAGCGCATCCATCGCCGGAAGCGGATTTCCTGCTCGAAAAAACCGGCGTAGTCCTGGCGGGCCGCATGCTCGATCGCGTAATGATCGGCGTGGTAGCTTTCAATGAGCACCCGGCCCGGGAGCGTGCCCCGGCCGGCGCGGCCGGCCACTTGCGTCAGCAACTGGAAGGTGCGCTCGGCGGCGCGGAAATCGGGAACGGCGAGAGAGCGGTCGGCCCCAACAACCCCCACCAGCGTCACGCGCTGAAAATCGTGTCCCTTGGCCACCATCTGCGTGCCCACCAGCAGATCGATTTCCCCGCGCGAGAACGCTCCGAGCACGCGGTGATAAGCGGCCCGGCTGCGCGCGGTGTCGCGGTCAAGGCGCGCGATACGGGCTCGCGGAAACTCGCCACGCAGATATTCCTCGATCCGTTCCGAGCCTTCTCCAAAATAGTGCAGATGCTCGGACTGGCATTTCGGGCAGCGGGATGGGACGCGCGTCGAGTGGGCGCAGTAGTGGCAGACCAGCCGGTCGCGCCGTTTGTGGTAGGTGAGCCCGATGCTGCAATTGGCGCATTCGATCGTCGAGCCGCAGGCCCGGCAAAGAACGAACCAGGAATAGCCGCGCCGGTTGATGAGCACCAGCGCCTGCGTTCCCTGATCGAGGCACTCCCCGATGGCCCGCGCCAGCGCCCGCGAAAGGGGCAGCGGCCGCTCGGCCTGCTGAAAATCGGCGCGCAGATCGACCACCTCGACCTGGGCGAGAGGGCGGTTGGCGATTCGGCCGCCGAGGTCGAGCAGGTGGTACTTGTCCTGGCGGGCGTGCTGAAAGCTTTCGAGCGAAGGCGTGGCCGAGCCCAGGATGACGGCCGCGCCTTCGAGCTTGGCCCGCATGATGGCGGTGTCGCGGCCGCTGTAGCGTGGCGTCTCTTCCTGCTTGTAGCTGGCCTCCTGTTCCTCATCGACGACGATGAGGCCGAGTTTGGCGACTGGCGCGAAAACCCCCAGCCGGGTCCCAACCACCACGGGAGCTTCCCCGCGCCGGATGCGCCACCACTGGCGCGCGCGTTCGGCGTCGGCGAGGCCGCTGTGGAGCACAGCGACGCGGTCGCCGAAGCGCGCCCGCGCCTGCCGGCCCACGGCGTAGGTCAGGGCGATTTCCGGCACCAGAAGGATCGCGCCCAACCCGCGAGCGAGCGCGCTCTCGGTAGCCCGCAGGTATACTTCGGTTTTCCCGCTGCCGGTCGCGCCGAACAGGAGTCCCGTTTGGAACCCTCCCCGCTCGATCCAGCCGCGAATCTCGCCGAGAACCGCCGTTTGTCCCTCCGTCAATTCGCGAATGGGACCAAATTCGCCAGGATCCAAAGCTTCTTCCTCCGGCGAGAAGGCCTCTTCCCAGCATTCGAGCTTCCCCTGCCGCGCGAGCCGCTCGATCACCCTCCGGCTCACACCCGCCTGCCGGACGGCAACGCTGACCGGCAGAGCCCCCGCGGCCAAAAGGATCTCCGCTATTTGGCCCTCGCTCTCGTTCTCCGCGACACTTCCCTCTTTCCAGGCAACGATTTTTTGGGCGTGCACGCGCCGCCGGCTCGCCGTCTCACGCATTTCGATCTGTTTTCGCGCCACGAGCCGTTCGAGCGCCGCTTCAACGCCTTCGTGCGACCCCAGGCGGACCAGGCGCGCCCCGGCCATATGGCCTCCGCCTCGAACCAGTGCGGCGAGCAGCGCGTCTTCGATCGTTTCCGCTTCGTCACCCGCGCCTTCTTTCCGGGCAGCCTCGCGCCATCTCACGCGGCCCGCAGTCGTAATCGCGAAATGGCGCTCGCGCCGGATTTCCACCGCCGGAGGCAGGATCGCGCGGAACACCTCGCCGGGAGGCGCCAAATAATATTCCCCCACCCACCGGCCCAGCCGCGCGATGTTCTCCGTGAGAGCGGGCAACACGTCGGGAACGTCGAGGATGGCTTTGATGGCCGGGGGCTCGGCCGCTTCGTCTTTCATTTCCAGGACAACACCCACCAGCACGCGGTTGCGAAATGGAACCAGGACCCGCGTCCCGACTTCGACTGTCCCTTGGAGAGAAGCGGGCACTCGATAGGTGAATAGGTGCGGAATCGGCACAGGAAGAGCAACATCGCAGAACGGGCCGGCCATAATGGCGGTTAGTCTAGCAGGCGGTGGGTGGGAGCCCAATCAGCGCCCGTTTTTCCCTTTGCGCGCAACGGGGACGCCAATCGAGCGGGGATTTACGGGCGCGCTTTCGGCTTCTGATTTTTCGGAGGCTTGAGGCCGAGCTCCGCCATCACCAATTGCAGATCTTCCCAGACAACCCCTTTGGCGGCCGGATTGCGCAGCAGGTAGGCCGGATGATACGTGGGAAGCAGTTTCGTGCCGCGCCAGTCGAACCATTTCCCGCGCAGACGAGACATCGCCTCGTTCGTGCCCAGCAGGGCCTGCACGGCTACGCTTCCCAGGCAAACAATCGCTCTTGGCGCGATTACGGCCAGTTGCCGTTCGAGAAAGGGGCGGCAGGTGGCCATCTCGTCTTTTTCCGGAGTGCGGTTGCGGGGCGGGCGGCATTTCACGACGTTGCAGATGTAGACGTCCTGGCGACCCAAGCCCATCGCTTCGATCATCTGCGTCAGCAGCTTGCCCGCGCGGCCGACAAACGGCAATCCCTGCCGGTCTTCTTCCTCGCCCGGCCCTTCGCCGACAAAGACCAGTTTGGCGCGCGTGTTGCCGTCGCCGAAAACGATTCGATTGCGCGACTGGTGCAGCTTGCACCGGGTGCATTCGCCGATATCGGCTCGGATGCGATCCAGCGTGTCGCCTTCGATTCTCCCGGTGTTTTCGAAAAGGGAGGAAGCGGCCACGACGGGGATAGGCTTCTCCGCATTGGGAATAGGGGGCGGACTATCTGGAACAGCCCCAAGGCTGCGAGAGGATTTGGCGGCGGAAGGCATAGTGATTTTCTTCGGCATCTTTGTCCGCACCGGTTCGGCCGCGGGCTCGGGCTGGCCCGGATGAGCAGCGCCCGCCCCGCGGCGGTCGTAAAGCGCGCCCAGGCCGAGAGCGTCGAAGTAACCGAGCCAGGCCTCAAGCTTGGCGAGCGTTTGCTTTTCCATGAGCCCCAGGGAGGCCGGCGCCGGCTTTGATCCGCAATACTTCGTCCAGAATGCGGTCGGCGACTTCGTGCTTGCTGAGCTTGGGCAGCGCCTGTTCTCTGCCATCGCGCGTGAAGAAGGTAACAACGTTGGTATCGACGTCGAAGCCGGCGTCGGGCCCGGTGACGTCGTTGGCCACGATGAGATCGACCGGCTTGGCGGCCAGCTTCCGGCGCGCGTGCTCGGCGACGCTCTCGGTTTCCGCCGCGAATCCCACCACAATCCGGTCCTTCTTCCGGCGGCAGACCTCGGCCAGAATATCCGGCGTCATTTCCAGATCGAGCGTGACGTGCAACGGGCCGCGTTTGAGCTTCTGCGGATGACGAAGCGCCGGGCGATGATCGGCAACCGCCGCCGCCATCACTGCCATCGTCGACTCCTCGATGCGCTGCTCGACCGCCTTGCACATCTCCTCGGCGCTTCGCACCGGAATCCGCTCGACGCCCGCCGGAGCTTCAAGCGCGGTCGGCCCGCTCACCAGGATCACCCTGGCGCCGCGCTCGGCGGCCGCCTGCGCTACCGCGTAGCCCATGCGGCCCGAGGAACGGTTGGTAATGAATCGCACCGGGTCGATATCCTCGCAAGTCGGCCCCGCGGTGACCAGAACGGTTTCGCCGGCCAGATCGCGCCGGGCGTTCCGGCTCTCGCGGACGGCCTCGAGGATGGCCTCGAATCCCGCCAGGCGGCCCGCTCCGGTCATCCCGCAGGCCAGATAACCCTCGCCGGGATCGACCACGCGCACGCCGTGCGCGCGCAGCCGTCCGACGTTTTCCTGCGTTGCCGGATGTTCCCACATATTCACGTTCATCGCGGGCGCGACGACGACGGGGACCCTGGCGGCCAGATAGAGGGTGGTCAGGAAGTCGTCCGCGATGCCCGCGGCCAGTTTGGCCAGGATGTCGGCCGTCGCCGGGGCGATCAGAAGAAGATCGATGCGCTGGGCAACGGCAATATGCTCGATCGCGCTTTCGACGTTCGCCGGCTCGCCCGCGCCCGCCCCGAACATCGAGCCGATGACCTTGCGGCCGGTGAGCGCGGCAAACGTAAGCGGCCGGATGAACTCTTCGGCGCCTCGCGTCATCACCACTTCGACGTCGAACTGTTCCTGCTGCAGCCGGCGGACCAGTTCGGCCGCCTTGTAGGCCGCCACGCCGCCCGTCACTCCCAAAGCGATGCGCATTCGGCTCCCCTCACCGGTTCGAGATGGAGTTCACGCCCTGCTACGGCTACTCCTCTTCCTCTACTTCGCCGGGGCCCAGCGGGGCGTCGTATTGCAGTAAGCCGCGCTGGAGTTCTTCCTGGGCCACACGGGTCGCCTGGTGCGACTGCGTATTATCGATCAGCGGCGGCGCGCCAGCCATCAGCTGGCGGGCACGGCGCGCGGCCACCACCACGTAGGTGAACAGGCATTCGGGCGCTTCATTCCTTACAGTCATCGCATCGCTCCTTCGAAACTCGCCAAAATGGCGGTGATCCGCTCCCGGTTGCGGGGGACCGCAAGCCGCGCGGCCACGGCGATGGCCTGGATGCGGCGGCCGGCGGACTTCACTTCGTCGTTCACCACGGCGTATTGATATTCGCCATAGCTCGCGATTTCCTGCCGCGCGCGCTCGAACCGGCGCTCGATCTCCTCATCGGAATCCTGGCTGCGCTCTCGCAAGCGCCGCTCGAGTTCTTCGCGCGACGGCGGCAGGATGAATATCCCTACCGCACCCGCCAGTTTCCGCTTCACCTGACGGGCGCCCTCCACGTCGATTTCGAGCACCAGGTCCTTCCCCGCCGCGCGGGCGAAATCCAGCTCCTCGCGGGGCGTTCCGTAGTAATGAAGGCCGAAGACGTGGGCATGCTCGAGGAATTCGCCGGCTTCGATCTTGCGGCGGAATTCCTCTTCCGGAACAAAATTGTACCATTCTCCGGGCCGTTCCGTGGGCCTGGGCGGGCGCGTGGTGCAGGAAATCGCCAGCCGCATGTCCGGCAGCTCAACCAATTTCCTGACCAGCGTGCTCTTGCCCGAGCCCGACGGGCCCGACACGATGAAGACCAGCGGTTCCCGTTCGTTCCCGTTCATTCGATATTCTGCACCTGCTCGCGAAGTTTCTCGACTTCCGCTTTCACTGCCAGAGCCAGCCGCGTGATTTCCAGCCCGTCCGGACCGAGCGCGGGAGCCTTGGAGAGCGTGGTATTTACTTCCCGTTGCATTTCCTGGCAGAGAAAATCGAGTTTCTTCCCCGCTTCGGATGGCTCCCCGAGGACACCCTGAAACGCCACGACATGGCTACGCAGCCGCGCCATCTCCTCGGTTGCGTCGCTGCGCGCGGCCATCTGCGCCGCTTCCTGCGCCAGCCGCCCGGGATCTGCCGGATTCTGGCCCAGCAACTCGCGAATGCGCTCGCGCAACCGCTCCGCGTAGTCCTCCTTGGCCTTCCCGGCAAGAACTTCAATACTCCCGACATTTTCGCCGATGCGCTCCATTATGCGGACCATCTCCTCGCCGAGGCGCGCGCCCTCGGCCTGCCGCATCTGGTTCAGCCGTCCGAGCGCCTCGCCGAGCGTCCTGGCAAGCACCTCGCCGAGCCGCTCCGCCTCACCCGCATCGAGCCGCGTGGCGGCCTCAACCACGCCCGGCAGCCGCAGAATCGCGCTCAAATCCGGCTCGCCATGCACACGAAATTCCTCCTTCAATTCCTCGACCGCCCTCAGATACAGTTCGGCAGCCTTCCGGTTCACCCGCACCTCCGGCGCGCCGGCCGACTCCAGCCTGACGTACACGTCCACATGGCCCCGGCGCACCGCTTCGCGCACTTCCCGCCGCACTACCGTTTCGAGCGCCTCGAGACCCTCCGGCAGATGCACGTGAAGATCGAAAAAGCGGTGATTCACGCTTCGAACGCTGGCCCTGACGCGGTGGCCGCCATCCGGCGCGGCCGCCTCGGCAAACCCGGTCATGGAACGCAGGCCGGTGGTCATCCGCCCAGTCCACCCGGGAAGCGCCCCACGGTCTCGCGGCGAGAGAACTGAAGCTCGGAGAGCCGGCAGTAGATTCCCCCCTGGGCTAGCAGTTCGGCATGCGTGCCCGTTTCGCGGATTTCCCCGTCTTCGAGAACCAAAATTCGGTCGGCCCCCCGCACGGTGGCCAAGCGGTGCGCGATGACGAAGGCGGTGCGGCCTTTCATCAGGTTGGCCAGCGCTCTTTGCACCAGTTGCTCGGACTCGGCGTCGAGTTGCGAGGTCGCCTCATCCAAAATCAGGATCGGCGCGTCTTTCAGCAAGGCCCGTGCGATGGCCAGCCGCTGCCGTTCTCCGCCCGAGAGTCGCTGGCCGCGCTCGCCGAGGCGCGTATCATAACGCTCGGGCAGTTGCAGAATGAAATCGTGCGCGAGCGCCGCCTGGGCCGCCGCGATCACCCGCGACTCGGGCACCCCCGGCCGGCCATAGGAGATATTATTGCGAACGGTGTCGTTGAACAGGATGGTTTCCTGGGTCACGATGGCGATCTGCTCGCGCAGCGACTTCAGCGTGACGTCGCGAATATCCACTCCGTCGATCCGGATCGCGCCGGCGGTCGCGTCGTAAAAGCGCGGAAGCAGGTTCACCAGCGTGGTCTTTCCCGCGCCGGAAAGCCCCACGATCGCCACCACCTCACCCCGCCGGGCCGTCAGCGAGAGGCGCTTCAGAACCGGCTGGCCATTTTCGTAGTGGAAGCTCACGTTGTCGAATTCCACCGAGTTCGAGAACGGGGCGAGCTGTCTGGCTCCGGCCTGCTCGATCCCCTCTTCGCCCAGGGCGAGGAACCCGAAAACCTGCCGGGAGGCTCCGATCGCCAACTGGAACTGGTGATAGATGCTGCCCAGGCGCTTGACCGGGGTCGAGGAGCGAAACATGGCATAGGCGAACGCGATCACCATGCCCTTGGTCATCAAACCGTAGCGAATCTCGTTACGCGCGTAGAGCACGAGCAAGCACAGCGCCACCGCGCCTAGCAGCTCCATCATCGGCCCGCTCACCGAGTAGGCGCTCACCCACCGCATGTTCTCCCGCAAAAGGCGCCGGGCCGTGTCCCGGAACTTCTCGATCTCGAACCCCTCCATGCCGAATGCCTTCACGATCCGGTTGCCGGTCGCCGTCTCGTGCAGGATCTGGCTGAGTTCGGCCAGTCGCCGCTGGCTTTTCTCGACCGAGCCGCGGATGCGCCGGCCCAGTTTGCCGATCGGCCAGACGATCAGCGGGAGCAGCGCCGCGCAGCCGAGCGCCAGGCGCCAATCGATGTACAGGAGCACCAGGGCCAAAAACACCAGCGTGAACGCCTGCCGGAAGAAATCCGCCAGCCAATCCGAATAGGCGCTGCGAATACGCTCGATGTCGCTGATGACGGCCGAAACCAGCCGCCCGGTTCCCTGCTGCTGGAAAAAACCGATGGGCTGGTAGATCACCTTTCCGTACACCTGATTGCGCAGGTCGGTGACCGCCGACTGGCCGGCATACTGGATGAAGAGCTCGCCCAGCACTTCGGCCGCGGCCTTGCCCAGGAAGATCAGGCAGAGCCCGATCGCGAAGACCGACCACACGTACTGCACCGAGTGCGGCAGGAACGAATTCAGATAGATCGTGTGGCCGGAATAGGGAATGGTGAATAGCTTGAGCTCGGCGCCGACCCTCTTCGGGTCCAGCACGCGGTCGAAAAGCGGCGTGATCATCAGCGCGATCACGCCTTCCGACAGGCCCACCAGAAGCATGAGAAAAACCGCCGCCCAGAGCAGCCAGCGGTAGGGATGCGCGTAGGCGAGCAAGCGCCGAAGATCGTCAGGCACTTTCAATCGGTTTCCTGGTTTCCCCCCGGTGCACGTCAAAACTAGGAACCGGACCGGGAAATGTCAAGCGCCGGCGCTGCTGTCGATATCCCGGTGAATGACCTTGGGCCGGTACCCGCGCCGCACGAGCGCCCCCGCCACGGCATCGCCCAGCACGACGGACCGGTGCCGCCCGCCCGTGCACCCGAAGGCGATCGTCAGATAGCTCTTCCCTTCCTCGGTGTAACGCGGCAGCAGGTAGGCCAGCAGATCCGTGACCCGCCGCAGGAACCCGCGCGCCTCGCGGCGCGATAGAACGTATCGCGCCACCTTCCGCTCCCGGCCCGAATAGCGGCGCAGGCCCTGGACGAAGTAAGGGTTCGGCAAAAAGCGCACGTCGAAGACCAGATCGGCATCGGGCGGGATCCCGAGCCGGTAGGCGAAACTCACCACGGAAATCAGCATCGGCCGCCGGTCCGCCGCCTGGAAGCGTTCGGTGATGAATTTCCGAAGCTCGTGGACGTTGAAGCGGCTGGTATCGATCACGGTGTCGGCCAGGTGGCGGATCGGCGCCATGATCTCGCGTTCGCGCCGGATTCCTTCCCCGATCCGCCGGCCGCCCCCGAGCGGATGCGGCCGGCGCGTCTCGCTGAAGCGCCGCAGCAGGGCTTCGTCGCTCGCCTCGACGAACACCAGCGTAACCGGGTATTTCCGTTTCAGTCTCCGGTACATCGCCGGTAGCTTCTGCAAATTCTCGCGCTCGCGCGCATCGACCAGAAGCGCCACCCGCTCGTACCTGCGCCCGCCGAGCATTGACAATTCGCTGAGCGTCGCCAGCAGGTCGACCGGCAGATTGTCCACGCAGTAGAAACCGAGGTCTTCGAACGCCTTGAGGATGGTCCCTTTGCCCGATCCGCTCAGGCCCGTCAGGATGACGATGCGTCGGTCGGCGCTTGGCAGATGGCGTTTCACGGCCGGCGGCAGCCTCAGGGCTTGACCCGGCGCTGGTGGGTGCTCAGAAGCCCCATGTCTTCTCGGTATTTCGCCACCGTTCGGCGCGTGACGTGGATACCTTCGGCGTCCAGCCGCTTGGCAATCTGGTCGTCGGTGAGCGGTTTCGAGGAATTCTCCTCCTCGATCATTTTCCTCACCTTGCGTTTCAGCGTGGCGAGCGCCATCTGGTAGCCCAGCGGCCCGTTCACCGCTTCGGAAAAGAATTCCCGCAGCTCCCGCACGCCCCCGTTCGGCGTATGAGCGTACTTGCTCGAGACGGCCCGGCTCACCGTCGATGGATGCACACCGACATCTTCGGCCACTTCCTTAATCATCATCGGTTTCAGGTGCTCCATGCCGTATTCGAGGCAGTCGCTTTGCCGCCGGATGATTGCGTCGCACACCCGCAGGATCGTGTGCCGGCGCTGCTCGATGTTCTTCATCAACTGCATGGCGGCCGCCAGCCGTTCGCGCACGTAGTTGCGCACGTCGCGGTCGGCCGCGCCGCGATTCAGCATCCGGCTGTAGGTCGGGCTGATGCGGAGTTGCGGCACGTCGTCTTCATTCAAGAACGCCTGCCACTCCCCGGTCACCTTGCGGAAATAGACGTCGGGCTCGACCAGCGCGGGCGCGGTCGCGTTGTAACGGAGCCCGGGCCGCGGGTCGAGTTTCAGGATCAGCTCGACCGCCCGCTTCACCAGATCCACCGGGCGGTTCAGCGCGCGAGCGATCTCCCGCAATTGCGTCTGGAGCTGCTTGGGGTGGTGCGGGTCGACGTAGCGCTCGACGATCTGCTCGGCCAGCCCATTGTCGGAACCGAGCAGCCGCAACTGCAACAACAGGCATTGCTGCAAGTCCCGCGCGGCGACGCCGGGCGGATCGAATTGCTGCACCAGATCGATCGCCTTTTGCACTTCCTCGGCCGTATACGGACCCGTGGCGGCGATCTCCTCCACCGTCGCGGTCAGGTAGCCGTTCTCGTCCAGATTGCCGATGATCTCCCGGGCGATCTCGGCCGTCCGTTCATTGACGGGCGAGGCGCCCAGCTGCCAGGTGAGATAGTCGGCCAGCTTTTGCGGCGAACTGATGAACTGTTCGAAGGACGGCTTCTCGATCTGCTCGCGTTCCCGGAAATTGTTCTCACCGGCGCTGTTCAGGTACCGGTGGAAGGCGCTCACATCGAATTCGTCGAACGGGTTGGGCGCTTCGGTCTCGGGGACTTTTTCCGTTTCCTTATCGAGGAACGCCTGGTCGGTGTATTTTTCCGCCACCATGGCTTCCTCGGCCAGCTCCTCGAGCACCGGATTCCCCATGATCTCCTGGTTGATCATTTCCCGCAGCTCCAGCCGGTTCAGCGCCAGCACGCTGACCATTTGCACCAAGCTGGGCGTCAGAATCTGCTTCTGAGCCACTTTCAGGTGCAATTTGGGCTGTAACATGCTCATGGGCGTCAGTCTAGTTCAGACTGAAATTTTCTCCCAGGTATATCCGCCGGACCTCCGGGTCCGCGCTAAGCTGCTCGGGCGTGCCGGCGCGGAAAATCTTCCCCTGACTGATAATGTAAGCCCGGTTCGTCACTCGCAACGTCTCCCGCACATTGTGGTCGGTCACCAGCACGCCGATTCCGGCCTGGCTCAGTTCCCGGATGATCTTCTGAATATCGATCACGGTAACCGGGTCGATTCCCGAAAACGGCTCATCCAGCAACAGGAATGCCGGATCGAGCACCAACGAGCGCGCGATTTCCAGCCGCCGCCGTTCGCCGCCCGAAAGGGTATGCGCCTGGTTCCCTCGCACCGTTTCCAGGCCAATCTGAGCCAGTAGCTCCTCCAGCCGCTCCCGGCGGCTCGCCGCCGGGAGCGGCAGCGTTTCGAGAACGGCCACTAAATTCTCCTCCACCGTCAACTTACGGAACACGGAAGGCTCCTGCGGAAGGTAGCTGATACCCATTCGGGCCCGCAGGTACATGGGAAGGGCGGTGATGTCCTGGCCGCCGAAGAGAACCCGCCCGGCATCGGCGCGCGCCAAGCCCACCAGCATGTAGAATGTCGTCGTCTTTCCTGCACCGTTTGGACCGAGCAGGCCAACCACTTCACGCTGCTCGATTTCCACGTTGACGTCGTCGACTACCTTCCGGCCTCGATACGACTTATGTAAACCTACGCCCCGGAGCTCTACCATGCCCTATTTCGGTACCGGATGCCTTGTCAACGTGCGGGATCCTTCAGACGACTCGACCAAAATCGTATCATCCGCTACCGAGAAGGTCAATGTATCGCCCGTAACAAGGTCGCCCGAAGCGTCCCGCAGAGACGGCTTTCCGCCCCACAACACGAATTTCCCCGTCCCCGCATCGTAACTGGCGTCCTCGGCGCTACCCCACCGCCCTGCTTGCCGAACCGTAACACCCCCGCTGCCGCTAGCCCGCCACAGTTCGGGGCGACCGTTCACCGCGCGACCCAGACTCAGACTCAATACCATCCTTTTCGCCTGGATCCGCTCCTGACTCGACCATGCCTCGACATCCCCATCGAGGGTGACCTTGCCATCGGCCTGGTTCGTCAAGCTCGCCCGATGGCCTGCTTCCGCCACGACGTCATTTCCCTGAACATACCGGAGTCGTTGCGCCTTCACGCGCCACAGGATAGGCGAATCCTGACCGCTTTCATTCGGCTTTTTATGGAAAACACCGGTGGCGGGCCCGCTCTTCCCGGTGAGTCGGGTCCTGAGCGGCGCCTGTGGAAACGCCGCCAGCACGTTTCCCGTCGCAACCAGTTCCCTTTCGGTCCGTTGCAACTCGATTCGATCGGCCTGTACCACCAGATCACCCGCCCACAGCCGTGCCGAACCCAAATATACGGCTTGGCCCGTTCGGGAATTGGCATCGAGCGCCGCGGCAACGGCATTTACGGGCCCCGCCGCCGGCGCGACGCCCGCCGGGCCTGCGACGCCGTTTCCCGGGCCCGCCCGCACGGTATAGCTCGACCGCACATGGCCTGTTGCGCGCAACTCGCTACTTTTCTGATTCCACACGATCCTGTCGGCGGCCACCTGTCCGCCGGGGTCGCTCGCGCTCGCCTGGCCCGCAAGCTCGAGCGTGTCTTCAGCCCTCAGCCAGGTCGCCTGATCGCCGCGCCCCCGGCGCGCTCCCTGGGCCGCCCGGACATCGCCCGACTCGCGCGCTTGGGTCCAGCTTCCATTCGCAAAACTCACCAACAACTCCTCGGCCGTCGTTACGACCGGCGTCTGATTTGGCTGGCGCCGCTCCATTCGCACGCCCGCGGCGCCGCGCAGCAATTGGATCTGATTGTTCGCGTCAAAGGTCGCCCGCAAACGCCTGCTTCTCAGCCGCAAGCTCTCGTCTTTCGACTGCCACTGCGCACGCGCCCCCTCGGGCGCCGTCGCTTCGACCAGCCGCACGCCGTCGCCTCCCGCAGCCGGCGCCATTGCCACCCTTAGCGCGGCGGCATTCAGACGAACCGCGCCTGCCGCACCCTTTTCTTCCAGGCGAGCATCTCCCTTCGCCTCGGCCATGCGGGGTTGCCGATTGGCGGGATCGAGCGCGATGGCCAAATGGTGCGCCTGGAGCCGGATCGGCCTGGGTTCCCTTTCGAGAGCCAGAACGCGCCCGCTGGCGTTCAAGCGCTCGGCGCGCCCCTGGCGATCGAACAGGATTTCGGCGCTCTCGGCTTGCAGGCTGTCGCGCCTGGCCCCTTGCGTGATTCGCACCGGCGTCTGTCCGTTGAGAATCGCCCGCCGCGGCCGCAACCGGTCATTCAGTTCAACGGTCAGTTGATCGGTGTCGATCAGGCCGCCGCCCCGGCGAATCTCCACCGGCCCGGCCATGCGCAGCCGGTTGCCGCGGCGGTCGAAGGTCAGTCCTCCCCGGGCCGTCACCAAGGTAGCCACGCCTCCGGCCTGGCCGGCCGCCAGACGGATTTTCACATCGTGGCGCAGAACGAAATCGGCGCTTCGGCTCGAGTAATCGGCTCCCTCGGCGCTGCCTTCCCCCTCCGGGAAGCGGAAGGTCACCGGCGCGTCCGTCGTCGCCGTGCCGGTCTCGCGATTGAACGTGACGGCGCGCGTCTGGATCTTGATCCTGCCGGCCGGCGGGGCGACGCGTCCGCCCGAAGGCCTGCTCGCCAGCGGCATGCTCGAAAGATACAGGTTTACCGCGCCGCGGCAAACGATCGCTCCGTTCTCGGGCTTATATCCACAGGACCGCGTATGAATCTCATCGTGCCGCTCGCCATGTTCTCCATTGACGACAATGTCCACGTCATCGAGCAAGCTCGCCCTGCCGCCGCTGTACTCGGTGGCCCGCGCCGCATGGATCGTGAAAACGGTCTGCCGCCCATCCATTTTCGAGAAGGTGAACTTGAGCGCCCGCTGGCGCACGCTGGGCGGCACAGCCGGGGGAGCATGGCGCATCTCTCGCGACGAAACCCATTGCCGGTGAGCGAAAATCCCTCCCGCCACCAACCCAACCGCCAGCGCCGCCGCGGCGGCCCAACGCGCAATTTTGTGTGTTAGCCGGGGATGCACCCTGACACCCGCACCTTTCTGTGTCGAGTATAGCGCCACATTCGAGACCTCTTCCCGGCCAGCGCCACATTCGAATCGCCATCGGCCGCGACTATGCCGACGTGCCGCCAACCAAGGGAATTTTCCGCGGTCAGACGGCCAGCGAACTCACCGTTGCGGTCCGCGTAGGCTTTTCGGCCGCGCCGCCGGCTTTCGATAACGAATTGCCCATCCCCGAGGATTGGTCCATGCTCGTCGATTCCGTCCCGGAGCCGCCTCCCATGTCTCTGCTTCAGCAGCAGCAGCAGCAGCAGCAACAGCAACAGCAACAGCAACAGCAGCGCGATTAGCAGCCCCTGCTTACGTGGCTCGGTTGAACGGCCTTCCCGTGGCCGGCGCCTTGCGCTCAGGAAAAGGAGCGGAGCGTTTCCGCGAATACTTTCTTATCCTCTTGCAGGCATGATTCCCAGTAAGATAAATGCATCATGATCGCTCCGGCAGTCATCTCGCATCGCGGCGCTTCCGCCCATGCGCCCGAAAACACACTGGCCGCGTTCCGGCTGGCCGCCCGGATGGGCGCCTCTTTCATCGAAACCGACCTGCGATGCACGCGCGAGGGAAAGTTCGTGTTCCTGCACGACGCCCGCGTGAATCGCACGACCAATGGCCGTGGCCGCGTCGCTCAGCTCGAGCTCGGCGCGCTGCGCCGTCTCGACGCCGGCTCCTGGTTCAGCCGGGAATACGCCGGCGAGCGGATTCCCACCTTGCCGGAAGGTCTGGCGCTCGCCGAAGAACTCGGTCTCGGAGCCTATCTCGAAATGAAGGTTCCGCTGGACGCTTCCCGGCTCTTTGCCCTGGTCAGGCAGTTGCGCCAATTTCACCTCGATCGCCTCGTCCTCTTATCATTCCAGCCCCCGGTCTTGCGCGCCCTGCGCGCGGCCGAGCCACGTCTGAAGACGGCCCTGCTGGTGAGGCGCGCCGGACCGGCTGTCGAGACAGCCAAACAGGCGGGAGCCGCGCTACTCGCGCCGCATCGCAAGAGAATCACGGCCACCCTGGTCGCGCAGGCCCATCGGGGAGGTTTCGGGGTGGTCACTTGGACGGTCAACGGACGGCGCGAGATGCGCAAGATGCTCGCCATGGGCGTCGATGGCATCATGACGAACTGGCCCGACCGCCTCACCGAACTCCTGGCGGAAAATGGCCTCGCCGCCGGCCTACCGGCGCCGGGCCCAAACGGCCTACAACGTAAAACCCGCGATGGGGAAAATCATCTGGAACGGGAACGTGAAGATATTCTCGGCGGAACCGGGTCCGCTCTGGCGCTCTGGAGGAGAAAAAGGAGGGATTAAAATCCGCGCCGCTGGAAACTGCGACGCGTCTCGGGAGACACGGCCGCCATCCGCCGGATCATCGCCAGCACCAACATTTTGTCCGTGTCGGAAAGGCCTTCCGTATACCGCTTGACGTCGGCCAGGACGCGCAATTCGTCTTCGGAAAGCTCGCCCGCTGCGCGGCGCGCTTCACGTTCTTCCGGCGTATCGGGAACGGGGAAGAAATCGGCCAGGCTGATGCTCATGGCCTCGGCAATCTTCGCCAAAGTTTCGAGCGAGGGGACCGTGTGACCATTTTCGACGCGAGAAAGGTAGCAGCGCAGCAGCCCCGTGCGGCGCTCGATGTCACCCTGAGATAAGCCTCTTCCCGTGCGGTAGTTACGAATCACTTCGCCGATGTGAAGCTTTGGTTTCTCTTTTGGCATTAGCGCTTTCGCGTCCAGCGCCCCTATGCTACGGAGTCGCGCCGGGCAGGGCAAGCTAAATCTCTATGAAATTACCCGGTTATCGCTGTACTGGTACGAAAGAATAAACGTCGCTTCCCGCCGCGAGCCCGATCCCTGGCCGGAGCGAGGCGAAGCGGCGGCCCCTTTGCGGATCACGCGTGTCTTTTACGAGGATGATTTTGGCAACGTGATCGTGAGCGGCTGCGCCAATTGAAATTGCAACAGGGTCTCGCTGGGTATTTTTACCTGCTGGCCGCGAGTGATCACCGTGACGCCGGTGCCCGCCGCCGCGCCAACCCCAACTCCCTTGGCCGCGCCTCCGCCACCACCGGCGACACCACCGATCACCGCTCCGATGGCCGCGCCGATGATCGAATGCTCGACGGTCTGCTTGGTGCGGGACTTGCCCGCTTCTTGATACGCTCCGCTGACGACCGGCTGAATTCTCCCGTCGACCAAGCGGATGCCCGTCAACTCGAGCGAAAGCTCCGATTTTCCCGTCACCCGGCCCGCCGATTGCACCGACATCAGCTTGCCGTACACGTCGGCCCCTTTCTGCGCCACCACCACATCCCCGATGCGCAGGTCCTCTTCGAGGCTGGCGTGGAAGATGTCGCCCGGCCGGTTCACGCTGGAATCCACGCTATCGATCATGCGGACCACGATCGGCGTGCCGACCGGCACGGTGACCATTTGGGTCAAGCCCGTCGAATCGCTGGAAGCCGCCGAATCCTGGGACGAAATGAAATCGATGGACGCAATTTCCGAGGTCTGATAGATCTTCACCTGGCCGTTCACGAGCAACTGAACCTGGTCTTTCGTCCCGCCCAGATAGGTGCCCATCACCAATTGCCCATCCCTCAAATGCATCGTGCTGGTCTGGGCGGCCGCGACGATTGCCGTCAGCAGAATCGTCAACGTCAGCGAGATGAGGCGCTTGATCATCGCTGTCCTCCTCGATTGGTCTTCTCGTTCCCCACAAGCACAAGCCTACTGCCACTGTCCCGTTAGACGCCCAAGTTTTTTGGCAGGTTGGCCGCTTGCTCCCCCTAAACGGCAATAGCGGACGGCCCGCCTCGCCTCGACGCTCGGCCTCGATTTTCGATCGGCTCTTCCCCGTTGTCTGATGTATAATGTCCGGTATCGTGCTTGGAGGCAGACATTCCGGCCGCATGAACCGGAGAACTGTTATACCTTCCGGTCCCGCAATTTTCTTCATTTCCGTACATCTGGATTCATATCGCTAAACCAAACTACATCCTGATCACCTGACGGAGTGACGTAGAAATCCATCCGCGATCGAATATCTTGAGGAGAATACGCGAATGAAGAATATGTTCGTGGGGAACCTGAGCTTTCACACCACGGAAATTGAATTGCGGTCGTTGTTCGAGCCGTTCGGACAGATTACCCGAATCCACATCGCCACCGATCGGGAAACCGGCCGGTCCCGCGGATTCGCCTTTGTCGAAATGTCGAATGACGAAGAAGCGACCCGCGCCATGTCCGCTCTCGATGGCAAGGACTTCGACGGCCGTGCGATCAAAGTCAACGAGGCGCGCCCTCGAACCGAAGGTAGCGGCTCGCGTTCGGGCGGCGGACGCAGCGGCCCTGGCCCTGGCCCTGGCCGCGGGCGCAGCCGATACGAAGAGTACCGCGATGCCCCCTTGGAGAAGCGCGAACCTCGCTGGTAAGCCCCTAGGCCCCGGCTGAGAATTTCCGCCTTCCGGTCTGGATCGGCGCCAATCCCGTCGCTTGCCCTACTCGGTAGCTGTGTGTGTTTCTCGCGGAACACCGCTCGTCCGCTTTCCCGCACGCGCGGCTTGACTGCGTATACTCGAAACCGTGGATCAGCGGAAAATGTTCTGGATCCTGGTCGCCGCCATGGGCATCCTGGCCGACTTGGCGCTGCCGATGCTGTGGAGTCTGCTGGCAACGCTGCCAATTCTCGTGTTGAGCTGGTGGATCGTCTACCGAAGCGACTGGTTCTAGCGGCTATTCAGCAAACCCTCCACCTTTCCGCTCAGGGCTTGCCTTCGGGACAAGGCGTGCAAAGGCACGCGCTTTCACTGGGCCCCAGCGAGAAGAGTTGCCCGAATCAGTGTGTAACTTTGCCCGTCTCGCGGATTTCAGCGTCACTCACGCCGATATCGTTCCCAGCCAAACCCAGAAGATCCCCGCCCCAAAGAGGAACAACGCCATCCCAGCCAGACGGAACGCCCACGTCAACGCGGGAATCATGCGACGCGGAACGAGAGGATGGTCAATCCAGAAATCCAGCGTTTGCGCTACCCATGCCGAGACGTCAAAGAGGATTACGTCGCCAGCCAGCACCGACAGCAACGCCGGGAAGACCAGCCAGTTCGGGTTTGGCACCTGCGCCGCGACGTTGAACATCATGCGGCCCCATTGCGGCTTCACGGCAAGGTTCACGCAAAACAGCGCGCCCGAGAGAAGAAGCAGGCCCACCAGCCGCATCTCAAAAACAGCGGCGCGTACCGAGCGCGGAAGCAAACTGGGGAAATTTCCACTCGCGGCAAACACTTCGGCCAGCACGGCACACTGCCGAGGCATCCACACCAGATATGTTCCGACCAAGTAGAGAAGTAGAGTGAAAAGAGCGAAGGAACCAATCACGAGCCATGAACCGGCCAACGAACACCTCCTCGCGCATCTGTTACCAACATGCTATTACGCTTGAAGGAAATTCGCGCACCGAGTGTGCCTAAACGGTACAGCGGCAGAAACTATCCATTGTAGTATCAGATAGTTACAAAACAACTCCAGACCGGCCGACGTGCTCGTGCACAGAAACGAACACGCTTAGTACTTCTAGAACCATCTGCCAAATCAGGTGCCGGCGAGATGACGATATACTGGGCGAAGTTTTGGGAGTGAATGTGAATAAGGAACCCCGGTTCAAGAGTTTCCGCCACGGCGCTGCCGCAAGTCTCTGCCCGGCCCGAGCTTTGGGGGAACGTTGGGGAAACAGTTCCATGCAACCTTGATCAACGACTCACTGTCAAAGCTCGCAGAGATGAGTGGGAAGACGAGAAGGCCAAAAAAGTGAATTCCGTAAGAGCCCTGCATTTTGCGGCAGAATGCTCGCGCAAAAAGACCTTCGGCCGGAACACCCGGGGTTCGACCCTTCTTCCGGGAAGCCTGTTCTGGCTAATCCTGAGCGTCCTGCTTTGCGGCTTTTCCGCTCCGGCCCGATCGCAGCAGCCACCGATCGTCCCGGGAGCGAAGAGTGGCCTGCCGGGTGCGCCGGGAACAGCGGAATCAACCGGCCCGCGGCAGCCCGCACAGCAATCTTCCGGGAGCATCAGCGGAACGGTGGTTGATTCGAGCGGGGGCACCGTCGCTCGAGCCCGCATAAAACTCACACGTGGGAATCAATCCGCGGGTCAAGAGGTGTCATCGGAAGCTGGCGGGCAATTCTCCTTTACCAACATCGCCTCCGGTCCATTCGAGATCACCATCACAGCGGCGGGCTTCGCGACTCAGACGATCTCCGGAACCCTCCGCCCGGGAGAAGCCTATTCCGCCGGCGAGATCACCTTGGCCGTTGCGGCCGCCGTCAGTGAGGTGCGGGTGGGACCTCGAATTGCGGAAGAGCAGATCAAGGTACAAGAGCAGCAGCGCGTTCTCGGCTTGATTCCAAACTTTTACGTCAGCTACATCCCGAATGCCGTTCCTCTCAGTCCGAAGCAAAAGTTCGAGCTTGCCTGGAAGACGACGCTGGACCCGGTGACGTTCGTATTGACCGGAGCCGTCGCGGGGATCGAACAGTCGCAAAACGATTTCAGCGGATATGGGCAAGGCGCGCAGGGCTACGGAAAGCGCTACGGCGCCTCTTATGCCGACGTGGTTGCAAGCACGTTCATCGGAGGCGCCCTGCTGCCCTCGCTCTTGAAACAGGACCCGCGCTATTTCTACAAGGGAAGCGGCAGCACCCGGTCGCGCATTCTCTATGCGATCGCGAATTCCGTGATCTGCAAGGGCGATAATGGACGTTGGCAGCCGGATTATTCAGGTATCCTGGGGAGCCTGGCCGCCGGCGGCATCTCAGACCTCTACTATCCAGCGGCCAATCGCAATGGAGCGGCGTTGGCATTCCAAACCACGGCAATCGGGATTGGCGAATCTGCTGCTGCTAATCTCCTCCAGGAATTTCTCCTCCGGAAATTGACGCGAAATCCTGCCCACCGCCAACCGGCTGCACCGGAAGCACAACCGGCCAGCAGGCGGCCAAACCCGGATGGTTATTGACGTTTCCCCATTTTCAGTCCAACCATAATGCATCTTACGGGTTCGGCCTTTGCCTGGCTCCGGCCATCGGTTCACCGAATCAGTGCTAATCACACCGTCTGGGAAACTACACCCGTGCTCACGACAACGGCTGCCGAAAATGTAGCGTCACCCTTCAGGGTGGCACGCCTCGTGGCCGGACCGTCGCGGTGAGGCCTGCCTCCGGACCCGGCGGGCGAGCGTGCCATAATCCCTCAAATGAACTGGCCAAGGCATTTCTCTCCTTCCGGTCTTTTCCGGTTAAAATGCGGTACCAGCCATACGCTGGCAAAGGAATGTTTGCGTGAACGGCACGGTGCAAAAATCGGCGGATTTCGGGGGCCAGGTGGTGGCGGCATTTGAAAGCCGCCGGGCGAAAGAGATGGCGGCCCTGATTTCCAACTACGGCGGCATACCCGAGGTCGCTCCCTCCATGAGGGAGATTCCGCTCGAAGAAAATCCCGCCGCCTTAGCCTTCGCTGACCGGCTTTTCGCCGGCCAGCTCGACGCTGTGATTTTCATGACGGGCGTCGGCGCCGAAACCCTCATCCAGGTACTCGACACGCGCTATCCGCGCGAGCGGACCGTTCAAGCGCTTTCGCAGCTTTTCGTCGTGGCGCGCGGCCCCAAGCCTCTCAAGGTGCTCCGCGCACTCGATGTTCCGGTCGCCATCGTCGCCCCCGAGCCCAACACCTGGCGCGAGATCCTGGGAGCTTGGGAGCGAAACGCGCAAAACATGCCGCTCAAAGGCACTCGCATCGCCGTGCAGGAATACGGCGTCCCGAACCAGGACTTTCTCCGCCAGCTCCGCGAACGAGGAGCGCAGGTATCGGAAGTCCCCGTTTATCGCTGGGGCTTGCCCGAAGACGTTGCGCCGCTGCGTCATGCCATCGAGGCCATTGTCGAGGGCCGCGCCCGCGTGATCCTGTTTACCAACGCCGTTCAACTCGAGCACGTCCTTCGCGTAGCCTCCGAGCAAGGATTTTTGGAGAAACTGCGCGAAGCGCTTGGCCACTGCGTTCTGGGCTCGATCGGGCCGACCTGCTCGGCGGCCATAGCCGCCGCCGGTCTTCCGGTGGATTTCGAGTCTTCCCACCCCAAAATGGGCTTGCTGGTGCATGAAGCAGCCGCCAAGGCCGGCCAGTTACTCGCGCGCAAGGCCAAACCCTGACCGTTTCCCCCTGCCAGTCCCGAGGCGATGTAAAATAGCGCCCGTTTCGCGAGGCCGAGCGAGCTCAGTCGCATGTTCGTTAAGACGAAAGAACGAGCGGGACGCACGGTTTACTTCCTCTGTATCCCCGAGGACGGGGGAAACGGCGCAAGGAGCTGGAAGGCAGTCGAATATTCGGTCTGTTTGGGCGAGACATTCGACCTTAGCGGCACGCAATGGGTCGAAATTCTTCACGCATCGCCGGTCTTGCGGTCCGTTTCGCTCGAAGCCGTCCTCGCGGTTGTGGAGCAGTACGTATCAGCACACGGGCTTGCTTCCGGAATTCTGGACGGTTTGCGCGCGGCCGTACATGAGCCAAAACAACAAAAAAAATCCCGCCGGCGCGCGCACGGCGAAAGGCGATCTCAGGAAGACGCCCGAACCACTGCCTTGCGCCTGCTCGGCCTTCCGCCGGGCTCCTCTGAAGTTGAGATCGAATCGGCATTCCGCAGGGCGGCCCTCCGCCATCACCCCGACGTCGGAGGCGATCCCGAGAAGTTTCGCTCGATCGTGGACGCACGAGATCTGCTGCTCGGCCGTGGCCCCCGCGTCAGCGAGCCTGCCTGAAGCGCGCCGACCGATCCACACCCGAACGACATGTCGTTCTGAACGCGGCGAAGCGTCCCCCGCGCGGCGCGCATGTAGCGCCGCCCTTCAGGGCGGCATCTTCGAGACATGAGTGCCGGGCTAAAGCCCGGCGCTACACCGGCCGGGCCTTTGACGGGGAGGCGGCGGCTAGCGGCGCCAGGCGACGCGGCCGGCGACGACGGTCATCATCGGCGCGCCGCGAAACGAACGGCCATCGAACGGCGAATTGCGCGAGAGGCTGGCGGACTCTTCCGCATGAAAAGTCCAGGGGTGGTCGAGCGAGAAGAGCGTCAGATCGGCTGGCTCTCCCTTGGCGAGTTGCCGGGCGATGCCCAGAACGCGAGCCGGGCCGGTGGTGAAAAGTTCGACCAGTCGGTCGAGGCCGATGCGGCCGGAATGATAGAGCTGCTCGAGCGCGAGCGAGAGGGCTGTTTCGAAACCGATCATTCCAAAAGCGGCGCAATCGAATTCGACATCCTTTTTCGCCGGCTCGTGAGGCGCATGATCGGTGGCGATGGCATCGACCGAGCCATCGGCAAGGCCTTCGAGAAGGGCATCGCGATCCTGCTTCGAGGCGATGGGTGGATTCACTTTGAAGCGGCTGTCGTAGACGACTTCATCGTCGGTGAGGGTGAAGTGGTGCGGGGTCACCTCGCAGGTGACGGCCAGTCCGCGCCGCTTGGCTCCGCGCACCAGATCGAGCGACTGGGCCGCGGAAAGGTGAGCGATATGCAGCCTTCCTCCTGTCAGGCCGGAAACTTGCACATCGCGCGCCACCCCGATCGATTCGGTGGCGGCGGGCATGCCGCGCAGACCCAGGCGAACCGAACGCGGCCCCTCGCGCATCACCGCCCCCGCGAATAACGAGGGTTCCTCGCAATGGTCGATCACCGGCAAGCCGAGCGCTTGGCAGTATTCAAGGGCTTGGCGAAGGAGCTTGGCCGTAGCCACCGGACGGCCGTCGTCGCTGACGGCCACGATTCCCGCGTCCTTCATTGCCGCGATTTCCGCGAGCGATTCGCCGAGGCTTCCCTTCGATACAGCGCCGATCGGCCACACGCGGACCGGGACGGAAGCGGCTCGCTCGACGATGGAGCGCGTAACCGAGGCGTTGTCATTCACCGGATGCGTGTTGGGCATCGGGCAAATGGCAGTGAACCCGCCACGGGCGGCGGCGCGGGCGCCGGACTGGATGGTTTCGGAGGGCTCGTCGCCCGGCTCCCGCAGATGGCAGTGCAAATCGATGAAGCCCGGAGCAACGATCCACGCGCCGGCATCGACGGTTTCGGCGCCGGGAGCCTCGATATGGGGACGAATATCCGCGATGGCCTGGCCGTCGATCAGGACATCGAGCACGGCGTCGGTTCGCGTCCCCGGATCGACAACGCGGCCATTCTTAATCAGAAGCATGGGGTAAGTCCTCGATCCCGCCCGCGTCGACCCCGCCCGTGCCAACCCCGCCCGTGCCCACGATAAGCAGGTAGAGCAGCGCCATGCGAACGGCCAGCCCGTTCGTCACCTGTTCGAGAACGCAAGATTGCGGCCCGTCGGCAACCGCCGACTCGACCTCCATCCCGCGGATGATCGGTCCCGGGTGAAGAACCAGGGCGCCAGGGCGGGCGCAAGCCAGGCGCGCACGGGTCAATTGAAAAAGGCGAATGTATTCGTCCGGCGGCAGAGCGGGCTCGTTCAGCCGCTCCTGCTGCACGCGGAGCGCCATCACGACGTCGGCTCCTTCCAGGGCCTCCTCGATGCGCGAGCAGCGCCGCACGCACGGGCCCAGAAGATCGAGCTCGCGAGGGAGCCACATCGGCGGGCCGCAGAGGGTGATCCGGGCGCCGAATTTCGAAAGCAAGTGGATATTCGAACGAGCCACGCGGCTGTGCAGAATGTCGCCCAGGATCGTAACGGCCAGGCCCTCCAGGCTGCCGCGGCGGTCGCGAATGGTCAGGGCGTCCAGCAGCGCCTGCGTGGGGTGCTCGTGGAGCCCGTCGCCGGCGTTGATCACGGGAACGGCGACGCGTCTGGCGATGAAATCCGCCGCTCCCGAGGCGGCGTGGCGGATGACGATACAATCCGGCTTCATCGCCTCGAGCGTATGAACGGTGTCGATGAGCGACTCGCCCTTTTTCAAGCTGGAGGATTCCGCCTGCAGAGACATCGTGTCGGCGCCGAGCCGGGAGGCGGCGGTGCTAAAGCTGATGCGGGTGCGAGTGGAAGGCTCGAAAAAAGCCAGGGCAACGGTCTTGCCGCGAAGCGTGGCCAGTTTCTTGAGAGGATGCCGCTGGATCTGCTGGAACGGCTTGGATTGATCGAGGAGAAAAATGATCTGTTCCGCCGGCAAAGGCTCGATGGCAAGCATGTGGCCGATGCGTTCGGGCATCAAGGTCCTTTATGGAACGCGGTCGATCAGCACGACCCGTTCCTCCCTATCGACTTCCTGCAGCCGCACTTCTACGATCTCCGACGAGGTTGTCTGCACGACGCGGCCAATAAAGCTAGCTTCGATCGGCAGCTCGCGGTGCCCGCGGTCGATCAGCACGCACAGGCGAATCCGCCGCGGGCGGCCCAGATCGAATAGCCCATTGATGGCGGCCCGGATCGTGCGAGCGGTGTAGAGAACGTCATCGACCAGCAGGATATCGCGATCGTCGACGGCGGGAATGTCGCTGGCATGGACCACCGGCTGGGGCGCCGCGGTCGATAGGTCGTCGCGATAGAGCGTGATATCGATCGATCCCACCGGTACCGGATGGCCGACGATTCCCCCAATATCCCGCGCCAGGCGCTCCGCCAAGGGCACGCCCCGGCGGCGAATTCCCACCAGAGCGAGCCGGTCGGCCTGCGCGGTGTGTTCGACGATTTCGTGCGCCAGCCGCCGTAGGGTGCGGTCCATTTCGGCGGCCGACATCAATTGCCTTTTCACAACAACCGGCATGGCGGCCCATCGTAGCATATGCTTCCCGGAAAGCGCACCCAGGCGCGGCCCGCTAAGCCATGCTAGACTAACGCGCAGGCCGTGGAACAGCGAGTAGACCTGCGCATCCGCATCGGCGCCATCGAACTGGCCAATCCCATCATTGCCGCCAGCGGCACATTCGGCTATGGGGTGGAATTTGCACACCTGGCCGACCTCAACTGCCTGGGCGGCTTGGTGACGAAAGGGCTGTCGGCCCAGCCGATGGCCGGGGCGCCAGCTCCCAGACTGGCCGAGACGGCGGCGGGGATGCTCAATGCGGTGGGGTTGCAGAACGTCGGCGTGCGGGCGTTCGTCGCCGAGAAATTGCCAGCCCTGCGCTCCTATCGAACCGCCGTCATCGCCAACGTTTTCGGCTCAACCATCAGTGAATACATCGAGGTCATCCGGGTCCTCGAGGACGCAGGCGGAATTGCCGCCTACGAACTCAACGTCTCCTGTCCGAACACGGACGAGGGCGGACGGGAATTCGGAATTGACCCGGCGGTAACGGCAAAACTGGTTGGCGAGGCGCGGCGGGCCGGGCAGCGGCCCTTATGGGTGAAGCTCTCGCCCCTGGTAACCGATATTGGGCTGGTGGCACGGGCCGCCGAGCAAGCCGGAGCCGACGCGCTTACGGTCGCAAACACCTTTCCGGCGATGGCCTTGGACGTTAGGACCCGGAAATCGCGGCTGGGACGGGTCTCCGGGGGACTATCGGGTCCCGCAATCAAACCGCTTACTCTTAGGCTGGTCTACCAGACGTGCCAAGCAGTGCGAATCCCCGTGATTGGAGTTGGAGGGATCGAAACCGCCGAGGATGTGCTGGAATACATGCTGGCAGGGGCTACGGCGGTTCAAGTGGGCACAGCACATTTTGCCAACCCTAGTATCAGTATGGAGCTGATTCAAGGGGTTGAGAAGCTCGCTACTGAACTTAAGGTACACAGTATCAATGAGTTAAGTGGCCGCTTATTAACATAAACCTATTGCCCAGCCGATGTGGGTCCCTTATAATTTCCTTATCACCTGGGGATCTATGAGACGCTTGGCAAAAGCTCGCAGAACTGTGTCGGCGCTAGTCTGCGCCGCCGCGATCATCCTGTTCGCGCCTGGGATGGTCAGGGGACCTCAGCCCCCAGCCCCGCAGAGGGGAACGCAAGCGTGCAAGCTTGTTCTGGGGCGTGGAACTCCTACGAAACCGAAGCCACATGAATGCTGGCAAGCGGTTGCCAGCTGGTACGGAGGCGAATTTCAGGGCCGTCCGACCGCGAATGGGACAACATTCAATATGTATGCAGCCACGGCGGCGCACCGCAGTCTTCCGCTGGGATCGGTCGTCCGCGTATCCAACCCCTCCACCGGCCGGAGCATGGTGGTAACCATCGATGACCGCGGACCCTATGTTCCCGGCCGAGGGCTGGACGTCTCCTACGAAGTTGCCCGGCTGCTGGGGTTCGCCCAGCAAGGTATATGCCCGGTGGAGATCGAGCTGTTGCGGCTTCCCGGCAGCTCTTGAATTCCCGCCCCACGCGCCCCAATCGATTGATTGCTCGTGACGTTCCCGGCCAGATCGAATAGGATCGGCTTCAGGAGCCGTTCAGCCACCTTTCGATGAAAAACGTCCTCGTTGGCACCGCAGGGCATATCGACCACGGCAAATCCTCCCTTGTGGAAGCACTGACCGGCACACATCCCGATCGCCTGGAAGAGGAAAAGCGCAGGGGCATTACCATCGACCTCGGATTCGCCTTTCTCAAGACGGAAGCGATCCATTTGGCCTTCGTCGACGTCCCCGGGCATGAGCGCTTCGTGCGGAATATGCTGGCCGGGGCCGGGGGCATCGACTTGGTGCTGATGGTGGTCGCCGCCGACGAATCGATCAAACCGCAAACGCGCGAACATTTCGACATCTGCCGGCTGCTCGGCATTCAGCGAGGCCTCGTGGCATTGACAAAGGCCGATCTGGTGGACCGGGATACCAGCGATCTGGTGCGCCTGGAAATCGAGGAGTTCGTGCGAGGCTCCTTTCTCGAGGGAGTTCCCATCCAGCCCGTCAGCACGCGGACGGGGGCCGGGATCGACGAATTGAAGAGCCTTCTGCTGCGAGCGGCGGCCGGCGTGCCGGAGCGCCCGAGTTCGGGCTATTCGCGGCTGCCGATCGACCGCGCTTTCGCCATGAAGGGCTTCGGCACAGTAGTCACGGGGACCCTCGTCTCCGGGATGGTGAAAACCGGCGACGAGTTGGAACTGCTGCCTGGAGGCAGGCGCGTGCGGGTCCGGGGCATTCAGTCGGCCGGAGAAATGGTGGAGCAGGCAGTGGCCGGCCAGCGCACCGCTCTCAATCTGGCCGGGATGGAACTGGAGGCGGCCGGACGAGGCATGGCGCTGGCGAGCCCAGGCCGCTTTGCCCCCACCCGGCAACTGGACGCGCGAATCCAGATGCTCGGCTCGGCAAAGCCGTTGAAGAACCGGACACTCGTGCATTTCCATCAGGGTACGGCCCAAACGGTGGGCGAGGTGGTGTTGATCGAGCGGGATGCCATCGAACCCGGCGGCACCGGCTACGCGCGACTTCGGCTACGCGAGCCGCTCCTGCTGCTGCCGGGGGATCGGTTCATACTCCGGCAGTTTTCCCCGGTCACGACCATCGGTGGCGGGATCGTTCTAGACAACTCCGCCCAGCGGCACCGCCGGCGCGACGGGTCCATCCTGCCGCTTCTGCAAACACTCGAATCGGGCAGCCGCGAGGCAATTCTCGAATCCCTGGTGAAGACCGCGCCAGGCGGGCTCTCCCGTGAAGCGGCGGTGGCGCGGACGGCGTGGGTGGAAAATGACGTCGAGTCGCTGGCCGAAAAACTGGAAGGGGCGGGGACGGTGAAGATCGTCAGCCGCGAACCCTGGGTTATGGCGCCGGCGGAGTCGGTCGGTGCTTGCGCCGAGCGCATCGTATCCATGCTCGAAGAATTCCACCGTGCAAATCCCTTGGCCGCGGCAATGCCCAAGCAGGAACTGCGCGAACGCGCCGGCCGCAACCAGCGGCCGGAAATTTTCCGGGCCGCTCTCGACGGGTTGATTCTGGAGGGACGAGTCGCCCTGGCGGCGGACCGCGTCATGCGCGCGGGAAGAAAAATCGTTTTCACCGCCGAAGAGGAACGCGCTCGCGGCGAGATCGAACGGGCATTCGAGCAGGCCGGACTGGCCGCTCCTCGTTTGGCGGAGATCCTCCCGCGGCTCCCGGTCGACCCCAAGCGAGCCGAGAAGCTGCTCCAGATTTTGGTGGGCGAGCGGGTGCTGCTGAAAATCAGCGACGATCTTCTGGTTCACGCGCGCTCGGCAGCCAAGCTGCGCGCTATGCTCGCCGATTACAAGCAGCGGAAGGGAGACCGGCTTTCGGTGGCCGCCTTCAAGGAGATGGCCGGAATCAGCCGGAAGTACGCCATCCCGCTGCTCGAATATCTGGACCGCGAAAGGGTAACTCGACGCGTGGGAGAGGAGAGGGTTATACTGTGAGCATACGGGAGCGGGCAATCGCTTGCCCTCGTCCGGAGGTTTTATGGACCTGAGTCTGCCACATATCCTGCTGCTGGTGGTTATCATTCTGCTTCTTTTCGGTGGCAGGAAGATTCCCGAAGTGATGCGAGGACTGGGACAAGGCATCAGGGAATTCAAGGAAGGGATGCGGCCCGAAGACACGGCGCATGCGAACCCTCCCCCTAGCCCGGCGGCCAGCCAGCCCGGACCGGAAAAGAAGTAGGCCGCTTCACTTTTCCATCGCCGCGAACCAGCCCGCCGGGAATCCGCTTCCCCGTTCCAACTGTGAATCGCCGCGCGGAGCGGCTCGCGCGGCAGTGCCCACGCCGTTGCCTTTGCCGTTCCCCGATCGCGATGCGCCCTCCCCTTCCGGCCGCGAATGCGGTACACTTTTTGCCCCTCGATGAATCGGATCGCAGCCATTGTCGCCGCCGCTGGAATGGGCACACGAATGGGCCCGGGAACGCCGAAACAGTTCCAGGAACTGGACGGCGTGCCG
The DNA here is from genome assembly GCA_035533975.1 of Patescibacteria group bacterium. GTDB lineage: Bacteria > Acidobacteriota > Terriglobia > Acidiferrales > UBA7541 > JAKASX01. Next base: position 95,342 of record DATLSU010000070.1, read on the forward strand.
ATCCTGATTTTCACCCTGCGCCGGCTCGCGGCCAGCCCGCTGCTCACCGAGTTCTGGGTCGCGTCCCCGGAAGAAAATGTCGAGGCCCTCAACGCGCGAATCCGGCAGGAACGGATGGATCGGCCCGTGCGCGTTGTGGCCGGCGGAGAGACCCGGCAGGAATCGGTCGGAAGGGCGCTGGCGGAGATTTCCGGTGAAGTGGAGCTCGTGCTGGTCCACGACGCCGTGCGGCCCTTCGTGAAGCCGGAGATGGTGGAACGCGTGGTGGCCGAGGCGCGCTCGTGCGGCGCCGCCATCGTCGGCATGCCCGCCATCGACACGGTCAAGGAAGTCAAACGCGCCAGCCTGCCCGAGGATGCCGCCCTGATTACGGCGACGATCCCCCGCGAGCGCATCGTACTGGCGCAAACCCCGCAGGTATTTTCCACCCAACTGCTTCGAGAGGCGTTCGCCCAAGCCGAACGCGACGGCATCACCGCCTCGGACGAGGCGGCCCTGGTCGAGCGCATGGGACATGACGTCCACGTGGTGCTGGGATCGGAGCGGAATATGAAAATCACCCGTCCCGCCGACATGGAACTGGCCCGCTTTTACCTGGAGCAGGAACGCACCGCCCCATGAGCCCTTCCCATGAAACGCCCCCGGCCATCTCCCGAGTCGGGATCGGCTACGACGTGCACCGGCTCGAGCCGGGCCGGCGCTTGATCCTGGGCGGCGTCGCGATCGAAGCCGATCGCGGGCCCGTGGGTCATTCCGACGGCGATGCGCTGGCGCACGCCATCTGCGACGCCTTGCTGGGCGCCGGCGGTTTGGGCGACATCGGCACTCACTTCCCGGACACCGATCCGCGCTGGAAAGGGGCATCCAGCCTTCTGTTTCTCGAGCGGACCGCCGCCATGCTGGCCGAGCGGGGATTGCGAATCGCCTGGATCGACGCCGTTGTCATCGCCGAGCGGCCCAAGCTGGGACCGCATTTCCCCGCGATGCGGACCGCGCTCGCCGGGGCCTTGGGCGTTGCCGCCGAAACCATCAACTTGAAGGCCAAGACCAACGAAAGGCTGGGAGAGATCGGGCGCGGGGAGGCCGTCGCGGCGCAGGCCATAGCCGGGCTGGCCGCCTGATCGGGCGCGTCCCTGGCGCCACCGCGCGAGCGCACGACACCACCCGAAAGTGACAGCCCCATTCCCTCCGGCTGTTTTGGGACCTGTGTGGTAGTTATCGAGCCCTATTTGCCTATCGAGGCCGAAAGGATTTGCGACGGCGGGATACGCAGCACCCTCGCCACGAACCGCGCAATCGCCGGCCCTAGAATGTCGTAAACCGGGCTGCTTGCGTCGGTGCCGAGCATGGCCCTTTTCCCGATCTCGTTGATGCCCTGATGGGTTCGGCTCGGAACCATCACCAGTTCCACAGGGGCGCCCTTGTGAAGCATCACGTCGTACATTTCCAGGGTATTCTCGCGGACCATGAACAGATCCCAATCGGTAAAGGTGATCAGGAACGGGGGAGCAGACGCTTTGACGTATTCGATGGGCGATGCCGCCCGGAGCGCCGCCGTATCGTTGCCAAACGCCACCTGCTCCAGGCTGGGAAGCACGGCCGGCTGGGGCCATGCCGGCAGATCGTAGAGCCCGCTGATCGATACGACGGCCTTGATCGCGCCGCCCGGCACGCCGACATTCGACAGATATTTCCCGTCCAGAGCGAGCAATGAAACCAGCTGGCCGCCCGCCGAGCCGCCGGCCACGATCAAGCGGTTCCGGTCGATTCCGTAATGCTCCGCATTCTTGTACACCCAGGCGAAGGCGCGCGCCACGTCATCGATCTGCGCCGGCCAGGTGGACTTCGGGGTAAGGCGATAATTGATCGAGGCCAGTCCGATCCCCATCCTGGCAAACATGTCGATCAGCGTGGTGGGATGATCTTTATCTCCGAAACGCCAGCCGCCTCCGTGCACGAAGAACACCAGCGGAGCGTTCCTGGCCCCTTCGGGAAGGTACAGATCGAGCGAGTTGAACTTCGCGCTCGAATCCGGCCCGTCGTAGTAGCGCAGGTTCTGGACCGTTCGCACGGCGGGCTCTTTCGCGCCCGGGGGAGGATAAACGGCATCCACCGGCGCGGCGAAGGTCCCGTTCCTGACCGACTGCATGAACCGAATCATGGCCGGCCCGAGGACGTCGTCGGCCCCGGCGATTTTCCTGCCGATGCCCGAGGTTTTCGTCGGGTGCGTCCGGCCCGGCTGTTCGAGCAATTCGGCGGGCAGATGGTGCTCGACGAACAGGGCGTAAAAACCAATGGCCTGTTGCGGAAGAGTGAAAATATCGTTGTCGCAGAAGGAGATCAGATAGGGCGGCGTATCTTTGCCCTCCTGGCCGACGTAATCGACCGGGCTCGCCGCGTCCAGCACCTTCGGGTCGCTGCCAAACACATTCGTGATCAGCGGCGACAGATGGCCCACGGTCGAATTGGCTTGCTCGGCCGTCTGGTTGCCAATCAGGGTATGGGCGTTGCCCAGGGTAAAAGTACCGCCCAAATCGTACACGCCGCTGGCCAGAATCACCCCTTTGATGTCTTTCGGCGAAAGGCCCACCGACTCCACGTAACTCGGGTCGATCCCGAACAACGCCGCCAAGTGCGCGCCCGCCGAACCGCCCATGACGAAAACCATATTGGGGTTCGCCCCGTAGCGGGGACCGTTCTTGTGCAGCCAGGCAAAGGCCGTCGCGACATCCTGCATCTCCGTCTTGTAGGTCACGCCGTTACCGGGACGCAGGAGCCGGTAATTGATCGACATCACGCCCATGCCCATGTCGTAGCAGATGTTCGCGATCTGCCGGATACCCGGATACACCTTGTCGCCAAACCTCCATCCACCGCCGTGGATGAAGAAAAGCATCGGGAAGTTCTTCTTTCCCACGGGCAGATAAAGATCCGCATCCTGGTAGTGCGGGTCGGCGCCGGGCCCGGTGGTATAGGGCACGTTTTGCAAAAACCGGATTTGCCGCTCGGGCGGCGGTCCCGGCTCGGCCGCCGCGCCCGGGCCCGCGAGCAGGAGCAATAACAGAGCACTGAACGTGGACACCAGTATCTTCGAGGCTCGGGTCATCACGAACGATCCCCTCCCGGCAGATTCGGACGCACGCGGACTTGCAGATTTGGAAGCGGTATTCGGCGAATTATCGATGGGGACATCCTGGGCGGCGGCAGTATACACCCCGCCTCGCCGGACTGTAAATCGGTCTTGTGGAACGCTGTCTTAGCCAGATAATTCTGTCACCCCTTAACGGCCGCGTGAAAATGTCACCCCATGAGACAGGAGACATTCACGTTGAGCCAACGGGAGTTGCAAAAGGTGGCCGTCATCGCACAGTGCGTGAAAGGGGAACTGGC
>DATLSU010000071.1:0-5527 GCA_035533975.1 Patescibacteria group bacterium
GCGAAGCCAAGGTTCCGGTAGCGGCTCTCCATTTCGCCCCACGGGTTGACGATATGGACCATCTGCTTATGCCGGTCGCGGCGCGTGCGCGCCGTGATCGCCGCGTTTTCGCCTTTGGGGTCGATGACCAGCATCGACCCCGTGTAGTTCAACAAGGTCGGCACGATGACGCGGGTGCCCTTGCCCGCCCGCGTGCGGGCAACGATCAGCGTATGTGCTTCCGGCGATGACGTGACGGGGGCACCGGGAGCGTTGGCGGGGATATCAGGTCCGCTGCTTTTGCCGAAATTGACGCCCTGGAACATATTCTCCCCGCGACGCTCGACGAGCCGGTGTTCGGCCCAGGCGGCTGTGCCGAAGTTTTCGCTCAGCGGCGGAAGGGGATCGACCGGCTCTTCCCGCTTCGACATCAGCCACCCGAGAAACCCGATCACGAGCACACCGCCGCCACCGTAAACCAGAACGTCAGCGCTTACGGTGATCCAGGAATTCGGCTTGACCGAAGACCCCGAGCTGGCGGAGGAAACGGGATTCTGACCCCGTCTTTGCGCCTCGATTTCCCAATTGACCTGCGCCGCCACGTATTCCGGCGCAAAATAACGCCCGAGCACTTCCCGCATAAAATCCGTGCTGGCGCTGTAGGCGTATTCCTTCTCGAAAAACTGCGCCCGGATGCAGCTCTTGCCGGAACAATTCCCGTCGTTGAATTTGAGGCCATAGGGTTTCTCGCCGAAGGCGCGGGAGTATTCCCGAAACCTGGCTGCGGCGCGGGGCGGCATGGACCTGATGTCGAGCGCGCCGGTCCAAACCTGAATCGCATTGCGGAGGATTTCGAACGCAGCGGCCTGCCGTGCGGCCGTATCGATTTCGTTCGAGCCCCGGATGTCCCTGAACACTTGCGCGACCGTTGGCGCGTGGGCGATCCATCCGTCGCTCATGGCCGCGGCGCGGCAGGTGGCGGACGCAGACGCAAGCGCCAAAGCGAAAGCCAGACAGAGCATGCGAAAGCGCATCGTAAGCAGTCCCCGGGTCATCGCCGCAGGCGGCTCGATGGCAGACAAGGCCGAATGCTCTGTAGTCCGTCCGGCGCCAGAAGCGATAGTGCTTCGGCAGTATTGCACACGCCAGCCCCTGAACCTCGGAAAAAAGCGCGTTGGAGACCTGCCGCTTTGATTGTGTCCGCGCGGTAATGATTCAAATCCATGATCTCCCCCTTTTCAGGGCGCCCCGATTCCGGACTTCGATGGTGCAGCGTTAGCACCGGCGCGCCTTTGGGCGCTGCAAGCTTTATCAAGCTCCTTCTCTGCGTTGCGGTCCACTCATGTTGCGCATGCACAGCATGGTGGATGCAGCTCAAGGCGGCCGTCGCTCTCCACGGCTGCGTGAAGTCCGCGATCGGCGCGGGCAGAAGAAAAGGAGAGATACCATGAGAGTCATCACCGCAGCAGAACTGGTCAACAAAACCAACTTCCAACTGAGCGCCCTTTACGCGAGGCTCAAGGAGGAACTGTCACGCACAGAACCGGGCAGCTACGAGCACGAGATTTTATCGATCTCGCTGGAAAACGTCCGCCGCGCATATACGACGACGCCCAGGTTCAAGCCCCCGGGGATGTAATTCCCGGCCTCCAAAACAAAGCGTTCCGACCGGCAATCGCCGGTCGGGGTTTGGCGGAGCAGGTGGCACGGGCGCGCCCCGCTCGCTCACGCGCAACGATATACGAGCCGCGTTCCGGCAATGGTCGTTTCGCTGCAGTCCATGCCGAGGTCGCGGGCGATGGCGTCATAGTCGAGGTAGTTCTGGATGTTGGCGGGGATTTCGCCGAACAGGCCTTCGTCCACGAAGCGCTCTGCCAGTTCGCGCAAGGTTTCGACGGGGTAGATGTCCACGTCAAGGCGGTCGGGATCGTCGGCGCCGAGGGTGAATGCGTAGCCGCATTCTCCGACGGCGATGATGACTTTCTGTTTCTGAAAGTCGTCCCAAGCGTCGCAGGCTTCGAGATAGGCGGGGAAGTTGCACTGGTTCACGCCGAGCGCGTGAAACAGATTTGAGTCGATGCTCTCGCCGTCGATGAATTGCAGTTCGTATTCTTCGACGATCTGACCGTAGGGATTGAAGTTTTTGGCGGCTTTCTCCGCGTAATCTTCCGCGCTGTCGAAATAAAATCCCGTGGCGCTGATGTCGTAGGGTTGAGCGAATAATTCGGTCATGATGATTCTCCTTATCGAGAAAAAGAAAGAGCGCCCTTAGGCGCTCTTCCCTTCCGCTGCTTCGGGTTGCACAGCGGCTTTCGCTTTCGGCGGAAAGGCCGCGTAGCGCTTGCCGGCGATCAGGAGGGTGAAGCCGTTGCCCTTCTTGTGGGCGAAGGCTGCGCCTGCGGGTTTGCCGCCTTGTTCGCCCTTGGCTCCGTTCTCGAAGATGTAGAAGTCGGGAACCTGTTTGGTTTTGGTCGTTTGGTTTTCAGTGGTCGTTGTCATTTTTAGTCTCCTTCGTTTGCATTACCCTTTCGGGCGATGCCTCCGACGAGCCAGCAGCGGGTGCAGCGTCACACAGGAAAATTGGGGGAGACCTTCAGGGGGAACCGAGGCTTCCTGTTGACGCGGGAAGCGACCGCGTATGGCAGGGGGCACGAACATGCACGAAGGGGGGTGCAATTATTTGAAGGAGATGGATTGCTGACAACGCCGGAAAACCACCGCTCACAAACAGGGACACGCCATCATTCCCGAGAAGAACGGGCGCGCGGAAAAGGCATTCGAAAAACCTGCTTGCACAACTACGGAAGCTCCGGTGAACGGCTCCCGCTGATCGCATTCGTCAACGCTGCGGCCTCCAGCAGGCAGCCGCGCAACCCGGCTTGGATACAGAAGGGAATGTCGTCATCGGGTGTGCTCACACATCCGATAGGAAAGATCGGCGGCGCACACAGCGCAACGCCCGCGCTGCTGATGGCAAATGAGGAAATGTCGAACCCGGGAATCGTCCGATCCGTGTTCGACACGGCACGCGCTACGGTCCCGTAGCTTTGGCGTGCCTGTCGCCGTTTGGCCGTTCGGCCCGGCTCCGGAGCGCCGTCCAGCGCTCCCGACAACTGGAAGATTCTCAAGCGGAGAAAGGAAGATGGTGCGGGCGGCCGGACTTGAACCGGCACAGGCCTTTCGGCCCTACGGATTTTCATGCCACTACGGCTTTCGCGCTCGCCGCTGCGCGGAAAGCCCGCCTTATCTGGTCGCTCTGCGGGCTGTCCCTATGCCCTTCGCGGCGGACTTCCTTGACACTTATGCAGAAAGCACGTAGAATATATCATATGAGGATATGATACTATTGTGGTAAAGAAGACAGATGAACATACGCTGGAATTCCTGCTTGCCTTCGACGGACGTGTCCACAGGTATGCAGGCGGCTACTGGCTCAAGTTCGAGATTCGCCGGGTTGAGACAACCTCGGCGCGTCCCCATGGCCTCAGTTATTCGTTCACGCTCCACGGTCCAGACAACACGCGGCTTGTTGGCTTTGACAACGCCCATTCGGTCCCGTCGGCGGGCGGACGCTACAAGAAGCGCGCCGTCATGACGGACCACTGGCACCGGACAGAAGACGACCCCGGGAGGCCTTACGCGTTCAAGAACGCGGCGACATTGATAGACGATTTCTTCGACGAGGTGGAACGTGTGCTCACGGAGCGCGGGGTTCCGTTCGAGGCCGTCGAGGACAACGAAGGAGAAAAGCGATGAAAGAAGTGAAAATCCAGAGCCATGCCGGTCTGAGGAAGGAAATGAAGGCGGTCGCCACCGGCAAGATGGCGGCACCGAAAGACGCGGCGGACATGAGCTTTGATTCGGTCGAGACTCTCCTGCGCCTTCTGACCCCTAAGAACCGCGAGTTGCTCGCCGTCATCCGGGACCGTAAGCCGCAGTCGGTTGCCGAACTGGCAAAAATGACTGGCCGGAAGCCACCGAACGTCCTGCGGACGCTTGGCAAGCTCGAAGCGGTCGGCTTCATCCGGATGAAGACCGTCAACCACCGCAAGGTGCCGACGGCGGCAGTCCACGCGCTTCGGATCAGCATTGACCCGTTCTCGCAGAATGACAGGCTGGAACTGACGTGAGGCAGTGCGCGGCAGAAACGACAGGCTCATCTAGAAACGAGACGACGGATATCGACTGTGTGCTCACACATCCGATAGGAAAGATCGGCGGCGCACACAGCGCAACGCCCGCACTGCTGATGGCAAATGAGGAAATGTCGAACCCAGGAATCGTCCGATCCGTGTTCGACGCGGCACGCGCAACGGTCCCGTAGCTTTGTCGTGCCTGTCGCCGTTTGGCCGTTCGGCCCGGCTCCGGAGCGCCGTCCAGCGCTCCCGACAACTTGAAGATTCTCATGTGGAGAAAGGAAGATGGTGCGGGCGGCCGGACTTGAACCGGCACAGGCCTTTCGGCCCTACGGATTTTCATACCACTACGGCTTTCGCCGCGTTCGCCGCTGCGCCTCTCGGCACAGGGCGCTTTGTGGTCTGGACTATCCCTTCACCATAGCCGTCGCTTTAGGTGCTGCCCGTCTAGTCTCTACACCTTCCCGTTTCCGGGCTTGGCTCGGGATTGCCATGTGAAAGGTTTCCCCGACTTTGAGCAGTTCTGCATCGCGGGTTTCCCCGCGCGCACTCAATTTTCTGGTTTAAGTCCGTTGCGTCTACCAATTTCGCCACGCCCGCGTGGTACATCCACCTATAGCCGCAACCCACTTAACAACCAAGGAAAATCGCGCATTTCTGCGGATTCCAGTGTTACGGAAAGGCTGGATAGCAGCCTACGCCGCCTTAGCTTTTTGATGGCATCGCTCGATCGGCCAGGCATCCATTCGAAGCTCACACTGGAGGTATTTCAATATAGTGCTCAGGGAATTGCTCGCTGAAAAGCTCGTTTCGAAACGCCAGGAGAGCAAGGAAAATTTCGCGCATCTGCGCCGGCGTGAAATTCATTTCGTCATCCGGCTTGAACCACTGGAAAACCCGACACCTCGCGACGTCCGAATTCGCCACGCCGAGCTTGTGCACGATAGAGGTGCGAAAATAGTAGAGGTCGCCCCAGATATCGTGTCTGGCGTGATGCCGAACCGCCTCTTTGATTCTGTCATCGTCCTTTTCCTCGCGGGCCAGCTTTCCTTTCGCGACCGCGTACTCGCGGCGGAGATATTCTTCCCAGAAATCGTAGAACGAGACGATGCATAGCTGAGCCATCATGATGAAGTTTTGGCCACCAGACTTGTTCCGCTCCTTCGCCTCGCCTTGCGTGGACTGATGGATGGCCGACGTGACGAAGCCGTCCGGCAATATGTTCGTGTAGTCGAATCTCCGCGTATCCTGAAACGCTTCCGAATCGAGCTCTGATCCTTCTACATATTGTCGTGCCTTTTTCTGGTATGCCTCCACATTGGCATGCACAAACATGAACCCTGCTGCCGCATCGAGGTAAAGAGCCTGCAGTCGGTTCCAGAGCGCAGTGAATTCTTCGGAGAGTTCATGTA
>DATLSU010000072.1:0-162411 GCA_035533975.1 Patescibacteria group bacterium
CACCTCGGCTTGCTTCAGCATCGCGACAATTTGCTCCACAGAAAAGCGCTTCCTCTTCACGGCAAAATCTCCCTTCCCCTGCGGGCTAGATTCTGCCGGAAACTAACTCTCAACATGCATCAGAAAATGGGCGGCCGATCAACGGCCAAACGTGGTGCTCTTGAGCTGAATTTTCCGGTCGCAGGACGGCATAGCGGGACGGCTCCGGCAATGTGTACTATTATTTCGCCGATGTTCTCGGCTCGACTCGCGTGGTCACGGACTCCAGCGGCGCCGTCTGCGGAGTTTATCCCGAGCGTAGCCGAGGGAATGCCGATTACTACCCGTACCGACAGGAGGTCGACTACAATACCGCCTGCATGCCGAGCGACGAATTCGCCGGGCGGCAGGAGTTCCACAGCCGCCATCTCTCCAGGCAGACCGGGAATTTCTTGACCCGGACGGAACTGCTGCCCTAAGTTATTAACCGTCCGACATGCAATTCCGCGCTGTTGGGAGGAGCCAATGGAAGAAGTCAGCCGCCAAATCCTCGAGGAAAAGCCGACACCGCCACCCGAAGCGTTCAGCAAGAAGGCTCGAATCTGTTCGATGGCGGAATATAAGAAGCTCTACCAGAGGGCGCTGGATGATCCGGAAGGTTTCTGGGCCGAACAGGCGCAGCTTCTCGATTGGTTCGAGCCGCCGCAAAAGACGTTCGAGTGGGACCCTCCGCACGCGAAATGGTTCGTCGGAGGCAAACTCAACGTCTCCTACAACTGCGTCGACCGCCATTTGGCCAAGCGCGGCGACAAGACCGCCATCCTTTGGGAATCGGAAGACGGGGAAACCGTCTCGATTTCCTATCGCGAACTCCACGCGTGCGTTTGCCGCTTCGCCAACATCCTGCGCTCGATGGGCATTGGCCCGGGCGATCCGGTCGCCATTTACCTCCCAATGATTCCCGAACTGGCGACTGTCCTGCTCGCCTGCGCGAGGATTGGAGCCGTGCATTCGGTGGTCTTCGGCGGTTTCAGCTCGGTGGCGCTCGCAGACCGCATTCGCGACTGCAAGGCCAAGCTCCTGGTCACCGCCGACGGCGGCCGCAGGCGCGGCAAAACCGTGCCGCTCAAGGCCACGGCGGACCAGGCCCTCGAAAGCTGCCCTACGATCCAATCTTCCATCGTGATTCGCCGCACCGGCGAGCCGGTCAATTGGAAAGACGGTCGCGACCTCTGGTTCCACGACCTGGACGCCAAGTCTTCGCCCGATTGTCCCGCCCTGCCCTTCGATTCCGAACAGCCGCTCTACATCCTTTACACCAGCGGCACCACCGGCAAGCCCAAGGGGGTCTTGCACACGTCGGCCGGGTATCTGCTCCAATGCGCCTGGAGCATGCGGCTGATTTTCGACCTGCGCGAAGAAGACGTCTACTGGTGCAGCGCCGATATCGGCTGGGTCACCGGGCATAGCTACATCGTCTACGGCCCGCTCGCCAACGGGGCCACCGTCGTCATGTACGAAGGCGCGCCCGATTACCCGGCAAAAGACCGCTTCTGGCAGATCGTCGAGCGCCATCACGTCACGATTCTTTACACTTCGCCCACCGCGATCCGCGCCTTCATGGCCTGGGGACGCGAGTGGGTGGACCGCCACGACATCTCCAGCCTGCGACTGCTCGGCAGCGTCGGCGAGCCGATCAATCCCGCCGCGTGGAAATGGTATTCGGAAACGATCGGAAAGGGCCGTTGCCCCGTCGTCGACACCTGGTGGCAAACGGAAACCGGTGCGATCTTGATCGCCCCGCTGCCGGGAGCGACGCCAACCAAACCCGGCTCGGCGACCTTGCCCTTGCCCGGCATCGTCCCCAATGTCATCAATCAAGAAGGAGAACCCGCTAACCCGGGCGAGACGGGCTACCTGGTGATCGAGCGGCCCTGGCCCAGCATGCTGCGTACCATTTATGGCGATGACGAGCGTTACTGCCGCGACTATTGGAACCGGATCCCGGGCGTTTATTTCACCGGCGACGCGGCACAGCGCGATGCCGATGGCTACTTCTGGGTTTTGGGCCGAGTCGACGACGTGATCAAGGTTTCCGGTCACCGGCTCAGCACCATGGAGATCGAAAGCGCTCTCGTCAGTCATGCCGCTGTCGCTGAGGCGGCCGTGGTCGCGCGCCCGGACGAGATCAAAGGAGAGGCGGTCGTTGCATTTATCACGCTGCGGTCCGGCTCAACGCCCTCCGGGCAGTTGCGGGTCCAGATTTCCGATCACGTCGCGGCAACCATCGGGTCTATCGCCCGGCCCGCCGAGATTCGTTTCGCCCAGGGGCTTCCCAAGACGCGAAGCGGAAAAATCATGCGTCGCCTCCTGCGCGAGTTGGCTCAGAAGGGCAACGTCACCGGCGACGTCACCTCGCTCGAGGATCTCGCGGTGATCGAACAGCTATCGGCCGCCCACGGATCGGAGGAGTCCTAAGGCCGGCCGTTTCATTTCACGCCCGAAAAGACGGCTTCTTTGCAACAACCACTGGCCGGCCCGGCTTCATGCCTGGGCCGCATCCTCCGCCGGGAGCCATTTTCGCGTGCGGTTGCAAAAGCTGCATACCGAGAGCATCACGGGCACCTCGACAAGCACACCCACAACCGTCGCTAGCGCCGCGCCCGATCCAGGCCCGAAAAGCGCAATCGCGGTCGCCACGGCCAGCTCGAAAAAGTTGCTCGCTCCGATCAGGGCGCCCGGCGCGGCGATCGAATAGCGCACGTTGAACAATTTCATCAGGCCATAGGCGAGACCGGAATTGAAGTACACTTGCAAGAGCAGGGGAATCGCAATCAGGAACACGTCCCAGTAGCGGCTGGTGATGTTATCGGCCTGGAACGCGAAGAGAAAAACCAAAGTCACCAGCAAGGCCGCGGTCGTGACCGGGGCGAACCGCGGCAAAAGGCTCCGCTCGAACCATTCCCGCCCACGTTTCCGAACCAACCAGGAGCGAAGCATCACGCCCGCCGCCAGCGGAATCCCAATGAAAACGATCACCGAATCGAGCAGCACGTGGAAGGGCACCTCGATCGACGCCGCCCCGTTCACCAGCAGGCGCACGATCGGAGCGAATAAAACCAGCATGATCAGATCGTTGAGCGAGACCTGAACCAGCGTGTACGCCGGATCTCCATCCACCAAATAACTCCAGACAAAAACCATGGCCGTACACGGCGCCGCCGCCAAAATGATGGTTCCGGCAATATATTGATCGGCCAAAGCCGCCGGAATCCAGGTGCTGAAGAGATGGCGGAAAAAGACCCAGGCAATCAGGGCCATCGAAAACGGCTTGACCAGCCAGTTAACGAAAAGCGTTACCAGCAACCCGCGCGGATTGCGCCCGACCCTGGCGATGGCCGAGAAGTCCACCTTCATCATCATCGGCACGATCATCAGCCAGATCAGGACCGCAATCGGCGCGTTGATCTGGCTGTTCCGGCCGAACTCGAGCGAGCGCAGGCTTCCCGTCAGCGCGGGAAAAAGCTTTCCCACGCCTACGCCGACAACCATGCATACCCCAACCCACACGGTCAGGTACCGCTCGAATCGATTCAGCCGTTTGGATTGCACCCCGGAGGGAATCGCCCCGTTCACCGCTTCTATGGCTGGGCTCATTCTCCGCTCTCGGCGGAGGCTCGCCCCTTGAAATCCTCGCTCCCAACCAGCGCCGGAGGCGGCGCCCGCCTCAGGCGCGTGAACTTGCGCGGCGCGCAACTCGTCTGGCCCAGCCGCAACTTGTCGTGACCCATCTGCGCATCCTCGGCAAAGAGGAGCTCCAATTGCTCCAGAAGGCGCGCTACCGCGGGGTTCTTCGCTCCCGCGACGCGGTAGTGCATCCACTTCCCCTCCCGCCGGGCGGTGACGATTCCAGCCTGGCGCAGGCGAGCCAAATGCCGCGAGATCTTCGGCTGGCTGGTGCGGAGCACCTCAACCAGATAGCAGACGCATATCTCCTGCCCGCTCATCAGGTTCAAAAGCCGGAGCCGGGTGCGGTCGGCCAGAGCGCCGAGCAGATGTTCGACCGGCGCCGGGTGCGGAGGACGGGACGGGTCAGTTCGCATGCCTTATATATATGTCTTGACGTATATATATGTCAAGGCTAGTCTACTCGCATGCGCTCAGGCGTATACGTATTTCAACCCCCTGGGCCGGCGGGCCCATGAAACCCAAAGTCCTCTTCCTGTGCACGGGAAACTCCGCGAGAAGCCAGATAGCGGAAGGATTGCTTCGTCACCTGGCGGGCGACCGCTTCGAAGCCATGAGCGCCGGTACCGACCCACAAAGCCTGAATCCCCTCGCCGTCGAGGTCATGCGGGAAGAGGGCCTCGATATTTCCTCGCAGCGATCGAAGAGCGTCACCCAATTTCTTGGCCAGCCCGTGCAGTTCGTCGTCACGGTCTGCTCGAACGCCAAGGAGAAATGCCCGATCTTTCCCGCCACCTTCAAGGTGATCCATTGGGATCTGGAGGACCCCGCGGCCGCACCGGGCTCGGCTGACGAGAAACTGCCGGTTTTCCGAAAGGTCAGAGACCAAATTCGCGAGCGGATCGTGCGCGAGTTCAAATAATCGATGTAAGTTCCCGGCCCTTAGTCGGTCTGGTCGGCGCTGGTCGGCGCCAGCAAGGCTGCCGCGGACCGCGCAACGAACGCCCGCGGGGCCAGCCGCTCCGCATTCACCTGTAGATAGTTCAACCAGCCGGAGACGACATAGGTTTTCCCGGCATCGAGCGCGTCCAGCCCGGTCCGCGCCACTTTCTCCGCGGATTCGGCGAATCGAAAGGCCCGATCGGGCTGTTTCGCCACTTTCTGAAACTCCGTTCCCGTCGGTCCCGGACAGAGCGCCATGACGCGCACGCCATATTGCCGCACCTCTTCGGCCAGTCCTTCGGCCAGGAGCAGATCGAACCCCTTCGTGGCGGCGTAACAACTGATGTAGGGCACCGGCTGGAAGGCGGCCGTCGAGGCCACGATCATCACGTCGCCTCGCCGCCGCGCGACCATGCCCGTCAAATACCGGTGCGTCAACTCGACTACCGCCCCCACATTCACTTGAACCATGTCGCGAAACCAATCGAGCGAGCGGCGATGAAACTCGCCGTAGGCGCCAAAACCCGCGTTGTTTACCAGCAAATCGACTTCGATTCCCTTCCCCTCCGTGAAGGCGAAAAGCTCGGCGGCGCCGGTCGGCTTCGCCAAATCGACCGGGAAGATTTCAACCGTGGCGCCATGGTCGGAGGCTACCTTACGAGCCAGTTCCTCCAAACGATCCTGCCGGCGCGCCGTGAGAACCAGTTTCGCTCCCCGTTGAGCCAAGAGCCCGGCTAGCGCCCAGCCGATACCGGCGCTTGCGCCCGTTACCAATGCCCATCGTCCCTGCCAGCGGTTCATCGACCCTCCCATGCCGCGCCGGCCCGCGGCCATTGCGCAACATCCAATCGAAGCACACGCCGTAGCGAAATGAAAGCGCTTCCGGTCCCGCGGGGCAACACTATGTTACGATGACCCGCGAGCATCATATTTCCAGCCGGGGCCGGCGCATGGAATTCGAATCGGTTCGTTTGACCATTCCCGAGAACAGCAACATCATCGTCGGCCAATCGCACTTCATCAAAACAGCCGAGGACATCTACGAGGCCCTGGTCAACACCGTTCCGGGGATCGAGTTTGCCATCGCATTCAACGAAGCATCCGGTCCGTGCCTGGTGCGCGTCGAAGCGAACAACGACGAACTGCGCGGCGCCGCCGTGGCCAGCGCGCTCGCCATCGGCGCCGGGCACGTCTTCGTCGTGATTTTGCGGAAGGCTTACCCGATCAACGTGCTGGAGCGAATTCAGCGCTGTCCCGAGGTATGCCGGATTTTCTGCGCGACGTCGAATCCCTTAGAGGTGCTCGTCGCCCGCACCGAGCAGGGGCGCGGGGTCGTCGGCGTGGTGGACGGATTTCCGCCCAAGGGCGTCGAGGGGACCGAGCAGGCCGCACAGCGGAAGCAATTTTTGAGGAAAATCGGCTACAAACTATAGGGAAACCCGGTCTGGGGCTTGGGGGCGGGCTGCTTCGGAACCGGGCCGCGCCCCCGTTCGAACTCCATTCGTGACAATCAGTTTGTCCGCAGGAAGGCCCGCAGTTTCCCCGAACGGTTCGGGTTCCGCAACTGGCGCAGGACTTGAACCTCGATTTGGCGAATCCGCTCGCGCGTCAAGCCAAACGATTCACCGACTTCCTCGAGAGTCCGTTCCTGTCCGTCGTCGAGGCCGTAGCGCAGCCGCATCACCTTTTCCTCACGGGGCGTCAACGTCTTCAGCAAAGCGGCGGTTTCTTCCTTCAGGCTCCGCTCGACGACGCGATCGGCCGGCGAAAGCACCTCTTTGTCCTCGATGAAATCGCCCAAACGCGTTTCATCCTCACCGATCGGCGCATCGAGCGAAAGGGGCTGGCGGGCGACTTTCAAAACCTGCTGGACCTGCTGCGTCTTCAGCCCCAACCGCTTGCCGATCTCCTCGGCCTTCGGGGCTCTGCCCATTTTCTGTTCCAACTCCCGCGAGGTGCGGGCTACTTTGTTCAGCGTCTCCACCATGTGGACGGGGAGGCGGATCGTGCGAGCCTGGTCGGCAATCGCACGCGTGATCGCCTGGCGAATCCACCAGGTGGCATAGGTGGAAAATTTATATCCCCGGCGCCAGTCGAATTTGTCCACCGCTCGCATCAACCCGATGTTGCCTTCCTGAATCAGATCGAGCAGATGCAACCCGCGCTGTGAATATTTCTTCGCGATCGAAACCACCAAACGAAGGTTCGCCTGGGTCAGTTCCTTCTTGGCCTGCAAGGCCAGCGCCTCGCCCCGCTTCACGCGAGCGATGGCCCGCTCGAGCTGAACCGCCGGGGTTCCGGTTTCCGCTTCCAGCCGCTTGTACTCTTCGCGGCACAGCCGCAACTCGCGCCGGGCCTCGGCCGCGTGCTCTCCCTTGGACTGACGAACGCGCCTCTCCATCTGCTTCATTTCGCGCTCGAGCCGGCCCGCCTCTTCGGCCGCCCTCGAGAGCAGAGATACCAAACGCGCGCTTTCCGAATGCGTCAATTCCAGCGAACGAACCAACCGGCTGATCTCGACCACTTGCCGGCCCAGCCGGAAACGTGCCTGCCGGCGGCGAGCGGAGTTCGCTTTTCCCGCCCGGGTAAGATGCATGGCAGACCGGGTAACTGCCTGCCGATGCTCGGCAATCTGATCGAGCAGTCGCAGAGTCTGCTGAGTCTTTTTCTCCAGTTTCTTCTCGTTCAATTCATCGTCGTCCCACTGCACAACCTCTCGGATCAATCGACGATGCTCGCGCAGCCCCTCGGCGACCTGAACGAGTTCATTCCATACGAGCGGGGAACGAGAGACGACTTGGAGCACCTGCCGCTGGCCGCGCTCGATCCGCTTCGCAATGACAACTTCCTTCTCCCGCGTGAGCAGCCGCGCAGCACCCGCCTCGCGCAGATACACCCGAACCGGATCCTCCGTAAATTCGGTCTTGGCGGCGGCAGCCGCGACTTCCAGTTCTTCGTCCGGCTCGGCGCTTTCGGCCTCCGGCAACTCGGGAGCATGGCCGTAGCGCAGTTCCTCCTGCTCCTCTACGTCGAGCAACCGGTCCCCCTCTTCGAGCTTATCCTCGAGTTCCAGCACGTCGTCTTCTCCTGGCAAAATCCCGCAGTTTACCCTCGGTCGCTCAAGCCCATGCGACACTCAATTTGGCCCATCCTGGAAGAATAGCGAACTTCCCAGCGCCGGTAGACAGAGAAAACACACCTGAGGGCGCAAGTACAATACTAGATTTCAGATGCTATGAAAAGAAGAAAAGATGCATCCAAACCGAAATGTTCAGTATGTTTATAACCACTTATCTATCAAGTACATGCAATCGGCTGCGGAAGGGGTCCAATGTCCAGCGCGCGGGAGCGCGAAAATCCATTCACTTCTCGGCCATACTCTCTTAGAAGGCTGCTTCCACGAATTGGCCGCCAGCCACTCCCAATCGGGGAAAAAACCTAAAAAATCTACTTCCAGCTCCCAGATTGATTGGCAAGGAACTTGCCCCGGTAAACATCCTGTATAATCAGCGACTAGACATTTGACGCGTTCTCGCATCCTGGCCAGGCTTCTAAAAGCACCCATGCCCCCACTCCAGAAGCAATTCCGCCAGATCGACATCCATCTTTTCGACCAGCTTCTAAAAGGCCTCATCTCGTTCGGGATGCGCATGTTGGACGCCGGATGAGGTATCGGCTTCGAACTTTCAAGTCGAAGCCGTCGAGCACATGTCTTTCGACGATGCCTGCGCGGATGTGGTCATCAGTAGCGCCGTGCTCCATTTCGCCCGTGACGATGCACACTTCGAGTCCATACTGCTGGAACCTGGCGCGTTGTTAAGCCTGGCGAGCTCTTCTTCTGCCGCGTCGCATCCTTGATCGGGATGGAGAACCAGTTCACACGTATCCAGGGGCGCCGTTTCCAATTGCCGGATGGCCCGGAGCGGTATCTAGTCGATGAAACGCTGCTCGGCTCGTTCGCCGAACGATTAGGCGGCGAACTGGTTGACCCGCTCAAAACCACAGTTATCCAAAATCAACGTTCGATGACCACTTGAGTCGTGCAGAAGAAACTGTTGTGAGAAGCAGACCCATCTCAGCGTTTACTTTCACGCAATCAAGGCTGAGACTGCCTGTGCGTATTGCCGGGACTTGTTTTGCGCATCGCTAACGCCAACCTAAATTTTAGTTCTCTGGGGCACAAATGCTGGCCGTTATCCCGGCCGCCCCGAAATCCGGAGAAGCCGTAGCTGGGCGGAAGCAGGCAGTCATTTATGTGGTTTTAATGCGTGTTTTATAAAATGGCGGAGAGGGCGGGATTCGAACCCGCGAGCCCGTTACCAGGCTACACGCTTTCCAAGCGTGCTCCTTAAACCACTCGGACACCTCTCCGCAAGGTCCCAGGCTAGCAGAACCCACTCCAGCGACAAAGTACCGCGCCGTTATCGGCCACTCCACAGGTATTCCGGGGTCGGCTAACCGGTAGGCCACCAGACTTTGGATCTGCTTGATGGACGTTGTGACACTGGGACTTGGAGGCGCGACGCAGAAATAGAACGAGTTGGGAGTGCGGGGAGCGGTGGCGGGATGCGGCGGACCTGGAGCACACCGGCACCAGAACCGGCACCACGCTACCCCTGGATATGCGCCAGGCTCCCAATGCCATTGCCCGATCATCGCCTCGGGCGCCTCTTTACTCAAACTGCTCCGCCGCACATGCCGCCGGCAAAGTCGCGGGCGGCAGGCTACCCAGGATATGCGCCAGGCTCCTAATGCCATTGCCCGTTCGTCGGCCCGGGCGCCTCTCTACTCAAACTGCTCCGCCGCACATGCCCGCCGGCAAAGTCGCGGGCGGCAGGCTACCCAGGATATGCGCCAGGCTCCTAATGCCATTGCCCGTTCGTCGCTCCGGGCGCCTCTTTACTCAAACTGCTCCACCGCGGACCCAGTGAAACCAGGTCGCGGGCTAACCTGACCTGCACACCGAACGGCGTCGAATAATTTGATCGGGAAAGTTTCCGAACAACAATGCAAGCGCCGCGCGGTCGCGCGCACGCGTGGCAACGAATTGTTGCGTCGGAAATATTTTGGGCGATGTAAAAATGTTTACATATCAGCTCCGCTGGAATCGCCAACCAAAATATGAGATTCATATTCCTGCACAGCGAGCCCGCCTGCGCGGTCCCGCTCGCAGGGCATGAACCGAGTACCCGCCGTTGCGATGGCGGGCGCCCTCGAGCAAAGTGGCGGCGTCCGGCCCCGATCCCTCGGGGCCGCTCGCGAACGCCTGCGTGCCAAAGCTTCGATCCGCCCTTCGGGGCTGTATGCCGAGTCCCTAAATTCGTTGCCTATGCCCAGCCGGCCTTCAGGGGCCAAAGCCCGTCTAAAAGCGCGGCCTTGTGCCGGAGCGAAAGCTCCGGCCCCCTGAGTGCGATGCAACGGACAGGCGATTCGCGACACCAGGATTGAGCTTTGCGCGAATCCCGCGAACATCGTGTCGCTACGGGGTGACGCTACGGGGTGCCGCTACCAGGTGTCCCTACCGATAGAGCACGACATCGCGGACGACCGCAGGGCGCGCTCCTGTGCAGTTCGCACCAGCAGGCTTCTCAATTGCAACGAAGCATCGCACCGGCCGCCAGGAACGAGCTTCAGGGGCTAAAGCCCCTGATTTCGAGCGCCTATTTGTCAGGGCTGAAGCCCTGACCCCCGATATGGCGCAGCATCGCGCCCTGCGATGCTGAAGGGTCTGCGCGTGAACCAAGTTTTCGGCCCGCAGCGGCTAAAGCCGCCTGGATGGGGCCCTGCTTTTGGCACGGCTGAAGCCGTGCCCTTCCACAAACGCGTTCATGACAAATTGGGTGTCGCACGGATGAAACCGTGCCTTCCAAAAAGCATTCTTGGCGAATGAGCCCATCGGGCCCTCGGCCCCGACACCTGCGGCATCGCAGCAGTTTCAGACCATTCCTTAGATCCTAGCGGGCGGCAAGGCGCACCTCGCGCGATTCCTGGAGAGCGGCTACCCAGCATGTCAACCAATCCCTTTTCCTACCGAGAAGACCCGCCCGACAACCGGCCGATCCCCGAACAGGGCGAGCCCGTTCTGCCGCGCGGCGACGTGACCGCGGCCGAAGGCCCCGACGCCCGCGCGCAAGCCGAAACCGGCGAGCCCCATCCCTACGGGCCCAACAACGAGCAACTGCCCGACGATCTTCGCGGCACGCTGCAGGAACTGGTCCGGCAGATCGCGCAGGAATCCGACATCGCGCGGCGGCAGGAGATCCGGCGCGTGAAGCAGGCGCACTACTTCTGGCGCGGGTTGCACTATTTGTGGTGGAACGAGCGCGACCAGAACTGGCATCTGCCCTTCGAGCAGAAATTCACCGAACAAACTTCGATCGAGGACATGCCGCGCTACGAATTCGTCACCAACATTTATCAGGCGTTCGGGCAGTCGATCGTTTCGGTGCTGAGCCAATCGACACCGCACGTGCGCTTCCTGCCGAAATCGCCTTCGAGCGAGCTGGATCTGGCGACGTCCAAGGCGGCGACCGACATCGCCGATCTGGTCGAGCGCAACAACAATATGGAGCAGCGCCTGGCCGAAGAGGCTTTTCATCTGTGGGTGGGCGGCAAGGTGGGCGCGTATGTGCGCTACGTGGTCGATGGCCAGGCCTTCGGCTGGCACCCGGAGCCGAAGATCGAGGCGCGCCAGAAACAGATTCGTCCGGCGCGGCTGGTTTGCCCCGAATGCGGCGCCGAAACCCCGGAGGAATTGGTCAGGCGCGTGGCGCGGCGCGACGGGCTATCTTCAGGGGCTGAAGCCCCTGATTCCACGCGGGCTTTTGTCGGGGCTGAAGCCCCGACCCCCGGAACCAATGAGGAAGCTGGAAAGATTTCCTCGACAGGACCCGAAACCCCATCAGGATTGCTCCCGCCCTCACTGAAGGGCGGCGCCCCGGCTGAGCCAGGGTTCGCAATGACAATAGATGGCTCACAGGCAGCGATGCCTGTGCCACCCGCTCCTCAGGGGCTAAAGCCCCGCAGAACCGGGGCGGCTGGCGGCACGGCTGAAGCCGTGCCCTCCGACCTGCTGTTTTGTCCCGAGTGCGGGGCGCTCCTCGAAACGCAGCAATGGCTCCCGCCCGAAATGATCACCGTCCCCGAAGTGACCGGGACGCTCAACGTGCCCAACGGCCAGGAAGTCGTGACGATGGTGGGCGCGCTCGAACTGAAAACGCCGCCCTGGGCCAGCGAGCAGCGCGAGTATCCCTACCTGCAATGGAACATGGAAACGCATCTGGCGCGCCTGCGCGCCGCCTATCCGCACGCGGCCGATAAGATCGGTCCGCCCGTCGTGCCCGACGGCTCGCAGCAGTACGAGCGCCTGGCGCGGCTCTCGCAATCGCAAGGCGGTCCGTTCACGCAGGGCGGCGACATCAACCAGAACTTGATTACCTACCAGCGCACCTGGATGCGGCCCTGGGCCTTCTACCTGGTTGCCGACAAGCAGAAACGCGAGCGCCTGATCGAGCTCTTCCCCGAGGGCTGCTACGTCGCCTTCGCCGGCGACGCCTACCTCGAAAGCCGCAACGAATCGATGGACGACCACTGGCGCGTGATGCACGCACTGCCCGGTGACGGATCATCGACCGGCCGCCCGGCACTGGGCGATTCGCTGATTTCCGTCCAGGAACGCTTCAACACGCTGACCAATCTCCAGATGGAGACCTACGACTTCGGCGTGCCGCCGATCTACGTCGATCCGGAAGCGATCGACGTCGAAGCGACGCAATACCAGACCGCCGAACCCGGCGCCGTCTATCCCGCAAGACCCCGGCCCGGCATGCCACTGGGCGCCAGCTTCTTCACTCCCCCGCCCGCGCAGGTGCCTCCCGATCTGGTCGAGCACGCGCAGGAGCTGATGGGCCCGATCGCGCAGTTCCTCACCGGCGCGTTTCCGGCGCTCTTCGGCGGCTCGATGGAAGGGCAGAAAACGGCTTCGGGCTACGCGATGGCGCGCGATCAGGCGATGGGCCGCCTCGGCCTGGTGTGGCGGCGCATGCGGCAGTTTCAGGCCGATATGATGATGCTGGCGGTCGATTGCTTCCGCAAAAACCGCAGCACCGATGTGGAAATTCCCCTGATGGGCGCGGCGGCCGATTTCGAATCGAAATGGATTCGCCTGGCCGATTTGAAGGGCAACATCCTTTCGCGGCCCGAATCCGACGATCAGTTCCCGACGCTCTGGAATCAGAAGCGCGGCGTGCTCTTGCAACTGATGAGCATGAAGGATCCGTCGATCGAGCAGACGCTCGCCATGCCGGAAAACCTGGCGCTGGTGAAGCAGCTTCTGGGGCTGCCCAATCTGCAGATTCCGGGCGAGGCGGCGCGGGCGAAGCAAATGCGCGAGATCGTCCTCCTGCTCGAATCGCAGCCCGTGGCGCAGATCGATCCCGCGACCGGGCAGACGATTTTCCTGCCGAGCCTGGTTCCCGACAAATTCGCCGACAACCACCAGGTGGAACTGGAAACGGCGAAGCACTGGCTCACCTCCGACGCCGGGCAACTGGCCAAGGTGAACAATCCGGAAGGATGGGCGAACGTGCGCGCGCACGCCATGCTGCACGAAGAGTTCATGAAAGAGCAGATGGCCGAGCAAAACGCGGCCGGCGCCGCGGCCAAGGCCGGCCCGGTTGCCAAGGCTCAGCCCGAAGAACCGCGGCCATCGGAGTCGATCAACTTCAAGGATTTGCCGCCCGAAGGGCAGGCGCAGATGGCGGCGCAGGCGGGGATTCATTTGCCGCCGCAGGGCGGCGGGAAGTCGGATTAGGCGCTATTTCAACGCCGTCGCGGGAGTTTGCTTCAGGGGCTGAAGCCCCCCTCCTGCTGCGGCTTATTGTCGGAGCTGAAGCTCCGACCCCCGAAACGCTGAAGCATGATGTGCCGGGCTAAAGCCCGACGCCACATCAACGCTGAAGCTTCGACCACCGAAGCCGGGATGCTCGCGCCACATCGCCCGGTCCTGGCGGCGCCGCGCCGACGCGCTACGCCGAGATTCCTCCCGCCTTCACCGAGGTTTCGGCGGGCAAGCCCTGCCTCGGAGCGCCGGGGCGGTCGCAATGACAGCGCCTCAACGCCGGGCCGGGAACCTCGCAATGGCCACATTCAACGAAATTTGAGATTGGAAATTTGAGACCGGATAAACCAGGGCTCGAATTTCCGGTTCCACAGGTTTTCTTCCGGCGAATCGCCGACGAGGGGTCCGTGGCCTCGGTCCGATTCTGACAATCGGACCGCCCCGTATCCGTGCAGGCATCGGGGCGCTAAAAAGCGGCAGGTGAAACGCCGAGTGGAGGCGGTCTTCTAATTCCGATGTAGCGCCGCCCTTCAGGGCGGCACGATGTGCCGGGCTCAAACCCGGCGCTACATCCGGAGCGGAACACCACCAAGGGAGCAACTGATGGCAACGGCATCGATTGCGCCGAGTGCGGGCGCGGAAACATCCACGGGGACAACAGCGGCGGCGTCGCCAACCGCCGGCTCGGCCCCGCTCACCGACGACCAGATCCTCGGAATCGGCAGTCCGGAGACCGGCGCCGGTGAGTTTTCAGGGGCTAAAGCCCCTGATCCTGCAGACGCAGATGTCGCGGCGGAAGCCGCGACCCCCGAAAGCGCGGACTCCAAAACCACCCGCGCCACCGACAACCAGCCGAACGACCCGACTGCAAACAAAGCCATCACGCCCGAAATTCGCGAATTCTTCAAGGCTCATCCGGAGGTTCGCGACGCCTGGTACCGCGCGCAGGAATTTTCCAAGCTCTTCCCGGATTTCAAGACGGCCGAGCTGGTAGCGAGCCAAATCGCGCAGTACGAGAACGCGTCCGAGCTCGCCGACGACCTCAAGGGCGTCGCCGACCTCAAAGCCATCGACGGCATGTTCTATTCGGGCGATCCCTCGCAGCACGCCCAGATCGTCGAAAACCTCTTCCGCGACAACCCCGAGGCGTTCGGGATGCTGCTCGATTCGCTTCCCGAAACGCTCTTGCGGCTGGCCGGCGACGCTACCCGTCCCGACCTCGCCCAGAGGGCCCGCCAGCTCTACGACGCCTGGGCGCCGCAGACCGCCGACGCGAAACTGGCCCGGCTGCAAATGGCCGAGCGCCAGCTCGAAGAGCGCGCGCGGCAATCGCAAGCCGAACGCGCCGAGCGCTGGGTGGGAGAAGCGAACGAGCAGGTGGTTCGCGATTTCACCGGCGCCGTCGAGCAGACCGTCGAGCAGCTCGCCGGCAACGCCTATTCGGGCGAAGCCAAGCGCCTGCTGGTCGGCGAAATCTACCGGCGCGTCGATCAGAGCCTCGAAAACAATTCCGATCTGGTCGGCCACGTGGGCGCGCTCCTGCGCGGCGGCGCGGGCGATCCGAAGGTGCAGCGGCAAGTCGTTCGGCTCATATCCACACAGGCCAAGCGGATGATTCCGGCCGTCGCCGAAAAAGTGATCGGCGCGTTCGGACAAGCCTCGCTGGCCACAACCGGGCAGAGGCAGCGGCGAGATGCGGCGGCCGCCGGCAGGGTCGACGTCACCGGCTCGTCCGGACTCGACGCGCGGGGCGTGAAGGCGACGACGCCGGCCGAGTTGCGGCAGGCGGGCAAGTACCGCCAACTCTCCGACGACGACATCCTCGACGGAAGGCTATAGGACGTCACGCGTCAGGGCACGGCTTTAGTCGTGCCGTCCGCGCAGGCTGGGATCTCGGGCCTTTAGGCCCTGAGGGCATTCCCCCTCAGCGGCTAAAGCCGCTTGAAATCCGACCGTTTTGGCACGACTGAAGTCGTGCCCTGACGGGGTTGGCCCGCCGGCCGCAAGGCCGACGACGACATCCTCGACGGCAGGCTATAGGACGTCACGCGCCAGGGCACGGCTTCCGCCGCGCAGCCGCTACGAAGACTGCTCGCGTAAGTGCCGCCCTGAAGGGCGGCGCTACACGGCCCGCACTGATGCGGGCAAGGGCCGCCACCAAGCGGCGAGCCAAGGAGAAAAGACGAAATGGCACAGATGGCAAACGCACAATCGGTTGCTTTGCAGCTCGAAAAGGTGCGCGACAAACTTCCCCTGCTGTACGAACGCGACGACATCCTGCTCACCATGATTCAGCAGCGCGGCGACGTCGAGCGCGTATCCAGCCGCAATATGCGGCTGCCGCTCCAGATCCGTCCCGGAGGCAAGGCCGGCATGGCCAACCTCGACGGCGGCGACCTCGGGCGCGGCTCGGGAACCACCTACGACGTGGCGCAAGTCACGCCGGTGTTCTTCCGCCACGCGGTCGAGATCACCAAGCTGATCGAGTACGCGACCAACGCGCCCGAGAAAGCGATCGAGAACGCCGCCAAGCGCGAAGTCAAAAACGGCATGGCGCAGTTCCGCTCCTTCCTCGACAAGGTGCTCCAGACCGCCGGCAACGGCGTGCTGGGCACGGTCAGCTCGATCCAGACCAGCGGCGTCAATCTGGTTGCCGGCGCGGCGGGCCAGGTGAACCTGGCGAACCCGCCCGGGGCGCAGCTCTTCTACTACAACCAGACGATCCAGTGGTACGACCCGACCCTGGCGACCAATCGCGGCTCGGCCAACATTCTGCTGGTCGATCCCTTCAACAAGTTCGTTCAGGTGGATAACCTGCCGGCCGGCTACGCCGATGGCGACCTGCTGCTGCACGACGGCGTCAGCGGCGCCAGCCCGACCAGCCTGTTCGGCATCCCCTACCACCAGAACAACGCGACCACCGGCACGTGGCTCAACCTGAACCGGGCAACCTACCCGGTCGAGCTGGCCACGCCCTCCGTCAATGCCGGAAACGCCGCACTGGTTCCGCTGAACGTGCGCCTGGCGATCAACAAGGTGCGCAAGGCGTTGGGCTCGAACCAGCTCGGCAAGCTGATCGCCTACACATCGCTCGAACAGGAACACGCCTGGGAAGCCCTGGGCGTCGCGATCAGCGAAATCATCAAGGCGGGAGGCGCGTCGCAGGCGAACGACCTCGATCTGCTCTTCACCGGGCAGAAAACGATGGCCGGCGTCCCGATCAAGACCTCCATCAACGCCTCGGCGGCCCGGATCGACTTCATCGATTTGGGACACTGGGGCCGGGCCGTCATGCAGGACATCGACTTCTACGAGGTCGGCGGACAGACCGTCTTCCCGATCTACGGGGCGTCGGGCGGTCTGGCGGCAGCCTACATCTTTTACCTCATCACCGGTTTCCAGCTCTGGATGGATTCGCCGCGGTCGGGCGCCTACATCTACAACCTGGCCATCCCAACCGGGTACTAAAGCGTGAACGCGTAGGGGCGTCCGCCTTCGGCGGCCGCCCCTACGAACACAATTTCAGCCGTGAGGGCGGGGACCAGCCCCGCCCCTACAAACAGATTCGCGCGTTGGCCGAGCGCGGCAGACGAAACGCGGCAGACGGAACGCCGCAGACGAAACAATGATCCAGGTCCTCAGAGAAACGAAACAGACGCCGCCCGAGATCGAGCGGCGCGTCACGCTGGCCGGCGGACGCAACCGCTTCGGCCAGCCGAATTTCCGCGTCGTTTGGGGATGGTCGCGCCTCGGGTGGATTGGCGGCAAATGGGAAGACCACGACTCGGAGGGGCGGCTGATTCGCGAGGCCTTCGAGCTGCGCGAGGAGCCGAAATATTTTCCCCACGAACGCTGGCACGTCGAACGCTGGCTCGCTCCCGAATCCTACGGCTCGCCCCAGCAGTGGTACCGGCACACGATGGAAACGGCGGGCGGCGAGCAGGTTCCGGCCCTCGGACCGTACCCGAGCCTGGGCGATTGGGAACATTGCTTCACGATCCAGTCCCCGGCCGGGGAGTTTCTGCCGCTCGCGCCGGAGATCTGCGAACAGGTGGTGCGGCGGGTCGAATACTCGCGCGCGCAACCCCGCGCCGCCGGCATGGCCGCGCTGCGCCGCCGCGAGGAGAAACGCGAAAAGGATTACGAGGATTTCGTGGACCGGATTCTGTGGGACGAGCCGCGATTCCACGCGCAGCCGTACGTGACGGTGGCCTAGGCGCGCGCAGCGGCGCGCGGGCGGCAACGAACTTTTGGGAGGACAAATGAGCGAACGAGCGGTGATCTGCAACGCCGGCGAGCAGGAATGGGTTCTGCCGCGCACCTACGGCGTCTATCGCATTCCCGCGCCCGCGCCGGGCGAGGATTGCGCGACGCTCCCGGTGAGCGACCGCATCGACGTCATCGACATGGGCGACGGGCGCCGGATCGAAGTTCCCATCCACGCGCGGAAAATCGCCGAGGATCTGGTTTCCGACCTGGGCGATTACGGCGTCTTCCTCGCCGCCGGCGACCAGGCGGCCCCGGAAGAGATCGAAGCGGCCCGCGAGCGCATGACGCAGGTCGCCAAGCGCCTGGTCTTCGAAGGCGATCAGGAATGGGCGCGCAGCCACAATTACCGCCTGCTCTCCGACCTGCATCGCCGCGCCGTCAAGAAGCTCGGCCTCGAACGCGAATGGGCTTACAAGCCGGCGGCGATGGCCGAATGCCCGGTTTGCGGCGAAAAGGTGAAGCCGGCCGTCGCGGTCTGCCGCAGCTGCGGCGCGATTCTCGACCGCGCCAAGGCGAAACAGTTCGGCATCGTGCCGGGCGGCCAGACCGCGCCGCGCGGGCGCCAGCGCGCGCGCCACGCGTGATTGATTCGCGCGGAGGCGCGCCCCTGCCAACGCCGCGCGGAGGCGCGAATGTCGAAATGTAGCGCCGGGCTTTAGCCCGGCATGGCGCGCCGGCCCGGTATCGCATGCCGGCGCCGTGCCGCTCTGAAGGGCGGCGCTACATTCCGAATTATGAATTTTCCCCACAAGGAGGACACACCATGTTCGCATCGATTCTGCTGCTGGCTTTGAGCAAGGCCTCGGCCGCCGTGGCCGTGGCATTTTTCCTCGGCGTCGCCCTCGGTTACGCGTTCCGCGGCAAGGAGCATTCGGCGATCTCGGCTCTGGGCCAGGACATCAAGAAGAAGCTGTAAAGAGCGCGCTTGCCGTTCCTGCAAAAAGCCGGCGCGTTCCTGGCCGAGGCGCTCTGCGATCTGCGGCCCGACGGCGGAGCCGGCAAACCCAGTTTCGCGCGGATTTCACTCGCCGTGCTGCTGGCCTTCTCGCTGGGCTGGGTGACCGCGCTCACCATCTGGCACCGGGCGCTGCCGGACATTTCCGGCGTCGTCGGCTTCGTCAGCGCGTGGGGCGGCCTGGTTTATATGCCCAGCAAATTCGTTTCCGCCTGGCAAAACCGCGGGGCCGGCAAGGACTTCAGGGGCTGAAGCCCCGAAGTCCAAGCAGTTTTTTGTCGGAGCTGAAGCTCCGACCCCCGACCAAGAGAGGCGCTAAATGCCTGTTGTAGCCACAACACGATACGGGACCGCCGGCGACGTGCTGAACCTGGCGCGGTCGATGATGAACGACCCGAACGCGGTCCTGTGGACCGACGCCATCCTGTTCCCCCTGCTGAACGCGGCTTACCGCTCGCTGCAGGAGGAGCTGGCGATCAACGGCGTCTCGCTCATGCGGACCAGCGCCGACGTCGATTTGCCGCTCCTCACGCTGAACGGCACAACGCTTGCGCCCAATCCGCCGCGCATCGCCGACGACACCAGCCCGCAGCTCCCGACCGACCTCGTCGTTCCCTACACGATCGAGGAACAGGCCACCGGCTCGGACGACCTCTTCATCCCCATGGAGCGGCTCACCGGCCCGCTGCCCAATTTCGAGCCGATGGGGTACCTGCGCATCTGGAAATGGGAAACCGACCAGATCGAGCTGGTCGGCGCCACGCGGGCCATTACCGTTCGCATTCATTACGAGCGGGCCCTGGGCGCGCTCGCCGCCGAAAGCGATCCCGTCGAAATCCCTTACGCCACCGCCTCGATCGCATACGAAGTGGCGGCCTTCGCTGCCAGAAGCCGCGGCGCGCGCGAACTGGCCATCGACATGGAACAGGCGGCCAGCATGACGCGGCAAAGAATCATCGAGCGCTACACGCGCGCCCAGCAGTTCAAGGCGCGCCGCAGACGGCCTTACGGCGAACATCGCCGCGTCGTCTATTTGTAAGAGCGCGGAAAAACGCGGAGATTCCCAGGGCCGGCTGCGCCGGCCCGCAATGACAACGGCGCAGCGGTGGCACGCGCGTCTCGCCTGTGACGAGGCACCGGCAAGATCCCGGGGCCAGGCAAACAACCTCGAAAAGTCGGAGGCGGAAAATTCACGATGAGACAAATCCGATACATTCACTCGCGGCGGGATTCCCGCTAACGCATATGGCGAGACGAACGATTTGCCTGGTTGGACCTTCCTGGACCCGCTCGCGGGCCGTCGAACGCGATTGCGGCGGACGCGAGCACCGTCATATCGACGAACGCGAGGCCCGCGCGCTCGTGCGGCGCGGCGAGGCGATCTGGCTCGCCGGCGGCATTCGGCGCGGCCGCCTGATGCCCGGCAGCATCTTGCAGGACAAGGTGGAACGGCAGCAGACGGTCAACCGGCTCTCGATCGAAGTCGGCGAGACGCACGCCATGATGATCTACCAAGGCAATCGCATCGCGGTCCAGATGCTCGAAGAGATCCGGCGCACCCCGGCGCACGTCGCCCCGAGGGTGCATGGCTGAGCAAGCATCCTTCTTCGGGGCCGCGTGGCCCAGCGCCCCGCCGCTGCCGTTCCCGACGGACACCGAAAACCACGGAGAGATTCCTGCCGCCTTCACCGAAGTTTCGGCGGGCGGGAGCGCCCGCGCCGCGCAAAACGGCCTTCGGCCAGGCCCGGTGGCAAGCAAAGAAGCGGCGGCAAGCGAACCCGCGGCGGCAAGCGCGGCGGAAAAGCGGCGCGCCTACAACCGCGAATACATGCGGGCCTGGCGCCAGCGCAACCTCGAACACTACCGCGCCAAGAACCGCGAATATCAGCGCCGGACGGCCCGGCGGCGCAAGCTGCGCCGCATCGCGCAAGCCGCCGCGAACGCTCAGGCGCTGTGCGCGTTCGGCTGCGGGCGCCCGGCCACGCAGACGGCCGAACGGATCGACCCGCGCACCTGGAAACCGTACCGGGTTCCCTACTGCGGCCACTGCTGACGGCCGAACGGCGGATTGCTCGCCCCGGCTGCGCCGGGGCTCGCAATGACCAGCCTTGACTAGCCAGTCCGGATAGGAGGGCACACCCCATGGAAATCATGTTTGCCGTCGCGGCATCGCTATTCTGGCTGCTCGCGCTGTTTGCCGGCGCCATCCTCGCCGCATGGCCGGCGTGGAGGGGGAAATAACCATGGCCGTGATCGTGAACTTGGGCGGCGAGCCTGCTCCTGCGCGCGCGACGAACCTCGATCCCGTCTCCGCGCCGCCCGTGCCGCCGCCCAAACCCTCCCGCTGGTGGATCTGGGTGATCGTGGCCGCCGCGCCCGCGATCGCCGCGGGCATCTGGCTCTGGCTGCGGTTTTGAGGCCCCGATAGGGCGGGGACCAGCCCGCCCCTTACAAACCCATCGCGCCAGGCGCAGATCGGATTTGAATGCGAATGGGAACGGAGTCATGCTCGGAAGGGCGCCGCGTCCATCGGCGGCTCTGAAGCGAAAGCGAGAGAGGGAACAAAGGAGATTTATCGTGCAATCGGAAGACAAAGTGATTTGTCCGGGACGCGCCGCGCGGCCCGGCCTGATGGGCTTGGCGTTCGCGCTGGCCTGCCTGCTGGCCGTGGGGGCGCGGGCGCAAGGCGTGCGGTACGACAATATCGTGCTCGGCCCGCGCGGAACGCCCGTCGCCGCGGCCCAGATCGCCGTCTGCACGGCGGCGGCCGTGCGCACCACCGCTCCCTGTTCGCCGCTCGCGCAGATCTACTCCGATCAGGCGCTCTCGCAGCCGCTGGCCAACCCGTTCCAGGCCGATTCGCTCGGCAATTACGGCTTCTGGGCCCAGCCGGGCCACTACGTCGTCCAGCTTTACGGCACCGGGCTGACGACGCGGGCGATGGACGTCTTTTTGGCCTGCGACCCGTCCAACTGCTCGATGACCTCGGCCACGTTTTCCTCGATCACCGCCGGCACCCTGAATCTGACCGGCTCGCTGACCGTCAACGGGCGCAGCGTCGCCACCGAGCCGGCGCCCAACGACGCCGTGCAGTACGTTTCGCCCAGCGGCAACGATTCGAGCGACGGCCTGAGCTGGGGCACGGCGAAGCAGACCATCTACGCCGCCTGGAACACGCTCTACGCCATCAACGGCGGCTCGCCCTCCTACGTCAACGGCAACGGGGGAACCATCTACGTCGCGGCGAACGCCTCTTGCGGCGGCCCCGTCGCCGGCCAGGGCTTATGGATCATGGGATCGAGCGACCCGAATTGGAATGGCGGCAGCGTGCCGACCGGCTGGGTGAAAGACATGCCGGTGCGCATCGTCGGCGTGGGCACCAATTCCTGGATCTCGAACGCGCCGGGACCGTCCGTCCTCGTGAACTGCGGCTCGGGCGCTTCGGCGAATCTGCCCTCGCTCTGGATTTCCGGCACCGGCGCCCCCAAGCAGTTCGACAATCTCGATTTCCAGGGAGCCAGCGGCGGCGCCTATCAATCCATGCGCATCGGCATCGACTCGAACGGCGTCTACAACACCAACAGCGGGGCCGTCGGCCTGACCTTCAACAACGACCAGTTCGACCCTTCCAGCAACGCCGGCGGCGGCCCGACCGTCGACATCGGCTCGAACGTCTTCAACATCTGGTTCAACAACGACATGATTCAGGCCGATACCGCCGCGCCGGGAGGAACCGACCAGCATCAGGCGATGGTCATCAACGGCGGCGGCGGAAATTGCACGCAGCCGGGATTGATCTTCATCCGCAACATGCATCTGAACGCCGGAAACCTCAAGTACCACACGGAGAGCTGCCAGAACGGCGGCTCCATCTACATCAACGGCCTGGTCACCGAGAATCAGAACGACGGGCACGGCGCGGTGGAACTGACCGAAGAGTCGCCCTACGGAATATATAGCATTCAAAACGTCATCGTCGCCGACGCGAACCCTTCCAGCCCGAGCGTGGAAGTCGATCAAGCTTCCCCCGGAACGCTTCAGAACACGGATGCGCTGCCCAGCGGCGGGAATCCATCAGCGCCAGGCTATATCAATGGCGGCGAGTCTGGCTACTATGGACCTAATGATGCCGAGGAACCGTCAGCGACAAGTAATTACGGCTTCCGGTATGGAAAGGTCTGGGGACAGAGCGATGCCGCCCGGCGGCTATTCGGTTTGACGGAAAGCCCCTGGCCTAATATTGCGCACTTCTTGCCGTCATCTTGGACGAACGCGACTGAGACGGCGGTTGTCGATCCAACCGGATCGACGTTTGCAGGACAATCTACTGGCTCGCCTTACTTCTACGATGCAACCGGGAGCTACGCCGCGGGCGACTTCATCATAGCCGGTGGCTGGTACCGGGTGCCCAGCAAGACGGGTATTTCCGGGTTGAATCCATTTGGGATCGCATTCTGGGGTGGCGGCGGCTGCCAGATGCAGCCACTCGATAAATCTTCCGCGCCGAACAATGGAGAGAGCTTCGGCCTGGAAAGTTACGCCGGGGATGGACAATGGACCTGGGCTTCGGCGGCTTTCGTCGTCACCACGGGCGGCGCTTCATGCGAGCTTAGGTTTCAGGCGAACATGCACAACGCCACGACGGGCTTAATATACTACGCGCCCGTCCTCGACCACATTCCGGCGACGGCGGTTGCGTCCTATAGCGAAGCCGCCGATTTGGCCATGACTCTCGCGCCGTATCCGAGCACGCTTTCCGGTCTCGCCGATTCGACCCTGCCCGGCCATCCGATCGCCTTCGGCGGCTCGGGCGACAGCTACCTGGCCACCATCGACCACTCCGCGCTCACCTCGAATCAGACCTATACTCTGCCCGCTTCGGGCGGCACGGTGGGCGTCGCCGTTGGCCAGGCCACGGTTTCAGGACCAACCGCGACGATCAGCGCCGGAGCGTGCGCGGCCACGGTCACTACGGCGGTCGCGGGCGTCACGACGGGCATGACGATTCTCGCGACGCCCAGCGCCGACCCGGCCGCGGCCGGCTACAAGAGCCTGACCGTCTACTGGTTCCCGACGGCGGGAAACGTGAATCTGGAAGTCTGCAATCCTTCTTCTTCGAGCGTCACTCCCGGCGCGCTCGGCTTCAACGTCCGCGCGATCGAATAGCGGTGCCGCCCAAATGCAACAGCCCGGCAAAGCCGGGCGCGAAAAAATCGCGTCCCCTCGCCAAGGCGGCGACGGCCGGGAGCGCGTCCGGAAAAACCACGCTCGCCGAAGCCAGCCGCGACCGGCTCGCCAAGCCCGCGCTCGATCCGGCGCTGTGGAGCGAATTCGAAGAGGCGACCGGCGAGCGCGTCGATCCCGCCAGCCCGCCAACCTGGGCGGAAATGATCGCGGCCAAGCAGGCGCGCCGCGCCGCCACCAGCGAGAACGGCACGCGCGACGCCAAGGAACTGCGCGAAGCGGCCGAGGGATCGAAAAACGATTCGGCGCGCGTCGCGTTTCTGATCAGCCTCGACGGGCTGCCCGGAACCAACGCGGTGACGGGCAAGAGTTCATCGTCCTGAGCAATTCCCGGACCGCGCCCCGGCCAACGGCGCCTCATAGATGCCCGCGCCACCCGGAAAAAAGAGGATACGCATGAAGCATTGGATCCAAAACGCCGTCAAGCGCCCCGGCGCGCTCACGCGCAAGGCGCGCCGCCTGCGCGAGACGCCGATGCAGTTCGCCGAAACGCACGCCCACGCGCCGGGCCTGGCGGGCCGCGAGGCCCGCTTCGCCCTGGTCGCCCAGGGCAAGCCCATACCACCGGCCAAACGGGCGGGCCGCCGCCTGGCGCTCTTGCCGCGCGCCGCCGCGAGGCGGTAGATGACGGCCCTATCCCCGCAGGTAAGGCTGCTCGCCGAGCTGTTCCAGCCGACGCCGAAGCAGCGGGAATTTCTCGAGGCCGTCGCCCAAAAGCGGTTCGTGCTCTACGGCGGCGCGATGGGCGGCGGAAAGAGCTACATCCTGCGCTGGTGGCTGCTGCTCTATTTGCTCCAGTTGCACGAAGCGGGCATCGACGGCGCCACCGCCGGCCTGTTCTGCGAGGATTATCCCGCGCTCGAGGACCGGCACATTCACCGCATCCTGGCCGAATTCCCGCCCGAGCTCGGCGAGCTGCGCCGCGGCGCGACGCGCGAGTTCCGCCTGCGGCCCGAACTGGGCGGCGGCCGCATCCTGCTGCGCAACCTGGACGACCCGTCGAAGTATCAATCGACCGAATTCGCCGCCATCGCCGTCGATGAGCTGACCAAGAACCAGCGGCGCACGTTCGATTTCCTGCGCACGCGCCTGCGCTGGCGCGGCGTCGCGCGGCCCCGATTCGCCGCGGCGACCAATCCCGGCGGCGCGGGGCACGGCTGGGTGAAGAAGCTGTGGATCGACCGCAAGTTTCCCCCGGAGCTGGCCCGGCTCGCCGGTGAGTTCGCCTTCGTTCCCGCGCGCGCCGGGGACAATCCGCACTTGACCGAAAGCTATTACGAGGATCTGAAAACGCTGCCGCCCGAGCTCTCGCGCGCCTACGCCGAGGGCGATTGGAACATTTTCGCCGGCCAGTTCTTCGACGTGTGGGACCCGGCGCGGCACCTGGTCCGCTCCGAAGAGATCGGGCTCGAGCCGTGGTGGCCGCGCTGGATCTCGATCGACTGGGGATTCGCGCACAATTCGGCCGTTTACTGGCACGCCTGGAACGGCCAGACCGTTTACACCTATCGCGAGCTGGTGGAAAACCGCCTGACGCCGCGCGAGCTGGCCTTCAAGATCGCCGAACGCTCCGAGGGCGAAAAAATCGAGGACGTCTACCTGAGCCACGACGCCTTCGCCCGCAAGACCGACGAGAAAACCGCGGCGCGGCAGATGGCCGAAATCTTTGCCGAACGCAAGCTGCCGCCGCCCAGGCCGTCCGACACCGACCGCAAGGGCGGCTGGATGCTCATGTATCAAATGCTGCGCGAGGACAAGTGGCTCGTCGCCGATAGCTGCCCGGCCCTGGCCGCCTGCATCCCCGCGATGGTGCGCGACGAACGCGACATCGAGGACGCCGCCAAAACCGAAGGCGACGATCCCGCCGACGCCGCCCGCTACGGCCTGAAGGGACGCTTCGGCCACGCCGTGAAATCGCGCCAGGAGCGTTTGGCCGAACACATCACCTCGCCCGACCCAACCGTGCGCGCCATTCAGGCGCAGAAGGCGAATGCCGAGCAAGCGCGCAGAGACGCGCCCGCCGCGGCGCGCCGTCCGCGCCACCGCTGGCTGCTCCCTTCGCAGCAACGGTAGGCCCGGCGGGCGTCTCGCCTGTGGCCGCGCCCACGCCAAACGCCAAAAGCGCAGCCTCACCCAATTTCCAGGCGGGGCAACCCCGCCCCTAGGAGAAAACCATGCCGAATTACAACGCGCAAGATCCGCCCAACTCGATCTACCCGGGCGTCGCCATTTACCTGTTCGACGCCGAAACGCCCACCCCGCCGCAGGCCAGCCAGCAGGTTGCCCTGGCCGGCGCCTACGACGGCGCGGCGGGAACGCCGCAGGACGTTCGCGTGGACATCACCTACGCGTCGGCCCCGTCGGCCGTCTCGGTCGAGGTACAAACTTCGATCGACGACGCGGATGCGAACTACGTCACCGAATACACGTCGAGCAACACGGCCGGCGAGTCGGTGAAGCTGAGCGCGCTGAAGGCCAGGTTCCTCCGCGTCAAGCTTTCGAGCCAAACCGGCGGCGGAGCCATCACGGCGGAGGTGCTGCGCTAACATGACGCACCGGCGAAGCATCCCGATCCCGACGGCGCTCGCCATCGCCTGGGCGCTTTTCTCTCCGGCGGCGGCGCGCGCGCAACAATCCACCTACGTGCCGGGCACATCGTCCGCGGCGGCAACCAGCATCTCGATGCCCGGCGGCGCGACGCTCTCGGGCGCGGGCGGCGCGGCCACCCTGACCGCCAATCACAGCCTCAATCTCGACGCTGCGGGCGGCCTGCGCGTCGCCGGCAGACCGCTCGATTCCGTGCCCGCCGACATGCAGGAGTTTTCCACGCAGTCGAACGCGATTCTGAGCCCGGGCGCGAGCGGATTCGATCAGGGCTCGATCGACAGCGAGACCTGGATCGAGGCCAACGGCCAGATTTACCTTTTCTATTGCGGCTGGAACGCGGGCGAAACGCAGGCGGAAATCGGCGTGGCCACCGGCCCGAACTTCCAATCGCTCACCAAACAGGGCGTCGTATTAGCGCCGGGATCGGCCGGGGCCTGGGATAGCGGCTACGTCTGCGGCCCGCGAATCTTCCACCAGAACGGGACCTACTACCTGTTCTATTTCGGCGGCCAGGGAACCAGCTACGAAGCCGCGCCTTCCAGCATCGGCGTCGCCACATCGACCGATCTCGTGACCTGGACCAAGGCGAGCGTGAATCCGATCCTGACGCCCGGCACAACGGGAGCCTGGGACGCCAAACAGCTCTTCCGGCCATTCGCTTTTGAGTGGCAGGGCACCGACTACCTTTTCTACAACGCCGCAAATGCCGCCGGCGAAGAGCAGATCGGCTACGCGACCGCCAGCAGCCCCACCGGCCCGTGGACGAAATACGCGTCGAATCCCGTCTTCAGCCCCACCGGCAGCGGGTGGGAATCCTCGCACGTCTTCGACCCGGAAATTTTCCGCTTCGCCGGCACCTGGGCCATGCTCTACAGCGGCTTCGGAACCGGACAGGGCATCGGCTGGGCCTTTTCCTCCGACCTCAATACGTGGACCCGATCCGCGCTCAATCCGCTTTACGTCGAGTACCAGGCAAGCGCCGTCAAGATGGAGGTGCATCTGCTGGGCAACCAATGGCTCGGCATTTTCGAGCAGACATCGCCCGGGATCTTCGTGGCCCAGGGGCTCCCCTATCCCTTCCGGTCCAGCCTTTATTCGGCCGGGCAGGGCGCGGCGTCAAGCGCCCATCCCTGGTGGGTCACCGGCTCGGACGCCAGCAATAATTACAACTTCTCCGAGTGGGACGGAACGAATTACACCTCGAAATTGATGGTTTCCGGCAACGGCCCCGTGCAGATGGGCGACAACGCCGCCGGGCTGATGAATACATCCGTTCCGATCTTTGAACTGTACGAGCCGGGAACAAACGCCTACGAGCTGATCGGGCAGGCTTCCTCAAACAACCTGGTAATCGGATGGACGTACAACTCGAATGCCGCAAACGGTTTTGGATTGATCGAAACCTACGCCAACTCGAACCCGCTCGTGCTCCAGTCGAGCGGCGGCAAGGTGGGCATCGGAGCGGCCACGACGCCCCAAACGACGCTCGATGTAACGGGAACCATACGGGCCAACCCAACGACGTTCGCTTCGCTTCCTTCGTGCAGCAGCACGATCGAAGGCGCCATGCGCTCGGTCACCGATTCCACGACGAACACCTGGGGCGCGAGCGTCGCCGGCGGCGGCGCGGACCACGTCCTCGCCTATTGCAACAGCGCGAACTGGACGGTGGCGGCAAAGTGAGCGCCATGAAAAACGAGGAGCAATTCGCGCCGGCCGGGGCCCCGAGCGCCATGGCGCCGCTGCTCCCGCCCGGATGGGAGCTGGCCGATTGGAAGAAAAAGGGCGGCGTGCTGACCGTACTCGCCCGCCGCGCCGACGGCCTCGAAGCCAGCGTCGAAGTGGAAACCCTCCCGATGGCCTGCGAGCCGCACCCGATCTGCTGGCTGCGCCAGGTGCTCGACCTCAAGCTGCTCTGGGCGGCGTCGTGAAGGCGCGCCTGGCCGATCGGCTGCGCGCTCTCCTCGCCCGCGTCGCGCCGCGCTGCATCGCGATCGTCATTTTCGGCGACGGCAGCTTTCTGGCGGCGAAATTCTCCCGGCTCGAGCCGGCCCTGGCGCGGATCGAGATCGAAAGCGATTCCTCGCCCGGCGCGGGGCCTTCGACCTGCGAGCTCGTCGTCAATCTGGGCAGCGTGCGCATCTACCGGCACGTCGAACGCTTGGCTTACTCGCCGCGCCGGGTGACGAACCCGACTCACGTGAATTGAGAGCCGCTTCGCAGATGGGGGAACCACCGATGAAGGAAAATCTTCGCGCCCTCTGGCGCTGGCTCTCGACCACGCGCCACACGGCCTGGCTCGAAGCCGAAGTCGAACGCCTGCGCGCCGAATGCGCCGAGGCGCGGCGGCAAAACTGGGCGCTCGTCAATTCGCTGGTGACCACCGCCGGCGCGCCGCTCCCGCAGGAGGTGCTGCGATCGGCGGCGGCGTCCCCGGGGTTCGCGGGGCAGGGCGCTCGCCCGGACAAAAGCCCCGGCGAAACAGGGGCTGCGGCCCCTGAAGCCCGCCGCTCGCAGCGAGGCCACAAAAGCTGGCATCAGACCGCGCGCGCGCTCGAAATCGAATCGGCCCGGGAATTTCGTTCCGGCGCCGCGCAATCCAAAGGAGCATGACCATGGCATCCGAATCCAGTCTCGAAGACCGGGCCCCTTCCGGCCGGTTTTACATGAACAAACTTTTCGGCCGCGGCGTCGAACGCGCTCGCGCGCTCGACCGCGACGGCGAGAGCGGCAAGGCGCTCGGCACGGTGCGCCGCGTCACCATCGAGCCCCAATCGAACGGCAGCCACCGCGTCGTCGTCGAGCACTCGACGACCATCGAGCAAGGCGGCCGTCACGGCGCCGGCTCCGGCGCGGGAAAGGGCCAGATCGCCGAATCGCCGGTGAGCGAGCATTCCTTCGCCGGCGCCGGCGACGCGCTGCGTTTCTTGAGCGACGTTTTGAGCAACCGCCCGCCCGCGCCGGCCGCGGGCAGCGGCGAATCCGGCCGCCCCGACGCCTTCGCGGATACGGGACGGTCCGCATCGTCAGGATCGGACCGCTTCCTCGACCAGATATTGGACGAACACGGCGCGAGCGGCGAATAAGAAAAACATGAAAATTCGCGAATACCGCAGCGAGGATCTGGACCGCGTGCGCCAAATGCACGCCCGGCAGGGATTCCGCTATCCGATGCCGGATATCGACGACTCCTCGTTCCTGGTGCGCACCGTGCTCGAGGACGAGTCCGGCGCGCCGGTGATGGCGGCGCTGGCGCGGCTGACTTCGGAAGTCTACCTTCTGGCCGATCCCGAAGCGGCCACGCCGCGCGAGCGCTTCCGCCGGTTCCTCGCGCTGCACGAAGCGGCCCGGCGCGAAGGCTGGCGGCGCGGTTTGGACGACGCGCACTGCTGGCTGCCGCCGCGGATCGCCAAGGGGTTTGGCCGGCGCCTGACGCGCCTGGGCTGGCGCGAGCCGGCCTGGAGCTGCTACTGGCTGCCGCTCGGCTCTTCCGGCGCCGAGTGGTCGGCAACGTAACGAAAAGCCCGGCGTTGTGCCGCCCTGAAGGGCGGCGCTACACGATACCCAAGCGCGATGTGAGAGGACACGGGGGGTTTGGCGATGGCACGAGGGGAAGCGAAAGTTCAGCAGCAGGCGCAGCAACTCGGCGCGCAACAACAGGCGATGATCGCCCGGCAGATGGGCGCCGGTCAGGCCGCCGAGCCGGGCATCAGCTCGGGCTATAGCAGCCTGGCCAATTGGGGTTCGCCGCAAATCGAAAATCAGTACGAGCAACTGGCCATGCAGCCGGTCTCGACGGCGCTCGACGCCGCCAGCCAGCAGGCCGCCAGCCGCGTCTCGCGCACCCACAACGCGGCCGGCTTCGGCGCCGAAGAGGAAAATCTGGCCGGCCAGCGCGCCTCGCAGCTTGGCCAGGCGGCGCAGCGCGGCCAGCTCGCCTATCAGGATACGCAGCTCCAGAACCAGAAGACTGGATTGCAGGGGCTATCGAGCCTTTACGGCATCGATACGAATTTGCTCGGACGCATGCTCGGCCTGCCCACGCAGACGCTCGGCGTGCAGGCGCAAGCGGCGCGGCAGCCCGGCTTCTGGGGCTCGCTCAGCTCCTCGCTCGGAGGCGCGCTCGGCAAGGTGGGCGCAGGGGCAGCCGGGGCGCTGCTTCCCTAAAGCGGCGCCCGGGCTTCACTCGCAACGACAGGAAAAATGAGTCGCCTGGGCGACCAGGAATGACAGGCCGAGAGGACACATTCACCCGATGAGTGGAGAAAGCTTCACACCGCAGCCGATCACGATGTTCGGCGGATGGGTGCCCAACGCCGCGCCCGAGGGCCTTCCCGACGGCATGTCGTGGGACTGCCAGGACGTCGAGCTAATCGCGGGCGGCGTGCGCACGCGGCCCGGCCTTCTCGCCCAGTTCCCCACGCTCACCGGCGGCGCGTTTATCAACTATTTAAAAACGTTTCCGACCCTGGGCGGGATCGACCGCCTGCTCGCGCTCGATTCACGCGGCAATTTTTACAAGGAAAACCCCTCGGGCAGCCTCCAGATCGTCAGCTCCGCTCTGGCGGCCGGCTCGCTCGCCCGCTCCCAAACGCAGTTCGGCCGCGAGTACCTGGCCGTGAGCGACGGCCAGGTGGGCGCCGATCTGCCGCGCCAGTTCGACGACACCAATTTCGACCGCGTCAGCCAGGCGGGCCCGGGCGCGGCGCCACAGGTGAGCGATTTCCAGGACCCCATTCAGTCGATCTCGCGCGCCTCGAACGTCGTCACCGCGAGCTGCCAGTACGCGCACACGCTCGCCGCCGGCGACACCGTCACCATCCAGGGCGTCACCGGCTCGGCGACCGATTTCAACGGGACCTTCACCGTCGCCTCGGTTCTCGACGCCTCCCAATTCACCTACGCGCAGACCGGCCCCGACGAACCCGGCAACTCGGTCGGCAGCTCCGCCGCGCCCGCCGGCAACGTCTCGGCCGGCACGCACCAGGTCTCGATCAGCTTCGTCACCCGCCAGGGCTACTGGACCCGCCCCTCGCCGCCGGTCACCTGGACGGCCGCGGGAAACTTCAAGGCATTGCTCGAGGAAATCCCCATGGGCCCCTCGAACGTCGTCGCGCGCCTGGTGATGTTCACCGCCGCCGGCCAGTCCGGCGCGCCGAGTTTTTACACCATCCCCCCCTCGAATACGCCCCAAACCTCGCCGACGGCCATGTACATTCCCGACAACACCACCACCGAGGCGATTTTCGATTTCTCCGACGTCGAGCTGCTCGCCGCGACGCCGTCCGGCTACCTGTTCGATCTGGTCGAGCTGCCCGAACAGGCCGGCGTCATCGCCTATAGCAACCGGCTGTTCTGGTGGGGCGAGCGGAACGGATTCTGGAGCCAGAAGAACGGCGTCTGGCTCAATCTGACCTTCGACGGCGGCTGGAACAATTTCTACGGCGTCGATCCGACCGTTCCTCTGGGCTGGACCGCCGACCCCGCCGAGGGCGCCGGCGGCAGCCGCGAATCGGCGACCGTGGCCTGGGGCGACGCCTACCGCATCACCGGCGACGGCCAGACCGCGATTCGCGGAAAAATCACGCAGCCGGCCGTCACCGACTGCAACGGAATCGCGCTCATCTCCCCGAACACCGAATATTCGGTGCGCGCGCGCGTGATGGCCTACGGCCTGGCCACCGGAACGCTGCACGTGAATCTGGCTTCGGCTTCGACCGGCATGGTGACCGCGGGCCTGGCCGTCGCCGCCAGCGCCGCGCCCCAGGGCGCCTACGCCGAGTTCGTGGCCCAGCTCACCCCGCCCATTGGGTCCATACCATCCGATCTGGCTCTGCAAATCTATGCCGATGGGACTCCGACCCAGTCCGGCTACTTCCTCATCGACAACATCGAGATCTACGAAACCGATCTAGGAAACGGCGTTGGATCGATCCTGCGCTGCTCGCGCGTGAACGACCCGGAAAGCTACGACGGCGTGAATGGCCTGATGACGGTTTCCCCGAACGACGGCCAGCGCATCACCAACGCCTTCGTGCTCCGCAACAATCTTTATATCGTCAAGGAGCGCTCCTTCTACGTCACCGCCGACGACGG
This sequence comes from Patescibacteria group bacterium, assembly GCA_035533975.1. Taxonomy (GTDB): domain Bacteria; phylum Acidobacteriota; class Terriglobia; order Acidiferrales; family UBA7541; genus JAKASX01. The sequence goes on from DATLSU010000072.1 coordinate 32,619, forward strand.
CGTCAACGAACCCGCGTTCTGGACCATCCAGCAGGTCAGCAACCGCGTCGGCACGCCTTCGATTCACGGCGTCGCCATGGGCGACGAAGCGGCCGTCATCGCCGGCCAGGACGGCGTCTACGTTTTCGACGGCTCGCCCCCGCAAAAACTCTCGCAGGAGATCCATTCCGACCAGCGCCACCTAGGAATCGGGCCTGGACCGGTCTGGGACCAGGTGAACTGGGCTGCGGCCCAAACCCTTTGGGTCATTCTCGAAACCGACGTGAAGCGGCTGCTGGTGGGCGTGCCGATCGGCGCGGCCACGCAGCCGAACTGGACCCTGGCGATGCAGTTCTCCTACGGTTCGGCGTCGCTCGTGAACGTGACGCGCTTCATGCTGTTTCGCGACGCGCCGCTGGCGCGCGGCTGGGCCCCGTGGAGCATCGCCGCGAGTTGCGCCGCGCCGATTGCGCGCCCCGGCGGCGGCTTCCCGATCTTCCTCGGCTCGAACGACGGCTCGGGCAACATCTTCTCGCTGGCCGAGGGAACTTCGAGCGACAACGGCAAGGTGATTCCGGCCCGCTACGCCACCTATTTCGTTGACGGCTCCGATCTGGGCTCGCCCCCGGTGGGCCGCAAGCTGTTTGGCTACCTGCGCGCCAGGGCCGAGGGCCAAGGCACGCTGCTGGTCGCCGCGTTCCCGGCCGCCGATCGCGCCGTCGCGATCTCATCCATCGCCCGCGGCGGCAACCTGGCCACGGTAACCACCGCCGCGCCCCACGGCCTCTTCGCCCGGCAGCCGGTAGCGATCGAATGCGTGGCCGACGCCAGCTTCAACGGCCCGGCAACCATTTTCGGCGTTTTGAGCGCGACAGAATTCACCTACGCGAACCAGGGTCCGAATGCGGTATCGAGCGGCGGCGACGTGGTGCCGCTGCTAGGGACTAGACCGCTATCTAGTCCCGCCTCTAGTTCCGATGATCTGGAGCTTCCGATTAATGTTTCCGGTGAGCGCCTGTCGGCGCGTTTCGGAATCGCAGCCAATGGCAATCCGGGCGATTGGTTTTACCTCTCGGAGCGAATCGAGCTGTACCTGAAGATCGATCCCTGGTCGCCCTTCGGCAGCCCGTAGCCGCACAGCGGCACGGACAAGCAAACGATGCCGCATGTAGCGCCGGGCTTTAGCCCGGCATTGTGCCGCTACAAGCGGAGCCATTGTGCCGCCCTGAAGGGCAGCGCTACAAAGACGGCTACAAAAGCCGCACACCGGCAAGATGCCGGTGCCGCCATGATCGCACCCTCATCACTGATCGAATTGGCCCGCAAGCAGGCGCGCGCGGCCGGGCTCGAACCCGCCCTAGTCTCTGCGGTTTGCGAGCAGGAAAGCGCGTGGAATCCCTGGGCCATCCGCTACGAGCCGGAATTCTATTTGCATTACCTGCTGCCGCTGGCCGTCTCGGGCAAGCTGGGCGGCGCAACCGAAGCCCGCGCCCGCGCCTTCTCCTGGGGCCTGATGCAGGTGATGGGCGAAACCGCGCGCGAGCACGGCTACGGCGGACATCTGGCCGCGCTGTGCGATCCGGCGACCGGCGTCGAGATCGGCTGCCGCGTTCTGGCGGCCAAGCTCGCCGCCGCGCAAGGAGACGTCCGGCGCGCCCTGCTCGCCTGGAACGGCGGCGGCGACCCCGGCTATCCGGCCAGCGTGCTGGCCCGTATGCGCAAGTACGCGTAGCGGCGGCCAACCCCGAACGGGCGGCCACAAGGGCCGCCCCTACCAACGCCATCCACGACAAATCCATTGAGGGAGTTCATGACCGTGGGTAATCAACTCATCTGGCAAATCGGAGCGGGAGGCCTGCTGGCGCTCCTGGTGCTGCGCGAAGTGTTCGCGTTCCTGCGCGAAAAGAGCCGCGCCATCGCGGCCGGCGACAAATCGATCGATTTCTGGCGCATGGAGATGCGTTCCGCCTTCGCCGAAAGCTTCGCCGTCACGCTGCGGCCGTTCCTCGAGGCGCAGAACCAGCTCCTGCGTGAAATCCGCGACTCGGTCGGCACCGGCAACGTCGGTATCAGCGAGCTGGTGGTGAAAAACCGCGACAACCGGCGCAGCCGGTAGGAAGAGAGAGAAATTCATGGCGCCACTGTTTGGTCCGCTGGCAAACGCCGGCGCGAGTAATCCGGCCGGTCTCTATGCCGCTCCGGCCTACGGCCCCGCGCCTTTGTATCCCGCCGCGGCGGCAAGCGCCGCGAGCCTGGCGCAAATCGCCAGGCGGCGCGGCCCGATCCTGCCCGCGCCGCCCCTGCGAGCCGCCAATCCCTTGGGCGACCCGTCGCCGGTCGGCGTGATTGGCTCGCAAATCACCCGGCCCGACCGCCTGTTCGGCCCCTTCGCATCGTTCGCTGTGGACGGTATGGGCGGCGCGGGCGGCGCGGGCCCATCGGGTTTGTAGGAATCATGCCGCCCTGAAGGTCGGCGCTACATCAAGCCGCCCAACGCGCAAACGCGTAAATGTAGCGCCGGGCTTTAGCCCGGCATTGGGAGCTGCGTTAGCAACACAAACTCGCACCAACTCAGAAGGGGGTTCCAGCATGGCCACTCTTGAACTGCCCGCGACGCTAAATGCCCCGCGGCCCGCTTCCGCAGTTTCGTCCCCGGCTTTCGGGGCGGTCTGTTTCTTCCATCGCCATTGCGGCAACGCCGCCGACGTCGAGAAGCAGGGAAAAATGCTTTGCCGCCGCTGCGCCACCGCGATCCCGGCGGAGGAATTTCCGCTGCGCGCGCCCACGCGCGAGCCGCTCTACCGCTCGGCCGACGACCTGGTTCGCCAGCTCGGCATGGAACTGCCGTGCCCGCGCCGCCGCCCCGACCGCGCCGCCCAGGAATAGATCATGGCCTGGGACTGGAAACATACGATTTTCGCGGGCCTGGCCGTTGTGGGCATTGCCGGCGGCGGCATCGCCTTCCACTGCTGGAAAAGCACGCACGACGCCCTGCTCGGGGCCGAATCGACCGTGCAGCAGCAGCAGAAAGTCTTGAACCAGGACGCCCAAGCCGCCCGGCAGATCGCCGCCCAGGTAAAACAGCGCGACGCGCAAACCGCGCGCCGCATCGCCACCTTGCGCGCCCGCGCCGCCCAAGAGACAACGCCGAGCCAAATCGCCGCCTGGCTGCCCAAGCAGATCCTCACGCCGCAGCCGATTCACATTCAGCTTCCCAAACCGACGCGGAAAAATCCCGCGCCGGCGGCCGTCGCCACGATTCCCCAGCCCGATCTTGCACCGCTGCGCGATTTCGTCACGGCGTGCCAGGCGTGCAGCATTCGGCTCCACTCGGCCCAGCAGGATCTGGCCGCCAAGGACGCGCAGCTCAAGCTGGCCGGCGAGCGGCTATCGGCGGCCTTGAAGCAGCGCGATGCCGCGTTGCAAGCGGCTCGCGGCGGCGGCTTCTGGCGCCGCATGGGCACGGCCGTCAAATGGTTCGCGATCGGCGCCGGGACCGGCGCGGCGCTGCTGTGCGGCTCGGGCCACTGCCAATGATCGCGTGTGAACCCCATGCCTGCGGGCAAACCATGACTGCGAGTGAACGCGGATGATTTACTTCGGCTGGATTCTTCTCTCCCTGGCGGCACTGACCTGCGCGCTGGCCATCCTGACGCGCCTGCTGGACCGCAAAAAGTCGATCGCGCAGTACGAGGCGGGCGCGGCGCGCGAAAGCTACCCGCGCCGCGTGCTCGTGGCTTTCGACCAATTTTGCAATGTATTGGCCGGCGGCGATCCGGACGAAACCATCAGCGCCCGCGCGGCCCGGTGGGCGGCGCGCGGAAAGCGGGGATTCATCCTGTGGCGTCTGGTGGCGCGCGCCCTCGCCCGCTGGCTCGATTTCATCCAGCCCGGCCACGACGTGGGAGCACGGGCCGGGGATCTCGATCGCGCGGAAACCGCCCCGATGCCTTCACGGATACGGGGCGGTCCGTATTGTCAAAATCGGACCGTCGAGCGGCTCGAAGACGCATCGCTCGGACTCAAAGGAGACGACTAGGTGCTCGATACGGCCAGCCTCGGCTACCTCGCCATCGACGACCCGGTGCTCTACGACTGGCTGGGCTCGCTCACCGCTTCCTTCAACCAGCTCCAGCAACAGGTCGGCGTCGATACGGCCCCGGCGCCGCAAACCTCGGCCGCGCAGGCGCTCCCGGCTCCGGCGCCGCCCGCCTCGCTCGCCGCCACCGCCGCCCGCGGGACGTTCAACGTGACGGTTGCGCCCAGCCGCGGCGCCGCGCCTTCGGTCCAGTATTTCCTCGAATCGGCGAGCGATCCGACGTTTCCCTCTTCGACGGTCGTCTACCCGCTCGGCCAGGCTCTTTCGCTCTCGCTGAACCTGGGCGACGCCACGCGCTACTTCCGCGCGCGCGCCAAATACCCCTCCTCGAACTATTCTCCCTACGCCTATCTCGGCACGGCGGCCAATCCCACCGCCGTCTCCGGGGGCCTGGCCAGCTCGAACGACATCCTGGCCAACGCGCCGTCGAATGCCGTGAACAACGCCACCGCTGATTCCATAGACGCAGGGTCCAGTGCTACGGTCCGGGTCTACGGTCCGGGTGGCATTGGTAGTTCCTGGACCCAGGACTACGGCCAGGGCGCCCGCGCGTTTCCCGCCGGCACGATCACCGGCTTGGCTTACGCCACCACCTATTACATTGCCTGGGACACTGCGCGGCAGATGTTCGTCGCCGGCGCGAATCTTTCCGAGGTCATCTCCGACAGCTACGCCTTCGTTGGCAAGCTCACGACCGTCGCCTCGGGCGGGGTGGGCGGCAGCTCGGGCGGCGGCGGCGCGAGCTTCGGGCCCGGCGGCTGCACCGAGGTCGGCACGCCGCTCGAATTCCCAGGCGGCGCGACGGCGCGGGTGAAAATCGAGCCGTGCGGCGACTGGATCGAGATCGAGCTCGAATCGGGCCAGCGCCTGGCCATGGCTCGCGGCACGCTGGTTTCCGTCTTTCGCCGGGCCGAAGAGCTGCGCCCGGGCGAGCTGGTCGAAATCGGGCGCGAAGGCAGCGTCTCGGCCATCGCCAAGGCCGGCCGGAGCTGGCGGGCGTCGCAGAAAATGGTGGTAAGCGTGCGCCCGCAGGGCACCTATTGGGCGAACGGCATACGCGTCCACAACATGAAACTGCTGTAGCGGCGCGTTCTGCGCCCTCCCGCCCGCGCGCCGGCGTCATGCCGCCCTGAAGGGCGGCCCTACATCGCGCCAAACGCGCCCAGGCACGCATGCGCGCATGCCGAATGTAGCGCCGGGCTTTTGCCCGGCATCTTTAGCCCGGAATCGCACCGTCCAAAGAGGCAAACATGGCCAAGGAAATCGCCAGGAAATTCGATTCGGGCGCCGCCGCCGTCGTCGTCACCATCGAAGACGAGCTCGGCGCGCAGAGCGTCCATACCATCCACGTCCTGCGCCCGGACGGCACGGAAGAAGACGTCGCCGCCGTAGTCGCGCAGAAAATCGCCGAGGCCGCCGCGCGCGCCGCCAAGGTGAAAGCCGCCTTCCAAAAATCCGGCTGGCGCAGCTGAACTCGCACCGGGACGCGACAATCTTCACGTCATCACTCGGCGGTAGAAGCGCTCGACGCGCATCAGGCTTCGCGCCGTGATTCGCGTGCGATTCAGCTGCAGCGCCCGCGAATGATACCCGAGCCGCCGCGCGATCTCGGCTCGCGTGAAGCCCTCCTCGACCAGGCGCTCGATCATGCGCCAGGCGCGCCCGGCCGGGACCAGACGCGCGTCGTTCATCGCCGTCCGGCTCACCAGCAGAATCCGCCGCGCCGTGAGCGCGCGGATCCGCCGCCGCCGCCCGCTGCGAATGCGGTGCAAGAGCGACTGCGGCACGCCGGCAATGTCGGCGACCGTGCGCCGTCCCACCCCGGCGCGGGAAAGCGCGAGCAGATGCTGGCGCGCGCGCCCGGCCGGAATCAGACCGTTCCAATCGCCGCTGCGGCGCGCCTGCAAACGCCGGCACTCGTAGCCCGCATTCGCCGCGCGGCACGGCAAACACCGGCACCCTCCCAGATACTTCACCCGCGTTCCGTGCGCCTTCGCCTCGGCCAGCACCGCGATCGGCTTCATGTGCGGCAAGCTCATTTTTTCCGCTCCTTTCCGTCCCCCATTCACTCCCGCCACGCCACCCGCACCCCATGTAGCGCCGCCCTTTAGGGCGGCAACCATTGCCGCTCGCCCCGCCGCAACAACGCGCACTTCTGCCGCTCGAGCAGTTCCCGGCGCTTAACCACCCCCTCGCTCGGCAACGCTTTCGCGCCCATCATTCGCCGCAGCCCCGCCAGAAGCTCGCCGTCTCGCCCGCCCAGATCGGCGCCCTCCCTCGAACTGTTCCCGTCATCCGCCAAAGCGCTCTCGTCCCCTGCCCCTCCCGCACGCGAAACGGCGCTTTCCTCGCGATGTTCACCGCCGCTCCCCGCGCCGTCGCCATCCCCGCGACTCCTTGCGCAAGCCGTAACGTTGTCATTCCACCGAACCCCGTCCTGGCCGGGGAAACGCGCGCCGGCCGAAGCCTCGGCGAAGGCGGGAGGAATCTGCTTTTGGTTTTGGTTTTGGTTTTCAACAGCAGGTGGGGAGGGAGGGCTTGTCTTTGGCGGATTGGCGCGTTCCGGTAAATCTTCTAGAAAACCATAATTACTTTTCCCATAGCTTTCTGTAAAAGGCTTTCTATCTTCCTTATAGGAGCGGCCACTTCTGGCAGGGTTGGCCCTGCCGAATCTGGCAGGATTGACGCTGCCAATCTTGGCAGGGTTGGCTGTGGAAACTGTGGAAATTGTGGAAATCCGGGAAGTCCCAGATGGCTGGCTGGGATGGAATTTCTTCGATTTGAAGACTTCGATCGCGAGGCCATGCCGCCCGCGCACGACGACGTGGCGCGTCCGGATGTAGGGGCCCCGCAGCAGGTTCATCCAGCGGTAGATCGTGCGCAAGCCGACGCCCAGGTCGGCGGCAATCTCCTCGCAGCGAACCGGGCTGCCGCCCAGGACGCGCCCCACGCCCTCTTGCTCGGACGTCACGCGCCACAAAATCCAGTCGTAGAGCCACCGGGCGCTGCCTATCGCCTTGACGTGCTTGGGATCGAGCAGACCGGCGCGCGCCCCGATCGGCAGTTCCCTGCCCCGCGTTAAACTCATCGCCGCGCCTCCCGCCTCGTACGCTCCGCCGCGCCGTGGGTGCTCGTATGTTTATGTCGGTTGCCGAAGGCCCCACCCAGTCCTTCATTCCGAGCCCCGGCCTCATCGGGGCGAGGAATCTCTCCGGTTGATTTCCCCGGGATGGAAGACGCCGGGACAAGCGCCCCCTCGAGCGCCCGGAGATGCCCGCACGAATCGCATTCCAGCCACGACGCGCCCCATTCCCGTAATCGCACGATTTGCCCGCCGCACCACCGGCACTTCTCTCCGGTCCGCCGCGGCAGGGCTGTCATTTCCCCGGCCTCCGCTTTTTTACGCCCACCACTTCGATGGAATTCCTGCCCGAACGGACAAGGAAACTGCGAGGCTTCCGGACCCGCCGGCGCCCCGTCGGCCGCCCATCCGAGCTCACGGTAAAGCAACAATCCAATCGATCATCGCGGCCAAGAGCCTTGCCCACGGGCCCTCCCTGCTGGCCATGCCCATTTCAAATTCGCGAAAGCAGTTTACGGAATAGTTAATCCCCTCAAAACGCGCCGTTTCCCCCGGCCTTTTTTCGACTGAGCGCCGCTTCCCGTCGCGCCGCCCGCAACGGCATCGGGCGGTTTCGAGCCGCCGCCCGATGCCGCTTTCCAAATCACCATCGCCACACGAATTCACCGGGCCGCAACCGCCGCCGTCGCCCCGCGCCCCTTGTGCCGCCAGGTTGCTTGGTCCCTGCGCGCCTGCTCGCCGCCGGCCCAGATCGCCGCCTGGGCGCTGGCCACACATCACAAGCGCTTTTTATATTTCGCTTCTTATTCGCCTGTGGTAGGATGAATCGGTCTTCCCGTCAGGAGCCGGCCGCCGATGCCCGTCACGCACGATTTTCCCGTTTCCGTCCGGCGCATTGTCCCGCTTCCGCCTCTCGAGGCCCGGACGCAAAGCGCCGCTTCATCGGGCCGCCTCCGGTTGCTCGCCGGCCGCCCCGAGCCGTCGCATGTGCGCCGGGCGCCGCGTCCTTCCCGTCCCCGGATCCTTCGCGCCCCAGACCTCGTAATGATTGCGGCGGCAAAACTGGTCGATCGACGAGCGCGGAATCCTCACCAGATTGCCAATCCGCAGATATCGCAATTCGCCGCGGGCGATCAGCACGCGCACCGTCGAGAGCGAGATGGAAAGCCGCCGCGCCGCCTCTTCGGCGCTGTAGAGATCCCGTTCGCCGGCCGCGCTTTTTTCGATCGCCTCGCGCAGCGCGGCCAGTTCCCGCCGCAGCGTATCCATCGATTCGGAAAGCGTCATGGGGCGCCCGCCTCGGGCCGGCCCGCGAGATTGCCAGCCGCTCCCCGCACGGCGCGGGAAGCGGCTGGGGCCTGGATGTTGCGGAGGGAGGTAATTATGTTCACGTCGTTAACCATATGTACATTAGTAAATCTTGTCAAGTCCTATTTCCCACTGTTACGGTGCTGCCATGGGTGAAGCGAAGGTCAACGCAGGCGTGAAAATTCCTCCCGATCTCAAGGCGGCGCTCGAGCGCCAGGCCGCCCGCGAGGACAAAACGCTCAGCAAGCTCTGCGAAGTTCTGCTCTCATGGGCCTACCAGCAGCTGCAAATCGCCGGCAATTCTTTCTCCCTGAAAAGCTGGGAGGCGCAGCCGCCGCTCTCGGCGTCCGCGGTAGAGCCAACGGCCGCGGGAACTCGTTCCGGTACTTATCAACAGGTAACTACACAAGCAGAAGGCTTTGCCCGCGCGGCCCGCGGCATGGCAGAACGGCCCCACGAGGGGGGCCATGAGCAGCGTCTTGCAGTTTCCGAAAAAGACGCGGCGCGTCACTCAGGCCGACCTCGCCGAAGAGCGCATTCTTAGGAAGAAGGCAATCCTGTGGAGCCGATTGTGGAGGTTGAAGCGTCGTGAAATCAGGGAATGTCTGCTCCGAGGCGCGGAAGTTGAGGACGGTCCTTTGACGGCCGTGTTGGATGTAAGGATCGACTGATCGTGCCTGCGGCTCGATCAGCGAAAATGAACGGGTAGGAACTCGACGAAGACGGCCGCTTCATTTCGTTGGCCGGTCGACCTGTTGGCTTACGGAAATCCGGCGAAGCGGTTTTTGCCGGCGCCGGATTGCGCCCAGCAGGCGATGCCGTGGAGGTGTGTCGCGCCTTGCGGCGCGCGCCGCCTGTTTCCGCGCGCCCAGCGGCCGACCGGCCGGGAAGAGGCGGGCTCCCGCTGGGCCCGCGGACATCCGGATGAAAGCTTCCATGGCGAGAAAAGTTCGCGGCATCTTCGAACGGCCCACGGGCTCGGGCGACTGGTGGATCCGTTATCACGATCAGCACGGCCGCGAGCATCGCGAGAAGGTCGGCCGCCGCAGCGCGGCAATCGCCGCCTATCAGAAGCGCAAGACCGAAATCCGCGAGTGCCGCTTTTTCCCCGAGCAGCTGCGCCATCGCGCTCGCATCAGCTTCAATCAGATCGCCGACGACGCGCTCCTCTACGCCGAACGCCATAAAGGCGAGCGCTCGGCGCGGGAAGACCGCTGGAAAATGACGCGGCTGCGCGCCTGGTTCGGCGACTGCCCGGCCGCCGATCTTCGGCCCGAGGAAATCGACTCGCGCTTGGCCGAACTGACCCGCCGCGGCCGCGCTCCCGCCACCGTAAATCAATATCGCGCCCTGCTCAGCCTGACGTATTCGCTGGCCGTGCGCGCTGGCAAGGTAGCAGAAAATCCGCTTCGCCGCGTTCCGATCCGCCGCACGAACAACGCCCGCGTGCGCTTTCTGACCGCGCAGGAGGAGATGCAGTTGCGGAGCGCGATCCGGAGGCTCTGTCCGCATCGGGAGGCGGAAATCGATCTGGCGTTGCATACCGGTATGCGGCGCGGCGAGCAGTACGGACTCCGCTGGCAGGATATCGATATCGAGCGCAGCCTGATCACGATCCCTCGCTCGAAGCATGGCGAGAAGCGGTGGTTGCCGATCAACTCGGCCGCGCGCCGTGCCCTGGATCTGCTCCGCGAGCAAGGCCACGGCCTGCGGGTATGCGGTCCGCGCGGCCGGCGCTGGTTCGATCGCGCGGTTCAAGCGGCGGGAATCCGCGATTTCCGCTATCATGACCTGCGGCACACGTTTGCTTCCCGCCTGGTCATGGCGGGGGTTGATCTGCGGACCGTGCAGGAGCTAATGGGTCACAAGACGCTGCTGATGACGCTGCGCTACGCACATCTGTCCGAGGCACACACTCGCGAGGCGATCGAGAAGCTCGCCGCGGGAGCGGGGCCTTTGGCTACCGGCACCAGAAGCGGCACCAGTGCCAGTCTCGCAGAACACCCCTCAGCCGTAACACCAATAAGTTCATCCATGTCCACAGGTATTCCGGGGTCGGCTAACCGGTAGGCCACCAGACTTTGGATCTGGTTATCCTGGTTCGAGTCCAGGCCCCGGAACCAACTCCTCCGCGTGGGTTGGCGAGTTTTCAATGGAACCCGTACCGTAGATTACAAGCTACCTGCACCCGCCCCCGCAACACCCTGCAAACTAATGAGCTCATATGCCATGACCGTTTATTTTCTAGTTCACCGAACTGGATGGGCTTGTTGTGCTTGGCAGACGCTGATGCTAGTCTGAAATCACCCCTTCCCCTCTAAGATGTCGCTGCGAACTCTGTACCTCAAAACCGCCCCGTCCTATGACGACCGCAACCGTCTTGCAGGCCGCAACCTGCAGGAACAGTTCCGGGAACACTCCAGTGTGTGCCTGTCGGGATATCGCGTGCTGTCCGCAGAGGCCTCGCGCGAACTGCCTGCCGAGTTGAGCGGGGAAGCGATTCCCGAGGAGTCACTGAAAGACCTTGCCCCGAATGTGATCTACATGGAAGGCGGTCTCTTTGCCGACAATTGCGGAAGATGGAAAATCCGCTGGACCGTGGTGGAAAGTGTGGTCGAACGCGGGGGCGTGCTGATCGTAGCCGATTGTGGCACGGGTGAACTCTTGCTTCATCGCCCTCTCTACAACCACGCAGCCCGCTTCTTGAGGGCCCGTGCGGAGATATCGACAGGGGCGATCAGCTCGGGGGCTGAATGCACCCTCCCCTCGGAACCAGATAAACCAATCGTCTGTGTGGTCGAGGGGATGACGGTCACCGAATGGTTGCGGCCTGCTCTGTCCGGAATATCGGAAATTGCAGTGCGGAATCCGGCGAGACTTGTCAATTGGGAACAGATCGCGGCTTCGGGCAATGTGGGAGGATTGAGCAGAGTTAGCTCTGGCAATCAGAAACAGGTTCCCGGGGAGGAATTAGGGATTTTCGCTTCGGTCGCCCAGTGCGGGTTCGGCTTCGTCGCGTTCATCGCCGGGGAGGTTTCCGCGGACAGTCTGGTCGAGCAGTTTCCCTCGAACGCCCGGTGGCTCACGAATTTGTCCGGGCTGCTCCTTGAAAACGCCGAAAGGAACCGTGCCCGCGCGGCGTTGCCGGACGCTTTGCCATTCGCGTTTTTCCTTTCCCACCGGTCGGTAAACAAACAGTTGGCCATTCGCGTGGGGGAGGCGTTGCGCAACCTTGGAACACAGGTGTCGTTTGAGGGTGAATATTCAGTTCCGGTTGATCCTAGGCCCGAGGAGACGAATCGAGCTCTAGAGCCGATGACCCACTTCGTATTGTTTTGGTCGAGGGCGTGCCTGGGAGCCCCTTGGGTCGAGCGCAAGCTGCCGACAGCGCTTTCGATGGCTGTGGAGCGACGGCTGCCTGTCCTTGTGGTTCGGCTAGATATGGCGCCGGTGCCACAGGTGATCGCCGACGCCTTCCGCATCGAGGGACTGGGAAAGTCTCCTCAAGAGATCGCAGAAAGCCTCATTCGTGCCGCGCGGCGATTGGAACGGAATCGGTCGTGAGGGAATCGGGATTCGCAGAAAAGCTTCCCGTATTGCGAATTGGTACCACGCCTCTCAAACGTTCCATCTACAAATGAAACTGCCGAGAGTCTCCTGTAGCGGAATAGTGCATTGCATTCGGATCTCATCCCGATTGAATTTCCCGATGCGGAATATATCGCACTCATTTCGGCATTGACGCGCCGCCATGCAGGACTTGGGATAATGCAACAACAAAGCGTAAAGTGACGAAAAGGTTCGCGAGGACGGGTCGTTTTACCATTTTTGTTTCATGCGGGAACAGGCCGTTTATCGTTTGCTCGCAATCTACTGACAGCACTCGGCTGCTTTGGTATTCAGGCTGCTGGCGTTCCGGCGGGCAAACAGGATGGATCCGGAGCGAACGGAGTCCGATTACAGAGTGGAAGTTTCCGGCTGGGACGTGGCCGAGAGCTTCTTCGTTGAAAAAGTCACGCTTGAACTCACGCAAGCGGGCAAACGAGTCGTTCACCTGCGGCATCCTCTGCGCGAAGGGCTGATCGTCTTCCTGCGTTTGATGGAATCTCGGATCAGTTTCCCCGTGCTTCCCGTGCCCTACCGGGTAACGGAGGTGACTCCCAGTGAGAAGGACGGGGTAACCCGCGTGGGCCTGCGGAAACTTCGACACCGCCGCGCGGGTGAGAGCGAAACGACTGCGTCAGGTGCCATGGAACTTCTCTAGAATAGAGCCGCCAGCAGTTTGCCTTTGGAACGAACTGTTTCAGAGTAGTACGGTTACCCCTCCTTCGCCCCACTGCAAAAAGCAACATCGCCAGGTTGTTTTGATGGTTGTTCCGAAATGGGTTAAGTCTCTGGCCTGAATGACATTAGAGTGTTCCGAAGTGACAGCCGGCTGGCCTGCTTCGCAACATGTTTTCTGTTTTGGAACACGGCATGCCATTGAAAGGTCAATGCCCATACTCACAGAAGAACGACCTACCCTTACAGCCACTCGAACTCTCTCGGTGTGCATTCTTGGCTCAGAGACCCAAAATGCTGAGTCCATCGGCGAAAACATCGAACGGCTCGGCTTTCCTGTTTTCATAACAACGAACCCAGGGCTGGCGCTCGAACGAATTCGCAGCGGTCAGCACCGGCTTGTTCTGGCGGAGATGGAACTGGGCGAGGGTGACGGGCTGGGATTCCTCAAGCAGGCTCTCGAGATCGACCCGGGCGTTTACGTCATTCTGATCGGCAGCGAAAGCCCGATCGAGAAAGCCATCGAAACCATCAAGCAAGGTGCTTACGATTTTATCGAGAAGCCCATCGATTGGGGACGGCTCGAGCGCACTCTCAATCACGTGCAGGATGAATTCGGGCGCCGGTCGCACATTCGCGATCTCGAAGACCGCCTGCTCTCGCATCTGGAATTTCACGGAATTGTAGGGCGCAGTCCGGCGATCGTGGATGTATTTGAACGGGTGCAGAAGATCGCCCGTCATTTCACCAACGTACTCATCGTCGGCCCGACCGGAAGCGGGAAGGAACTGGTCGCCTGGGCCCTGCACAAGCTGAGCCCGGTGGCAACGCAGCGATTTGCCGTGTGCAACTGTTCCGCGTTGGTGGATACGTTGCTCGAGAGCCAGTTATTCGGGCACATGCGAGGAGCGTTCACCGGCGCAACGGACACGCGGCCGGGCCTGTTCGAATACGCAAACGGCGGAACGGTATTTCTGGACGAAATCGGGGAAATGTCCCTGGGAATGCAGTCGAAGCTTCTTCGCGTGATTGAGAACCGGGAAATTCAGCGGGTGGGTTCTCCGGAAGTGCACAAGGTGGATGTGCGCCTGGTGGCGGCCACCAATCGCGACCTGCGGGCCGAAGTGATGGGCAACCGCTTCCGCGAGGACCTTTTCTACAGGCTATCCACATTGGAAATCCAAGTGCCGAGCCTGGCCGAGAGGATCGAGGACATTCCGCTTCTGGTGCAGTTCTTCCTGAAGAAATACAATCAGGCGTACGGGAAGAGCATTCGCGGCCTGACGCGTACTGCGCAGGCCGTGCTACTTCGCTACCACTGGCCGGGGAACGTTCGGGAACTGGAAAACGTTGTGTCGAGCACATGCCTGATCGCCGAATCCAATTTCATCGACGTGGCCGATTTTCCGGCCCACCTGCAGCGTCCCCACCCAGCCGCCTTGGATCTGGACGAACGTTGGCGCCCGGTGGCACTGGAAGAAGTCAAGCGGCAACACATTACCCGCGTCCTCGAGTTCTGCGCGGGCAATCGCGTGCGAGCGGCACAGATTCTGGGCATCGGGCGCACGAGCCTCTACCGGTACTTCAAACGCGAAGCAGGCCAACAGGCCGGGCCGAAAGGCATCCTAGCCGGGATACCTGCGGGAGCGCGGAAATAGCGCGATGGAGGATTGCCCGTCACACTCGGGTAAAACAGGCGCCCGCATGTAACGGATCGGACGGGCGCGCTGCTTTCCGCAATCGAATCGCTTACCGGACGGCCGCTACAGCCTGCGAAGACTGAATCAGAGAAGCCGGAAACGTCACCGTCGTGTCCAGGCGCACGCGAAAACCTGTTTGCACCGGCAAACGTACGTCTTTGCCCTTCCGGATGAGAACGTAGGCGGCGCCGCCGGCGGCGCCTAGCGCCAGTCCGCGAACCAAGTGGCTGAAGATGGTCCCGACGACCGTTCCGCCGCTGGTTGCCAAGGCCGCGGTTTCCAGGTCGCCCTTGATATCAGGCTTCTCCTCGACGATCGAGCCCTCTTCCGTTCTGAGGTCCTTGCGGAGGCCGGGGTCCTGGCTGCTTCTCTCGATCGAAAGGATGCTCATTTGGCATGGAATCTGAACCCCGCCCAGTTCGATGGCATTGAACTCGAGCACCATGGCGGCCTGGCCGCGAAGCAGATTGAATCGTTTAGGCATGTAAACCCGGGAAACGACTCCCCGGACATGGGTGCCTACGGGCAATAACAGCTGATTCCCCATGAAAACCGGGGCGGAGAGGACGGCTTCGAATGGGTCTCCGTCGCGGTTGACGTTGGTGCTGAGTCCGGTGAGGAGCGTCAGACGCATTTCAGTGCCGCGCAAAACCTGGACCGTGGATTCACCGTGGGCGGGGAGATAAGAAACCAAGCCTATCGCCAGCAACGCCACGGCGGCAATAGATAGAGTCCGCCTCATGACTTCCTCCTGCCCTTAAGGGGGCGAGTGCGGCGCTGCGGACTCGGGAGAATCTCGCTCGCCAGCATACCGCATGCGGGTTCTTCGACGGATGGAGTCGGCGTGCGGCGGTTCCAGAACCGCAACGCGCGCGAGGGCCGTTTTTGTTCGGCTGCATCGCGAGGAGTTGACCGAGCGAGCCGTCATTTCCCGGCCTGCGGCGGCTGTGCTAGACTCGGTTTCCGAAATCGGAAGGCTCTCTACCGTGGAACTTCGGGCTCCACGCAACGCTTCCCCGCCAATCCCGCCAGGCCCGGAAGGGAGCAACGGTCGCGGACCAGAACCGTGTGCCGTGGATGTCCCGAAGTTCCTCCAAACCGATTCAAGGTGGTTCCCAAGCGGATGAGTTACCAGGTGATTGCGCGAAAGTGGCGGCCGCAGACCTTTGCGGAAGTCCTCGGCCAAGAGCATGTGACGCGCACCTTGCAAAACGCGATCCGCGCCGGCCGCGTGGCGCACGCCTACATCTTCTCCGGCGTCCGCGGCGTCGGCAAAACCACCACGGCTCGCGTCTTGGCCAAGGCTCTCAATTGCGTCAAGGGACCGGCGGCCGAGCCGTGCAACCAGTGCGACCGGTGCCGGGAAATTGCAGCGGGCACATCGCTCGACGTCATGGAAATCGACGCGGCATCGAACCGGGGAATCGATCAGATCCGGGAGTTGCGGGAGATGGTGCGATACGCCCCGGCCACGGGCCGCTACAAGGTGGTGATCCTCGACGAAGCCCATCAGCTGACCGAGGAGGCGTCGAACGCCTTGCTCAAGACGCTCGAAGAACCACCCGAACGCGTGATCTTCATCCTGGCCACGACGGCGCCCGAGAGCCTGCCGGAAACGATTCGTTCCCGCGCCCAGCATTTCCACTTCCGGTCGCTTTCCTTCGCTGAAATCGCCGAGGCGCTCGAACGGGTGGCCCGCTCGGAGGGACTCGAAATCGACCCGGGGGCCGTAGCGGTGCTGGCTCGGGCGGCCGAGGGCAGCCTGCGCGACGGCCTCTCCCTGCTCGAGCAGGCGATCGCCTATTGCGACAAGACGATCACGGACCGCGAGGTGCGCGAACTGCTTGGTGTCGTGAGTGAAGAGGCGCTCGACGAAATGATCGAGGCGATCGCAACATCCTCGGCCGAGCGAGCGCTCGCGCTGGTCCATCGGATTATATCGAGCGGCGAAAATCTGGAATCGTTCTGCCGCGAGGCGATCCGGCATATCCGCAATCTGCTGGTGGTGCAAGTGGCGGGTGCCGATTCACCGATGCTCGCCGCGCCGGCCGCCGAGCGGCCGCGCCTGGAGCGGCAGGCGAGCCGGTTTACGGAAGAGGATTTGACTCGTTTTTTCCAAATCCTGCTGGGAACTCAGGCCGATCTACAGCGCCATCCCGATCCCCGCATTCATTTGGAAATGGGCATGCTGCGGATGGTGAACGCCGCTCGCCTGGCGCCGCTCGAGGAACTGCTCGCCGAGTTGCGCGGCGGGGCAGGATCCGCGCCGTCATCGGGCCCGAGATCTCCGGCCGGTTCCCTTTCCTCGCCGCCGGGCGGCCATTCGCCCCAGTCCGGCGCCGGCCCGTCCCGCAACCCGGCCTCGGCGCCGTTGCCCGGTCCACCGGACCGGGCGCGTTCGACTGCAACGCCGGCACCGGCACCGGCGACGGCGCCCGCTTCGCCGGTGGCCCCGGCCGAGACACGGGAACGGGTTGCCGACCAGGGCCACGATCCGGAGGCCGTCGGAATCGAGCCGACGCACTTGCAAGCCATCCGGAAGGCGGTCCAGGAAGCGCCCCAGCACAAACTTCTCGATTCACTGCTCGACCGTGTCGCGAAGTGGGAACTGGCTCCCGGCGAGTTGCGGCTCTATTTCCCGGCGGGGGACACGTTCCATGCTGAAATGGTGCAAGGACGCGAGGCAAGCGATAAACTCCGCGTGATCTGCGCGCGAGTCCTGGGACAGCCCCTTCGCGTCTGTGTTAAACTGAGTTCGGACCGCGAGGCCTCGGCGCCGCCGGCGAACGTTGCAGCGGATGCGTCCGCTTTTCCGGCCGATGAATCCCGGCGCTTGCGCGCGCGGTTTGAGCAGGATCCAACAGTGCGGGCCGTGCTCGAACGTTTCGGCGGGCGGATTTCCGGGATCAAACCCGCTGGCGGGAGCTGAGAATGGAATTCAAGGCGCTGCAACAGATGCTCACGCAGTTCCGCCAAATGCAGGAAACTCTCCAGCGGCAAATCGATGCGGTCCAGGTGGAGGCTTCCGCTGGCGGCGGCATGGTGACGGTCAAGATGAATGGCCAAAAAGTCGTCACCGAGGTCAAGATCGAACCCGAAATCTTCGGCGCCAAAGATCAGGAGATGCTCCAGGAACTGGTCCGTTCAGCCGTCAACGACGCCAGCCGCCGCGTCGACGAAGCCCTTGCCGATCAGATGAAAAACCTGGCCAGCGGCATCCCTGGCGTCAACAACCTGCTGAAGATCCCGGGACTGTTTTGAGGTCGCATCCGGCTTTCCCCGTGGCGCTCGATGCCTGATTTCGCCGCTCCCGTTTCCCGGCTCATCGACGAATTGAAGCATCTGCCGGGCATCGGCCAGAAAACCGCGCAGCGTCTCGCCTTTCATCTGCTGCGCACCGGCCGGGAAGAGGCTCTGGCTCTGGCCGATGCGATCCACGCGGCGCGGGAAAGTGTCCACGAGTGTTCCGTCTGCGGAAACCTCACTGACGTCGAACCCTGCCTCTACTGCTCGAGCCCCAGCCGGAACCGCAGGACGATCTGCGTCATCGAGGAAGCGACCAACATCCTGCCCATCGAGAAAACGCGGCAATACACCGGCCTATATCACGTTCTGGGCGGAGCCTTGTCGCCGCTGGGCGGCGTGGGCCCCGAGCGATTGAAGATCAAAAACCTGCTCGAACGGCTCAAGGGCGGCACCGTCGAGGAGATCATCATCGCGACGAACCCGACGGTGGAAGGGGAAGCGACCGCGATGTATCTTTCGAAGTTGCTTAAGCCGCTCGGCGTGCGCGTCACCCGGATCGCGACGGGAATTCCGGTCGGTTCGGAACTGGAATACGCGGATGAGGTAACCATGCTGAAGGCAATGGAGGGTAGGCGCGAGTTGTGAACTCCCCGCAAGAGTCATTATCGTTATAATTAAGTGCCGTTGAACTGCCGTTCGCCCCGTGATAGGTTGAGACGGGGTCATTTCGGAGGGCAGTGTTGCTCACCCTCATCCTAATTTTTTCGGCTGTGGCGGCCGGGGCGGCCGTCGTAATCGCCGTGCGTGTTTTCCAGATGGACAGTCCCGGCGGCGCGCAGGAAAGCCTCTCCCACACACTCGCCCCGCCGCTCTACGCGATGAACACCAAGATCGACACCCTCCAGCAGAGCCTTTCTTCCATGCTGGCCGCGGCGGTACAAAGCGGCAGTCAGACTCTGACCGCTTCGGTGGGCGAATTGCGGGAGGAAACACGCAACAAGGTCGATGAAAAACTGGCCGGGTTCGCCACCGAACTGCGCGGAACCTTCGACACCCTGGCCCAGTGGCTCGACCGCCGCCTGGGAGCCAAGGCGGAAGCGGGAGGGATGAACCCGGAACTTCGGTCGGCCATCGAGGGACGCCTGGTCGAGGTACAGAACCAATTGGCCGCGTCGCTCGACGCCCTGCACGAGAGCATTGAGGAAGACCTGCGCCGCGCACGGACCGAATCGCGCGAGTCGCTGGCCGCGGTTCAGCAGTCGCTGGTGGAGGCGTTCCGTATGCTTCAGACCAGCCACGAAGCGCGCCTGGAAAGTCTGCGCCGCGCCGTGGAAGAGAATCTCTTGAAGGGCGGCGAGAAGGGATTCGGGGCCTTCAAGGAGACGATCACCGACCTCGATCGCGATCCCGCCCGCGAAAACATCCGCTAAAACTCAGGCAAGCGGGAGACCGCGCCGGAGTTGCGGAACCGCCCGGAACCAGCCCTCTTGCGTCGCGCGGACAAAGAAGCGGTCCGCGGGGCGCGAATCGCCTGGGCGACGCGGTTGTTGATGGCGATGAAGCCTCTCTCGGCCCGCATCGCGGTCACAACGGCGCGGGCCAGTCGCTGAGCCATTTGGAAGACCGGCACTCGCCGTTTCCCCTTTTATACCGTCCGCCTCGCATGCGCACATCCGCGATTCTATGGTCTGGCGCGGCACCCCGCTGCCACGGTAGAGTCTCCCACGATGCCGGTTGTATGCGCCGGCGGAAATCGATCGGGCTGGAAAGGGTTTGATTGCCGGAGAAACCACAAAGGAGCCTCAAGCGCCAGATCGTTACCGCGACCGGAATCGTGATGGCGAGCGTTCTGGCCAGCCGATTCCTCGGGTTCTTCCGGGAGTGGACCGTCGCCCACCAGATCGGCTCGAACGCCACCACCGACGCCTATTACGCCGCGTTTACGCTGCCCGATTTCCTGAACTATCTGGTTGCCGGAGGGGCGCTCAGCCTCACGTTCATTCCCGTTTTCACGAAATACGCCTCCGCGGGACGGGAAGAAGAAGGCTGGCAGGTATTTTCGACGGTGGCCACGTTCATGGGGCTCGTCCTGATCGTCCTGGTCATCGCCGCCGAAATTTACGCGCACGAGTTGGTGAGGGCGATCGCTCCCGGCTTTCACGGAAAAGAGCGCGATTTGCTCGTCTTCCTCACGCGGGTGATGCTGCCGGCGCAAATCTGCTTCTACGTGGGAGGGATTCTGGCGGCGGTGCAGTATGCCCGGGGCCAGTTCCTGGTGCCGTCACTCGCGCCGATCATCTACAACACGGCCATCATTCTGGGAGGCTTTCTGCTCGCGCCGCGGATCGGCATCGCCGGCTTCGCGGTGGGCGTGGTGGCCGGGGCGCTGGCGGGGAACTTCCTGCTCCAAATCTACGGGGCGCGGCGCGCCGGCGCGCGCTACCGTCCGCGCCTGGACCTGCGGCATCCGGGCTTTTTGCTGTTTCTAAAGCTGACGGTGCCCATCATGCTGGCGCTTTCACTTTCCTTCACCGACGACTGGATCATTCGCTGGTTCGGCTCCTACCTGGAACCGGCCTCGATCACCTGGCTTTCCTACGCAAAAACGTTGATGCGCGTGCCGCTCGGCGTGGTGGGACAGGCGATCGGCGTGGCTTCGTTCCCCGTGCTCGCGCAACTGTATTCGGAGAAGAAATACGATGAATTGAACCGGCTGCTGAATCACATGCTCAAGGCGATGATGCTGCTGCTGGTTCCGATCGCCGCCCTCACGATGGCCCAGAGCTCCGCGATCGTCCATCTGGTTTTCTCCCATACCCGACTCACGGAAACCGACCTCGAAGCGACGGCGCACACGCTGATTTTCTTCTCGCTGGGCCTGGCCGCCTGGGGCGCGCAAAACCTTCTGGCGCGGGGCTTCTACGCGACTCGCGACACGATCACTCCGGCCGTCGCGGGAACCGCTCTCACCGTCCTCAATCTGCCGCTCTACTGGTGGCTTTCCCACCGCATGCAGCATCTGGGCCTGGCGCTCGCCAGTTCGATCGGCATCTCCGCCTACGCCCTGGTTCTCTTCGTGATGCTCCTCCGCCGCACCGGGAATCAACACGCCGGAGAACTGGTCCTTTTCTTCGTGAAGATCTGCGCCGCTTCGGCCGCCATGGCCATCATCTGCGTTCCGGTCATGAGACACGTGGGCCAGTGGAACTCATGGCACACGATGACGGGCGCGTTTCTCGACCTGGTGGTCGTCACCGGCATCGGCTTTGCCGTGCTGCTGGGCTTCTGCCGTCTGTTTCAGTTGCGCGAGGTCAACCTGTATCTTCGGGAACTGTGGGCGATGGTCCTGAGCCGTCGTGGACGCGTCGCCGCCAGCGGCGGGGAAAACTGAGGGTCCGGGGCGGCCGGGACGAAGGAAACGCTAGCGGCTGCGAGCCGGTTGGGTTGCCGCGGCCTGGGATCGCTCCCGTTCCGCCAGCAGGCGAATTTTGTGGCGGGCCCGCAGAATCGTGGCCACCACCCCGAGATTCGGGCCGATGGCCAAAAGCCACAGCACCGGCGCCATCCGGTTGGTCACCGCGCCCAGAATCATGAGCCCCACCCGCTCGGGCCGCTCCCAAAAGCAGTGGTCGCGACCCGCGAGCGGCTGCCGGTCGCCATGGGCGGCAAGCGACGCCGAGCGCGCCCGCGAGTATCCGATCATGACCGATCCCGCCATCGCCACGCACACCAGGACAGCGTACAGGAACCGGTTTACGCGGGCGTAGTAGACGAGCAGCCCCACGAAGAGAATCAGATCGGAATAACAGTCGAACGAGGAGTCGAGAAATTCACCGAAGCGCGACGCGCGGCCCTGCACGCGGGCCACGGCTCCGTCGAGCCCATCCAGCATCCCGGCGGCCAGCATGGCCGCGCCGGCCGCGGCAAACCGGCCCGAGCCAAAAGAGATCGCCGCCGAAAGATTCACCGCCAGCGCCAGTGAGCTCAGAAAATTGGGATGGATGCGAGTCCGCGCGACGCCCCGCACGACGGCGTCGGGAAGCCAGGTGAAGGCGCGAGCGAAGCGGCGATTTGGGGACGAAGGCGCCAACGGAACCGGCGCTCAGCCGAGATCGTGAATCGTGAGCAGATTCAAAATCTCGAACTCCTTGATTCCCGCCGGCGTCTGCACTTGCACCTCGTCGCCCGCTTGCCGGCCGAGCAGCGCCTTGCCGATGGGCGAACTGGTGGAAATCATCCCTTTCGCGACGTCGGACTCCTCGGCGGTGACGAGCGTATATTCGATCTCCGCCTGGCTCTTGAGATCGACCAGCTTGACGCGCGAGCCATAGGCGGCCCGGTCGCGAGGCAGATTATCGAGCTTGAGCAGCGAAATGTCCGCCAGCCTTTTTTTCAACTGGCCGAGACGGGCCGAAAGAAAGCCCTGGCGCTCCTTGGCATACTTATATTCGGCGTTTTCCGACAAGTCGCCGTGCGCGCGAGCCTTCATCAACTCCTTGGGGAGCTCGGTGTTGAGCTCGATTTCGATGACCCTGATTTCCTGCTCGAGCTTCGAACGAATTTTAGCGGCGGCATCTGTCACGGGAATCGCCTACCCGCGCCCCGAAGGGATCGGAGCACTTCAGCAAGTACGCCTCATTATAGAAGAGCCGGCAGCAGCCGGCAATGGCCGCCGGTGCCCAATCGTATAGGAGCGCGCCCCGGCGCGAAAAGAACGGGCGTGCGGGCGTAATTTTCTCTCCGGCCGCGTTGATAAGCCCTCGCTCGCGGCAAATCCAGGCTAGAATCTTAGTTCGCCCTTCCAGCCGGAGGCTCGTCGGCCCCCGGTGACGGCGGCTGCGCTTTGAGTCCCCGGGGGAAAGGCCACTTCATTCCGGAGGTGCCTGCCCCATATCCTTCCGGGATCAGAAAGCATACAGGAGGTATGCAATGAAGGCGATTGTCGTTCATGAATTTGGCGGTCCCGAAGTCCTCAAATTGGAAGAAATCCCCACTCCCCGTCCCGCCGCCGGCCAGGTGCTGGTGCGAATCCATGCGACAGGCGTGAATCCGGTTGATACTTACGTGCGCAGCGGCAATTACGCGAACAAGCCGCCGCTGCCGTTTACGCCAGGTACGGACGGCGCCGGAATTGTCGAAGCCGTTGGTGAAGGCGTGAAAAAAGTGAAGCCCGGCGACCGGGTCTATACCGCGAGGACACTTTCGGGCGCGTATGCCGAGTATGCGCTCACGCTCGAAAGGCAGGCGAACCCGCTTCCCGAAAACGTCACATTCGCTCAGGGAGCCGGTATCTGGATACCCTTCGGCACGGCCTACTATGCCCTGCACCGCAGCGCCGCGGCGCGCGCCGGGGAAAGCGTGCTGGTTCACGGCGCCAGCGGCGGCGTCGGAACCGCCGCCGTTCAGATAGCCCGCGCCATGGGTCTGACGGTATTTGGCACGGCGGGAACCGATAAGGGTCTCGAACTGGTCAAACGGGAGGGCGCGCACTACGTCTTCGATCACACCAAAGCCGGCTATATGGAACAGATCCTGAAAGCCACCGGCGGGGCAGGCGTCAATGTGATCCTCGAAATGCTGGCCAACGTGAATCTGACCCAGGATTTGAGGCTGCTTGCCAGGTACGGCCGGGCGGTCGTCATCGGGAGCCGCGCCGACGCCACGATTACGCCACGCGATCTGATGAGCCGCTACGCATCGGTTCATGGCATGACGCTGGCGGCCATCAGCGAAGAGACGCAAGAAGAGATCGCTGCCGGGCTCCGGGCCGGCTTGGAAAACGGCTCCCTGCGGCCGATCGTCGGCAAGGAGCTTCCGCTCGTCGAAGCTCCCCGCGCCCACAAGGAAATCATGGAAAACCGCGCTTATGGCAAGATCGTCCTGATCCCGTAATCGCCATGGCTTCGCGAATTTCGCGCCTCTTACCGGGAACCGCGAATCGCCACGACACATGTTCGCCAAACGCACCGCCTGGGATCTCGAAGCCAACCCCTTGAGCCGGACGCTCTCCCGTGTGCGGAGCGCGGGAACGCCGGTCATCGATCTGACCGCCTCGAACCCGACCGCCTGCGAATTGGCCTACGACTCCGGGAAGATCCTCGAATCGCTCGCGAGTCCAGCCGCGCTCGCATACGAGCCGGCGACGCGCGGGCTCGCCGCGGCGCGCGGCGCCGTCTCGGCCTACTACGGCGAGCACGGCGCCGAGGTGCCGGCCGAATCCATCGTTCTCACCACCGGCACGAGCGAAGCCTACTCGTTCGCCATGCGGTTGCTCTGCGATCCGGGCGACGAGATCCTGGTGCCGGAGCCGAGCTATCCGCTGCTCGCCTTTCTGGCCGGCATCCAGGATGTGACCCTGGTCCCTTACCCGCTCGTCTACGAAAATGGCTGGCGAATGGATTTCCCTGCCATCGAGCGGGCGACGACGCCACGCACGCGCGCCGTCGTCGTCATCCATCCCAACAATCCCACCGGCAACTTCTGCCCGCCCGGCGACGCGCGCCGCCTGTCGGGCTGGTGCGCCGAGCGGGGCTTGGCGATCCTTGCCGACGAGGTGTTTTTGGATTTCGCCCTGGATGGCCCGCCCCCTCCGAGCTTCGCCGCCATGCGCGAAGCCCTCACGTTCACCCTGAGCGGCCTATCGAAAATCGCCGGCCTGCCGCAAATGAAGGCGTCGTGGATGGCCGTCAGCGGCCCGGGACCGGCCAAAGAACAAGCGCTCGAGCGGCTCGAAGTGATCGCCGACACGTTTCTTTCCATGAATGCGCCCATCCAGCTGGCCATGCCTGCCTTTCTCGATTTACGGCGGGGTTTTCAGGAGCAGTTGCTATCGAGGATCCGGCAAAATCTCGCCGAACTCGACCGTCAACTGGCCGGACAGTCGTCTTACCACCGTTTGGCGGTCGAAGGCGGATGGTACGTCGTGCTTCGCGTGGAAACCGATCGTACCGACGAGGATTTGGCCATCGAACTTCTCGCCACGCAGGGCGTTTACATCCATCCCGGCCATTTCTACGATTTTCCCGGCGAGGGATACCTGATCGCGAGCCTGATCTGCCCGCCAGGCGAGTTTGCCGCAGCGATCGGGCGCCTGCTCGCGCTGTGCTGACGGGCTCGCGTGAGGCCCTTTATCGGCCGTCCCGGAAGCCGCGCCTCGACAGCGGGGCTCAGCGCAGCAGGCCGTAGACATCCAGGGAGTTCTCAGTCCCGAAATACACCCTTCCGTGCGCGATCGTTGGCGTGGTGAACTTGACGGCGGGATCGGCGCTTTGGCTCGACCCGTCGCTTGCGCTCGAATAGAGCAGGCGCGCCAGATTGGTCGCGTCGTAGGCGTCGAGGACCGCGGGCCCTCCCGATTGATACGCGCCATTCTCGAGCGCCCACACAATGGCGTTCTTGTCTCCGTCGGAGGAAATCCCCGGTGTCGCGCCCGGATAGTCGAATACGTTCGGCGACTGCGAAACGGGCGATGCGGAAAGGCGCCCATCGTTCAGCCGATATGCCTCGAGCGGCTTGTTGATCGAGCCGACATAAAGATATCCATCCCAAAAGGCGGGGGTGCTGAAATTGGGGGAGATCGTGCCGGTGATCTCCTGCACGATTTGCCCATTCCCATTCGGCTTAAATTTCCCCATATCGTCGCGATCCACGACGTAAAGGATGCCGTTCTTGCCCGCGCCGACAACCAGACGCCCGTGCGGACCCGGCTGTTTGGGTAGTAGAACCGCTCCGCCCGAGCCGACATCCAGATCGCCCTCATTGAGCTTTTCCTGGTCGAACGGCGTGAAGAAATCGGTGGGGCGAAGCGCGCGCGCTTCGAGGGCCAGTTTCACGAAGCTGTCTCCGAAATCGGCCCCTCCCGAAGCCGCGTCGAAAGTTCCATTGCCGGTGAGGACGAAAATGCGGCCTTGGGCATCGACGGCGGGGGCGTCACCCGTCTCCCAAATGGCGCCTTGGGAGCCATTCGGCGTGACGTTGAAGGCGGCCCGCAGCGTGAGCCGCCTCGCGTTGTAAGCAAACAGCCAGCCGTGGTAGTTACCCTCGTCGCAATGTGAGGCGAACCCGATATAAAGCACGCCGCCAGCAAGCGCCAGGCCAGCCCGATTCACTTGGCTTTGGGCGTCGAAAGTAATTTTGCCTTTGACGCTGCCCGCGCCTGTTCCCGCGGCCGAGCCCGTTATGGTTACCGGTCCACCGAATTTCTCCGCGCCGGTGGCCATATCGAGAGCATGCAGCCTTTGGGCGTAGGTTGCTGTCTTCCCGCCGCCGTGTTTGACCAGTGCCACGACGTAGAGAGTTCCACTCGAAGGGTCGATGACGGGAGTGCTGGTGATGCCGATGCGAGGAACGATCTGCCCGCAAGAGATTTCCGTGCTACTGACCGGCGTCCCGCCTTCGAGCAAGCTCTTGCGCCAAAGCGGCGGTCCGGGCCGGTCGGCATCGAAGGCATACACGGAATCATTTTCCGTGGCGACGTATACGACGTTGCGGCGGCCCTTCGCCGGAATCGGAACGGCTGCCGCGTAAAGCGGCTGCGCGTAGACGAAGCCGTCGACCGGATCGCTGAATTGCCTGCCGAAAGAGGACGGATTCACATTGGCCGGGGTGAGGATGGTTTCATGGGGTTCGAGCCCGGTCCGAGCCAGATTATTGTGGTATGTCAAGACGTCATCGGCGGCCGAGGCGGGCACGTTGCGGTATACCGCCGCGGGAACGGACGGCTTCCCGCTCGCGACTTTCGCCGTGGCCTGGGCGGAAGCCGGACTGGGAGCGTCGTCCGTCGTGGCGGCTGGGCGTTTGCCGCAGGCCGAGAGCCCCATCAGCGCCACCGCCGCCGATGCAGCCATGACGAATCGCAATCGCATATAGGTATTCAGCACCCGCTTCTCCTGATTCCGAATTACGCCAGAGGACGGCGCTACTCTGCAGCGTTTGGCAAAGCAATTTGCCTGAGCCAAACGGACCTGACAGGCACTGTGTCTGCGCCGGGCGATAGGCCAATGGATGGTTGCCCGATGCCCCGGGAAGCACGCTTGGCCGTGAGCCGGCTTCTGCGACCAGATTTCGCCCGATATTGTACGACTTTGGCAAAGGCTCTAGAGTAGGAAACCGTACCGGCGCGCCTTCGTCCTTCAAGGCTGGGACGCATGGCGCCGTGCTTCAGTTCCATACACTTCACCGTGGGAGATCGCGGAAGATGAACGAGTCCCCATACGATCTGGTGGTCATCGGGAGCGGTCCCGCGGGCCAAAAAGCCGCCATTAGCGCGGCCAAACTGGGAAAGCGCGTGGCCGTCGTCGAGCGCGGCGGAATGCTGGGCGGTGTTTCGGTCCACACGGGAACCATTCCCAGCAAAACGTTCCGCGAAGCCGCGCTCTATCTCACCGGATTCACCCAGCGCGCCTTCTACGGCCCCGGCTATCGCTTGCGCGAGCACATCACCAAACAGGACATCATCTCCCGCGTGCAATCCATCGTCGAAAGGGAAACGGAGATCGTTCGCGGGCAGTTTATGAAGAATTACATCACGCAACTGGACGGGACCGCCCGGTTTGTCGATCCGCACACGCTCGAAATCTCCAGCGCGGAAGGCGCGGTCCTGATTTCCGCCGGCCACATCCTGATTGCCTGCGGCTCGCGGCCCTCGCGAGATAGCGGAATCCCGTTCGACGGCGTCCGCGTGATTGATACCGACGGGCTGCCCGGCATTGCCGAGCTGCCGCGCGATTTGATTATCGTCGGCGGCGGGGTCATTGGTTTGGAATACACATCGATCTTCGCCGCGCTCGATATCCCGGTTACCCTCATCGACCAGCGGCAGCAGATATTGGACTTCGCCGATCGGGAAATCGTCGAGGCGCTCTGTTACCATCTGCGTGAACTCGATGTCACCTTCCGGCTCGGCGAGAAAGTCGTCGGCGTCGATGTCGAACCGGGTCGCGACCGGGTGGTGGCCCGGCTCGAAAGCGGGAAAGCGGTCCATGGCGGCGCCATCCTCTATGCCGTGGGCCGCCAGGCGAATAGCGACCTGTTGAATCTGCCTGCGGCCGGGATCGAGGCCGGCCCCCGCGGCCGGCTGAAGGTCAACGAGTTCTTTCAGACCGCCGTTGCGCACATCTACGCCGCGGGCGACATCATCGGTTTTCCGGCCCTGGCCGCCACGTCGATGGAGCAGGGCCGTCTGGCGAGCTGCCACATGTTCGGAGCCCCGTTCCATCACGCCCCCGAGCTATTTCCGCTCGGTATCTACACGATTCCGGAGATTTCCATGGTCGGCCGCACCGAAGGGCAACTGACGGCGGCGAAGATCCCCTACGAAACCGGGGTCGCCCGCTACGAGGAGCTAGCCAAGGCTCAGATGCTTGGCGACCGCACCGGCATGCTCAAACTGCTCTTCGACGCGAACACGCTCAAGCTTCTGGGCGTCCATGGGATCGGCCAGCGTTCGGCCGAGATCATTCATATCGGTCAGGCCGTGCTCGCTTTCGGCGGCAAAGTCGATTATTTCCGCGATACCGTGTTCAACTATCCGACGCTGGCCGAAGCATACCGCGTGGCTGCCCTGAACGGCCTGAATAAGCTGTAAAGGACTGTGAAGCGCCCTCGCCGGTCGCGCTCGCAATCGGCCGAGGCCGGAAGCGGGTTTTGGTTCATTACGGAGAGGCCCTTATGACTGCTCATTGCCGGAAAGATAGAATCCAGCGCGCCATGAAAAAAGCCCTGTTTTTCGCTGCGATTCTCCCGTTCGCAATTTTCTCGAAACCTTCACCGCTCGCCGCCCGCCAGACGCGCCCGGCGCCTGCCGCGGCCAAACCCGCGGCGACGGCCGCGCCGCCGCCGAAGGAGGTCTCCGTCGTCACCGAGCACAGCATCCGCATCGGTGGCCAGGAGATTCCCTACCAGGCGAGGGTCGGTTCCATCCTGATCAAGGACGACAAGGGCGAGCCCACCGCGCTCATCTATTACACCGCCTATACGCGCACCGATATCAAAAACCTGGACCATCGCCCGATCTCTTTCCTGTACAACGGCGGTCCCGGGTCGGCGTCGATCTGGTTGCAGATGGGCGCCTACGGTCCTCGCCGCGTCGTCGTCGCCAACGCCGCGCCGACCGGCGGAGCCCCCTATCAATTAGTCGACAATCAGTACAGCCTGATCGATGCGTCCGATCTGGTCTTCATCGATCCGGTCGGCACCGGCTTCAGCCACGCCGTCGGCAAGGCCAAGGACCAGGATTTCTGGGGAGTGGATCAGGACGTGCGTTCGCTCGCGAAGTTCATCAACGCCTACGTGACCCGCAACAACCGCTGGAACTCGCCGAAATTCCTCATCGGCGAAAGCTACGGGACCTTCCGCTCGGCCGCCCTGGTCAATTACCTGCAGAACAACGACGGGATGTATTTCAACGGCGTCGTGCTCATGTCGTCGGTTCTGGATTCCGCGACCCTCTCCTTTCCTCCCGGCGAGGACCTGGCCTACGTCCTCTATCTGCCCTCCTACGCCGCCACCGCCTACTACCACCACCTGCTCAGTCCCGAACCCTCCAACCTCGACACATTCCTTCAGCAGGTTCGCCAGTTTGCCGAGACGAAATACGCCGATGCCCTACTGCAGGGCGCCCGGCTCCCCGCCGCCCAGAAAACCGCTATTGCGCAGCAGATCAGCCGCTTCACCGGCTTGAGCGTGGACTACGTTCTCCAGGCCAATCTCCGCGTCAATTTGCCTCAGTTCATGATCGAGCTGCAGCGCAAGCGCGGCCTGGCCACCGGCCGCCTCGACGCCCGTTTCTCCGGACCCATTTACGATCCGCTCGCCGAATACTCCCAATACGACCCGCAATCGACCGCGATCACCGGCGCTTTCACGGCGGCCTGGCAACACTATCTGCTCGACGAATTGAAGTTCAAAAGCGATATGCCGTATCACGTCGTGGCGGATTTCCACGGCCACCATTGGGATTGGAAACACAAGGGCGACGAGGGTTACGGCTTCCCGGGCTATGCCAACGTGGAACTGGACCTGGTTCAGGCCCTGATCACCAATCCCCATCTGCAGGTTCAAGTGGAAAACGGCTACTACGATCTCGCCACCCCTTTCTTTGCAACCGAATACACGATGGACCATCTGGGCTTGCCGCCCAGTCTCGAAAGCCACATCCAACTCGAATACTACCGGTCGGGCCACATGATGTATCTGCGCTTGCCCAGTCTCGCCCGGCTCAAGGCCAACGTAGCCGCTTTTATTGGCGCGAACGCGAAGTAGGCCAAAAGCGTGCGGAGACGATCGACCCGCTTCAGCAAAAGCGGCGCGATGAACCGGGTCCCCTAGCGCACCATCCGGAACGGCCACGGACCCATGTAGGTGGTGAAGACAATCATCATGAGCGTCGCGCCCAGCAGTGCGACGTTTTTCAGGAACTGTATTCTCTGCATGGTCCGCTGAAGAGGATCGTCGAGCTTCCAGAACGCATGCATCATCGGCGTGACTCCCACGAGGAACGCCACGATGAGCCAGAACCCGATGACCGGAAACAAGCCCAGCAGAATGCTCATTCCGCCCAGAACAATCAGAGCGCCCGAACCCAGCACCGCCGCGGCCGGCGCCGGAACCTTCTTCGATGCGACACTTTGCGTGTACATCGCGGTTTTCGTGAAGTGATTCACTCCGCTAATCAGAAAAAATCCGCCAAACAGTATTCGTGCGAACAGGAATAGGTAGGTCAAGGCGCCTCCTTGTTGCGTCTGGTTTCACGGAAACGATTTCGTCATGGCGATCGCGATGCCCACTGCTCGAGCGAGGCCTCGCGTTCTCGTCCGGGCCGCCGCTAATAAGATGCCGGATCGAGCCGGAATCGCTATCCAGCCCTTTCAGCAGCCTAACATCGTCATACGGTACCAAAACCAGGGAGCCAATACGGTGAGTACGAACGGGCAATGGGTTTACCCGGCTATTGCCTGTTACGGTCAGTCCCATGAGGCTCCGCGCGGCCATCGGTGCGCTTCTGGAAACCACGGCGGTATTGCTGGTCGTTTCGCTTCTGGCCTCGCCGGCCCTGGCGCAAAACATTCGCGGGACTCACGCAGCCCCCGGCCAGCTTCCCGCCTTGCCTTCGCTGGCCCCGCTGCCCGCCACGCCGGCGCCGCCGCTCGAGCAACCTCTCGACCCGCCCCCGATCGTCGTGCCTTACCGGTTATCTCCCGGCCAGCAACGCGCTTGGCTGCTTCTTGGCCTTGCCGAGCACGGCGCCGCTTTCTTCGATGCGCGAACGACGCGCGACGCCATGACGCACTACCAGGAACTCGATCCGCTCCTGCGCCCTTTCGCCCATTCGGCCGCGCTGTATCCGGTGATGCAAATCGCTCCGGCCGGCCTCGATTGGCTCGCGATCCGCATGGCCACCAGCCGCCATCGGTGGCTGCGCCGAATCTGGTGGCTGCCGCAGACGGCGGCGGCCGCGGGACTTCTCTGGTCGGGCGTGCACAACCTGCGTCTGCCCGGCCCCGCTCCGCGCTGACCGCGGCCGCTTCCTCCGGGAGCCGGCTCGGCGGCCCGCCCCGGACAAGAACCGCTCCGCGCAACCACTTTGCCTACCAGACGCATCTCTACGTATTGGAGTTGAACGCAAGTTCTTCCACGTCCCGCTTCGCCGGGGCAAGTCATACCCAATCTGCGGAGGCTCTTTTATGCGTTTTCGTGTGTCTTTTCTTCTTACAGCGCTGGGCATGCTGGCGATTTCCGCGCCGGCTTGGGCCAGGAATATTTCGACTCACTTCGATTTCGCTCAAACCACCAAGGTCGTCAGCACGCAGCTCAAGCCGGGCCATTACCGCTTCGTCGTCAATGAATCGACCGGGCAGGTACGGGTTCTGCTGCATGGCAAAGTCGTCGCGCAAGTCAAGGGGCAGTGGGTGAACCTCAAAACGAAATCGCCATACAACGAAACCCTCTCGACCCGCCACAACCTCCAGGAAGTTCGCTTCGCCGGAAGGAGCAAGGCGCTCAAGTTTCCCGCTTGATTCGAACGGAACTCCGGAAAAGTACGGCCAGTCACCGCCGCCGGGCCGGCGCTGATTCGTTCCCGAGAGCGGCAAGGCGCGCCATGCGGCGGTGAATGGTTACGGAAAGGCCGTCGCGCGGCCGCGGGGTGACCGGCGGCCCGGCAGATTTTCTCCGGGCGGCGGAATGGATACCGGCGCGCTCACGGCCATCTCCCGGGTTGTTCTTCAAAAACGCTTTCCCCAGGCGCCGTCTTGTCAATTCCCCCGCTCTCTCGTAAGCTGGCAACAGCATCGTTCCGGCGCCATAGTGCAACGGTTAGCACGGCAGGCTTTCAATCTGCAAATCCGGGTTCGATTCCCGGTGGCGCTACCAAAACCCCGCGAAATCCCCCTCTTTTCATTCCTGCCCGGCTTCCAGCAAGCCTCCGGGTCGGCTATCCTGTAGTCGCGATGAATGCGGGCGAACAGGCGGGATCGAACCCTCATCCGGCCGCGCGCGCGGCCCTGGTTCGCCGCGGGTTGCGCCTGGAATATCTGACTCTGGGCTGGACTCTGCTGGAAGCCGCCGTCGCCGTCGCCGCGGGGATTCTGGCCGGCAGCATTGCGCTGGTCGGATTTGGCCTCGATTCCGCGGTCGAGATGTTTTCCGGAGCGGTTCTCCTGTGGCGCCTTTCCTCCGATGGTGATGAGGCGAACCGGGAACGAATTGAAACCCGCGCCCTTCGCCTGGTGGGCATCAGCCTGTTGGCCATCGCCGCCTACATTGCCATCGAGGCCGCTCGCTCGCTGATTGCCCGCCACGCTGCCGAGGTGAGTTACGTCGGCATGGTGCTTGCCGCCGCCGCCCTCATCGTGATGCCGCTTCTGGCCCGCGCCAAGCGCCGCGTTGCCGCCCAAATCGCGAGCCGCGCCCTCGCCGCCGATTCCCGCCAAGCCGATATCTGCGCGTGGCTCTCCGCCATTCTGCTTGCCGGGCTCGTTCTGAACGCCTGGCTCGGCTGGTGGTGGAGCGATCCCGTGGCTGCCCTGCTGATGGTTCCCCTCGTCGCCAAGGAGGGTCTTGAAGCTCTCCGCGGCAAGTGCTGCTGCTAGGAGCCGTTGATCAACCACATGGTTTCGGGGGCCGGAGCTTCCGCTCCGGAAAAAGTACATCCAAGATCATGGGCTTCAGCCCCTGAAGCATTCACCGGAGCAGGCTCGCAACAGCTTCCAGTGGCGCGGGCACTCCCGCCTTGCGCGCGTCCCCTCCCGCTTACCCCGCCGGGCGCACGTGCGCCACAAAATTCGCGTCTCCCGGCGGACTCGTGCACGGCGTCGAACTGGTGGTCGAGCACGGGTTCAGGCTGTTCCCGCCCAGGTCGGCCGGAGAGACCACCCCGTCGAGAGGCTCGATGTACAGGTTGTAGCTGCGCCCCAGGGGAAGTCGCGCGATCGTGTAGGTCCCATCGAACACCGGCGTCGCGCTCGGCGAAGGACACGACCAACCCGCAATCGCCGCCGCGACGATCTGGCCCGTCTGCGCGTCGACGGCAACCACGTTCGCTCCAAAAATTCCCGTGACATACTCGCCGGCCGCCGGCTGCAGGGTCCCGGCAAGCGAGATGGCATTGGCCGGCACCACGCGCCCGGTGATCGCTCCGGTATCGGTCGTATCGCTCGGATCGGGATAGAGAACGCGGAGCCCGGTCAGGTCGTCGTCCCGCAGGGGAGCGTCGGGCTCGGTCGAGGTCGGCCGCGGCCCCCAGAAGGTTCCCGGCGCCGGAGCGAATGGCGACATCACCGCCCGCCAGACCGGCGAATGTTCCAGACCGAAAAAATGGCCCAACTCGTGCGTGAGAATCGATTCCAGATCGTAGGAACTCGGGTTGCTGGCCAGCGCGCCCGGCGTCGCGAAAGTCGCCTGGCCGTTGTTTTCGAACTCGATGTCGGACTCCAAAATCTGTCCCGTAAAACTCGACGTCACGGTTCCGATCGTCTGGCCCGAAGCCGTGGCCGCGAAAAGGCGGGTGAAGGCAAGCACGCCCGCCGTGAACGCGCTGCTCGACTGGTTGAAACAGATCGTGTTTACGCCGCTCAGGTTCCCGCCTTGATCGTTCGCGCAGGCATCCTGGGTCGATGTCTCGGTCAGGGGAGCGAGCGCGCCAGAGAAACTGGTGGCATTCAGAGTCGTGCCGGGAACCCCCGTCCACGCCGAGAATGCATCGAGGATCGTTTGCTGGATTTCGTCGCTCTGCTGACTGGTGCCCGGCGCCGCGACCGTGAAAATCGTTTGCGGCGACGTGGAAAGCGACGTGCTCCACCGGCGCGAAATAGGCGGCGTCGTTGCCATTCGCGTAGGCACCGGGCAGCCCCCGGTCGAAGGCACCACATAATTCAAGCTGTAAGCAGCCGCCGTCGCGGCGGCGACGCCGGCGATCAGTAAAACGGCGAATCGCGCGAGCGCCCGGTTCATCGCTCCGCGTTCCGTTCCGGCGTTGCCGGCTCCCGCACCGGAGTTTCCGAGACACCGGGCGCGCACGATCGCCGTCGCGGCAGCCGTCAGCTTTTTCAGGCTCATTCGCGCCAGCGTCGTTCCCCCAACCGGCGCCGCCAGCATGGCGATCCAGAACGCCAGTACCCATCGCTTTCGCATCGTTCACTCCACGTCGATTGCGCCGCTGGCCACGGCGCGATCCTCGCCGGGATCGGTAACGACGATCGCGCGCGGTCCCGGCGCGGCGGTGGAAGAAACCGTCACCTTCAATTCCACCAGCGCGCCTGCGAACGCCTGCGAGTTCGAAACGATCCCATCGCTCGCCTGGGATCCCGCAATCGCGTAGGTGTAGGAAGGATCGAGCGCCGAGCCTCCCAGGCAAATCGTGTACGCCGCCGTGCCGGAGGAGGGGATGGCCAGGGTGATCGGCGACTCGTTGACGTTGCACGTATTCGTGCTCGTGTCGACCAGGCCAACGAATAGCACCGTCATTGGGCCGGTTCCCGAGCCCGCCGTCGTCGGTTCGACGGCGGTGATGTTGCGCGAACCGGCCACCGGCTGGCTCGGCGAAAGCGAAATCACATCCGCCGGGCCGTCGGCCGGCACAACCACGAGCGGCAACGAGTTCGAGAGCGTGCCGCCCGGATTCTGCGCTTGGATGATTAAGGTTCCCGCCGAGGCGACATCGGCCGGCGCGATCGTGACCGTGCACGCCGTCGCGCTCGCGCAGGTGGTCGCGCGCGCCGTGCCGTCGATCGTTACGGTGCTGCCCGGTCCCGGGCTGGTCGGCGTGAAACTCATGCCGGCGAGTAACAGCGTGAAGTTGTCGGCTTCGCCCGCGGTCACGCTGGCCGGGGCCAGCGACTCGATGGCCACGGCCGAGGAGAGCGCCACGGTTGCCGTGGCCGTTTGCGCCGGATCGTCCTGGCTGGTCGCTGTTACGGTGATGGCGTTTGGGCTGGGAGCGGCCGCGGGCGCCGTGTAGACGCCGCTCGTACTGATCGTGCCGCAGGAACCGCTCGCGCAGCTCGCCTGCCAGGAAACGCCGGTATTCCCCGAGCCGATGACCGTCGACGCGAATTCCACCGTGCCCGACGGAGCGATCACCGCGCTCGCCGGCCAGACGCCCAAAACGAGGTGTCCCACGACCGTCATTTCCGCCGTCGCGCCGCGCGATGGGTCCGCATCCGATGTGGCCACGACGTATACACCGGCCGGGCTTGGCAGCGACGCCGGCGCCAGGTATTCGACCGCGCCTGGCAACGCTCCGCCCGGCGCGGCACAGGGATTCGAGCCGGCAACGCAAATCTCTCCCACGGTTGCGTTGCCGTTCGCGACCCCGTTTACGGTCCAGGTAACGGCCGTGTCGCTGCTGCCTTCGACCGTTGGGGTAAGCGTCGTCCGGCGATTCAGCGCGACTTCTGCCGCGATTGGCGCCAGCGTCACGCTGATTCCGCTCACCACCGTGATCGCGGCGCTGGCCGATTGGCTGGGGTCGGCGGCACTGGTCGCAACCAGCGTCACGGGACTCGCCGGCGGCAGCGAGGCCGGCGCCGTGTAGGTGGCCGTGTTGGCTCCCGTGCTGGATACCGTGCCACAGGCCGTGCCGCTACAACCCGAGCCGGTAACCGACCAGTTGACCGACTGATTCGTGCTGGAACAAACCGAGGCGGTAAAGGATTGTTGCTGGCCCAGCGCGACGGTTGCCGCCGAAGGCGATATGGAAACTGCCGGCGAGCAGGAGGAGGTGATCGTAATCGATGCCGAACCCGATTGGCTGGCGTCGGCGGCGCTGGTCGCAATCAGCGTCACTGGATTTGCCGGCGGCTGCGACGCCGGAGCCGTGTAAATTGCCGTGTTGCCCGTGGTGCTGTTAACCGTGCCGCAATTCGCGCCCGTGCAGCCGCTCCCGCTGATGGTCCAGGTGACATTTTGGTTCGTGCTGAAGCAAACCGAGGCGCTAAACGACTGCTGCGCGCCCAGGGCCACGCTGGCGGCCGCGGGCGAAACGGAAACCGCCGGCGAACAGGTTTGTCCGGAGGTAATGGTGACATCCGCCGTGGCCGATTTCGATGGATCGGCCACGCTCACCCCAACGACCGAAACCGTGGCCGGAGCGGGAACCGTGGCCGGAGCGGTGTAGGTGGCCGTGTTTCCGCTGGTCGTCAGCGTGCCGCATCCCGCCGCGCAAGCCCCCCCGGTCAGGCTCCAGTTGACAGCGGTGCTTGGACTTCCCGAGCCCGTCACCTGCGCGATGAATTGCTGGCTCGCGCCGGCCGTGACCGTTGCGCTGGTCGGCGAGATCGTCACTTGCACGCCGCTTTCGATCGTGATCGCGGCCGTCCCGGCGACCGCCGAATCGGCTTGGCTGGTTGCGGTGATCGTGACATTCGCGGACGACGGCAGTGTGGAGGGCGCGGTATAGAGGCCGCCGGGCGTGATCGTGCCCGTCGTCGAATCTCCTCCGGAAACTCCGTTGACCGACCACGTCACGGCCGCGTTCGACGTTCCAGTCACGCTCGCCGTCATCTGCTGTTGATTCCCCAGAAAAATCGCCGCCGTTGCCGGCGACACGCTGACAGTGATAGTCGGCGGCGGTGGCGGAGGGTTGCTGGACGGCGAGCCGCCGGCTGTTCCGCAACGGGACAGTACAAGCGCAACGAACATTGCCAGGAGGATTGCGTGAACGACACGATAGCCCTTTGCTTGCTTGAGGCTGCCCAGCCTCATTGCACCATTTCCCGTCTTTCTTCAATGAACCAACGGGGCCAGGTGCAACATGAGCACCAGAACTGTCAGTAACGTTCAGTTTCTCTGGAATTTACCGCCGGGGAGGAAAATACCTAAACTCTCTCTCTGAATTTGCCTTAGACGCAGACTCCAGGATGATGAAATAGCTGTTTTTTCCTGCGGCCCGAGACGGCTTGCCCTCGCCTGAAATGGCATCCGGTTCCAGTACGGACCATAACCGTCCCATTCAGGGAGAGACGAGAAGGAAAAAAGGCCGTCCCGGAAACGGGACGGCCCGAAAGAGCCTATGAAAACCGGCTGGATTGCCGTGGATGGCGCCTGATCTCCTTATTGAGGAATAGGAGGGGTGTGTTACCACCTGGACTCACAGGGCTTACACAGCCCGAGCTGCTGGTGCCGTTGACGTTGCACTCGGACATTCCAAAAGCCATGCCCACTCCGGTCACCACGCCAGCCAGCGCCGTACCGATCCAGATGACCGCCATTTTCTTCTTTTTCTTTTTCTTTTTTTGCCCCTGCACGGTATCGGTGTTCTGATCCTGCACGGCGCTGAGGAGCCCTTCGATGTGCATGCCCGGACGCAGAATCAGGCTGTGGCCATCGTGGGCGGTCGTAACGATCCAGTCGCCCTTATTGGCATACAAAACCGTGTGATTCGAATCGGTCACAGTCATCAAGCCGACCGACGTTTCCGAGGGATTTTCCGGGCGGAACGTCACATCCGCAACGCGGCCTTCGACCAGGGACTTGCCGGAGGAGGTAAACTCCACTTTCCCGCGCACCAAGTCGAGTGCGATTGCCGAACCGTCGCGCGACAGCCGCGCTTGGCTTTGGCCAGCTACGCGCGCCCGCGAACCGCCGGCCAGTATGACGGAGGCATTTCCATTCGACTGAACCGAAAGCAGATCACCGTTATAGACAGTACTGCCGTCGGCCGCAGCCACTCCGGCCACATACGCGCCATTGCCTGAAATGACCGTGCCCAGGGGATTCGAAATCGCCCATACCGGTGCGCTCAACAGGAGAGACAAAGTTACAGCCAGAGCCTGTCGCAACATCCACAGCCTCCACTTGCTATTGGACCTGAAAATTCCCGCTTTCTTTATGCAACGTCAGAATCGTAGCAGATGGGAACCGATTATCAAGATTAGGCAGGCTCGAATATTAGCTGTCAGTGAGCGCATCGCTAAGGGCTAGTTCTAGTCTGTCGTGGGAGTACGAATAGCCCGCCTGCATGAGCCGCCTGGGCTCGACCCGCTGGCTCGCCAGCAACATGGCCTCCGCCATTTCCCCAAAAAGCGCCCGGAGCGCCGCCGGCGGGACCGGGAAAAGCGTGGGCCGGTGCAACACGCGGCCGAGCGCTCGCGTGAATTCGGCATTGGTGACCGCTTCAGGAGCCACGGCGTTGTACGCCCCGCTCCATTGGTCGTTGACGATGGCCTCTTCGAGCAGCCGGATCGCGTCGGCCAGCGAAATCCACGACATCCACTGGCGTCCGCTGCCCAGCCGGCCTCCGATCCCCATTCGAAATGGTCCAAGCATTTGGGCCAGCGCGCCTCCCTTCGCCGAGAGGATCACGCCAAAGCGAAAGAGCACGGTTCGGATGCCGAATTCCGCGGCCCGGAGCGTCTCGCTCTCCCATTCCTGAACCAGGCGAGCCAGAAAGTCGTCGCCCGGAGCGCTTTCCTCGGTAAGAAGCTCGTCGCCGCGGTTGCCGTAGTACCCGACGGCGGAAGCCGATACCAGCACCTTCGGGCGCGAACCCAGCCGCGCGAGCCCGTCCACCAATTTGCGCGTCGTCTCGATCCGGCTCGACCGTAATAGCGCCTTGCGGCTTTCCGTCCACCGGCCCGAGGCGATCGACGCTCCGGACAAATTGATCACGGCTCGCGCGTCCGCCGCGGCCTCCGGGTCGATTTCACCCGTTTCCGGGTTCCAGGCGACCTGGTCGGGACCGGCGATCCGTGGGGGCCGGACCAGGGGCAAGACCGTGTGGCCCTGGGCCTGCAAACGGGAGCCGATAGCAGCGCCGACCATCCCTGAAGAACCGGCGATGAGAACTTTCATATTGTCCTCGGAAGCGCTCGAATTGGGTTCACGGTACGCCGCTTCCGAAACGGGCGTCAAGAACCGTTTTGGCGCAGCGATTCGGGCGCCACAGCGCGCATAGTGGCATCGCCGCGTGGCCGGGGCTAAAATGAATTCCGTGCGTGTAAAAGTGCTGTTTTTTGGCCGGTTGAGGGAGATCGTCGGCGCCGGAAGCGACGATGCGGAAGTCGACGCCGGCGCGCGAGTTTCCGACTTATTCGACCGCTACGGCGGCCGGTTTCCGCTTTTGGCGGACATGAAGGGCTCGATCGCGCCATCCGTTAACCAGGAATTTGCCATCTGGGAGGCGGTTCTTTCTCCCGGCGACGAGGTGGCCTTTCTGCCCCCGGTCAGCGGCGGTTCGGGAGCAATGGCGGGAGCCGGGAGCGAGACTTGCGAACTGGTGCGGCGGCCGCTGGCGCCGGGCGAGTGGCTCGGGTCGCTGGCCGGGGCGGCCGACGGGGCGATGGTCGTTTTCGAAGGCAGGGCCCGCAATCATTCGCGAGGGCGGCGCGTGCTGCGCCTGGAATACGAGGCCTACGAGCCGATGGCGATGAAGAAAATGCGCCAGCTCGCCGCCGCTCTGCGCACGCGCTTCGGCGTCAGCCGCGTCGTCATCGTCCACCGCCTGGGACGGATCGAGATCGGCGAGACGAGCATCGTGATCGGGGTCAGTTCCGCCCATCGCCAGGCCTCTTTCGACGCTTGCCGGCACGGCATCGACGATTTCAAACGAACCGTGCCCATCTGGAAAAAGGAGTTCTTCGAGGACGATTCGGCGTGGGCCGAGGGCGAGCGGCCGGAAGTCGTGGCCCGGTGAACCTGTCTTGACCCAAAGCGGCGCTTCTCCAGGGATACGACCCAAATCCAGCGGTCTGTTTTTTTGGGCGGCGAGCCTTTTGGCTCTCGCGAGCGTATGCGCGGCGCCGGTTCGCGCCCAGGTGCAGCCCGGCCCCCGGCGCGCTCCCGGGCAAATGAACGTTCGCGTGGACCTGGTGAACGTGGTGGCGAGCGTTCTCGATTCCTCCGGCCGGCCCGTTTCCGATCTGCCGCGCCGCTCCTTCGAGCTCTATCAGGACGGCCGCCGGCAGCAAATCGATCTGTTCGAGCGGCAGACGAATCTCCCCCTGGATTTGGCGTTGATGATCGACACCAGCCTGAGCACGTACGAGGATCTGAAATTCGAGAGGGAAGCGGCCCGGCGCTTCATTCAGCAGGTTTTGCGGCCCGGCGACCGGATGGCGGTGTTCACCTTCGCCTACCACGTGAATCAGCTTTCGCCCTTCACGGCGAATCCGTCCCTGCTCGACGGCGCGCTGCGCCGGATTCATTCGGGAACGGGGACGTCGCTCTTCGACGCGATTTACCTGGGCTCGCACGCGCTGGCCCGAGGTCCGGGCGACCATCGCCGCGTCCTTCTGCTGGTCACCGACGCCGGCGAAACCACCAGCCGGGCCAGTTACGAGCAGGCCCGCGCCGCCGCCGTGCGCGCCGGCGCCATGGTCTACACGATTCTGATCCGGTCGGTGAAATCGGAGAGCGGCCGCAACACGGCGGGCGAGCACGCGATCGATACGATCATCGACGCGACCGGCGGCGCGATGTACACCGTCGACACGCCCGCCGAGTTCGCCTCGACTTTCGAGCGCATCGATCAAGAACTGCGCACGCAGTACCTGCTCGGCTATTATCCGGTTCCCGCGCCGCAGCCGGGCAGCTACCACGCGATCCAGGTGCGCCTGCGGCCGGCCGGCGCCGCGCCGGAAACGGGCTTATCGCTGCAATACCGGAAGGGATACTACGCTCCCAAAGGAGACCAGTGAACCAGGAATCGATCGATCTCGATCGCGCGCTCGGAGTCGCCCTCGAGGCGGCGCGCGAGGCTGGCGCAATTCTGCTCGAGGAATCGAAAGTGCCGCAGAAAATCAGCTACAAGGGCGAGGTCGACCTGGTCACAGAGGCCGACGTGCGCTCCGAGCGCCTGATCACGGCGCGCCTGCGCGAAGCATTTCCCGACCACCAGATCACCGGCGAGGAACTCGGCGAGGGGGAAGCGCCGCCGGAGGCCCCGCGCTACCGCTGGCTGGTCGATCCGCTCGACGGAACCACGAATTTCGCCCACGGCTTCCCCGTTTTCGCCGTCTCGATCGGATTGGTCGAAGAAGGCGAGCCGGTCGCCGGAGTCGTCTACAACCCATCGGCCGATGAGATGTTCAGCGCCAGGCGAGGCGGCGGCGCGCGGCTGAACGGAAATCCCATTCACGTCTCGCGAGTCTCGCAGCTTGCCTTCAGCCTGGTCGGCACCGGCTTTCCCACGCACAACCGCTCGGAAACTCCGAACATGCGTTATTACTGGGAATATACGTTGCGCTCGCACGGGGTTCGCCGCGCCGGGGCCGCGGCGCTTGATCTCTGCTCGGTTGCCTGCGGCCGGTTCGAGGCGTTTTGGGAATTCGGGCTCAAGCCGTGGGACACGGCGGCGGGGATTCTGCTGGTTCGGGAGGCGGGGGGCCGCGTGACCGATTTCGAAGGGCACCCGTTCCATCCCGGAGACCGGATCCTGCTCGCCACGAACGGGCTGATCCACGAGGAAATGAGCGCCGTGGCCCGGGAAATTTCGACCATGCCCAGCCTCACGGGCGCGAAAGGCTAATCGCGGCGCGAAGTCCCCGCGACGGCGAATAAAATTTCGCTCGAGCGTTCTAAATTTTGTTTGCGGCCGTCAACCGAGTTCCGGTACGCAAGTAACCGCAAAATTGTGACTTTCCGGCCATCGACTTGGCCGCACTTTTCAGGCATTCTGCACCCGTGCTGAGCAACCGGGAGGCAGATTCCCAGTCCGCCTCTGGCCCTTGCCGGCATCCCTGGCAACTCGGGGCGGACGGTCCCCCCACCGGCCGCCCCACGTAGATTTTGGCTTCTGGCTTCCCTCATGCGAGGCGGGTTGTTCACCCGCCTCGTTTTTTTACGAGCGCGCCGCCCGCATCTCAAGAAATACGCCGCAAAAATGGACAGAGAGGTAGATTCCACCTGCGCTCGGGACGCGACAAGGAGAAGCCTGGAGAATTAGCTGGTCAAGCGTCAGCGCCTGTCCCTATCCCAACGGCCGAACCCGCGGTAGCCGCGATAAAAACCGCCTCCAAAACCGTAGTAGCCCCCCATGTAGAAGGGCGCAGGGTAGCCGTAGTAGTAGCCCCAACCCGGATAGCCGTATGGCGGCCAATAGTAGTAGGGCGGCGGTGGCGGATAGGGACGGGTGGCGAGCCGTTCCGGCCGCCGGTTGAGAGCGGGCGCTGCTGGCGCGTAATCCGCTTGGGTGACCGGCTGAAACGCTTGCGCGCTGCCTTGGGTCGAAAAAGAGAGCGGTGACTGGAGCTGAAAAGTGAGCAGGCTTTCCGGCGGAATCACCGTGGGACGGCCGCGAGTGAGCAGCAAGCCGGCCAGACCGGCGCCGGCGCCAATGGCCGCGCCAACACCCGCCCCTTCACCGCCTTCGGCGGCCGCGCCGATCGCCGCGCCGATGACCGTCGCCGTTCCCACCGTTCCGGCTGCGCGCGCGGGCGTGCCGCTCGGCGCGGAGCTTTCGATGAGCCGGGTCGTGACGGGAAACTGGCGGCCATCAACCAGAACGAGCGTTGTCAGCTCGAGCCCGAGCTTCGATTGGCCCTTCAAATGGCCCGCCTGCTTGGCGACGCTCACCGTGCCAAGTACCTGCTGCCCGCGACGGGCGACGACCCATCCGCCGACAACAATCGGCTGCTCGAGATCGGCGCTGAACGTATCGCCCGAGTGGGTTTTGTCGCTCGAAAGGAACTGCTCGGTGCGAACCGAAATCAGCGTGCCGGTGGGCAAAGTGAAGCCCGGCGGCACGGCGAAACCAGGCTCGCCGGAGGGAGCGGCAACGGCGGGATTATTCGGTTCCTGCGCGGCATTCGAACCGGATTCCGACCCGTTCCCGGGATATTGCTGGGCACGGAGCGGGGAAGTAACGAAAGCCGCCGCAAAAAGCAGAAAGAAAGCTGACGGAACGAGGCAAAACAAGGGAAAGCAAGATCGTTTACGCACGGAAGTCTCCCCTCCCCGCCCCTAGGTACACGAACTGCCACTTATTTGGATGATGCCGGAGCGGCGCTGGTTGCTAGTTTCTGCGCCGCGGTTGGACGGCCAGCCAGTGCTGGCGGCCGCGCTGGCCGGGGATTCGCTTTGATACACTGAGCGAGGATGCCAATCGGCAGGCAATCGACGTCCTTTGCCGGGCGCGGGCTTCGTGCCGCGATTTTCAGCGCGTTACTCGCGGCCTTGTTTTGCGTGTCCTCGCCCGCGCTCGCCCACCAGGCGCAAATCGCAGCCTCGGCCGCCCGCCAGCAGCAACCGCCCGCCGCGCAAACGCCT
Source organism: Patescibacteria group bacterium (assembly GCA_035533975.1). Classification (GTDB taxonomy): domain Bacteria; phylum Acidobacteriota; class Terriglobia; order Acidiferrales; family UBA7541; genus JAKASX01. Next base: position 76,015 of record DATLSU010000072.1, read on the forward strand.
CCGCAATCGGCCGTCCCAGCCCCAGCCCCTACCCCTGCCCCGATACGGGCATACACGCTTCCACCGGGCAAATACCGCGAGGCAGTCGACTACTCGAATGCGCTGAACCGGCTCTATTTTGGCGGCTTCGCCTACGGGCTGGGGATTCTGCTTCTGGTGCTGGCTTTCCGGCTCGCTCCGCGCTACCGCGACTGGGCCGAGCGCGCCACGCGGCGCCGGCTCGGCCAAGCGGCCATTTTCGTTCCCCTGCTACTCTTCACGCTGGCCCTGCTCGATCTTCCCGTCGCCGTGGCGGCCGAGTGGGTCGAGCTGCGCTTCCATCTGTCGATCGAGCCGTGGAGTTCCTGGCTTTGGGATTGGGCAAAAGGGCAATTCCTGACCTGCCTGCTGGGAATCGTTCTGGTCTGGATTCTCTACGGCATCATCCGCCGCAGTCCGCGCCGCTGGTGGCTCTATTTCTGGCTTTCCGCGATGCCAATCTTCTTCTTTCTGATTTTTCTTTCGCCCTACGTAATCGAACCGATGTTTTACAAATTTCAGCCGCTCGCTCGAAGCGATCCCGCCCTGGCCAGCGAACTGGAAAAAGTGAGCGCTCACGCCGGCGTGCCGATCCCGCCCAGCCGCATGTTCCTGATGAACGCCAGCAGCAAAACGACCGCGCTCAACGCTTACGTCAGCGGCTTCGGCGCGAGCAAACGCGTCGTCGTTTGGGACACCACGATCCGGAAGATGACCACGCCGGAAATCGCCTTCGTTTTCGGCCACGAAATGGGCCACTACGTACTGAATCACATCGCCGAGGGAATGCTGATTGGCGCACTCGGCCTGCTGGTGCTGTTCCAGCTCGGCTACCTGGCGCTCGGCTGGACGCTCGGGCGCTGGGGCGCGCGGTGGGCGATTCGCGGCGCGGGCGACTGGGCTTCGCTACCCGTTCTCTGGCTATGGCTTTCCCTGTTCATGTTTCTCGCTTCGCCGATCTCGAGCGCCGTCAGCCGCCGGTTCGAGCATCAAGCCGATACGTTCGGCCTCGAAGTGATCCATGGCGTCATTCCCGATTCCTCTCAAGTCGCCGCGCGCGCCTTCCAGATCCTTGGCCAGCAGGACCTCTCGAATCCCCGTCCCAATCCGTTTATCGTCTTCTGGCTTTACAGCCATCCGCCCATTCCCGCCCGCATTCAATTCGCCCTGCACTACGATCCCTGGGCCCCCGGCCACCATCCCCGCTACATCGGGGAATGACGGGCAGGAGTCCCGAATTCGGTCCAGCGTTGCTGCGTGCCTCAAGAAAACCTGCCGCGAGGAATGAAGCAAAAAAGGATCCTTCCCGTTTTTGCCGAGGCTTCGGCGAGCGGGCGCCGCCATTTGCCGTGGGCGCGGCTGCCCCTCGGCCCTCGTTCGGGGCGCTGAGCGCGGGTCGAACCGGGTTCGGGATGCTAACGCAAGGCCAGGGGCGCGGACGGCCCGTTCCGATTCAAAAGGAGTTTCGGACGGGCAGAGCGAAGCCAAGCCGCGCGAAGCGCTCTTCCGTCTTGCCAATCAGCCTCGACCACAGCGTTGCGGGCTTTTCGTCGAACGCCAGCGCTTGGCTGCCATCGAAGATGTACCAACTGCCCGCCCGTACTTCGCTATCGAGCTGGCGCGGTCCCCATCCGCAGTACCCGACGTAGATGCGAAGCTCATCCGGCTTCGAGGCTCCGCCCAGGGCTTTCTCCAGCGCCGTTTTGCCCGTAATGAAGTAGATGTTTCCAAAAACTTCACTCGCGCCTTCGGGCTTGCTGCCAGGCGTGCGGACCAGCGCAAACACGGCGCCCAGCTCGACCGGCCCGCCGACGAACACGGGATCGGAATGGCCCGCCGCGCCTTCGATTCCCGCCAGCACGCGCGAAATCGGCAGCGTCGTGCGGTGATTCACCATCAATCCCAGCGCGCCGCTCTTGTCGTAGCGCACCAGCAAAATGACGGATTTTGCAAACAGGGGGTCGGAGGAGTCGCGCGGCGCGACCAGTATTTTGCCCCGAGCCAAATCCTCCGGCATTTTCGACTGGGCCCCCAGGCAGCAGGCGCCGGCAAGCAGGAGGGCCAAGAGTGGCAGCAGGCCGCGAAAGTTCAACTTCATAACCGCAGTGTAAACCCAGCGGTTAGCCGGCAATCACGTTTTTCCGTGGCGGATGGCTACTGCTGGCGGGAGGGGGCGCGGGCAGCCTGTTCCTGCTCGAAGGCGTGGTAGGAAGAACGCACCAGCGGTCCCGATTCGACGTGCCGAAACCCCATGGCGAGGCCTTCGCGCTGGTAACCGGCGAACTCTTCGGGCGCAACGTAGCGGACGATCGGCAAATGCTCGCGAGTCGGCTGGAGGTACTGGCCGAGCGTGAGAATCTGCACGCCGCGGGCGGCCAGATCGCGCATCGCGCCGAGCACTTCCTCGCTCGTTTCGCCCAGGCCAAGCATCATGCCGCTTTTCGTCACCATCCCCGCCTGGCTCGACCGCTCGAGCAGTTCGAGCGAGCGCTCGTAGCGGGCCGCGCTGCGCACGTGGCGCGAAAGGCGCGGAACGGTCTCGACGTTGTGATTGAGCACGTCGGGCCGAGCGGCGATCACCACATCGAGCGCCGGCCATACGCCGCGGAAATCGGGAATCAGCACTTCGATGCGGCAGCCGGGCAGGCGGCGGCGAATCTCGCCGATCGTGCGCGCGAAAATATGCGCGCCGCCGTCGGGCTGATCGTCGCGGTTGACCGACGTAACCACGGCGTAGCGCAACCCCATCGCCGCGGCCGCCTCGGCCACGCGCTCGGGCTCGTCTTCGGCGGGCGGGCCGAGCGGCTTTCCCGACGGCACGGCGCAGAAGCCGCAGGCGCGGGTGCAGATGTTTCCCAGGATCATGAACGTCGCCGTGCGATGCTCCCAGCATTCGCCCATATTCGGGCAGCGGGCGCTTTCGCAAACCGTGTGCAGATCGAGCGTCCGCATGATTCCCTTGAGGTCCTGGTAGTTCGGGCCGCCGAAAAAGCGCACGCGCAGCCAGGAGGGCTTTGCCGGCGCCGGCGAGGCGGAGGGCTCGGCCGGGACGATTCGAAATGGTGAGGATGGCGAGCTCATGGCAGAAAATTCATTCTACATTCTGCCTGGCGGTCTCACAAACGAAGGGCGGCGCGTTACTGGAAGGTAGCTCTTTGAGAGGATGGCGGCGCGGTTCCGGCGTTCACTCGCCGACGGCGAACTGCATCTCGCGGGCGTTCTTCACGATTTTCGACGCCCCGAGAATTTCGAAGCGCACGATGCCGCCGTCGTAACCGAAATCGGCGATCACGCCGGGGCGCACTTCGTCGCTTTCCTTGATGCGCTCCTCACGGAGCGCGATCGTCATCGTGTCGGTTTCCGCGTCGTAGGTCACTCTCATGGTGCGGCCTCTTTCATATATTTGCCGATTTTCGATGTGATGTACACAGTGATGACGATTCGCTCCTGCGGAGCTTCTTCCACAAGCGCCCGGACCAGCATTTCCCGGCCAAGCCTACGATCGAAATAGCGACGCATGAAGAACTGCCGGGAGGCCCCGGCGGGAACCACGAACTCCGGCTCGGCGAGAGTATTCTCCGCTTCGACCGGCGGAATTTCGCGGTCGGCCAGGTTTTTCATCGCGTGTTTTGACCAGCGTAAGGGGTTCAAATACGCCTCCCTGCCGGGCACAGAATTCTAGCAGGGGGCCGTCATCCCACAAGAAAACCTGCGGTCCGGCTTATGGATTCCATTCAACATCCATTCCAGAGAACCCCCAGGGCCAATTCATGGGGAGCTTTTTTGCGCAGTGCCTAATTCTGGTCCAGGCATTCGCTGGAACGTCTCCAAGGACAGGCGCTAATGTGGCCAAAAAGCCACACTGGCGGACGCCGAAGTGTGGCAGACATACAACATCAATAATTCCGAGGGGACTGATTACGCCAGTAAGTGATTCAATATCAACAAGACAATGGCTATCGCAAAAAGGTCTACCGAATGCTTAGAATATCGTTCGATGCAATACCAGAACACGATTGCGCGTCCGGTGGAAACGCAGGGGGTCGGACTGCACACAGCCGTTCGCGGACATTTGCGTTTGGTCCCCGCTCCGGCCGGGACGGGAATCGTCTTTCGCCGGGTGGATCTCGACAATTTCGAAATCGAGGCGCACGGGCGCTGGCTGGCGCACGTCAGTTACGCCACCAGCCTAATGAAAAAGGGCGTTCTGCTTTCGACCGTCGAGCACGTTTTGGCGGCGCTCTACGCCTGCGGGATCGACAACGTTTACATCGAGCTCGACGCACTCGAAGTACCCATCCTCGACGGCTCCTCCCGCCCCTTCGTCGAGATGATTGCCGAGGCCGGAATCCGCCGCCTGCGCCGCCGGCGGCGCTGCCTGAAGCTGATTCGCCCCGTGGAGATCACCGACGGCGAGCGCCACATTGCCGCCTATCCGGCGGAGAATTTCCGCGTCCAATACTTCATCGACTTTCCCCATCCGCTGGTCGGGCGCGAGGAGATCGAACTGGACGTGGACGCGGAAAGCTTCGCCCGCGTGCTCGCCCCGGCGCGCACATTCGGGTTCCTCGACGACGTATCGCGATTGCGGTCGATGGGGCTGATCCGCGGCGGCTCGCTCGACAACGCGATCGTGCTGACCAGGGACGGGCTGATGAGCGGCGAATTGCGTTTCCCCGACGAGTTCGCCCGGCACAAGGCGCTCGACCTGATCGGCGATCTGGCGCTGGTCGGCCGGCCGCTCAAAGCCCGCATCGTCGCCCACCGGGCCGGACACGCGCTGCATACGGCCCTGGTGACGCGTTTGCTCGCCGATCGCTCGCTGTGGGTCGAAACGGTGGCTTCCGCTCAGCCGCCTCGCCAGGTGCTGGCTGCTCCGCTGCCGGTGGCGAGCACGAATTGAAGAGTTCGCGCGAGGACCGGCGATCCCGCCCCTCAACGGCCGAAGCCGCGCTGATTTTGCAGTGCTTGCGCCGCGGCCTAAGCGGTGCCCCGGCGTAAAGCTGTAGTACTCTCTTCTCTATGGCACGGCCTGAACTCGCCACCGTCATTCTCGCCGCGGGCAAGGGCACGCGTTTGCGCTCGCGCCGGGCGAAGGTGCTTCACCGGGCCGGCGGCCGGGCGCTGGTCGAGCATGTGGTTCGGGCGGCCCAGCCGCTCGGCATTCCCCTTTTCGTCGTCGTCGGCTATCAGGCCGGCGAGGTTTCCGCGCTGGTCACCGCTCTGGGCGCGCAAACGATTCTCCAGGAGCCGCAGGGAGGCACGGGCCACGCCCTGCAAGCCACCCGGCCCAAGCTCGGAAAATTCCGAAGCGCGCTGGTCGTGCCGGGCGATGCGCCGCTGATCCGCACCGAAACGCTGGCCGCTCTCGTGCAGGCGCACCAGGCCTCGGGCGTTGCGGCCACCGTGCTCACGGCCATGCTCGACGATCCCACCGGATACGGCCGCATCGTGCGCGGCCCGGACGGCTTCGTGCGCGAGATCGTGGAGGAGAAATCGGCCGGCGAGGCCCAGCGGGCGATTCGCGAAGTTAACTCCGGTATCTACTGCTTCGAGCTGGAAAATTTGTGGGCGTCGCTCGGCGAGCTGCGCCCGGAAAACGCGCACCGGGAACTCTACCTCACCGATGTCGTGGCGCTCTTGAACCGAAAGGGTCGGCGCGTGGCCGCGCTGGCAGCCGGGGACGCTCGGGAAATGCTCGGCTGCAACACGCGCAGGGAACTGGCCGATGTCGATGCGCTGTTCCGGCGCCGCAAGATGGCCGAGCTGATGGCCGCCGGCGTGACAATCTATCTACCCGAAACCGTGCTCATCGATCCGGAGGTCGAGGTTGGGCCCGACACCATCATCGAGCCGGGCGTAGAGCTGCTCGGCGCGACGCGAATCGGTTCGGACGCTTTCGTCGGGGCCGGTAGCGTGATCGCCGATTCGGTGATTGCCGAAGGCGCGGTGATCCGGCCGCACTCGGTCGTGATTTCGAGCCGCGTCGGCCGCGGCGCCGTCGTCGGTCCCTTCGCGCACTTGCGCGAAGGCGCAGAGCTTGCGGCGGGAGCCCGCGTCGGCAACTACGTCGAGGTGAAAAATAGCCGGCTCGGCGAGGGCTCGAAAGCCATGCATCTGAGCTACCTCGGCGACGCCTCGATCGGCCGGGAGACCAATATCGGCGCCGGCACCATCACCTGCAATTACGACGGCGTGCGCAAGAATCCCACGACGATCGGCTCGCGCGTGTTTATCGGAAGCGGCACGGAACTTGTCGCCCCGGTCGAGGTCGGCGACGGGGCCTACGTCGCCGCCGGGTCCACCATTACCGACGGCGTTCCCTCGGACGCCTTGGCTATCGCCCGCGCCCGCCAGGAGAATAAACCCGGCTGGGCGCGCGAGCGCCGCTCGCGCATGGCCGCCAAGCAAAACCCAGCCGCCGCCACGGCGAAAAAGCCGCCACGCGGCGAAGGGGATGGCGCTCGCCCGAAGGCGTCTCGCGCGAAAAGGCCGCGCGCCGCCAAGCGCCGCTGACCGCAAGCCCGAGGCGCCAAGAAAATCCCTCCCGCCTGCGCGAAATGCCACGGCTGGCAGGCGCTGTGCCGGGAGCGGGATGCGGGATCTGATTCCGGGCGCGACGAAGCTCCGCGAGGCATCTGGAATTTTGATACCTTCTAGAAATTTAGCGGCGGAAGACGGCGGCGAGGCGTGTGTTAAAATTTGAGCTGAAGGGGGCCTTCCGATGAAATTTGGTGTCGTCGTTTTTCCCGGCTCGAACTGCGACCACGACGCGCACCATGCCATCGGCAAAATCCTTGGGCAGCCGGTCGATTTCATCTGGCATCAATCGGAAAATTTGGACGGGATTGACGTCGTCGTTCTTCCCGGCGGTTTTTCCTACGGCGATTACCTGAGAACCGGCGCGATCGCGCGTTTTTCGCCGGTCATGCGAGCCGTCGAGCGCTTCGCCCGGCGCGGCGGGCTGGTGATGGGCATCTGCAACGGCTTCCAGATCCTTCTCGAAGCGGGCCTGTTGCCGGGCGCGATGCTGCGCAACCAGGGGCTGCGCTTCGTCTGCCGCCACGTCTGGGTTCGCGTCGAATCGGCCGCGATGCCGTTCACTTGTGCCGCCGAGGCCGGCCAGGTCCTCCGAATTCCCATCGCCCATTCCGACGGCAACTACACCGCCGATCCCGAGACGCTGGCCGAGCTCGAACGGGACGAGCGGATCGTTTTTCGCTACGTCACGCCCGACGGCCGCCGCGACCCCTCGGCCAATCCGAACGGATCGGCCGCCGATATTGCCGGCATCGTCAGCCGCGAGGGAAACGTTCTGGGCATGATGCCGCATCCTGAGCGCGCCGTGGAGGCGATCCTGGGATCGACCGACGGGCTCGTGATTTTCCGTTCCATGGTCGAAAGTTTGATCCGGCAGCCGCAGGTAACGGCCTGAACGGCATGCGCCGGGCGCGAACGCCCCGGGCCGCTTGTCTGCTGCGGAGCGTACTCATTTGAGCGAAACAACCCATCCCGAACAGGCCGCGAGCGCGCCGGCCGAGCCCGCCGTCACGGCGGAACTGGCCGCGCAGCACGGCATCACGGCCGGTGAATTTGATCGCATGCGCCAGATCCTCGGCCGCGATCCCACCTTCACCGAACTCGGCATCTTCAGCGTGCAATGGAGCGAGCACTGCTCCTATAAATCCAGCCGCGTCCATCTGAAGCGCCTGCCGACGCGCGGCCCGCAGGTGATCGAGGGCCCGGGCGAAAATGCCGGCGTCGTCGATATCGGCGACGGCCTCTGCGCCGTCTTCAAAATCGAATCGCACAACCACCCGAGCTTCGTCGAGCCGTTCCAGGGCGCCGCGACCGGCGTCGGCGGCATTCTCCGCGACATTTTCACCATGGGCGCCCGGCCCATCGCCGTTCTGGATTCGCTTCGCTTCGGCCCGATCAGCGAATCGCCGGGCGTGCCCGCCCCCGTCGCCGCGCGCAATCGCCGCATCCTCGACGGAGTCATCGGCGGGATCTCTTTTTACGGGAACTGTTTCGGCGTGCCCACGGCCGGGGGCGAAATCCAGTTCGAGCCGGGCTATTCCCACAACCCGCTCGTCAACGTGCTGGCGCTCGGCATCGCGCGGCGCGACGGCCTGTTTCTGGCCAAGGCGCGCGGCGAGGGCAACCCGGTCGTCTACGTCGGCGCGCGCACCGGCCGCGACGGCATTCACGGCGCTTCCCTGCTGGCCTCGGCCGAGTTCAGCGACGAATCCCAGCAGAAACGCCCGAACGTTCAGGTCGCCGACCCGTTCATGGAAAAGCTCCTGCTCGAAGCCTGCCTCGAGGCGATGGCCTCGGGCGCCGTGCTCGGCATACAGGACATGGGCGCCGCCGGCCTCACCTGTTCGACTTCGGAGCTGGCTGCGCACGGCGGGACCGGAATCGAGATCGATCTCGCGCTCGTGCCGCGGCGCGAATCGGGAATGACTCCGTATGAAATCATGCTCAGCGAATCGCAGGAGCGCATGCTGCTGGTCGCCGAGCGCGGCCGCGAAGGCGAACTCACCGCCATCTTCCGCAAATGGGGCCTGGAGGCGGTCGATATCGGCCGCGTCACCGGCGACGGCCTGATGCGCGTGCTCGAAGGCGGCCGCAACGTCGCCGAAATCCCCGCTCGCCCACTTTGCGAGGAGGGCCCCGTCTACGCCCGGCCGATCGCGCCGCCGCCCGCCAGGGCCGAGCGTTTGGCCGAATTTGTTCCCGAAGGGAAAGATCTCACGCCCGCTCTCGAGAGCGTCCTGGCCTCGCCGGCCGTCGCCTCGAAGCGCTGGGTGTGGGAGCAATACGATCACATGGTCCGCACGAATACTATCGTGGGGCCTGGGCGGGGCGACGCGGCGGTTCTGCGCGTAAAGGAAAGCGGGCGCGGCCTGGCGCTTTCGACCGACGGCAATGGCCGCTGGTGCCGTCTGGACCCGTTTGCCGGCGCCATGCACGCCGTCGCCGAAGCGGCCCGCAACGTGGCCTCGACCGGCGCGCGTCCCCTGGCCGCCACGAACTGCCTCAACTTCGGCAATCCCGAAAAGCCCCAGGTGATGTGGCAATTCAGCCGCGCGATCGACGCCATCGCCGAGGCTTGCACCGCGCTCGGAACGCCGATCACCGGCGGCAACGTCAGCTTCTACAATGAAACGCTCGGCGAGCCGATCGATCCCACGCCGGTCATCGGCATCCTCGGCCTTCTGGACGACGCCTCGATGGCGCTGGGAATGAGCTTCCGCGCGGAAGGCGACTGGATCGTGCTGCTCGACGGCGCCGGCGCGAATGGCGCAAGCGCCGGGGAAAAGGGCGCCGCTCTGGCGCGGGAATTTTCCTCGAGCGAATACGCCAAGACGATGCTGGGCATCGCCGCCGGCGCGCCGCCGCCCGTCGATCTGGCCGCCGAAAAGCGGCTGATCGATACGCTCGTGGCTCTGGCTTCAGGCCGTCTGGCCGTCTCCGCGCACGACCTATCGGATGGCGGACTGGCCGTTGCGCTGGCGGAGTGCTCGTTCGGGACCGGGGGACTGGCCCCTCGGGTGGAACTGAACGGCAGCCTGCCGGCCGAAGCCGCCCTGTTCGGCGAGCGGGGCGCGCGGGCCCTGGTCAGCGTCGAGGACTCGCGTCTTGCCCGCGTGTCGGAGCTTGCGGCACAATATGGGGTCGCGTCGTGCGTGCTGGGCCGTGTGGGGCGTGGCGACTGGCAACTCGCCTACAACGGCCGCGAAACCATTCACGCGCCTGTGGCGCGCCTGGAGGAACGGTGGTCGAACGCACTCGAGCGCGCCCTCGCCGATTCCCTTCCCGTGACTGGATGAACCAATGAATGGTGTCCTCCTCGACGACGATCACTTTCACGATCACTGCGGCGTCGTAGGCGTTTTCGGCCATCCCGAGGCCGCCAAACTCGCCTACCTGGGCCTCTATTCGCTCCAGCACCGCGGCCAGGAATCGGCCGGGATCTCCGCCGCGGGCGATAACGGCCTGGAAACCGTCAAGGGCATGGGGTTGGTGCAGGAGATTTTCACGTCCGGGGCGCTCTCCCGCTTGCCCGGCCATGCCGCCATCGGCCACACCCGCTATTCCACGGCCGGCGACAGCGCCATCCTCAACGCGCAGCCGATCTCGATCGACTGCAACAAAGGCCGTCTGGCCATCGCCCACAACGGCAACCTCACCAATTACCGCGAGTGGCGCCGCCGCCTCGAGCACCGCGGCTCGATCTTCCAGACCAGCAGCGATACCGAAGTCATCTTTCATCTGATCGCCCGCAGCCCGGCCCGCAACCTGACCGGCGCGCTGGCCGACGCGCTCAATCAGATCGAGGGAGCCTACTCGCTGGTCGTGCTCAGCGCGAACGAGCTGTTCGCCATCCGCGATCCCCGCGGCTTCCGGCCGCTCGTCCTGGGCCGGATGGGCGATACCTGGCTGGTGGCCTCGGAGACCTGCGCTTTCGATCTGCTCGACGCCGAATATATCCGGGAAATCGAGCCGGGCGAGATGCTGCGCATCGACGCCTCGGGCGTCGAAAGCGTCCGCTTCGCTCCGGAGAAGCCGCACCAATACTGCATCTTCGAGCATGTCTACTTCTCGCGCCCGGACAGCCTCGTCTTCGGCCGCCAGGTGAATCACAGCCGCGAAATGCTGGGCCGCCTGCTCGCCCGCGAGCAGCCCGCGCCGGCCGACACCGTCGTGCCCGTGCCCGATTCGGGCGTGCCGGCCGCGGTCGGCTACGCGCAGGAGTCGGGCATACCGTTCCGCATGGCACTGATCCGCAATCACTACGTCGGCCGCACGTTCATCGAACCGGAGCAGTCGATTCGCGATTTCGGGGTCAAGCTAAAGCTCAACCCGGTCCGCGAGCTGCTCGAAGGCCGGCGCGTCGCGCTGATCGACGATTCCATCGTTCGCGGCACGACGAGCCGGAAGATCGTCCGCCTGCTCCGCGAGGCCGGCGCCGCCGAAGTTCACATGCGGGTCAGCTGCCCGCCGACCATCTCACCCTGTTATTACGGAATCGATACGCCGACGCGCGACGAGCTGATCGCCTCGCGCCATTCCCTCGAGGAAATCTGCTCGTTCGTGGGCGCCGATTCGCTGGGATATCTGTCGCTCGAAAGCCTTCGCCGCGCCGTCGGCGACGGCGAGAGCCAGTTCTGCACTTCCTGCTACACCGGCCATTACCCTACCGAGCTCGTGCAACTGGAAGTCGCCGTCGAACAGCAGTCGCGCTGATTCGGCCGCTACAAAAAGCAAAAGGATTTTTCGTCCATGCGCTACACCGACGCGGGCGTCAATATCGCCGCCGCCGAACAGGTCAAAAGCCGTATCCGCCGCCTCGCCTGCCGCACGTTCACCCGCAACGTTCTCGAGCCGATCGGCGGCTTCGGGGGGCTGTTCGCGCTCGATACCAAGCGCTGGAGCGAGCCGGTGCTGGTTTCGAGCGCCGACGGGGTGGGAACCAAGATCAAGGTGGCCCTGGCCGCAGGCGTGCATAGCACGATCGGCGCCGACATCGTTAACCACTCGGTCAACGACATCCTCACGCAGGGCGCCCGCCCGCTGTTCTTCCTCGATTACCTGGCGATGGGCAAGCTCGATCCCGCGATCGTCGAGCAGGTGGTCGAGGGAATCAGCCGCGCCTGCCGCCAGGTGGGCTGCGCCCTGATCGGCGGCGAAACCGCCGAGCTGCCCGGCGTCTATCCCCCCGGCGAATACGATCTGGCCGGATTCATCGTCGGCGTCGTCGAGCGCGCGCGCCGCCTCGATCCGCGCGGCGTGCACGCCGGCGAAGCGCTTCTGGCGCTGCCTTCGAGCGGCCTTCACACCAACGGCTATTCGCTCGCCCGCAAACTCATTTTCGATGTCGCCGGCTTGAAGCCGGCGACCTACGTTCCGGAAATCCGCAACAAGATCGGCGCCGAACTGCTCAAGCCCCACCGTTGTTACCGGCCCATGCTCGAACGCATCGTCGAACGCGGCTGGGTCACCTCGATGGCTCACATCACCGGCGGCGGCATCACCGGCAATCTCCCGCGCGCCCTTCCCCGCCAGTTCCACGCCGCCGTCGAGCTGGGCTCCTGGCCCATTCCGCCGATTTTCCGGTACCTGGCCCGGCTGGGCGAGCTCGGTCAGAACGAAATGCTCGGCACGTTCAATCTCGGCGTGGGCATGATCCTGGTGATTCCGGCGGAGAATCTGAAACAGGTGGAAGCCGAACTCAAGCGCCGCCGCGAAAAGTTCTACATTATCGGCCGCGTGGCGACCGGGCCGGGGCCGGTGAAATACTCCAGCTCCCTGCGGTTCTAGCCTCCTGGCGTTTTTTTCGCCGGCGTCCGGTGCGCCGGCGCGGGGCGAGCGCGATGCCGCGACCGGCTTGCCGCGCTTGTGTTTCCGCCTGTTCCCCGGTGCGCCCCTGCGGCACAATGAGGCGCGCGAATTTCCGGTGGGACGGAGACGGCCCGATGGCCCAGCCAGGCAAATTGAAAATTCCACTTCCGCGTGGCGCGACCGGCGTCATCCTGATGACGCTTCTGTTTCTGGCTGTGGCGCGCCCCGCTCGCGCGGAAATTCGCTACTCGGTCTCGCTGGCCGATCGCGCCGGTCATCTTTTCGATGTGGGTATGACCGTGCCGAACGTGCGCGGGCACCTGCGGGTGGCCATGCCCGCCTGGAACGGCCTCTATCAGATTCGCGATTTCGCCGAGCGCGTCGAGGACGTCCGCGCCAGCCAAGATCGCCGGTCGCTCGCCGTTCGTCCGATCGACGGGCAGAGATGGGAAATCGCCGGCGCCGGCACGATCCATATCCAATACCGCGTCTTCTGGAACCAGCCGGGGCCCTTCAGCTCGCAATTGAACTCGCATCACGCCTTCGTCAATTTCGCCGAAATCCTCTTCTACGTTCCCGGCCGCAGGCGGGAGGGGGCGCAAGTCCGCTTTCTCGGCGTCCCCGCAAACTGGAAAATCGCCGTCGAATTGCCGCCCGGGCCCTGCGCGGCCTGCTTCGAGGCGGCCGGTTACGACGCCCTGGCCGACGCCCCGGCCGAAGCCGGCACGTTCACCGAGTTCCGGCTCGTCGAAAACCGGGCGCATCTGCGCGTGGCCGTCGACGCGACGGGCGGAGCGAGCTGGAACCGGAAGCAACTCGAAGGCTGGCTCGAAAAGATCGTTGGATATGAAACGGGGATGATGCGCGAGGCGCCATTTCGCGAGTACCTGTTCATCTATCACATCGGTCCGGGCGCCGGCGGGGGCGGCATGGAACATGCCAACTCGACGGCTATCGCGGTCGAAGACGCATCGGAAATCCCGGCGGTAACGGCGCACGAATTTTTTCATCTCTGGAACGTGAAGCGGATCCGGCCCGAGTCGCTCAATCCCGTCGATTACGCCCGCCCCCAGTGGACCCGGTCGCTCTGGTTCGTCGAGGGAGTCACCAGCACCTATGCCGCCTACACCATGCTCCGTACCGGCTTGTGGACTCGCGAGCGGTATTACCAGCATCTGGGCAATCTGATCAGCCAGCTGCAATCGAGGCCGGCCCGGCTATGGCAGAGCGTCGAGGAATCCAGCCTGGACGCCTGGTTCGAGAAATACCCGTTTTACAACCAGCCCCAGCGCAGCATCTCCTATTACGACAAGGGCGAGCTCGACGGCGTCCTGCTCGACATCTTGGTTCGCGATGCCACCGGCAATCGCCGCAGCCTGGACGACGTGATGCGCTATATGAATCGAACCTACGCTCTCCGGAACCGCTTCTATCACGGAAACGCCGCCATCGAGGCCGCGGTGGAAAAAATAGCCGGGCGCAGCTTCGCCGGCTTTTTCGAGAACTATGTTTCCGGCACCGCCGCAATTCCTTGGAACCGCATCCTCGGCCGCGCCGGACTCCGCGTCTCCATTTCCCGTGGCGAGCAACAGCTGACGCTGCCTCTCACGCTCGGCCACGGCGGCGCGACCCTGTACAACGTTTCGCCCGTGGAAAATCCCAGCGAAAGGCAACGGCGCATCCTCGACGGTCTGCTTCACGGCAGGACCGATTGATGCGCAGGAGTTTCTCCTGATCCCATGCTTCGCACAATTTTCGCCGTCATCCTCCTGGGACTTTTCGAGCTACTGATCGGGTTACCTTTGCTTTTTGTCGCCTGGATCTCAGGCACGGCGGGGTTACTCTACCCTGCCGTGGCCATCGGACTCCGGATGGCCTTCGCCACGGCGGGCCTGCGCGTTCGCACCGAAGGAGAAGAAAACATTCCGGCCGGCGCCTGCCTCTTCCTGTCCAATCACACGAGCGCGATCGATCCGCCGGCCCTTTTTATTTCGGTTCCGAAGCGGATCGCCTTTTTGGCGAAACAGGAGCTTTTTCGCATTCCCTTTCTGGGGCCGGCAATGCGGAGCGCCGGATTCATTTCCGTCGATCGGACCAACCGCGAAGCAGCTGCGGAAAGCGCCAATCGCGTGGTCTGCCAGCTTCGCGAGGGTGTTTCCCTGGTGATCTATCCCGAAGGAACGCGCAGCCCCGATGGCCGCCTGCTGCCCTTCAAGCGCGGCGCGTTCCTGATCGCCATCCGCGCCGAACAGCCGGTTGTGCCCGTGACGATCAACGGCGCTCAGAGAATATTGCCGAAAGGAGAACGGTGGATTCGGCCCGGGGAAATCGTCATCCGGTTCCATCCGGCCATGGACATCTCCGGCTACCAAGCAGCCGACCGGGAGCTGCTGCTCGAACGCGTGCGCGCCGCCATCGCCGCCGCCCTGCCGCCCGAACTGCGCTGAGACGCGAATCGCCCGCGCCGCCGATCCAAGGGATGGACCGGCGCAAAATCAGTTGATGCCCAGCAGGATGGCGTGCACGACGGCGCCGGTCAGCGCCGCGCCCTCGATCCCATACCGGCTGTAGATCCAGCCGGTCAACACGCCGAACAGGTAATCGAAAACCCAGATGAAGGCCGGGAGCGGACCCGCCGCCACGCGGCCCGCGTGGAACGCCACCACGAAGACCAACCCGCTCAGCAGGATGGGAATCCATGTCCGCTTCATCACCAGCACCAGCCCGCTCATAACAAACAGATGCGCAACGATTTCCGGAACCACGGCCGCAAAGGGGAACGCAGACAGGCGCACGGCGAGGCCGCCGGGATGAACGGGCATGCCGGCCAAGCGAAACGCAACGGCACCCGCGAGCCCGAATATGCCGCCCGCCGCGATGCAAACTCGAACGAGCCAGCCACGCTCGGCGGAATCGCCCAGCTGCCCCAGTTCCCACGGCCGCAGATAGGGCATGGCCAGATCGGCGCGGTCGGCCAGTCGCAGCCCGGCCCAGGCGCAAAGGGCCGACACGAGGAGCGATCCGAGCGGCAACGCCAACCAGATGATTGCCGGGTTGATATCCGGTCTGGCGAGCAGCACGTAGGGAACGGCAAACAATCCGCCAATTCCGCCGGTAAGCGTGAGAGCCCACAGCCTCTTCCTGATCGGCATGCTTCTCTTCTCCTGTCCGGGGACCGCTTGCTCTTCGCTCACTTCTTCCCCTGCCGTTTCTTGCCGCGCCGGGCAGTGCGGCGATGGGACCGGGGCCCGGAATGAGAAATCGATTCTCGCAGGGCGGCGACTTCGTCTTGCAGACTTCGCACGGCGTGTTGCAGTTCGGGCAAGCGGCGATAGGCGGCCACCGATTTCAGCCATTGCTTGTTTTCAAAAGCGGGTGAGCCGGAATGGATGGCGCCAGGCGGCACATCTCTCGGGATGCCGCTCTGGGCGGTGAGAATCGCGCCGTCGCCCACCGTGAGGTGGCCGGAGGATCCGACTTGCCCGGCCAGAATCACGCGGTTGCCCAGCGCGGTCGATCCGGCCAGACCGACCTGGGCGCAAAGCAGCGTATCCTCGCCGATCCGGCATGCATGGCCGATTTGCACGAGGTTATCGATTTTCGAGCCGCGTCCAATGCGCGTTTGGCCCACCGTTGCCCGATCGACGCAAGTATTGGCCTGAATTTCCACATCGTCTTCCACCACGGCGGCGCCCGCCTGGCGCATCTTGTGCCAGCGGCCTTCAGGCGCGCGCGCGAAACCGAAACCGTCCGATCCGACGACCACGCCGTTTTGCAGTACGACCCGGTCGCCGACGCGGCAGCCTTCCCGCACGACGCTGTGCGAATGCGCCAGGAAATCATCCCCGATCGTCGCACCGCAGTATATGGCAACGAAGCTGTGAAGCACGCTATTTCTCCCGATTCGCACGCCCTCGTCGATGAAACAGAACGGCCCGATGTGCGCACCGTCGCCAATGACGGCCGAAGCCGCGACGACGGCCGTCGGGTGAATGCCCGGCTCGAAAACGGCCGCAGGGTGAAAGAGGTCGATGGCGCGAGCGAATGCGTAATAGGGGTCCGGACTGCGGAGCGTGGGCAGCGGCATCTGGCCCGCCCGGTCGCCGGCGATAATCGCCCCCGCCCGGGTCGTGCGCACCTCCGGACGGTAACGCGGATTCGCCAGAAAGGTCAGATCGCCCGGCCCGGCATCGAGCAGGCCTGCCACCCCCGTAATTTCCGTTCCGGGGTCGCCCTCGAGCTCGCAGCCCAGGCGCTCGGCCAGTTCCGCCAATTTCATTCCGCACCCCCCTGCATTGCCGCCGCGGACCTGCAACGGCCCCTCTTTATATCAGACATCGAGCCGGTTTCGACGCGGTTCAAGCAAGTCCTCACTCGGATTCGCTCTCGAAGAGGTTGCCTTGCGGGCTCGCGGCCAAATCCGGGGCGCGCGTGTGACGCGCGGCCCCCACAACCCCGAGCACACGAAACTCGCGCAATGCCGGATGGGGAATGAAAAGGCGAAGACTATTGCCATGACTGCCGGGAGGGGTGACGTGAATTCCGCGTTCGAGCAAGCCGAGTAAATCGTTGGGGACCAAGCCGTCCATCCGGTCGCCGTCGATGAATAGCAGCCGAACCCATAATCCCTCCTGCCGGGGCCGGCTCAAGAAAAACTTTCTGGCAGGCTGGAAGGGCTCGCTGAAATCCCGCACGAAATAGACGCCCTTCACATCTTTCAAGGGGACGGACCGATGCTCGCCTTCCACAGATAGCAGGTCGATGAGCTCGGCTTTCCCCAGGTGGGCCGGGTCCAGATAGCCGGCGTGCGACTTGCCGTCCAGGCGAAGCACGACGACCTTTTTGAAAGTCGAACTGGCTATGTGGCGTTTCTCTGACAACGAGATAGTTGCCCTTGGGGGCTCGAGTATGCTATGTTAACGCGATTTCGGTGTCAACTGCTTGCAGTGGAGTGGGTTAGGGTGGATCTCCCGCTCCTGTGAACTGCCCTGGCGCAATTGATCTCCTCGGTCCCCAGCCATGACCGAGGCACCCACGTAAACGGGAGCAGGCTTACTGAAACGTGGCGGAAGCTTTGCACGGCGCGAACCCGAAAGAAAATAACTCATTAGGGATCAATGGGTTAAACGTACCCATCCGCTCGTTTCTCAACTATTTGAGGGTGGAAAAGGGCTTGGCCGAAAACACCCTTTTAGCCTACGGCAGGGACATGGCCAAGTTCGCCGCCTTTGCCGCAAAACGAGGCAAAGGTGTCGAGGAAATCGACCGCGGCGATATCGTCGATTTTCTTGCCAGCCTGTACCGGCAGCGGCTCGATAGCCGCAGCGTCGCGCGGCACCTGGTTACGATTCGCAATTTCTTCCGGTTCGCTCAACGCGAGGCTCTTCGGCCCGAAGACCCCACCGAGCATCTGCAATCTCCCCGGTTCCGTTCGCGCCTGCCCACCTTTCTCAGCGTCGACCAGGTGCGGCGATTGCTCGCGCAGCCGGATACGAACCGCCCCCAGGGCCTGCGTGACCAGGCCATGCTCGAGTTGCTCTACGGCACCGGCATGCGTGTTTCCGAGATGCTCGATCTCAAACTCGACGACGTCCATTTCGAGGTGGGCTATCTGCGTTGCATCGGAAAGGGAAACCGGGAACGACTGATTCCCGTGGGCCGGGCGGCGCTGGGCGGCGTCCAAAAATACCTGCGGCAGGGCCGGCCGAAGCTCTTGAAGAAAAGATCCAGTTCCTATCTGTTCGTGAACCGCGCGGGTGGACGGCTGGGACGGGTGGGATTTTGGAAGATCCTGGCCGCCTACGGGCGCAAGGCGGGATTTCCAACGCGGATTTCGCCGCACAAGCTGCGGCACAGCTTCGCGACGCATCTGCTCGAGCGCGGGGCCGATCTGCGATCGGTGCAGTTGATGCTCGGGCACGCCGACATCGCCACGACCCAAATTTACACGCACGTGGTACAGGACAGGCTCAAACAGGTCTACAAAACCCATCACCCGCGCGCCTGAATGGGCTCGCAAGGATAACGCATGCCCGACTACATGTTTCTGCTACAAAGCCGGCTCTCTTCCGAACAGCACGCTGCGCTTGTGCTGGTGCAGCGGGCGGCGCAGAACCATGCCGTGAACGTCTATCTGACCGGGGGCGCGGTGCGCGACCTGATTTCGGGCGCGCCGATTCACGACTTGGATTTTACCGTCGAGGGCAACCCGGCGGCGATGCTCCGCGAACTCGAGAAGTCCGGAGCGCGGCTCGCCGGCGAAGACGCCACGCTGCGAGAGGCGGAAATCCTATTTCCGGCGGACACCGACGCATCTGTTTGCGCGGCGCGGGAGGAGATTTACAAGCTGCCGGGAGCGTCGCCGGAATCGCGGTGGGCGACGATCACCGAGGACCTGCGGCGACGGGATTTCTCGATCAACGCGGTCGCCATATCGCTGAATCCGGCCTCGCGCGGCCTCTTGCTCGATCCCACCAACGGACTGGCCGACATCGAGCGGCGCGAAGTGCGCGCACTCTCGATCCACTGCTTCACCAATCAGCCCGTCCGGCTGTTGCGGATCCTTCGCTTCGCGGCCCGGCTCGGTTACCAGATCGAAAGCCGGACCAAGGATTGGTTCGAGCGGGCGATCGAGCGCGGACTTGACAAGCAAATTCCAGCCGCCGATCTGGGCCGGGAACTGCGGCAACTCGGCAATGAGGCGCACCCCGCGGCGGTAGTGAAGAGCTGGGAGTCGCACGGACTGCTCACGGCGTTTCACCGCAGTTTCGGCAAGCACCGCCCGGATTACGAAGGACTGGGGCGGCTGGGCCGGGCATTCGAGCAGATGTCGGCGGCGGGATTGAAAGTGCGGATGCTCGCTCCGATGACCGGGTACTTCTTGCAGGGACTCAACCCGCGCGAACGGTTGTTGTTGTTGCGCAAGTTGGGGTTGCGCCCGCAGGAAGTGGCGTCGGTGGCAAAACTGGACGCAGCGGTCCGCGATGCCGTGAAAACGCTCAAGGGCCGGCAAACCGAATCCCCCCTCGACGCCTACCGCTTCCTCGACGCTTTGCCCCGGGACGTGATGGCGTTCGTGCTGGCCGAACATGCCGACGTGCGAGTCACCAACAAGGTCCGCAATTATCTGCAGAAATGGCGGCCGCTCCGGCTGGCGCTGCCCGCCGCGGAACTCGAGGCGCTCGGTGTGCCCCGGGGGCCAGGGTTCGACCGCATCCTCGAACAGCTGTTCGAGCGGCAGCTCAAGGGAAAAGGGAAAACGGCCATCGACCGAACCAGGTTGCTGCGCCAACTGGCGGGCATCAAGCCCGAGCCGAAAAAAGCCCCGGAGAAAAAGCCGGCGAAGGGTAAGGCAAAATCCGGCACGGGAAAAACGGCCTCCCCGGCGAAGGCCACCAAGCCAGGCAAAGGCGAACGGCAGGAGCCGGCGCCCGAACGAGCGGCAGCCAAATCCGCCGAGCGTGAAAACGCGGCGCGAGGCCAGAGGCGCCACGCCGCGGCAGCCAGCCACTGACGCGGCTAAGAACCCGTTGCCCGCGTCCACAACTCCGCGATCTGCTGCGCTCGGACCCTCCTTGGGAGAATGCGAATCGCACTCCTCGCCACTCGATCCTCGAAACCTTCGTGGATGATGCTTGGTGAATGCCCAATGGAAGATGATTCGGGGGCGGGGCCTTGTCTTTTCAACAAGTTAGTTGGGGTGAGCGAGGGGATTTGAACCCCCGACCCTCGGAGCCACAGTCCGATGCTCTGCCGCTGAGCTACGCTCACCGCCGGATAGCTAACAGCATACAACAAAGCGCCTTACTGCACATAAGCCGCTTCGGCCCCAACGGCCTGGGCGCGCTGGCAGATATTTCCCCAGGCGTTCGCGAGATGCCGAAACCCACCTGCGGCCGCTTTTCAGCCTCGGCCGCGCTTTTGCTTTTGCCCACCGCTCGCTAAAAATCCCGCTTACGGCAGTGGCTGGCCGCGAGCGCCCGCCTTCAGCGTGACGACGCCGGCCTGCGCGCCGGGAATGAAAATGGTCGAGTCGGCGATGAACATGATCCTTCGCGTTTTGCGCGTGGTTCCGAAGGCGATGGCCGTGGGGGTGTAGAGCGGAACCGCGGCGGACTTGGCGGCAACGATGCTGACATGGCCGGCAGGATCGATCTTCGCGATTTTGTTTTGAATGTTCACGGCCACGTAAAGATTGCCGCGGTTATCGAAGGCTTGGCCGTCGGCGCCCCACAGCTCGCAGGTCGGCTTGGCAAACACCTCCGGCTTTCCCGGTTTGCCATCCCGCTCGAGCGGAATACGCGCCACCATTCCGCGCGACGTATTCAGGACGTAGAAGCTGCCTTTGTAAAGCGCAATGCCGTTCGCACCGAGGGCCCCGGCCGGAAATGTGCCGCACGCGCTCGTCTTGACGCCGCCGAGCGCGGCGGGATCGTGCAACCACACGCTCGAGGAGCCGTCTGGAGCGACCCGGTAAATATCGGATTTATACGAGTCGGTGATATACAGATTTCCGCGGCGGTCGAAGGCGAGGGCGTTGATCATGGACGCCGCCGGGAAACTCGCCAGGAGCTTCGTTTTCCCGTTTGGAGTGACTCGCCACAGGCCCTTGTCGGCCGGATCCTTAGCGTTCAGCAGCGCGTAGACGTTCCCCTTGGAATCGGTGGCAACGCCCAGCATGTTCCCTTGGGGCAAGGTCGCCAGAACAGAGGCCTTTCCGCGCCGCGTCACCTTGACGACCTCCGCGACGCCGCCCTTCTGATCGAGGTGCGAGACGTAAATATTCCCCTTTTTGTCGATGGCGATGCTCTCGGGGTACTGGTCGAAGCTCGATTTGAATTTCACGAAGAATCGGACTTGGGCCGCGGCGGGCAGGGCCGCTACGCAAGCGAGGAACAACGCACCCGCAAGAAGCCGTAAGATTGTTTTTTTCACGATATTCCTCTCCTTCAGTCTCGAAGACATGACAATTTATCCTCGCCCTTCGGGCTCTGTTTGAAAACTTCTGGAAAATCTGGCGTTCCGATCGTCAGGCCCGATCCGCTCTCGAACTCCGGCGGGGGATTGCAGACGGCCCGCGGCAACGCCACGTCCGTACCGCGTGCCGGCTCCCTTCACCTGCGGCGGGCGCTCCGGCTCGCTCCGGCCGCGGATTATTTTGCGGCAAAACGGCAGGCAAGGAAAGCGCTTCGGCCGCTCCGTCTCCCCGTCGCGCGGCCAATCCCTCGTTTCGACTAGCGCCGGCGCGGCATGAAAATTAGGGTGCGATGGATCGAGGCGCGCTCTATACCTTCTTGCTGAAAAGCTCCGGCACCTTCAGTTTGGCGACGAAAAACAGGTAGATCATCTCGAGGATTCCAGCCGTGTTCACGACCAGCAGGATCAGGAACCACCACGGCTGCCCCCGTCTTCCCGAATGCCAAAGCGCGAGCCCCTTCCAGAAGCCTTCCCACAGCAGAAGGAAGGGCAGAATGGGCAGCAGGGCGTGAAACCACGGCGCCGCCCGGAGGCCGGCCCAATGATGAAAGACGGGCATAGGGTTTATGATTTTAATGCCGGCGCGGCCTTTGTCATAGTCATTCGGAATTTCGGACCGGGACCCCGGAGCCGAGGCCCGCGTGTTTCCCGGATCCCCGCGCAACGAATTTGCCGCCGGAGCCGAGCGCGCGGGCGTGTTACCATTTCACGCTTATGCGAACCGGAATCATTGGACTGGCCGGAGCGGGAAAGACGACGCTCTTCCGCATTTTGACCGGAGGCCACGCCGCGCAGTCGGGCGGCAAGCACGCCGCCGTGCACGTCGGCGTGGCGCAGGTGCCCGACCCGCGAGTCGACAGGCTCTCCGAGCTGTATCACCCGAAGAAGATCACCTACGCGTCGATGGAATATCTGGACGTCGCCGCCCTGGCCGGAGAGAGCGGGCGCGATTCGGCCTTTCTGGTGCAGTTGCGGGAAGTCGATGCGCTGGTGCACGTCGTGCGCGCCTTCGACGATCCGTCGAATCCGCCGCCGGGCGGAAAACTCGATCCGCACCGCGACGTGGAAACCCTCGATCTCGACCTGGTCCTCTACGATCTCGAGCAGGTGAGCCGGCGCGTCGAGCGAATCGAAAAAGACCTGAAGAAAAAGAAAGACCCCAAGCAGGAGCACGAACTCGTGCTGCTCGGCCGGTGCCGCGAGGCGCTCGAAGCCGAGCGGGCCTTGCGGGAGGTTGAATTCTCCGCCGAAGAGGAAAAGGTCCTGACGGGCTTCCAGTTTCTCTCGCGCCGGCCGATGATCTACGCGCTCAACGTCAACGACGGCGAGGCCGGCGATCTGGCCGGCGCGGCGGGCCGGCACGGACTCGAAACGTTGGGAACGAAGCCGGGAACGGCGCTGGTCGCGCTCTGCGGGAAAGTGGAGGCGGAGCTGGCCGAGCTTCCCGAAGCCGAGGCGGCCGAACTGATGCAGGCATACGGGCTCACAGAACCCGGCCGCGACCGCCTGATCCGCACCACCTACGAGCTGCTGGGCTGGATATCGTTCCTCACGGCGGGTGAACCCGAATGCCGCGCATGGACCATTCGCCGCGGCATGAGCGCGGCCGAGGCCGCCGGCGCGATTCACAGCGACATCCAGCGTGGATTCATCAAGGCGGAGGTCGTCGATTGGCAGGACCTGCTGGCGGCGGGAAGCTGGGCCGCGGCACGGGAAGCCGGCAAACTGCGCCTGGAAGGCCGGGAGTACGTCGTGCAGGATGGAGACGTTATCCTCTTCCGTCACAGCGGCTGAATTTATTCGGGGGTTTGTCGGACCCCTTCCCCACCCGCCTCGCCGCTCCCTAGCGGCTATCCCACGGACCTCGCGCCGGCCCGCATTGGCCGGCTAAAACGCTGCCGGGCCATGATCCTGCCAGCAAAAAGTGCAACTTTCCGGGCATTTCCGGGTTAGTTGACGTAGGGGGTGTACTGGCCACATCGATGGGCGAATTGCAACTTTCGGCGGCAACGGGAGCTCGTTACAATTTGGACCCCATGGCTAGCACCGACGTCGAATTGATGCTCGGCGTCAAGGCGGGCGACGAGACCTGCTTCGAGCACCTGCTCGAAAAATATCGCACGCCGCTCGTCGGGTTCCTCTATCGGATGGTCCGTGACCGGGCGACGGCCGAGGATTTGGCTCAGGAGGCTTTCTTGCGCGTGTTCCGGGCCCGCAAAAACTATGCGCCCGGCGCGAAATTCACCACCTGGCTTTTCCGCATCGCCACCAATCTCGCCCTGAATTCCCTGCGGGACGGGCGGCGCCGCCAGCGAGAGGTTTCGATCGACGGGCCGGAGCAAACCGGCCAGCCGCTGCTGGAGGTTGCCGATCCCGGCGCGGCGATCGAAGAGAAACTGGTCGAGCGGGACCGGGCGAAGGCGATCCGGCAAGCCGTCCAGGCGCTGCCGGAAAAGCAACGAGCGGCGGTGCTGCTGCACAAGTATCAGGATCTTGGATATGCGGAAATCGCCCGGATCCTGGGCTGTTCGGAGAGCGCGCTGAAATCGCTGCTCTTCCGCGCCCATGAGACGCTGCGAACGCGCCTCGAGCCGCTCGCTCCCCATGCCGCCCGGCCGGGGAAGGGAGAAGGAAGATGAAATGTGAAGCGATGGAGGCTTTGCTGCTGGCGGCGATCGACGGCCGCGCCAGCACCGAAGAGCGCGAGCGGGTCGCCGGCCACCTGGCCCGCTGCGAAGCCTGCACGCGAAGGATGGAGCAGCTGAAGGCGACCTGGTCGGCGCTCGATGCGCTGCCGTCGATCGAGCCCTCCGCGTGGTTCGATACGCGCGTGCGGGCGCGGATGAGGGAGCCGTTGCCGAAAGCGGGCCGGCTCGGCCGGTTGCCGGCAGGCCTGCGATGGT
The DNA here is from genome assembly GCA_035533975.1 of Patescibacteria group bacterium. Classification (GTDB taxonomy): domain Bacteria; phylum Acidobacteriota; class Terriglobia; order Acidiferrales; family UBA7541; genus JAKASX01. The sequence continues at coordinate 100,260 of DATLSU010000072.1, forward strand.
ACCTGACGGCGGCGGCGCTGATTGCGCTTGCGATCTGGATTTCGCTGCGGCCGCCGGCCAGCCGGCCCGCGCCGGTGGCGAAAAGTCCGCAAAACCAGCAGGATTTCGCCGTCATCCAGAATTTGCCGGAACTCGAGAATTACGACGTAATCTCGAATTTCGAGGCGCTTCCCGCGCTGCCCGGCGCTCAATCGGTGGGCAATTCTCAACCGGTGGAATGAGGCCGTGAAACCCAGCAAAGCCATTCTCGCCGCAGCCTTCGCGCTGGCTTTGCCGCTGGCCGGTGCGCTCCCGCTCCAGGCGCAGCGCGCAAGGGAGCCGGTGCGCGAGGAACCGCTCCGGCGTCCGCGAGCCGGACAGAGGGCCGGGCGCGCCCGGATTCCCCGCAACTGGATGCAGCGGCTGCGGAATATGCCCCCCGAGCAGCAGGAGCGCTTCCTCGAAAATAACCGCCGCTTCCGCAATCTGCCTCCGGATCGGCAGGCGCAAATTCGCGCCAGGCTCAAACAGTGGGACAGTCTCACACCGGAGCAGAAACGGATTTTGATCCGCCGCGCCCGCATCTTCGAGAGCATGTCGCCCCGGGAGCGCCGGGAAGTCCGTCAAGTCATACTTCCCGAGTGGCGCCAGCTGCCACCGGCCCGGCGAAAGGTGCTGGTAGGAAGGCTGCGGCAACTGCAAGGGCTCAATGACTCGCAGCGTGAAGAGCGATTGAAAGATCCCCGGTTCGTCCGGGGCCTTTCCCCTAGGGAACGGGCCTTATTGAAAAAAATCTCCGAACTAAAGGTGGGTCCAGGCGGAGGAAATCTATAAAATTCTCCTCTTATTCGTTAACTCATAGAAAACAAGTTGCTCTTTTTGCCGGGAAATTTGGCTAGTTCCACGCAATTTGTAGTTTGAGGCAGAGACCGTAGACACAATCCCTAGTGGTTTATAAAATTTAGTACTAGAAAATCGTAAGCCCTTCAGCACAAACAATATTTTTCCCTCAAAGCTGACAATACTTCTTGACACCTACTCACCTATCTCTAAAATGGTGGACCAAAGTGGGTGGAAGTAGAAATTAGTGGTGGAGGAGGGAACGAGGGCCCCCTTCTCCACCGCTTTCTTCTTCGCCGGGAACGGGGAACGTGAGACGGGATGCTTCGCGGCAGTCAACCAGCTACGGTGGATGCCAAGGGCCGGCTAAAAATTCCAGCCATCTTTTTCCCCGAACTACGCAAACTCGGCGACGACTTCTATGTTACCAGCGAGGACGGAAGTTTCGCCTTCGTTTACCCGATGAAGGTTTGGCAGGAGAAGGAAGAAAAACTGTCCAAATTGGCTTCGCATATTCCCACCGTACAGAAATACCTGGACCTGACCAGCTATTTCGGCCAGGAGCAGACAGTCGACGCCCAGGGCAGGATTTTGATTCCCTCCCGGTTGCGGGATGTGGCCCAGCTCACCGGCGAGGTAGAAGTGCTGGGCAAGCTGACGAGTTTGGCGGTTTGGAACAGTGCACGGTTCTTTGAGCAGAAGGTTCGGGCGAACCCGTGGACTGAGGAAGACGCGAAGATTTTGGGCGATCTGGGAATTTGAGCTTGGCGGTATGGCATGAACCCGTTCTGGCCGGGGCGGTAATCGAGTGGTTGCGAATACGGCCTGACGGGACGTACGTGGACGCGACGGTGGGAACGGGAGGCCACGCGCTCGGGATAGCGCGGCGGCTGACCACCGGGCGTCTGATAGGGATCGACCGCGACGCGCAGGCGCTCGAGCAGGCGCGGGAGCGGCTGAAAGATTACGAGCGGCAGGTCATTCTAGTGCAAGAGAACTTTTCGCGAATCGAGGAAGTAGCGCGGCAGCTGCGGCTGCCGCCGATCGACGGCCTGGTGGCCGACCTGGGGGTTTCGACGCTCCAGCTCGACACCGCCGCCCGCGGATTCTCTTTTCGCCTGCCCGCTCCTCTCGACATGCGCATGGATCGGAGCGCGCCGCTCACGGCCGACGAGATCATCAACCGGTGGCGCGAAAGAGATTTGGCCGATCTGCTCTTCCATCAAGGCGAAGAGTACGATGCGCGCAGGATTGCCAGGGCAATCGTTCGGGTGCGGCCCATCCGCGACACCGAGCATCTGGCGACGGTTGTGGCAGGGGCCCGGAAAGCCAAGGGAAGGCAGAAACTGCATCCCGCGACAAAAACGTTTCTGGCGCTGCGGATAGCGGTGAATCGAGAGGTGGAGGAACTCGAGCAGTTTCTTTTGCGGGCCCCGGCCACTTTAGCTTGCGAGGGGCGGTGGGTGATCTTGAGCTACCACTCGCTCGAGGACCGGCAGGTGAAGCAGGCGTTTCGACGCATGGCCCTGGCCGGTGAAATGGAACTTCTGACCAAGAAGCCGATCTTTCCTTCGGCGGAGGAGATCGAATCGAATCCGCGGGCAAGGAGCGCCCGGATGCGGGTAGCGGAAAAGATCGGCGCGGGGGGACCGCAGGAGCAAGGGCAGTGGTTGAATTCTATACAGTAAAGCGAATCGACAATTCACGCCTGGCGCGCCGCGGCGCGGCCGGGTTCATGCGCCGGTGCGGACGGCAACTGACGCTAGGCGTCGTGATCGCCCTGGGGCTGCTGGCCTACACCTGGCAGCGTTACGACTCTCTGGAACTCAGCTACCAGCTCGAGCAAGCCGATCAGAGCCAGACCCGGGCCGCCGGGCTGAACCGCGAATTGAAACTGGAGCTGGCGACGTTGCGCTCGCCGGCGAGAATCGATTTACTGGCGCGCAATCAATTGGGGATGACGGTGCCCGAGCCGGGGCAGATCGTTCTGACCGAGCCGCAGGCCACGGGAGAGATGGCGGAGGCGCGGACCTCATCCAACCCCTCAAGTTTTCGGTAATCTCGCAACAGATGCGCATGGGGCGGGCGAGTGGCCCGCCGGCAGAAAAGCCTTGGGCAATCGATGAGGTGGGGTGTGCCCACACGGACTCCGACACAGGCAAAACGCCCCGGGCAGACCGGACCGTCCGGGTCCAATACCCGTCTGCTATTGCTGGTCTTAGCCGGCGCGTTGTGGGCCGGCGCGGTGACGGGGCGCCTGGGCTACCTAACGCTGGTGCGTCACCGCGACTACCAGGCCCTGGCGCTCAAGCAACAGCAGCGGGTGATTAAAATCACTCCCGAGCGCGGCACCATCACCGATCGCAACGGCAACGAGCTGGCCGTCAGCCTCCCGGTCAAGTCCTGCTTCGCCGTGCCGCCGGAAATCGCCGATCCCGCCCTGGCGGCGCGCTTGCTGGCGCCGATTCTGAAGATGCCGAAGCGGGCCATCGAAGCCCGGCTGCGCAACCGGCATTCCTTCGTTTGGGTGGCGCGGCGTCTGCCGCCGGACCAGGTCCGGCAGATCGCCGACCTCAACTTGCGCGGGATCTATTTCCAGCGCGAAATGGAACGTTTTTATCCCAAGGGGCAACTGGCGGCGCAGGTGCTTGGCTTCGTCGATATCGACGGCCACGGCCAGGCCGGAATCGAATACACGCTCGACAAGGCGATCAGCGGCCGTCCCGGAGAAATCCACGTGTACGCCGACGGGTTGCACCATTACTACCAGCGGACGGAAATCCCGGCGATACCGGGAGCCAAGGTCGAGTTGACGATCGATGAAAACATTCAGTACATCGTTGAAAAGGAGCTGGCCCGCGGGGTCAGGGACGCGCACGCGCGGGGCGGGACCGCTCTGGTGATGAACCCGAACACCGGCGCCGTGCTGGCGATGGCCAACTGGCCCACCTTCGATCCCAATCAGCCCGGCGACGCCTCTCCGGCGGCGCGGCAGAACCGGGCGATCAGCGATGTGTACGAGCCGGGCTCGACCTTCAAGACCATCACCCTTTCCTCGGCCATTGACGAAGGCGCGGTCACGCCCAACGAAATCTTCAACTGCCAGATGGGCGCGATCGACTTGAACGGACGAATCATCCACGACTGGCACCCGTTCGGACTGCTCACGGTCGCCCAAATTCTGATGCATTCGAGCGACGTCGGCGCGGTCAAAGTCGCATTGAAGCTGGGTCCTAACCGTTTTTACCGGTACATGCGGGCGTACGGATTCGGGAGCAAGACGGGAATCCGGCTGCCGTGGGAGAGCGCGGGATTGCTTCGGCCGCCGAGGATGTGGTCGGCAACGGCGATCGGCTCGATGGCGATGGGACAGAGCGTGGGCGTCACAACGCTCCAATTGATCGACGCCGTATCGGCGATCGCCAACGGCGGTCTGCTAAACCACCCCCGAATCGTGCGCCAAATCGATGCCGACGGGCGCGTCATCGTGCCGCCGGATCCGCCGCCCACGCGCCCGATCAGCGTGGCGACGGCGGCGACGATGCGGCGCTTGATGGAAGGGGTCGTGCTGCAAGGCACCGGCCATTATGCCCAGGTCGACGGTTACTCGGTCGGCGGCAAAACCGGCACGGCGCAAATGGTGGACCCGGTTACGCACCGCTATTCGCATTCCGATTACATGGCCTCTTTCATCGGCTTCGCCCCGGTCAACAACCCGGCTGTTGTGATCCTGGTCGTGCTGGATTCGGTCAACCCGGCGCTGAATCACGGGATGTACGAGGGCGGCCAGGTATCGGCTCCCGTATTCAGGCGCATCCTGCAACAGGCGCTCAATTACCTGGGCGTGCCACCCGACCTGCCGATTCCTTCGCCCCTCGAGCGCGCCGCGCTGACCGGGCAATCTGCGGGCAAGGCGGCGGGCAAGACGGCGCACAGGCCGCCGAATTCCGCCGGAGCCAGCTCGAAAGAATTCGAAGTGGCGGCAGAAACAACCTCTTCGACGGAAACGGGCGCGGCTGCCGCCGCCGGGCCGCCGCCGGGCATGTTCGTCATGCCGTCGTTGGTGGGGAAAACGGTGCGTGCTGCCACCGAGCGATGCCTGAATCTGGGCTTGAATCCCCGGCTCAGCGGGAACGGGCTGGCCATCGGGCAAACGCCCGAGGCGGGAACTCTGGTCCGCCCGGGAACCGAAGTTCTGGTCCGCTTCGCGTTGCGGCCGGACCTGGTGCCGGCAGTCGCGCGGGCAAAGGCTGGGAACGCCCGTGAGCGTTGAAAACGGGGTCATTTGGGAGGCTTGTGAAGGGGACACTATACTTGTGTCAAGTAGCATGACACTCGGTGAGTTGCTGAACGGGCTCGATGTGGTTCAGCGCACCCCGGCCACGAACGACCCGCACGAACCAGCCGTCTCCTCGCTGGAATACGACAGTCGGCGGGCCGGACCCGGCTGTGTTTTTTTCGCGCTTCCCGGCCACCAGACCGATGGAAACCGGTTTGCCCGTCAGGCGGCAAAGCGGGGGGCGGTCGCAGTAATCAGCGGGCAGATGCGCCCGGCCGATATATCCGGCAACGTCTCTTGGGTCCAGGTACGCGACGCGAGGAAGGCGCTGGCGCTCGGGGCGGCGAATTTCTACGGGCAGCCGGCCCGCGCGCTCGAACTCATCGGCGTCACCGGCACCAACGGCAAAACAACCACTTCCTTCCTGATCGACTCTATTCTGAGAGAGGCCGGCCGGCGAACCGGTCTATTCGGCACGGTTCTTTACCGGACGCCGGGCGGCGCGGAGCCGGCTCCCCGTACCACGCCGGAATCGCTCGATCTGATCGGCCGGCTCGCCCAGTTGCGAAAGGAAGGCGGAAGCTCAGCCGTGATCGAAGTCAGCTCGCATGGCCTGGCCATGAATCGCGTGTGGGGATTGCGATTCGCCGCCGCCGTGTTCACCAATTTCACCCGCGACCACCTGGATTTCCACCGAACGATGGAGAACTACTTCGCCGCCAAACGACTGCTGTTCGAAGGCACCGGCGCGGGGGCGCCCGCGAACGGAATCGTCAACATCGACGACCCGCGGGGGCGCGAACTGACCGGACTGGCCGCGCGGACGCTGACTTACGGGCTGGCCAGCGGCGCCGACGTATTCGCCGTAAGCTGCCAGACCTCTGCCGGTGGCGTCGAGCTTACCGCGAACACGCCGGGCGGCCCGATCGAGCTGCGGTCGCGCCTGGCCGGACAAATCCAAGTGGCGAATATTCTGGCGGCAACGGCGACGGCGGTTGCCCTGGGCATCGATAGCGAAGCGATCGCGCAAGGGATCGCCCGCCTTGAAAGCGTTCCGGGCCGGTTCGAGCGCGTCGAGATGGGCCAGCCGTTCCTGGTGGCGGTCGATTACGCGCACACCGACGACGCATTGGGCCGGCTTGTGGAAACGGCCCGGGAATTGAAGTCCGGCGGCCGGGTGCTGCTGCTTTTCGGCGCCGGCGGCAACCGCGACCGCGCGAAACGGCCGCTGATGGGCGAAGCCGCGGGCCGGGGCGCGGACCTGGTGGTTGTGACGAGTGACAATCCGCGCGGCGAGGACCCGCAGGCCATCATCGAGGAGATCCTGCCCGGGCTCGAACGCAGCCGGGCGCGCTACTGGGTCGAGCTTGACCGGGCTCGCGCGATCCAAAACATACTGACTGAAGCCAGACCGGGCGACATCGTTTTGCTGGCCGGCAAAGGCCACGAAACGTATCAAGACTTCGGCGATCGCACGATCCCGTTCGACGATCGACTGATCGCTCGCGAGGTCTTGCGATCGCTTGGCTACGACTCGGGCCGCGCAACGCCGCCGGGCGGGCCAAGCGAGTGAAAGCGAATCTGGAAAAACCGGAGAACGGGCTGGGCAAGATGCACTGGTCACTGGGACAGGTCGCGGAAACTTTCGGGATAGATCTCCCGGCAGGGCTGCGTGCGGCCGATCTCTTCGTGGGCGTTTCGATCGATTCCCGCAAGATCGCGCCGGGCGAGCTGTTTTTCGCCATTCGCGGGCCGCGATACGACGGGCACCGGTTCGTTGCCGCGGCGCTGGACGCCGGCGCGCCGGCGGCGGTGGTCGAGCGAAGCCAGCTCGGGCAGTTCCCGGCCGACGTGCGCAACCGGCTTCTGGCCGTCGAAAGCACGCCGGAGGCGCTGAGCCGTCTCGGACAGGCGGTGCGCCGCGCCTGGGCAGCTCTCGGAAACCGGCGCATGGCCGCCGTTACCGGATCGAGCGGCAAAACGACAACGAAGGAGATTTTGGCGGCGCTTTTGGGGTCTCGAATGCCGGTGCTGCGTTCGATGGGAAATCTGAACAACGCCTACGGGCTGCCGCTGACGCTGTGCCGGATCGAGGAAACCCACCATGCGGCGGTTGTCGAGCTGGGCATGTCGCGCCAGGGAGAACTGGCGCGGCTGGCGAAAATCGCCGAACCGGAAATTGGCGTGGTGACCAACGTCTCCCCCGCTCACCTGGAATTCTTCTCCTCGGTCGACCAGATCGCGCTCGCCAAACGCGAGCTGATCGAGAACCTGGCCGGAGCCGAGCCTGTGGCCGTGCTGAACGCCGACGACCCGCGCGTCGCGCGGTTTGCCAATGCATGCCGGGGGAAGGTGGTCACCTTCGGGCGGGAGCAGCCCGCCGACTTCCGGGCCCAATCGATCGACGATCGCGGGATCGACGGGAGCGCGTTCGAATGCGTGTGGAAGGGCGGCCGCGCGCGGCTAACCCTGCCGCTGGTCGGCGTGCACAACGTCATGAATGCCCTGGCGGCGCTGGCGGCGGCGAGCCTGTGGGGAATCGGTCCCGAACAGGCGCGGCCGGTGCTCGCCCGGCTCACCCCGGCTGCCCATCGCGGCCAGGTCCTGCATTTCCGCAAGGGATTCACCGTTCTCGACGACTGCTACAACTCGAATCCCTCCGCGCTGGCCGCCGTGATCGACTGGCTGGCCGGGGCCGGCGGCTTCGAGCGGCGCATCCTCGTTGCCGGGGAGATGCTGGAACTGGGGCCGGCAGCTTCCTCCTTGCATCGGGAAGCGGGCCGGTGGGCCGCCGGGCGGGTGGATTGGATCCTGGGCGTTCAAGGCGAAGCCGCCGAGATCGTGAATGGCTCGATCGAGGCGGGCCACCCCGCCGAGCACGCGAAATTTTTCGCCGATGCGGACGAAGCCGGCCGGTTTCTGGGAAAAATCCTCCGCGAGGGAGATCTGGTGGTGCTGAAGGGATCGCGAGGGGTGCGGATGGAACGCATTGCCGGTGCGCTGAGCGAAAGCTATGCGCTGGTTGAGCCGGAAGCGGCGGGCAGGAGGTAGCGGCGGCACGATGCTCTACTACCTGCTCTACCACGTCCTGCACCGGTACTGGAGTCCGCTGAACGTTTTTCGCTACATCACCGTTCGCACGGCCTTTGCCAGCCTCACCGCGCTGTTTCTCTCGTTCGTGCTCGGCCCCTGGATGATTCGCCGGCTCCGCGCCATGCAGATCGGCCAATACATCCGCGAAGAGGGACCGCAGCACCATCAGGCGAAGGCCGGCACGCCGACCATGGGCGGTTTGCTGATCATCACGGCGATCATCGTTCCGACCTTGCTCTGGGTGGACCTGAGCAATCCCTACGTGCTGATCGCCATGGCGGCGACGCTCTGCTTCGCGGCCATCGGCTTCGCCGACGACTACCTGAAGGTGGTCCGCAAACGCAATTTGGGCCTGCGCGGATGGACGAAACTCACGTTACAGACGGCGACGGCCGCGGGTGTGGCGCTCGCGCTGATCGTTCTGAAGGCCAAAGGGGAGTATTCGACCGAGTTGATCGTGCCCTTCTTCAAACGAATCCGCCCCGATCTGGTGATTGGCGGGCTTTTGAACCACCCGCACCTGGCGCTTTTGGCCTACGTGCCGTTCGTGATCTTCGTGGCCCTGGTGGTGGTGGGGTCGTCGAACGCGGTCAACCTGACCGACGGCCTGGACGGACTGGCGATCGGATGCGTGGTGATCGCGGTCGGGGCGCTGACGGCGCTGACCTACGTCACCAGCCACTCCCGGATCGCCGATTACCTGGATATTCAGAGCCTGCCTCTGGTCGGCGAACTGACGATCTACTGCGGATCGGTGGTGGGCGCGGCGCTCGGGTTCCTCTGGTACAACGCGCACCCGGCCGAGATGTTCATGGGCGACGTGGGCTCGCTCGCGCTCGGCGGAGCGATCGGCGTGATTTCCGTTTTGATCATGCAGGAGATTTTGCTGCTTTCGATAGGCGGGATCTTCGTCGTGGAAGCGGGCTCGGTGATTTTGCAGGTGGCCAGCTTCAAGCTGACCGGTCGGCGAATGTTCCGCATGGCGCCGCTGCATCACCATTTCGAGCTGCTCGGCTGGAGCGAATCGAAAATCATCGTGCGCTTCTGGATCATGGCGCTGATCTTTGCGTTGTTCAGCCTGACGACGCTGAAGTTGAGGTAAGGGCTCGGGTGGAATTGCAAAACAAACGCGTCTTGGTGGTCGGCCTGGAACGAACCGGGCTGGCAACGGCCCTCTTCTGCCACGGGCGAGGCGCCCGCGTGACCGCCAGCGAGCGGCGCGAGGAAAATGCCGTCGGCCCGGCGGCCCGGCGCCTTCGAGAAGCCGGCATGGCCCTTGAACTGGGCGGGCACCGTCTGGCGACGTTCCTCGAACAGGACCTCATCGTTCCGAGCCCGGGCGTGCCGCTCGAAATCGAGCCGCTCGCGGCGGCGCGCGATCGCGGCATTCCCATCTGGAGCGAGATCGAACTGGCGTCCCGTTTCCTGCGCGGGCGCCTGGTGGCGATCACCGGCTCGAACGGAAAGACGACCACGACGCTGCTGGCCGGACACATTTTGCGCGAGGCGGGCCGGAAGGTGCTGATCGGCGGCAACGTCGGCACGCCGCTGATCTCGCTGGTCGAACAATCGGCCGAGGACACCATTACGGTGGCCGAAGTCTCGAGTTTCCAGCTCCAGGCCATCGCCGAGCCCGAGGGCGCTAGCGGCTTCCGCCCCGCCGTGGCCGTGCTGCTCAACGTGACGCCCGATCATCTGGACCGGCACGCGTCGATGCACGCCTACGCCTTGGCGAAGAGCCGCATTTTTCAGAATCAGCAGCCCGAAGACGCCGCCGTGGTGAACGCCGACGATCCCGTAGCCGCGCGCCTGATGCCGGAAGGGCCGCGGCCGTTCCTGTTCAGCCGGCAAAAGACGGTGGACGCGGGCACCTGCCTCGAAGGCGGCCGGCTCGTTTTCCGCTCGGCCGGGCAATCGGTGGGGTTGCTAGAACGGTCGGACATCGGGCTGCGCGGCGAGCACAACGTCGAAAACGTTCTCGCCGCCGCGTGCGTCGCCATGCTGGCCGGGGCGGCGCCGGGGGCGATTCGCGAGGCCGTGCGCGGCTTTCCCGGGGTCGAGCACCGGCTGGAATTCGTCGCGGAAATCGCCGGCGTTTCCTACTACAACGATTCCAAGGCCACCAACGTAGACGCCGCGCTGAAATCGATTGCGGCCTTCCCGGCAAACCTGCTGGTCATATTGGGCGGCAAGGACAAGGGAAGCGATTTCACCGCGCTGTCGGCGCCGCTGGCCGAGCGGGCCCGCCTGGTTCTGCTGATCGGGGCCGCGGCGGCACAAATTGCCGTGCAACTGGGCGGTGCCGTCCCGGTCGAAAACGCCAGAACGCTCGACCAGGCGGTCGATCGGGCCTTCGAGCGCGCGCGGCCAGGCGACACCGTGCTACTGGCTCCCGCCTGCGCCAGTTTCGATCAGTTCCGGGATTACGAGGATCGGGGCCGGACATTCAAGGGTCTGGTGCGCCGAATCGAAAGCCGCGTGGCGGCCGGAGGGTAAGGGGTAAAGATGCCGAGAAACGCCGAGCCGGATCGCTGGCTGTTTGGGGCGACGATCGTATTGTGTTTGATCGGGACGGTGATGATTTTCAGCGCCTCGGCCGTCACGTCGCGAGCGCTATACGGCAGCCCATACACGTTTCTATTCCGGCAAATGATCTGGCTGGGCATGGGCCTGGTGCTGATGCTGGCGCTGGCGCGGATCGATTACCGGATCCTGCGGAGTCCGGTGGTTGCCTACTCGGGGATGGCGTTCACGCTGGTGCTGCTGGTTGCGGTCTTCGCTCTCGACAAATCGCATTCCACGCATCGCTGGATTCGCCTGGGGCCGCTCGGCTTTCAGCCGGCCGAATTCGCGAAACTGGCGGTGATTTTCTATCTCGCGTGGTTTCTCGATCTGCGCATCAGCCGGGAGGGCCTCGGGGTGAACGATCCGCTCAAGACGGTGATGCCGGGGTTCCTGCCGGTGTTGCTGATTGCCGGACTCGTTCTGCTGGAACCGGACATGGGGACCTCGGCCGAACTGTTCCTGATCGCGCTGGTGATGTTTTTCGCGGCAGGGCTCTCCTGGCGATACGTTCTGGCGGCCGTGGTAGCGGGAATTCCGGCCCTCTGGCTGATGATTGTCAGCGCTCCCTACCGATACGAGCGCCTGATGGCCTTCCTGCATCCCTCGAGCGACCCGCAAGGGCACAGCTTCCAACTCTTGCAGTCGCTGATCGCGGTCGGTTCGGGCGGCGTTTTCGGCGAGGGACTGATGGAGGGCCGGCAGAAGCTGTTTTTTCTGCCCGAGGCGCACACCGATTTCATTTTTGCGGTGATTACCGAGGAGTTGGGTCTGATCGGAGCGCTGGTGGTGCTGTTGCTGCTCGGAGTGTACGCCTGGCGGGGCATTCGCGTGGTGTGGAACTCACCCGACAGTTTCGGGAAGTTTGCGGCGCTCGGAATTACGGCGATGGTCGCGGGCCAGGCGCTAATCAACCTGAGCGTGGTGCTGGGTTTGGTGCCGACCAAGGGGATTCCGCTGCCATTTGTCAGCTACGGAGGGTCCAGCCTGCTGGTGATGCTGCTTGGCACCGGGGTGCTCTTGAACATCAGCCAGCAGGCGAACCCACGGTGAAGCTGCTCGTTGCTGGCGGCGGCACCGGCGGCCACGTCTTCCCCGCCATCGCGGTGGCGCGGGAGTGGCTCAAGAGAGGGGACGGGAGAGAAGTGGTGATCGTGGGAACGGGACGAGGACTCGAAGCGAAAATGGCGCCTGCCGCCGGCCTGCCGGTCGAGACGCTTCGCGTGGGCGGGCTCAAGGGCATCGGCGGCGCGCGATTGGCGCGGAATTTGGCGATTTTGCCGCTCGGGATGTGGGACGCCTTCAGGATTCTGCGCCGGCATCGCTTCAGCGCGGCGCTGGGCATGGGGGGTTATGCCTCGGGTCCGATGATCCTCGCCGCCGCTCTTTCCGGAGTTCCCTCGGTGGTGTTCGAACCGAACGTGCAGCCCGGATTCACCAATCGCGTGCTGGCCAAGCTGGCGCGGCGCGTGGCGGTGGCGCACGAGGAGACGGCGGCACGCTGGGCGGCGAAAGCCGTCGTTACCGGCTGCCCGGTGCGCGAGCAGTTCTTCCAGGCGCCCGAAAGCCCCTGCCAGCCTCCGTTTCGCGTGCTCGTAACCGGAGGCAGCCAGGGCTCGCGTGCAATCAACCGCGCCATGACCCGAGCGCTCGACCGGCTTGCCGCGCGCAAGACAGAGTTCCAGGTGGTGCACCAGACCGGGGAAGCAGATCTGGCGGAGGTTCGACTGGCATACGAGCGGCATGGAATCGAGGCGGAAGTGCGGCCATTCCTGGACGACATGCCCGCCCGCTTCGCCGCGGCCGACCTGATCGTCTGCCGCTCGGGAGCCATTACGGTCGCGGAGATTTGCGCCGCGGGCCGCGCCGCTCTTTTCATTCCGTTTGGGGCGGCCACCGACTCCCATCAGATGAGCAACGCCCGGGCGATGGAACGCTCCGGCGCCGGGATGGTGATCGCGGAAAACGAACTGACCGGCGAGCGCCTGGCCGGCGAAATTCTGGAACTCATCGGCAACCCGGCGGCGCTTGGCCAAATGGCCCGCCAGGCGCGGCAGCTCGGCCGGCCACGGGCCACCGGGGAGATCGTCGATCTGATCGTCGATTTGATCGGGGGGGCCCGGCCGTGAACGCGATTTTCAGAAACTTTCAGCGGGTTCATATGGTGGGAATCGGCGGGACGGGCATGAGCGGCATCGCGGAAGTGCTGCTGACGCTGGGCTTCACCGTCACCGGTTCGGACCTCAAAGCGACGGCGGTGACCGGGCGTCTCGAGCAGCTCGGGGCGAAAATTTTCTTCGGGCACCGGGCCGGGAACGTCGAAGGCGCGAACGTGGTGGTCGTCTCGTCGGCGATCCGACCCGAGAATGCCGAGGTGGCCGAGGCGCACCGGCTGAAAATTCCGGTGATCCCGCGGGCCGAAATGCTGGCCGAGTTGATGCGGCTCAAACACGGAATTGCCGTGGGCGGCGCGCACGGGAAAACGACCACGACTTCGCTCGTCGCGGCGGTGCTCGCGGAGGCCGGGATGGATCCGACCTTCGTCGTCGGCGGGCGCGTGAAGCACGCGAGCGCCAATGCCCGCGTGGGGCAAGGGCCCTACATGGTGGTCGAAGCCGACGAAAGCGACGGCTCCTTGCTCGGGCTTTCGCCGGTCATCACCGTCGTCACCTCGATCGACCGCGAACACCTGGACTATTACGGTTCGCTCGAGGCAATCCAGGAGACTTTCGCCGAATTCGTCAACCGCGTGCCGTTCTATGGCGTGGGAATCCTCGCTCTCGACGACGAGAACGTCCGTACCATCCTGCCGCTCGTCAAGCGCCCGGTCATCACCTACGGCACTTCGCCGCAGGCGGACCTGGTCATCGAGGACGTCGAGCTGCGCGGCCTGGGAAGCGAATTCCACCTCACCTACCGGGGCGAGCGCCTGGGCCGGTTCCGTCTGCCGGCTCCGCCGGGAATTCATAACGTGCGCAACGCCGCCGCCGCCGTTGCCGTCGGGCTGTATCTGAACGTCCCGATCGAGCTGATCCGGAACGGCCTGGAACATTTCCAGGGGGTGGCGCGACGGTTCGAGGTCAAGGGAACGCCGGCCGGCGTCACACTGATCGATGATTACGGCCACCACCCGAGCGAGGTGCGAGCGACGCTCGATGCCGCGCGCGGTTGCGGCTTCCAGCGGCTGCTGGTCTGCTTCCAGCCTCACCGCTTTTCGCGCACGAAGCTTTTGTGGAGCGATTTCACGCGCGCCTTCGACCAGGCCGACCGGCTGATCCTGCTGGAAATCTATCCGGCGGGCGAGCCGGCTATCGAAGGCGTGAGCGGCAGGGAGCTGGCCGCGGCGGTTTCCGCCGCCGGCCATCGCCACGCCGGATTCTGCGCCACGGCCATGGAAGCAGCCGACGCGCTGGCCGCCGAAGCGCGCGCCGGCGACGCCATTCTGGCGATTGGAGCCGGCAGCGTGGGCCAATTACTCGATCGTGTAGCGGAAAAACTGGCAAAAAAGGACACCACTCATGCGCATCACTAATCCGGAACTGCTCGCGGCGTTTCGCGAGTTCGAAATCGAGCACCGTATCGGCGAGCCGCTGGCCGCCTCCACCTCGCTGGGCATCGGCGGCACCACCGACCAGATCATCGTGCGGGAACGCCGCCACCTGCCGGAGCTGCTGCGACTGCTGCGCACCCGCGGCATCCGCCATCGCTTTCTCGGCGGGGGCACGAACCTCTTGATCGCCGACGGGGAACTGCCCTGGATCGCTCTGCGCCTGGCGCGAACCGACCGCTCGGTGCAGATCGACGGGCAAAGCGTTTGGGTGGACGCGGCCGAGGATCTGGGCCGTGCCGTCACCACCTGCGCCAAGGCGAACCTGGGCGGCATGGAGAGCCTGGTGGGCATACCGGGCACGGTCGGCGGGGCGCTGCGCATGAATGCCGGCGCCTACGGCACGGAAATCGGCAGTCTGGTGCGCGAAGTCGTGGTCTACCGGGCACTGTTCGGCCGGATCGAAACGCTCGCGCCCGCCAGGGTGCGATTCGAGTACCGGCACGCCGCCTTCAGTTCCTGCGACATTCTGCTCGGCGCCCGGCTCCAATTGCCCGAACGCCCCTATCGCGAAATCGTCGACCGCATCCACGTCTGCAATTTCAAACGCCGCTCGAGCCAGCCGCTCACCGAGCGGAGCGCCGGATGCATTTTCAAGAATCCTCCCGGCAGCTCGGCCGGGAGCCTGATCGACGGCCTGGGGCTCAAGGGATTTCACGTGGGCGGCGCGACGGTCAGCGAGCGGCACGCGAACTTTTTCGTCAACCGCAGCCGCGCCAGCTGCGCCGACATGTACCGCCTGATGGAAGAAGTGCGCAACCGGGTTTGGATGGCTTTCCGGATCGAGTTGCAGGAAGAAATCGTCATGTGGGTGAACTGAGCGATGGTGCCTGAGGAAATTCTGGAACGCACGGCGGTCGACGACGTCTCGCCCCGCTACTTGCGCAAGCAGAAACCGGCGAGCGCGACGCGCCGACGCGTGCGGCATGCCGGTCCGGCGATTCGGCGCGGCGCTCTGGCCTTGCTGATCTCCTGCGCGATATTCGCGGCAGCCGGCGGCGCCGCGTACTTTTTGCTTTTTTCGCCGGCGATGCGGCTCCATCGCGCCCAGATCGAAATCGCCGGCGCCCAGTACGTTCCTCGCGGCGAGCTGACGAGCATCTTTGCGGCCGATATCGGCCGCAGCATTCTTCGCGTTCCGCTCAACCAGCGTCTGACTGCCATCGAGCAGATCCCCTGGGTCCGCACGGCGGTCGTCGAGCGGGTTCTGCCGAACCGGCTCTACGTTTCGATCGTCGAGCGCACACCCATCGCCTTCCTGAGTACGCGGTCGGGAATGAAAGTGATCGACGCCGATGGCGTGATTCTCGACCGGCCCGCAGGCGCCCATTTCAACCTCCCGGTCGTCAGTGGAATTGACGCGGGAACGCCGGCCGCCGAACGGGTGGGCCGGCTCGAGATGTTTTCCGAATTCCTGAAGCAGATCGCGACCGTGCTGCCCGGTGCGGACGCCAAAGTGAGCGAGGCGAACCTATCGAACGCCAACGACGTTCAAGCGACCCTCGCCGGGCTGCCGATCCTGGCCGGGCAAGGCCCCGTCGTGGTGCATTTCGGCCACGCCGATTTTGCCTACCGGCTCCGGTTGTTCCTGAGAAATTTCGCAAGCTGGCAGGCAAGAGCGGGAAACGTGGAAGCGGTCGACCTCCGCTACGACGGCGAGGCGCTGGTCACTCCGGAGACGCCCTTTTCAGCCGGCGCCCCGGCCGGCGCGGCGCCGGCAACCGCGGCGGTTGCGGCGGCCATGGCGCCTACGCCGCCGCTGTCGGCGTTGACCCGGCAAACGGCGGCTGGGGAAGGACTCGATTCGGTATCCACGAAACATTTCAAAGGGAGTGCACGCAATTGAGCAAGGAACCCATCATCGTGGCATTGGATGTCGGCAGCGCGAAGACGGCGGTGATCATCGCGCAGGCCACCGTCGAAGGCGACATCCGCTTCATCGCCCTCGGCACGGCGGAAACCAAGGGATTGCGCAAGGGACAGGTCTCGAGTCTCGATCTGGCCGCGACGTCGATCCGCCAGGCCGTCGACGAGGCCGAGCGACTGGCCGGATTGCCGGTCGAATCGACCATCCTCGGCGTGGGCGGCGGTTACATCGCGGGATTCAACTCCCGCGGCGGCCTCGGCCTGGGGAACCGGCCGCGCGACGTCACGCGCGAAGATGTTCGCCGCGCCGTCGATGCCGCCCGCCAGGTGCGGTTGCCCGAGGGATCGGAGGTGCTGCACGTTTTGCCGCAGGGCTTCTGGCTCGACGCGCAAAACGGCATCCGCGACCCGATCGGCATGGTGGGCCGGCAACTGGACGTGAATGTGCATCTGGTGACCTCGCCGGCCGTTCTGGCCCAGAACATGGTGGCCTCCGTGAACCGGGCGGGGTTGATGGTTTCCGACCTGGTGCTCGAACCGCTGGCTGCGGCCGAATGCGTGCTCTCGGCCGATGAGCGGGAACTGGGCGCCTGCCTGCTCGATATCGGCGCCGGCACCGCCGAACTGCTCGTCTATGCAAACGGCGCCGTGCGCCACACGGCCGCCATCGCCATCGGCGGCAACCATTTCACCAACGACCTTGCCGTCGGCATTCGCACGCCCATCCTCGAAGCCGAGCGCATCAAGTGCGAGGAGGTGTGGTCGGAAACCGAACGGGGCGATCAGGAGCGCTCGATCGAAATCCCCTGCGTCGGCGACCGTCCGCCCCGCAGCGTGCCGGCCCGCGAGGTGGCCGAGATCCTCGACGCCCGCGCCCAGGAACTGCTCGGCCTGGTCCGCAAGGAACTCGAGCGGGCCGGGTTGCTGGCGGCGATTCCAGCCGGGTTGGTGCTGGTCGGCGGCGGCGGGCGGCTGCAAGGGCTCGAGGAGATGGCCGAAAAGATTCTGGCCATGCCGGCGCGGCTGGGCCGCCCTCGCGGGCTGGCCGGCCTTCCCGAAGAGGCGGTGGCGCCGGAATTTGCCGCCATCGTGGGCTTGGCGCTCTACGGCGGCCGCCAGCAGCAGGCGCACGGCGAGCAGCCGACGTTTTCGGCCCGGCTGAAGGGTCTGTTCTTAGGATGAGATTCGGCCGGTCAATGAATCGCAGGAGGAAAGAATCCGCATGGACGTGCCCGGAGGAACCATGAAAGGGAAAGAAGCCAAGGATATACCGATTCGCATGACGTTTGACGACGTGCCTGAAGAAGGCGCGCACATCAAAGTGATTGGCGTCGGGGGCGGAGGCTGCAACGCCGTCAACCGCATGATCCGCGCCAAGGTCGAAGGCGTCGAGTTCATCGCCGCCAATACCGATTTGCAGGCGCTCAAACTCTCGCAAGCCGAGCTCAAGCTACAGCTCGGCGGCAAACTGACCAAGGGACTGGGCGCCGGCGCCAATCCGGAAATCGGCCGCAAGGGCGCTCTCGAGGACACCGACAAGATCATCGAGGCCCTCGACGGGGCCGACATGGTCTTCGTCACGGCGGGACTGGGCGGCGGCACCGGTTCGGGCGCGGCGCCGGTCGTCGCCGGGCTGGCGAACGAACTGGGCGCGCTGACCGTGGCGGTGGTGACCAAACCCTTCAATTTCGAAGGCCGGCGCCGCATGGCGCAGGCCGAGCAGGCCCTGGCCGAACTGGTCGGCTCGGTCGACACGGTGATCGTGATTCCGAACGAGCGACTGATGGAATGCGTCGAGCGGGGCACCAGCTTCTTCGACGCCTTCCGCATCGCCGACGATATCCTGCGCCAGGCCGTCCAGGGCATCAGCGACATCATCACCGTTCCCGGCATCATCAACCGGGACTTCGCCGACGTGAGGACCATCATGAAAGGCCAGGGCTACGGGGTTATGGGCACCGCCGTCGCGTCGGGCTCGAATCGCGCCAGCGAAGCCGCCAATCGAGCCATCAACAGCCCGTTGCTCGAGGAAAATTCGATCGAGGGAGCGCAGGGCATTCTGATCAACATCACCGGATCGACCTCGCTGGCCCTTCACGAAGTCCACGAAGCCGCCTCGATCATTCAGAAAGCCGCCCACGAGAACGCCAACATCATCTTCGGGGCGGTCATGGACGAATCGCTCAAGGAGCAGGTGAAGATCACCGTGATCGCCGCCGGCTTCCGCGAAGTCGCCGAGCACCAGCCGCGGCCATCCTATTTGCTCAAGCAGTGGCAAACCACGCCGGAGATCCACGAGCCGGTCACCGAGCCGCAGATCAATCCGTTGGCTACTCTGCCCACGGCTCCGGCCGAAGATCTCGATGTCCCCGCTTTCATGCGCCGGGCGCATTCCAAGGTGTAGGCGTCCGGAGTCAAGGAAAGGGCAGTTGGAATTCGAAGAACCGAAGAGCGGGCGGAAGCCGCGACGCCGGTTTCGCGAGGCTTTCCGTTTGCCATTCCCAATATTGCCGAAGAGAGGAGCCTGGATGGCCACATTTCCAAAATCGTTGTGCGAATTGCGGGCGCTGCTAACCGAAGGCCGTCCGTCGTGGCCCGGTGAGTTCCGACGGAAGATACAAGTTGCCGAACGTTTCGAGCGGTTGCGGGCGGAAGGTGAAGGCGTACACTTTCCCGCAGCGATCTCCAGCTTGCGCGTTCGCCGAGGGATCGTCGCCCGATTAGTCGCGGAAGCCAGGCGCGAGCCGGCCATCGAATGCTGCGGTTTCCTGGCCGGCAGAGGCGGCGTCATCACCGAGATTCTGCCCGCGCGAAACCTGCTGGCCAGCACCACCGCCTACGAGATCGCGCCCGAGGAGCTGTTCGGGCTGTTCCGCAAGATGCGCGCGAGCGGCCTCGAACACCTGGGCATCTACCATTCCCACCCCGCGACCGACAATTCCCCCTCGCCGGCCGATATCGAGCGCGCTTACTATCCCGGCGCCGCCTATTTCATCGTTTCGCCGCTCCCCGAGAATCCCTGCCCCGTCCGTGCTTTCCGCATCCGCGACGGCGTCGCCACCGAAGTATCTGTTCTCGAGGAGTGACGGGTCCGGCGCTTTCCCTAAAAACCTCCGCTTGCCCAAAAACCAGACGGCTGCCTGAAGAGATCGGTCATTCGTTGGGCTCTTTCGATGACTCCCGAACCTCGGAATCGGGCGAGTACACCATGATCAGTCCCGCCGCGCCTAAAGCTTTGCCGGCGGCCTCAGCCAATTCACGCGTCTTGAACCTTCGCCCTGTGTTTCGCCACGCTTCGTCAGGTAAATTCCAAATAAAGAGTTCGAAACTCACGGCTTATCCTCCTTTTTTCGCAGGGCAAGCATAAGTATCAGCCAGTGCGGCGTATGTGAGCGTTGCCGCATCCCAACCCAATTGCGCAGGGTTAGTCTTCATCCAGCGCACCACTACCAATCGCAACTGATTGGTGGGTGCGCTGGATGGGATGCACAGGTTCCCACGGGGGTACCTAAGAATAGAACCTGGGCGAAGACCAAGCTTCTTGAGCCGCTTCAGCTCTTCGTCGTTGAGTTCCTGGACCTCACGTGAAACAGTCGGTTCTGGTCGGAGCTGCTGCACTACCTGGCTACCAAGGCTGACGCCCGAAACCCAGACGTTGCACAGGGTGATCCACGTCTGCTTATCCGTGCTGGACAACTGCGCGAGGTTGGCGCCGTCCTCATCGCACCAGCTGAGGAAAGTGTTGCCGGTCGCCCAAAACGATTCGGAAGTCTGCTTCTGCTGGCCAAACGCTGGTGTCGCCGATGTGGCCAGCGTAAACACCAAGGCAAGGACAACCGCCGCTGTTCTGAGAAATCGCACGGTGGATTTTCCTCCTACCCAAAATGACGGACGCCTTCATGGCTGCTACTTTGGGGACTTACGCGGTTGATCCACAAGGGGGTGCCCGCAGGTGGGACACCGGCTGTGCTCCCATGCCAGGGCAAGGTCTCGGGAAGAAGACTTGATATGGCCGTCTTTGTTTTTCTCGCAGGTTTGGCTTCCGTACTCGCCGGCCGTGTACTCCATGGTGCAGCATCCGTCCTTACATTTTTTCCACATAGGCCCTGGTTATCTCCGGCCTGGGATGTCTCCCGCCGCAATGAACGATCATACCCGGCCAACGCAACGCTGCCGGGCGCTCAAAGGCTCCAGTTCCTAACCAGCAACCTCTTAATGCCGCGGCCTGATCGATTCCATGCACCGGCCGCAGGTGGCGCGAGTATTCGGGGGTCGGAGCCTCAGCTCCGATATTGAGGTCCGCGCTTTCGGGTGCCTCAGCCCCTGAAGACCGCCTCGACACAGCTCCGGCCTGTAACTGGTCACGCCCGGATGACGCGTGCACGATATTTACCGCGTTTGTCTCGCAGCGTACAACGGAAACCGCGCCGTCAGCTCCCGCACCTGTCCCCGAACGCGCTCCTCGATTGCCGAATCACCCAGGTGTTCGAGCACGTCGGCCATCCACCCGGCGATCAACTCCATTTCCGACTCGCGCATGCCGCGCGTCGTCAGCGCGGGCGAGCCGACGCGAATCCCGCCGGCCTTGAACGGCGGATTCGGATCGAAGGGAATCGCGTTGCGGTTGACCGTGATCCCGGCGCGTTCGAGCGCCCGTTGCGCGTCGAGGCCCGTAACGTTTCGCTTCACCAGATCCACCAGGAACAGGTGCGTATCCGTCCCGCCGCTCACGATGCGAAAGCCGCGCCGCTCGATTGCCGCGGCCAGCGCGCTCGCATTCCGCAGTACCTGCTTCTGGTAGGCGGCAAATTCGGGCGAGAGCGCTTCCTCGAAACAGACGGCCTTGGCCGCGATCACGTGCTCGAGCGGCCCGCCCTGATTGCCGGGAAAAACGACCCGGTCGAGTTCCTTCGCGTACTGTTCCCGGCACAGCACCATTCCGCCGCGCGGCCCGCGCAGCGTCTTGTGCGTGGTGGTGGAAACGAAATCGGCGTGCGGCACCGGGCTCGGATGCAGGCCGGTGGCCACCAGGCCGGCGATGTGCGCCATGTCGACGAACAGCAGGGCGCCCACGGACTTGGCGATCCCGGCGAACCGGGCGAAATCGAGCGTGCGCGGGTAAGCGCTGGCGCCGGCAACGATCATTTTAGGCTTGTGCTCGCGCGCGAGTTGCTCGACCGCGTCGTAATCGATGGTTTCCGTCTCCTGAGTCACGCCGTAGGGCACGAATTTGTAGAACTTGCCCGAGAAATTCAGCGGATGACCGTGGGTCAGGTGGCCGCCGTGGGCCAGGTTCATGCCGAGAACGGTGTCGCCGGGCTGGAGCGAGGCCATGTAGACGGCGGTATTGGCCTGGGCGCCGGCATGCGGCTGGACGTTAGCGTGCTCGGCGCCGAAAAGCCGCTTGGCGCGGTCGATCGCCAACTGCTCGATGCGGTCGACATTTTCGCAACCGCCGTAATAGCGTTTGCCGGGATAGCCTTCGGCGTATTTGTTGGTTAGCACCGAACCCAGCGCCTCGAGCACCGCTTCGGAAACGAAGTTCTCCGACGCGATCAGCTCGAGCCCCTGGTCCTCGCGCCGCACCTCATCCTGGATCGCTTGCGCGACCTCGGGATCGACTTCGGCCAGAGGGCGATTCATCAGGGAAGCGGGGCGGGAAATACCGGGTGTCGTCATGGGTCGTGGGCTCCTTGGCCGCAGCGGAGGCGGAACGCCCCGGCGCGGAAAACTCATCATACGACTGGATAAGATGCTTGGCGCGGAATCTATTTTTACCGGCCTCGGAAGCTCCTGGCAAGAAGCTTGCGTCCATTGGCGGCTCGGCAAGCCTCGTTTTTCCGGCCATGGCTCGTGGACAACCGCAAGCAACATCGCTGCGATGCGCGCCGGCCCAAAGATATTTTTTCGCCTGGCCGGGATTCTCTGTTAGGCTGCGGCGGCAGGAGGATCCCATTGGAAGCCGCCAAGCGCTATGAAAATATTCTAGTTTCGCTCTTTTTCGTCGCCTGGGGCTCAGTCTCCCTGGATCGGACGGCCGGGCTCTACCTGGCGCCGTACTTCGCTCCCCAGTTTCACCTCACCAGCACCCAGATCGGCATGCTGGCTTCGGCGCTTTCGATTACCTGGGCGATATCGAGCCTTCTATTGGCCGCCCTCTCGGACCGGCTTGGACGCCGGACCCTGCTGATCCCGGCGATATTTATTTTCTCGATTTTCTCCTGGGCGTCGGGACTGGCGCAAAATTTCGACCAGCTTCTGGCGATCCGGGCGATCATGGGGATCGCCGGCGGGGGGTTCTTCTCGGTCATGAGCGCGCTCATCGAGGAGTCCTCCCATCCCACGCGGCGAGGCCGAAACGTCGGCTTCGTCATCAGCGCGGCCGCGCTGGTCGGTCTGGCCGTTTCTCCCGTCCTGGCGACGCAGATTGCCGCCCACTACAGCTGGCGATGGGCGTTTTTCGCCTCCGGCGTGCCCGGCATCATCATGGGTTTTGTGATCTGGAAATTCGTGAAGGAGCCGGAACGCCACGCCGAGCAGGGCGGCGGCGGGCACGGCCATGTGAAGCTGGCGGACTATTTTCAGATCCTTCGTTACCGCAACATGTGGCTCGCGTGCTTTGCGGCGGCGGGAACATTGGGCTGGCTCTTTCTGCAAAACGTGTTCGCACCCGTCTACATCACCAAAGTCGCGCATCAGCCGGCGACCACGGCCGGTTTCCTGCTGGGAGCCACGGGCCTTGGCAGCTTCGTCCTGGGCTTTATCTTTCCCGCGCTCTCCGACCGCATCGGCCGCAAGGAAACGCTGCTGATCCTGGCGGCCCTATCCACCGTCGTTCCGATCGTCCTCATGATCCCTTCGCTCTACAGCCATCTCTGGCTGCTGGCGGCGATCCTTTTCCTGACCAATGGACACCTGGCGATCATGGCGCTGGTTTTGGTCCTCATACCGACCGAGAGCGTTCCCCACGAACTGGCCGCTACGGCCATCGGACTGGCTGTGCTGGTGGGTGAAATCTTGGGCGCGACCCTTTCTCCAACGCTGGCCGGCGCCTTGGCGGTGAGATACGGCCTCGGCGTTACCCTGTGGATGTCCGCGGGCGGTTCGGTGCTCGTCTTCTTCCTCGCCCTGTTCCTGAAGAGAACCGGCCCGGAGATCGGCGTCCCGGCCACGCGCGCGGCGGTCGCGGGATGAGGGCTGCGCTGGGTAAAGATCGCCTGCGGGAGCTGCGGCCAATCTGCAAGTGACTGGAAAGGTTGGTGGGCCTGGACTGACTCGAACAGTCGACCTCACCCTTATCAGGGGTGCGCTCTAGCCACCTGAGCTACAGGCCCAATTTGCCTACGAATTATTATCTTAGCATCCAGGAACGGGCAAGGGCAGCACGAAAACCTCTTTCCGGTAGCACAACGCGCGAGAGGCTTAGAGGACGAACGGGCCCAGCGGCACGCGCTGCGAGGCGACCTGCAATTCGCCTTGGAACCTCGCCTCGTGCGGCCGGCGGCCGAGCGCTTCTTCGGCCGAGATTTGCGCCAGTTCCGGCGTGTTGTTGTTTTCCGACAGGTGCGCCAGCACCAGGTGGCGCGGCCGGCCGTCGAACGCCTCCGGGTCGGCGAGGAATTCGCTGACCACGTGATTCGAGAGGTGCCCGGTCCGGCTCATCACCCTCTGTTTCACCGACCACGGGTACGGGCCGACCTTCAGCATTTCCAGGTCGTGATTCGACTCCAGAACCAGGCAGTCGGCTCCACGCAAATGGAATTTCACAAGTTCGGTGAGATAGCCCAAATCCGTCACCACCGCGATCTTCACCCCTCCCGCGCGAAACGCGTAGCCCACCGGATCGGCCGCATCGTGCGGAATCGTGAACGGGTTCACTTCGATATCCCCGATCGTCAGCTCCCGGCCCGCCTCGACGTACTCCACCCGATCGAGGTTCTTCCCCGTCCCTTCCGACGAAATCCGGCGGATTTCCCGATGGGTCGGTTCGGTCAGGAACACGGGGCAGCCGCAATGCGCCGCGATGGCCGACAAACCGCCGCAATGATCGCTATGTTCGTGGGAAATCAGGATCGCGTCGAGCGGATCGAGGGAAATTCCCAGAT
Organism: Patescibacteria group bacterium; assembly: GCA_035533975.1. Lineage (GTDB taxonomy): Bacteria > Acidobacteriota > Terriglobia > Acidiferrales > UBA7541 > JAKASX01. The sequence continues at coordinate 124,591 of DATLSU010000072.1, forward strand.
CCTTCAGCCGCCGCAGCAGTTGCCGCCGGGAGATCCCGGCGTCGACCAGCAAACGCGTGCGGCTGGTCTCCAGCAGGGCCACATTGCCTGTACTGCCTGATGCCAGTATCGTGATGCGAACCGAAATTTCCGCGCTCCCGTCAGCCAACTTTCGTTTCGCATCATGGCAAAGCGCAGGGGCGCCGTCAACGCCCGTTTGCGGTGAATTGCCGGATGGGGGGAGACGGCCGAAGCTTCTCGCGCGCGGGCGGCGCCGTTTTCGGCCCGATCAGCAGGCCAGCAGCTCGCGATTGGGCCGGAAGCCGTTGAGCGGGCCGAGCGCGGCGAGCGCGATCCGGTCCGGCAAAAAGATCTCTTGCGCCAGCTGCTGCACCTGCTCGCCCGACACCCGGTCGATCTCGGTGAAGATTTCATCGAGCGACTGGAAGTTTCCGAAATAGATCTCCTGGCGCGCGCGATTGCTCATCCGCGACCCGGTCGATTCGAGCGAGAGAGTCAAGGCGCCCTTCAGCTGGGCCTTGGACCGCGAAAGCTCCTCGGCGCTCACCGGCTCCTGCTTCATCCTGCGGAACTCGTCGATCACCGAGCGCACCAGCCGTTCCACCTTTTCCCCGCCCGTGCCGGCGTAGACCGACAGCAGGCCCGCATCGCGGTAGGACATCGTCTCGCTCATCACCGCGTAGGCCAGGCCTTGCCGCTCGCGAATATTCTGAAACAGGCGCGAGGACATGCCCGATCCGAGGATGCTGTTCATCAGCGCCATCGGGTAGCGCCGCGGGTCGACGGCGGAAAACGCCGGCACGCCGACGAACACGTGCGCCTGCTCGAGCGACCGCTTGCGCCGCACCTGGATGAGAGCGTGCGGTTCGGGCGTCGTCTCCCGGTACCCGTTCGTGCCGCTGCCCACGGCGCCGAACTCGGCCGCCACCAAATCCACCAGGCGCGCGTGCTCCACGTGCCCCGCCGCCGCGATTACGATCTGGTTCGGGACGTAGCTTCGCCGGAACCAGTCCAGCACCCTCTCGCGCTCGAATCCCTCGACGGTTTTTCGCGTTCCCAGAATTGGCCGCCCCAAGGAGTGCCCCTTCCAGAACCCCTGCAGGAACAGTTCGTTGACCGACGTTTCCGGGTTGTCTTCGTCCATTTTGATTTCTTCGAGCACGACCCGCTTTTCCCGTTCGAGCTCCGGCTCCGCGAAGAGCGGCCGCAAAACCATGTCGGAAATCACGTCCAAGGCCAGCGGCAAATGCTCGTCGAGCACCTTCGCGCTGAAGCAGACGATCTCCTTCGTCGTGAATGCGTCCAGCATTCCTCCGACCGAATCCATCGTGCCCGCGATCTCTTCGCAAGACCGCCGCTCGGTTCCCTTGAACACCATGTGCTCGATGAAATGGGAAATTCCGCTCACCGCTTCCGGCTCGCGCCGCGATCCGGTTCGCACCCAGATGCCTACCGAGACGGAGCGGAAATGGGGCATCGTCTCGCTGATCACCACCAGCCCGTTCGGCAAAACCGTTTTACAGACCCCGTCTTGTTCGCTCGTCATGGCACCCTGATTCGGATTCTTGAGGAACCGTCCGCCGGAAGGAGGAGCGGCAATACAGACATATTGTGGCACAGGGGCGTCCGCAATGGCAGCGGCGCGAACCGTTTTCCATATGTAATTTATTTACAATGACATGCGAGGTACCTCCACAGCATCGAAATCCGCTCCATGGTATCATCGGCCCGATGCGGCCCCTTTCGCCCAAAACCGGTTCCGGCCGGAAGGTCGAATTGATTCGGCCCGGCAATCGAATCCCTCGTTGGACGTTTTTAGCCCGTAGAGTTCGCCGCCATGCCCATGGAACTGTTCGGAAAATCGCTTGAAGAACTTCGCGCGCTAGCCGCCGGGCTGGGCGAGCCCGCCTGGCGTGGCGCCCAGCTCTATCATTCGCTCTACGCCGAGCGCCAACTCGATTTCGACCGCATGACCGCCCTGCCCGCGCCTTTGCGCCGTCACCTCTCGAATGAAGCCGCCGTAACGCTGCCGCGCATCGCTGGCCGCTACATCTCCTCGGACGGCTCGGTGCGCTACCTGCTCGCCCTGGCCGGCTCAGCGGAAAACGGTGGCAGGGATGGCGCCGGGGACGGCGTCGCCACAGTCGAAACCGTCTTTATGCCGTCGCCAGGACGCCAAACCATCTGCGTTTCGACGCAAGCCGGATGCGCCGTCGATTGCCGATTCTGCCTCACCGCCACGCTGGGCCTGATTCGCAACCTCAGCGCCGGCGAAATTCTCGGCCAGGTATTTCTCGCGCTCGCCGAGCATGCCGCGGACCTGGCTCTGCGCACCAACGTCGTTTTCATGGGCCAGGGCGAGCCGCTTCTCAATTACGACGCCACACTGGCCGCAACGCGCATCCTGCTCGATCCGCACGGCGTGGGGCTGTCTCCGCGCCACGTCACGCTTTCGACCTCCGGCATCGTTCCCGGAATCGATCGCCTCGCCGGCGAGCTCGTTCGTCCGAAGCTCGCCGTTTCCCTGAATGCCTCGACCGACGACGAGCGTTCGCGCCTGATGCCTCTGAACCGCAAATACCCTCTGGGGCCGCTGCTCGACGCCTGCCGCCGCTATCCGCTTCGATCCTGGGAGCGGCTCACCTTCGAATACGTGCTTCTGGGCGGGCTAAACGATCGCGCCCTCGACGCGCGCCGCGCCGCACGCCTGCTCGGCGGCCTGCGCGCCAAAGTGAATCTGATTCCCTGGAATCCGGGCGAACTTCCCTTTCGCCAGCCCGAACCCTCCGCCGTCGAAGAGTTCCGCCGCATTCTCGCCGATCGAGGCATCCACGCCTTCGTCCGTTATTCCCGCGGCCGGGACGTTTTCGCCGCCTGCGGCCAACTCGCCTTGATCGACGGCTCTGCCGCTCCCTCCGCCCCATCCCTGGCCGCTCAGTAGCAGCCGCCTCCACCCCTCCCGCTTTCGGGGGTCGGAACGGAATTTATCCCGACAAACTCGGGAGCTCCGACAAAAAGCCCAAGCCAGTTCGGGGCTTCAGCCCCTGAAGCCGGCCGCACGCCACTAAGCGCTACCCACTGGCCTTTCGCCTGATCCCTATCGCCGCCATCATCCTGCCCGCTCGCTGCCCTTGGCGCCGGTAGCTGAAGAACCAGTCGTTTTGGCACGACGTGCACAGCCCGCACGAGGAAATCCGCTCTGCCATTACGCCCGTGCTTTCCAGTTGCCGGCGATTGGCTAACGCCAGATCGAGCTGCACGAGCTTGGGCCGGTCGTGGCCCGGCGGATCGGTCTGCAGCCAGAGAAACGGCGTCGGCTCGTCTCCGGTCGAAAGCGCCTCGAACGGCCCCTCGAACCACTCTCCGGCGCCCGCGAACTGGCTGCCGAATTCGTGCGCCACCTCCGGCCCCACTTCGTAGCAACAACCACCGATCGCCGGACCGATGGCGGCCCAAATGTCTTGCGGCCGCGTTCCGAAATGCATGCGCAGGTTGCCCACCGCCTTTTCCGCGATGCGGCGAGCGGTGCCGCGCCAGCCCGCATGGATGGCCGCCACGGCGCGCTTTCGGGAATCAACCAGCAGGATCGGCACGCAATCGGCGGTCTGCACGGTCAAAAGGAGCCTGCTCGCTTGCGTTGCCAGCGCGTCGCCCCGGCACGCGCGCCAGCCGGGTTCGCCCGCGCGCCCCGCGCTTCCCTTTTCAAGGCATAGCTCGCCGCGCCCGCGCCGGAGAACACGCACCATGGACGAATGAAATTGCCGCAGCGCCACCGGCTCCATTTCCTCCGACCCCAGCGCGCCGATGAAAAGCCGGCGATTTCTTTCCACCCGGCCCCGCTCATCCCAATCGACGAAGCCCAGATTCAGCATGCGCCTCTCGTCCTGCTCGCTCACTCCGCCCGCGCGCGTGCTGAAGCCGTGCACCAGCCAGGGCAACTGCGCGAGAGCTCGCGATTGAAGGATCACCGTGCCGCCGCGCCTCGAAAACACCCAACCGGATGGCAGTTTCGGTGCACGTGGCGTCTGTTCTCGCCGAGTATGTTTCCGCCCTGCTCTCATATAGGCTGCCTTCGTGTCCCGGGGAGCCCGCCCTTGATGGCAAGGCCGGCAATGTCCGTAGGGCAGGTTGCCGCGTGCCTGTTTATCTCACCTGCCCCGCTAGCACCCAAGGCCCGCACCGATTATAGGTATAATTTCGGCGCGCGCCTTGCGCGAGTTCTCGCCGGAGGAAACCGATGATCGTCGGCATGGGCATCGATATTGCCGAAGTGAAACGAGTGGAAGCGGCCATCGCTCGCCACGGCCGCGCGTTCCTCGAGCGCGTCTTCACTGCCGCCGAAATCCGCTACTGCGAAAGACACCGGAATGCCGCCGAGCGCTATGCCGCTCGTTTCGCCGCCAAGGAGGCGGCGATGAAAGCCCTCGGCACGGGCTGGCGGCGCGGGGTGCGCTGGGTGGATTTGGAAGTTGCGAATTTGCCGAGCGGCCGGCCCACGCTCCAGATGCACGGCCGGTCGAAGGAATTGGCCGAAGGGCTGGGAGTTCGCCACATCGCGCTCTCGCTCACGCACGGCGCCGGCCTCGCCTTTGCCCAGGTCGTCTTTGAGGGCGATTAGAAGCCATTGCATCCCCATTCCGCGTTGCCGGAAAGCCGCATGCGCCAGAGCACTGCACAGCCGCAGACATAACGTTCAGATATCGAGGTACATGATTCCGGCTGAAAGACAGGGCTTCTCCGCGATACAATGCGGCCCGTGTTCCTGGCTTGTTGCTAGATCGACTAAGGGGTCCCAAATGATCCGGCGCCCTACCTCGCAAGCATTACTCATCCTCGCCGCTCTGTGCGCGCTCGCTCCAAATGCCAACCCGGTATCGAAGCCGCCGATCAAAACTGTCTCGGTCACTCTTTCTCCCAGGATCTGGACGACTATTCCGCTGCCGTTTCAGGCGCTTTGGGTCGGCGCTAACAACGGGAATCTATGGGCGTGCGGCTGGGACGAGGGAGTCGCGGAATCGAGCGACGGCGGCAAAACCTGGCAAGTGCTCCACCTTCACAAGAACGGCCGTATCTTCTTCAGTCTCACCTTTCAAGGCAGCCAAATCTTCGCATCGGCCACGGGCGGCTATATCTTGAGCAGCGACGACGGCGGGCAACACTGGAAACATTGGCTCGCCCCTCTGGCGACGCCGATGCAAACTGCGCTCTGCGGCGGCGCCGTCATCGCCGCGGCGCCGGGCATTCTGGAGTTTAGGCCGGCCGGTCAGCACGCAAAGTGGTCCGGGCTCAATGTCACGGTTCGTTCCAATGCGAAAAATCGTTTCCATCCTTCGTTTGTCGAAGCCGCCTGCGCGGACCGGGCGCACTGGGGATGGATCGTGAAGGGTGATGGAAAGACGGTGCCCTCACGCTTCTACGCCACGGCCGACGCGGGCAAGCACTGGAAAATTTCGGCCTTCCCGGCCACGTGGAGTTTCACCAGCCTGGTTGCTCAAGGCGGCGTGTACGATCTCTACGGATACAAGAGCGCCAAAGGAAAGTCCCAGCAGGGGCTGGTGCTCTACTCGTCCGACGGGGTGAAATGGCAGTCGTGGCCGGAAACTCCCCACGCCCCGCTTCGCCACTGCGCCGGGGCCGCGTGTGAAATGGAAACCGGCATGGTCGATCTTCGCACCAGTCCCCCGCAGTTTTGGCAATGGCCGAAGAATTACCCCGAGCCGATGGCTTCTTTGGCATCTGTGGGCAAGGTAATCTGCGCGACTGGCTCGCAAATGGCTTGCGCCCTCGGCACGAGCACGACTGAGGCATCCCTCGAATCCGGCTCCAAAGGATCAAACGCCTCGAAAGCACACCCACGGAAACTGGTCCCAGGTCGCTGCCTGAAGTGCACCTCCGGAGTATATCCGGTGGGGGCGAAGATCCAGGGTTGCGAGGGAGACGTGATGTACGGTTTTCTGATTCCCCCTTCAGGCAAACCGGAGGACTTCGTTCTCATATACGCGCCATGCAAGGAGCTGGCAGTCAGGGGCCGCGGCATCATACGCCGCTGGCGGTATGCACCCACTCTGCTGGGCGGTAAGCCCATCGAGGAATGGGGGATCGGCAACATAATCTACACGCTCGCGCCTGGCCCGGCGAACTAGCCACGGGCACAGGGCGGCCGTTCCCGATTTTTGATCGCATCCCGTCAGCAAAATTCGGTACCGGCTTTCGGAGCAAGAGCTTCCTGGAAGAACATCCTTAAGCGGTGAGAGCTACAGGTTCCCCCACCAGCGCGCCATTTTCGGTCCCGCGCAAGCGCAGATCGAGCCATTGATTCGCCGGCCAGCCTGCATCGACGCCGACCGTCAAATAGTTGCCCGTCAGCGCGTCTCTCATTCCGTTCCGCACGGTTTGCAAGGTGAGAGCGCGGAGAACGCGGCCGGTTTGGCTCGCGCGAAACGCCGCCGCTTTCTGGGCGCCGAGCGCGCGCAGCTCCCGCGCTCGCCGGCGAATCGTTTCGCCATCCACTAAATCCACCATGCGCGCCGCTTCGGTCCCGGGGCGCGGCGAAAACGAAAAAACGTGCAGATAAGTGAAGGGCAGCCGTTCGACCAGGCTCATCGTCGCTCGGTGATCGTCTTCGCTCTCTCCCGGAAAGCCGGCAATCACATCGGAGCCAATCGCCGCATCGGGAATCCGCTCCCGGATCCGCTCGATTCGCTCGGCGTAATGCGCGGCGCGATACCAGCGGTGCATAGCCGCCAGAATCCTGTCCGCGCCCGACTGCAAGGGAACATGAAAATGCGGCGCGATGCGCCCGCTCGCGGCAATCCCATCCAACAACTCCGCCGTCAGATGCGCCGGCTCGAGAGAACTCAACCGCAGCCGTTCGAGCGGCGTCTCGCTGACGACGCGCCCGACAAGGTCATTCAGGCTCGCTCGCGGCCGCAGGTCCCGCCCGTAACTGCCCAGATCGATCCCGCTCAGCACCACCTCGCGCGCGCCCGCTCGAATCAACCGCCGGATCTCCTCGATCACGCTTGCGGGAGCGAGGCTGCGGCTTGCGCCGCGCACCTGCGGAATCACGCAATAGGCGCAGCGATGGTTGCAGCCGTCCTGAATCTTGAGCGTCGGCCGCGTGTGACCGCCGGCCCCCGCCTCGGCCGGTCCCGCAAGCACGCCTGCATTCTCGAGCAAATTCCCGGTGAGAATCTTCGCGGGCCCGCAATCGAGCGAAGGAAAATCGCCTGCCAGCCGCTCGAGTGGAACGAATCCCTCGCTCGCCGCCGCGTTTGCGCCTGGCGCGATAATTTGGGGAATTTCCGCCTGATGCGCGTTGCCAATTACCCAGCGCACGCCCTCGATACCGGCCAGCTCTTCGGGCGCGCGCTGCGCGTAGCATCCCGTCACCACAATTCCCGCCGACGGATTGCGCCGATGGAACGAGCGAATCGCCTGCCGCGCCCGGCTGTCGGCCGATGCCGTTACGGTACAGGTATTCACGATCAACAGATCGGCCTCGCCGGGAGCCGCCGCTTGAAAGCCGCAGTCGAGAAACTGGCGCTCGATGGCGGCGGCGTCGGCCTGCGTGGCGCGGCAGCCGAAATTTTCCATGTAGTAGCTGGCCATGGCAAGCGTTCGGAAACCCACGATTATATCAGCCCCATCTTCCGCGATTCGGGCGACCGAGTGAACCCAAAGGATTTATAATGCGGTTATGGCAATGGCTCTGGTTCGCCGGATGCTATACACCGGCCTCGGCATCTGGGTATTCTTTATGGCCGTCGAAGAGTACCGTCTTCGCGGGCACATGGGCGCGGCCATCGGCTTTACTGTCGCGGGAATTGTGCTGCTGACCTTGGCGATTACGGGAAAAGGCGGTTGACGCTGACCCCCGGCCGGGGTCACCGGCCGCGCATGCGATTGCTCTCTCTTCTTCGTACTGAAATCAGTGTGTGATTTGCGCGCTGCGGATGAGGTCGTAGCTTTCAATCACGGCCGCAACACCTACCACCGGCTCATCCCCGTTGTTAGACCGAGGCTCGACTCGCACCACGCGGCCGCGCGCGGTCACGAAGGAGCCGGGTTCACCCATTCCGGCGCGGGCCAGCGATACGGTCATATCGATCCGGCAGCCGGATGCGAATTCGCTCGGCACCAGGAAGTAGATGCCTCGCGACGAGATATCGCGCGTGTGGCCTTCGGCGGTTTTGCCGTTGTCGGCCCGGCGTACCGTTACAGGCAGGGAAAGGTCGTAGCGGCGGAAATTTCTTCGTTCTGTCGTCATGGGGTGTATATCCCAGTCCACAAGATGGACGCTGTTTCTAACTCTGTCAATAGCGAACATAGTACTAATTTCTTCCCGTGCTAGTCCGCTCCCTTTTGCCTTTATTTTCGCCATGGTGCCGCCTGGCCAGGCCGCGGTTAGTAACGCGCTGAATGGAGAAGGAATAAAGCCTCGTCAACGCTTTGGCCGGAAACATGAAGCGGGAGCCACGTACTACAACCCCAGTACTACAGCTTTCCCGCGATCGGGCGCCTTCCCGGGCTATCGAAATGACCGTTTTTTCATCGCTGTGGCGGGCTGCCGGCGCCAAACCCAAAGCCCCGCTTGGCAACAGAGGCGGCCCCCCGCTATGATAATTGCCGGCCTAGTTCGAGTCTTGCGCTCGCGGGCGCATTTCCAAGGAGCAAAGAGAGTTCCCATGAAAGAAGGGATTCATCCCGACTACCACGAAGTGACCGTGCATTGCGCCTGCGGCAGCACATTCAAAACCCGCTCGACTTACAAGGACCCGCTGCTGCGCGTCGAAATCTGCTCGAACTGCCATCCGTTTTTCACGGGGAAGCAGAAGCTGGTGGATACGGCCGGCCGGATCGAGCGTTTCGAGCGAAAGTACGCCAAAGCCGCCAAGAAGAATTAGCCGACCTTTTTTTCCGGAACCGGTCCCCTCATGGGGGGTACGGGAGGGGGGAGATCGCCGGTCTTGGGGTGACGTAGTGCTGGCGTCGCCCCTGCTTTCCCAATTCGCATCGTGCCCGTTTGCCTGTTCGGGTTATTCGGCGCTAACCTGCGCCAGTTTCCTCATCCATTCGGGCCGCCTAGCCGCCGGGCAGTTTCGCATCCCTTCCCCGTAACTAATTCATTCAGGATAAGTTCGTTGCCACTTGCGCCCGCTCGCTCGCCCGCGGAAACTCGCCTGCAAAGCATGCGGAGGAACAAGCACATAGAACTTGGCCAGCGCCACCAAAAGCGAGACGGTCACCCACCAGAGTGGGCAGGGAAGGAAATCTCAGGGTTTCTTCAAAAAACCTTGCAGGCCAAAACCGACTGGCTATCGCATTCAGATGCGGTCAAGCGTATGTTTCCAGTCGAATCTAATCTCAGGATGGAAATTGCGCATGGAGCGAAAATGCTGCCACTCAAGGGATACCCGGATCGTTCGAGCAAAAGGAAAGCCACGATTCCGTTGATGCGCCGCTCGTCAGCCCGCTCCATATCCCTGCTACTGATCCTGGGATGCATGGCATTGCGTGCCACGTCAACGACGGCGCAAGACCTGCAAACGGCCTATGAGCAGGCAGCTTCGACTTCGCCCATGATCGCCCAGGCACGCGCGCAGTTGGACGCGGATTTGGCTGGCAAGCCAATGGCTCGGGCAGCGCTGTTTCCCCACGTCAATGCCGGAGCCAGCGGAGGAATGAACACAGCACGTGTGACAGGCTTCGGCGCCCAGCCAATCTCTAGCGGATATCATTCGGATGTTTTTAGCGTCAGCCTGACGGAATCCATCCTGGACGGCCAGGCACTTACCGTGATGAAGGAGTCCGATAGCCGCATTCAGGCCGGCGGAGCGGCGCTGGCATACGCACAGCAGACCGTCGCGTTGGAGGTCACGCAGGCATATTTCGGCGTGCTCCAAGCGCAAGCCAACCAGCACGTGGCGCAACAACAGATGGATCTGCTGCAAAGCATCGACACGCAAACGGAAACAAGCTTGCGCGTAGGCACCGGGGACATTATCTCCGTCGAGGAAGTGCAAGCGCAGCTCGATGCCGCCAAGGCCGAGCTGATTCGCGCAAACAATGCTGTCAGCGTAGCGAAGAACCAGCTGGAACGCCTGACGCACCACCCCGTAGGCACGCTACAGGACGTAACAACCTTGCAGGCGATCGGCCCGCGACCGGACACGTTGGATCCCTGGCTTGCGACCGCGCTCAAAAACCAGCCGCTTCTACACCAAGCCAGGGCATCGTTGAACGTTTCGGAGCAGCAGGTGGAGTTCGCAAAGCGGGCGCGCTGGCCCACCTTGACCCTGAGCGGCATCGGCCAGCACGCAGCCGGTGTGCTGATCCCGCCGCTGGCAGTGAATCAGGTTGGCGCCGCGCTGAACCTCTCGATTCCGATCTATGAAGGCGGAAGCACGGCAGCGAAGATTCATCAGGCCGAAGCGCTTTCCGAGGCCAGCCGGGCCAACCTGGCCAATGTTCGGGACCAGATCACGCTGGATACGCAGATTGCATTTCATGATCTACAAGATAGCGTCGCTCAGTTCCAGGCGGCGCGGCAATCGGTCACTTCGGCAAAGGTATCTTTGGATGCGACCCGCAAGGGACATGAAATCGGCAGCCGTTCCATCATTGACCTGCTGACCGCGACAACAAACTACGCTGTCGCGCAGCGCAATTACTATCTGGCGCTTTATACCCAGTTGGTCGACCGGACGCAGCTCAAGGCGGCAGCGGGGATACTGACGCCGCTCGACATACGGGCCATCAACAGCCTGCTGCATGGGAGGCCTCCCCACTAAGTGGGATATGCGGGAAACCGATATGGCTTCAGCCAAAAAAACCGTTCTCGTTCTGACGTTTCTGGCTTTGATCGCTGGCGCTATTTTTGAGGGGCGGCGCTGGCTGTTCCCCAAACATGCTCCCGGCGACACGCTTACCCTCTACGGCAACGTCGACATCCGCCAGGTGCAGATGGCCTTCAACGACAGCGACCGCATTGACAAGCTGCTGGTGGATGAAGGAAGCGCGGTCCATACGGGTGAGCTTGTCGCCCAGCTGGCGGCGCAACGCTTCCTGGACCGGGTGGCGCGGGACAAGGCGACCGTGGCCGCGCAGCAACAGGTGGTCGCGCGGCTGCTGGCGGGGAGCCGGCCGGAAGAGATTGCCGAGGCGCGAGCAGAGGCTGCCGCCGCACAGGCGGATGCCGATGCAGCGAAAGCCAACCTGGATAATGCACGGCTGCTTTATCGCCGGCAAGAAACCTTGGCGAAGCAGCAGTATGTTTCCTTGCAGGTCCGCGATGATGCCGAGCGGTCCTACCTGGCCGCGCAGGCCGGCTTGGCGGCCAAGCGGCAAACGCTGGCGGCCAAGCAGCAGGCCTTGCGGCTCGCCGTCATCGGTCCGCGCAAGGAAGATATCGCCGCCGCCCAGGCCAGTCTTCGTGCGGACCAAGCGGCGCTCGCTTTGGCTCAAAGAAACCTGGCCGATACAAAACTCTATGCTCCGGCAGACGGCGTCATTCAGAACAGAATTCTCGAGCCCGGCGATATGGCCGATCCGCGGACGCCTGTCTTCACACTCGCTCTGGACAACCCGCTCTGGGTGCGTGCGTATCTGCCGGAACCGGAAATGGGCAAAGTCGCCCTCGGCATGCGCGCGTGGATCGAGTCGGACAGTTTCCCCGGGCAACGCTTTCCCGGATGGGTCGGCTACATCTCTCCGGTATCGGAGTTCACGCCGAAGAACGTGGAAACCACCGAGCTGCGCTCGCAACTTGTCTATCGAGTGCGCGTCTATGCATGTAACCCCGATCATCGACTGCGTCTGGGAATGCCCGCGACGGTGCTGATTCCGCTCCACGACAATCCTCCCCATGCCATTGGCGCTCATCCCTGCGGGACCCGTTGAGATGAATGCGATCGTCGCCCAGAACCTGCGCATGTCGTTCGGAAAGGGAACCGGCCGAAGGGACGCCTTAAAGAATATCTCTCTCGAAATTCCCGCCGGAAGCATGACGGCCCTCATCGGTCCGGACGGAGCCGGCAAAACCACACTGCTGCGACTTCTGGCCGGCATCCTGACGCCACTTGCCGGAAAGATTCGCGTACTGGGATATCCGTTGCCCGCCGAAGCCTTGGCGGTGCAATGCCGGATCGGCTATATGCCGCAGCGCTTCGGCCTCTACGAGGACCTGACGGTCGAAGAAAATCTTCATCTGTTTGCCGACCTGCATGGCATTCCGCGCGAGATGCGGGAGGGCCGCTTCGGGGAACTGCTGACCATGACGGCTCTCGGTCCGTTCCGCAAACGGCAGGCCGGCCGGCTTTCCGGCGGCATGAAGCAGAAGCTCGGCTTGGCCTGCACCTTGATCCATCCGCCCCAACTGCTGTTACTGGATGAAGCCAGCGTAGGCGTCGACCCAATTTCGCGGCGCGAGTTGTGGAACATCGTCCAGCAAGAAGTTGTGAGCCGGAAGGTGACCGTCCTGCTGAGCACCGCCTATATGGATGAGGCCGAGCGCTGCGACCAGGTCATCCTGCTGCACGAGGGGGAAATTCTCGCACAGGGAAATCCGGCGGAACTCGCCGCGCGGTGGGAAGGTCGCGCATTTCTCCTAGAAAATATTCCCGCGGCGCGCCGCAACCAACAATCCCAAATTGCCCAACTGTCCGGCGTGGTGGATACGGTTATCCAGGGTGATGGGCTGCGGATCGTGATGGAACGGCCCGAGCCGCCCGCGTTGCTTGGCACGCTCGCCGCCAGCGAAACGCTCAGACCCGTTCCCGCCCGGCTAGAAGATGCTTTCGTCAGCCTTCTTTTCGACCGGAATCCCCGGCATTCCATTCCATTGCCGCGCCGGCGCGAGCGCGCCGGCGATGATGCGGAAGTCGTCGAGGTCGAGCAGATCTACCGTTACTTCGGCGCCTTCGCCGCAGTGAAAAACATCAGCTTCTCGGTCCGCCGGGGCGAAATCTTCGGACTGCTGGGGGCCAATGGAGCGGGCAAGTCGACAACCTTCCGGATGCTTTGCGGATTGCTTCCGTCCTCTTCGGGAACACTGAGAGTCGCCGGCGTCGATCTGCGTACGGCGGCCGCCGCGGCCCGCGCCCGCATCGGATATGTGTCTCAGAAGTTCTCCCTGTACGGCTCCTTGAGCGTGCATCAAAATTTGTCCTTCTTCGCGGCTTCTTACGGCTTGCAAAGCCAGCGGAAAAGGGACCGGATGGCATGGGCGCTGCAGGAACTGGAGCTCGAGAGCTACGCCGCCACGAATGCGGAAGAGCTGCCCTTGGGATACAAGCAGCGCCTCGCTCTGGCGTGCGCCCTGATGCACGAACCGGCCATTCTGTTCCTGGACGAGCCGACTTCCGGAGTCGATCCCTTGGCCCGGCGCCAATTCTGGGCGCGCGTGAACGCGCTGGCGGAAGAAGGAACGACCTGTCTGGTCACCACGCACTTCATGGAAGAGGCCGAATACTGCGACCGGCTCGTGCTGATGTCGCTTGGGGAGATTCTGGCCCAGGGCACACCCGCCGAAATCAAGGAGAAAACTCGCAGTCCCGGCCTCCCTCACCCAAGTATGGAGGATGCCTTTATCTCGCTGATTGAAGAACGCGAGCGCGGCAGCCGGAGGGCATCGTGAATGGGATGCGCCTGCGCGGCCTGATGCGGAAAGAGGCGTACGAGATCCTGCGCGACCCATCGAGCATCGCCATCGCATTCGTGCTGCCGCTCGCGCTCTTGTTGATCTTCGGCTACGGAGTGTCGCTCGACGCCCGGCGCATCCCCGTGGCGGAAGTCGTCGCTCATCCGAGCCAGCTGACCGCGTCCTTTCTGGCCGAGCTGCAACACTCCGTGTGGTTTCGTCCGACCGTGTATCCCGATCGGGCATCCGCCAGGAAGGCGCTCCTCGACGGCCAGGCCGAGGCGATCCTATGGCTGCGAAGTGATTTCACGCGCCTTTCCTACAGGGGCGGCAACGCTCCGATCCATCTCACCGTGAACGGCGTCGATGCGAATCAGGCGCGCATCATCCAGAATTACGTGAATGGCACATGGCTGGTTTGGTTGCAGCAGGAAGCAGCCAGGCAAGAGGCGCCACCGGCGGCGGCGGTGATCCCCGATACGCGCGTCTGGTTCAATCCTTCCCTCCGCAGCCGCGACTATCTAATTCCCGGACTCATCGCCATCATCATGACGCTCATCGGGGCCTTGTTGACCGCCCTGGTTGTGGCGCGGGAATGGGAGCGCGGAACCATGGAAGGCATCATGGTGACGCCGGTGGGCAGGACGGAAATTCTATTGGGGAAGCTGGTTCCCTATTTCGTCATGGGCATGGGTGGCATGATCCTGTCCACGGCCATGGCCGTTTTTTTGTTTGATGTCCCTCTGCGAGGGTCTTTACTGGTACTGCTCGGCACGGCAATGCTCTTCCTGCTTACGGCTCTGGGCATGGGGCTGGTCATCTCCGTGCTCGCGCGCAGCCAGTTCGTCGCCGCGATGGTGGCGATCGTTACCACTTTTCTGCCGGCCTTCATCTTGTCCGGCTTTCTGTTTGATATTCGCTCCATGCCGAATGTGATCCAGATCCTCACGCGCGCGGTCGCGGCGCGCTACTTCGTGACCATGCTGCAAAGCATCTTTCTGGCTGGCGACGTATGGCCGGTGATCCTGCGGAACGCCTTTGGCATGGCCGTTCTCTGCGTGGTCTTTCTCGGTATCGCGCTCCTGCGCTTTCGCAAGAGGCTGGACTGATGCGCTTAACCTTCCAACGTGTAGTCGCGCTCAGCATCAAGGAGCTTCTCGCTTTATTGCGTGACGCCGCCAGCCGCGCCGTGCTGATTGGTCCGCCGATCATCCAACTTCTGGTATTTGGCTACGCCGCCACCTTCGATCTGTCGCACGTTCCTTTCGTCGTCTATACTCAGGACCAGGGGCAATTGTCCCGGGATCTGATTGCCCGCTTTGCAGGCTCGCCCAGCTTCGAGCTTTTGCGCGTGGTTCATAGCCAAAGTGCCCTGGAGCACGCCATCGACGACCAGGCTGCCCTGATGGCCATGGACATCGGCCCTCGCTTCACTTCCAATCTCGAGAGCGGAAGACCGACCCATGTCCAGATCATCCTCGACGGCAGGGACTCCAATACGGCCGGTTTGGCAATCGGCTATGTCCAATCCATCGTAAGCGCGTTCAATGCGTCGCAAATCGCGGAGCACCAGGGATTACCACCGCCGGCCGTGCTGCTGGATCGCGCATGGTTCAATCCCAATCTCGACTCCCATTGGTTCATCATTCCCGGGATTTGCGGCATATTGACCCTTCTCGAAAGCATGCTGGCGGCGGGATTGTCGGTCGCGCGGGAGCGTGAGATGGGCACGTTCGACCAGCTTCTGGTTACTCCCATGGGCCCGGCAGAGATTCTTCTGGGAAAGGCGCTGCCTGGCTTCCTGATCGGCGCGGCGGAAGGAACGCTGGTCATTCTCGTCGCCATTTTCTGGTTTCATATTCCCTTCACCGGCAGCTTTCTGGCGCTTTATCTGGGGCTGTTCTGCTTCTTGCTCGCCACGGTAGGAATCGGGCTCATGCTCTCTTCTTTGGCGAAGACGCAGCAGCAAGGGCTATTGGGCGTCTTTCTCTTCATGGTGCCGGCCATTGTCCTCTCCGGTTTCGCGACGCCAATCGCCAACATGCCGTTGGCCGTGCAGTACATCACCTGGCTCGATCCACTCCGGTATTTCCTGATCGTTCTGCGCGCCAGTTTCCTCGAGGGCGCCGGGGTCTCGCGGGTATGGCCGCAACTTTGGCCGCTGGCCGTGATTGGGACCCTAAGCATGATCGTCGCCGGCAAACTCTTCCGGCGTCTTTACTGAATGGATTTCCGTTGGGCGCCGGGAGCGGCTCGGGAACCGAATACGAGCGCCCCCGCAAAATCGGGCGGTTCCAGCACGAGCCATATTCGGAGGAGACAAGATGAACCCGCCGCGCAACCTACGCACTGGCCGGGATGCGCCGGGGCCAGTTGACGCCCATGGCATGGCGTGTAGAATCGCTCGTAAATGACGAGTGAATCCTTCCGCGCGTCCACTTCCCCGGTCGAGACGGCCCAGCCGCGCGTCAGCCTGCGCAACTGGTTTCAGCACCCTTACGATTCGGCCATCGCCGCCGCCCGCACCTGTTATTCGCCGCGCCTGGTGCAGCCGGAGGAGATCACCGACAAACAGCGGCTGACCATCGGCGCCGGGACCTACTACGGCGGCCATCACACCGTTTATCAGCACGCCCATTTCGAATTTGGCCTGGAAAACGTGAGCCGGCAATTCGTCTGGTCGTTTCTGCACGCACATCCCTTTTACAATTCCGAACAGCAGAGCCAGCGCTACGTGCGGCTCGACCGCGCCCAGGCTTACGTCCCCGAAACGAACCTGTGGTTCGGCACGGCCGAACGCGAAATTTACGAGCGCGCCATCGCCCGCGCCTGGGAGCATTACCGCGAGCTGACCGAAATCCTCAAGCCCGACGCCCGCCGGATCCTGGGCGATATCTGGCATGTCGGCGATATGTCGCATCCCAAGCGCGTGCAAAAAGTCGAGAGGCAAGCCGAGAAGCGGGCCATCGAAGTCGCGCGCTACGTCTTGCCGGTAGCCGCGTTCACCACGATGGTCCATACGCTTTCCGGAATCGTTCTGCACCGGCTCTGGCGCATGGCTTTGGCTTCCGATACCCCCACCGAAGGACGCCTGGTGATCGGCGCGATGGTCGAGCGGGTGCGCGAAGTCGATCCTCAGTTTTTCGATCGTTTCAAAAGCGAACCGCTCGAAAATCTGCCCGAATGGACCGCGGCCCCCGCCTCCGAAGCCGGCGCGGAAGACTACGCCCGGGAATTCGACGGCCGGCTGGGCGGACGCGTCTCCCGGATGATCGATTCCTCGCCGCAAGCGGTCGAGACGGTGGCCGCCGCCTATCGCGCCACGGTGGGTCTTGCGGCCTGCGCCTGTCCGGACGCCGAAGCGATCGACCGGCTACTCGATCCCGCCCGGAACCCCTATCGCCTCGAAACGCTCAATGTAGGCGTCCATTCGCCGATGATGCGCGCTCTCGAGCACGCCCATTTCACGTTCGCCAAGCGGATCAGCCACACCGCCGACAGCCAGGATCAGCGGCATCGCATGGTGCCCGGCTCGCGGCCGCTGCTCACCCTCACCGCCAGCCGCTCGCCCGACTACATCACGCCCCGCTTGATCGCCGGCAACGGCCGCGCGCTCGCGCTTTACCAGCAGGCAATGGAAGAGGCGTGGGCGGCGAAAAACGAACTGGTCGATCACGGCGTGCCGCGCGAGCTGGCGCTCTACCTCTTGCCCAATGCCACGGCGATCCGCCTGGTGGAATCGGGTTCCTTGCTCCATCTGCTGCACAAATGGACGATGCGCACCTGCTTCAACGCCCAGGAAGAGATCTACGCGGCCTCCATGCAGGAGGTCGAACAGGTGCGCGAGCTTTATCCCGCCTTCGGCCGCTACCTCGGACCGCCATGCTATTTGCGCGCGGCCGTCACGACGCCCATCTGCACCGAAGGCTCTCATTTTTGCGGAATCAAGGTCTGGCAGAGTTTTCCGACGATCGAGCGGCCCATCTGAGTTGCTGTGGATGTATTAGGATTGCTATTCGGGAGACAACGCATGGGCAAGAAACATCCGGCCATTGAAGGGGCGATCCGGGAGTTCATCGAGCGGCAGAAGGTGTTCTTCGTCGCAACGGCCCCGCTCGACGGGCAAGGGCACGTAAATCTATCGCCCAAGGGGCTCGACACGCTCCGAATCCTGGGGCCGCAAACGGTGGCCTATCTCGATCTGACCGGCAGCGGGATCGAGACCGTCGCGCACATCAAAGAAAACGGCCGAATCGTCTTGATGTTCTGCGCGTTCGAGGGCCCGCCCAATGTCCTGCGTTTGCGCGGCCGCGGCCGGGCAATCGAGCCGGGCGAGGCCGAATTTGCCGGCTTGTGCGCCCAGTTTCCCGAATACCCGGGCGTGAGGGCGATCGTAGCGGTTGACGTGACCGATATCTCGGATTCGTGCGGCTACGTCGTGCCGCTGTTTCGCTACGAGGGCGAGCGGAATCAGTACAGGGCCTGGACGAACAAACTCGGCGATGGGGGCGTCGAAACCTACCAGAAGAAAAACAACAGCCAAAGCATCGACGGCCTGCCCGGCTTGTCGGTCGAATAGCACGCCGCTTCCTGGCCGCTAAAAGCGGTTACCCTGGACCCGCGATGCAAGTGCAAAAGCGTGCCGACCTTTTTTCGTCAAGTGACGCAGCCATAGGACTTAGCGGAGAAAAAGCTCGTCGTAGCGTACCGCCCTTTTTTGTTCCCTACCGGCACTCTACCGCGCATCCCGCAGCCTCTATTCGCAGCGCCTGCCCGCCGTAGCCTTCGCGAAGACGGAAAGAACCTCTCCGAAGCCGGACCGGCCTGCGCCACATGGCTTCGGCCCGGCACACCTTCGTCTTTGCCATCCCATCCCTTGGAGTTATATTCCCGTGACCTATGTGTACGACGCAGCTGGCGACATGATCGACAACGGCAGCCGCCCTGAATCAACTGGAGGGGAGCCGCTTTCATAGCGCCGACTGGAATCATCCCCCTCCCGTTCCTTGCCGCGTTCCTCCGCTGCCTGCCGCCTCTGCGGAGGGCCGAATGCCATGTCACAGCATAAAATTTCGGATTTCCTGACGCTGGGATGCGTTAAACTCCGGTTTCTTCGTCACAAATGCCACCAACGAGGTATTTTGCGCGGAGATGAGGTCCCTTGCCCATCCAGCCAGAGGCATTTTCGCGGGTTCTGATTGACCAGGCTCTCAAAGAGAGCGACTGGGATTTGCTCGATCCCGAAAGGGTGCGTTTTGAGTCGAGCGGACGCGATGGCCGAGCAGATTACATCTTGCTCGGCAAGAACGGGCCTTTGTGCGTCCTTGAGGCCAAGCGGCCCGATCTTGACCCCTACGACGCTAGGGACCAGGCCAGGGGCTACGCAGAAAACGTTCGCGCTCCATTCATAATTCTCTCGAATGGCCGGGAGCACTGGTTCTGGAACTACGCGCGCGCGGATCAGCGTGACGCCTACCGAGTTGAGCGCCTGCCCTCGCCCCCCGACCTCGAACGGCTCCGTCTCAGGAACCTCCAGCCACCGCGACCTCTGATGACGGAAATCGTCCATCCGAACTACTTGAAGCTCCTGAAACCGGATATAACTCTCTGGGGCTATCAAATCGAGGCAATCGATGAAGTCTCACGTCAGTTTGACCGGGACGGACGCCGTAAATTTCTGCTCGAAATGGCGACAGGCACGGGCAAAACGCTCCTCTGCGCCGCGCTGATCCGGCGCTTCCTTGCTACTCGCAACGCGGAGCGCGTGCTTTTCATCGTGGATCGCATAGAACTCGCCAAGCAAACCATGGAGGACTTCAACGTCGTTCTTCGCGAATATAGCCCGGTGATATTCAAGACGGCTCGTCGGCACCCGTCGGAGCTGCTGGGCTCTAGCGTTGTGGTCGCGACGATCCAGTCATTGATGGTGGACCGGCGCTACCGCACGGAGTTCACTCCCTTCCATTTCGATCTCGTCATCAATGATGAGGCACATCGTTCCATTTACGGCAACGCCCGTGAAGTCGTTCAGTTCTTCCAGGCCGCGCGCGTCGGCCTTACAGCCACACCGAAGGCCTATCTGAAAGGCGTCGATATCGCATCACTCGGAGAGGAGAACCCGAAAGCGCTCGAAGCGCGCGAGCTTCGAGACACATATCATTATTTCGGCTGTGAGCCGGGATTCCCAACCTTTCGCTACGACGTCGTGGATGCAGTCAAGGACCCAGAGGGCCCATTCCTTTGCCTGCCGAAGATTTTCGACATCCGCTCGGACATCACGACCCGGGCTTTGGCCGACAACGGATGGGCGGTGGTCATTAACGAGCAGGACGAGAACTACAAAATCCAGGACCTCGAACGGAAGGTTTTTACGCCGGAGCGAAACAGGGTCATGTGCGAGGCATTCCTAAAACACGCCCAGCGTGACCCGGCCGGACAAATCGGCAAGTCCATCATTTTCGCGGTAAACCAGAACCACGCCACCAATCTGACCAAGATTCTCAACGTCATGCAGCCGAATTTGGCGGTTACGATCACATCTCGAATCCCGGACGCTTCCTCGATAGCAAAAGACTTTCGCGACGGCAAGCGTATAGAGCGAGTCGCGGTGTCGGTGGATATGCTGTCTACCGGCTACAATTGCCGCGACTTGCTCAACGTAGTTCTGATACGGCCCATCTTTTCACCCACGGAGTACATCCAGATCAAAGGGCGCGGCACAAGGCGCTATACATTCCGCACCGCCAACGCCGAGTACGACAAGAAATTCTTTTGCCTGCTGGATTTTTGCGGCGTTGCCGAGTACTTCGAGGAAACCTACGATTACAGCGTGCCTCTCCCCGTGCCACATCCCGCAGGAAAAGCAAAGTCACCCGAGGGCGAAAGGAAGGGCGCGCCGGCTGGCGACCAGTCGAGGAAGCCAACCGGAGATGTGTCGAGGGCTGAAGGGGATGTCGAGGAGAAGAGCAGCACCGCTGCTCCAGGCATTCCCGTGTGGGAGGGTCGAGACCTAATTGTCTCGGAGGAAGTGCGCATCGTCGGGCCGGACGGGGAAAAAGTCGATGTCATGACGTTTCGCGGCTCCTTTGAGCGCGACCTTCGCAAATTCAATCAGAAGGATTCGGAATTTCACGAAGCTGTCGAGGATGAAGACGACGATACAATCGAGGCGATCTTGGGCGAGCGTTTTTTCCACAAGCCGGAGATGTTTTACTCTCCCGACAAGCTCGTGCTTTCCTACGGCGTGCCCGCGCCCACTTCCACCTTCGTGTACGGAGCTTTGGGCGAGCGGCCAATCCCTTCGAAGGACCAAGTCGTATCGGACACCGTCGATTCCATCGCCGCGCGTTTCAATCTGCGCTACAACGAGCAGAAATGGCTCAACGCGACGGCGCAGCTCGTTGCCGATGACCCGGAAGCGCGCCAGCGCTTTGTGCATGGAGATATGACGGTTTTCGCTTCGAGCCAGTTCAATCAGCTTGGTGGCTTTCCCGCGCTGACGCAGTTCCATGAGCGTGACGAAGTTTTTGAAGCGCTGCGGCAGTCAACGCTTGTCCGTTGCAGTTCCATGTAGTTGCGCAGACACCCTGATGGAAAACCACAGCCAAAACGGAACAAACTTCCAGTCCTCGGGCCTGCGCCAGAAGGTGGACCAGCTCATGGACATCCTTTATTCGGGCGGCGTCAACAACCCCATGGATTCCATTGAGCAGCTCTCGTATTTGATATTCCTGCGTTTGCTGACGGAAAAAGACGAAATGCTGGCGCACCTCGATAAGAAGCACTACAAGCGAATCTTTTCAGGGGACTGGGCGCGCTTTGCGTGGGGGAATTTTGTCACGCTGACGGGCGATGAACTTTTTAACGCGGCTCGGGGCGCAATCGAAAAGCTCCACGACCTGCCGGGTCTTTCCGCGACAGGCAAACTCCTGTTTGAACGCGCCACGCTGAAAATCCACGACCGGCCAACGCTCCGCGCGGTCATTCAGGCCATCCATGCTTTGGCCCTCGATCCCCATCAAGGTCACGACCTCAAAGGCGACATGTACGAGTATTTGCTGAGCAAACTCGCCACATCCGGCACCAACGGCCAATTTCGCACGCCCCGTCACATCATTGCGATGATCGTGGCTCTTGTCGATCCGAAAGCTGACCGTCGCATTTGCGATCCGGCTTGTGGCACGGCGGGCTTCCTGGTTGCTTCATATAACCACATTCTTTGCAACAACACTTCAAAGGCCGCCCGTGCGCGTGGAACCCGCGATGGCGACTTGCTGAAACCTGCGCAATGGAAGTTTCTCGAAGAACGGGCTTTCACCGGTTACGACAACGACGCCAACATGGTGAAGATTGCGATTCTAAACCTCTACCTTCACCGCCTGGAAAAGGCCGATATCGAATTTCACAATCCCCTGACGACTGGCAAGGGCAGTCCGTACCCCGGTCTCACCTTTGACGTGATCCTTGCGAATCCGCCATTTGCAGGGAAAATCCAGAGGGAAAGCATCCTCGCCGACATCAATCTCGAAACTCGGGATACGGAGCTTTTATTCCTCAAGTGGTTCATCGACCATTTGAATCCTGGCGGACGCGCGGGCGTGATCGTTCTCAATGGAGTGCTCTTCGGCTCCAACAAAGCGGACCGCAAGGTGCGCGAGCTACTGCTTACGACATGCGACCTACAGGCCGTCATCAATCTACCCTCCGGTGTGTTCAAGCCCTATTCCGGCGTCGGCACGGCCGCGTTGGTCTTTGAGAAGGGCACCAAGAAATTTGCCGGGACTCAAAGCGTTTGGTTCTACGATCTCACCGCCGATGGCTTCAGCCTCGACGATAAGCGCACGCCGATTGTAACGAACGACATTCCCGATGTGTTGGCCAAATGGCCCAAACGCGAGGAAGGCCCCAACAGTTACCGCGTCCCGATTGAACAAATTCGGGAGAACGAGTGGAGCCTCGCGGCCGGCCGATACAAGCCCGCCACCGCCGCCACTGTGGCTCACGATGCACCTGCGAAAATCCTCGGCGACGTGCTTGATCTGGAAAAAGAAATCATCCAGCGCGGCAACGCGCTGCTCGCGCAAATCGGCGGCAAAAAATGAAGGTTTGGCCCACCAAACCGCTGGGCGAAGTCTGCAAGCTTGTAAACGGGCGCGCATTCAAGCCTAACGAATGGCAGGATGCAGGGCTTCCAATCATCCGCATTCAGAACCTAAACGACCCAACGAAGCCGTTTAACTACACTACGTGCGCCCTGCCGGAGAAGTTTAAGGTGAGACACGGCGACACGTTGCTCTCCTGGTCTGGTACACCTGGAACATCCTTTGGATGCTTTCGCTGGGACGGTCCCGAAGGCTGGCTGAACCAGCATATCTTCAATGTCCACTTGAGCAAGGAAATCCT
The DNA here is from genome assembly GCA_035533975.1 of Patescibacteria group bacterium. GTDB lineage: Bacteria > Acidobacteriota > Terriglobia > Acidiferrales > UBA7541 > JAKASX01. The sequence continues at coordinate 147,632 of DATLSU010000072.1, forward strand.
GCCCGCCTTCTTCATTCACCAAGTCAACTCGAAGCTCAACGAGCTCATCACCAAAGCTCACGGCGGTGTCGGTCTGCAACATGTCACCAAGGGTGCTCTCTCTTCAGTGCCTATCGCAGTGCCACCTTTGGCGGAGCAGGAGCGGATAGTGAAGCTGCTCGACGAGGCGGACGAGTTGCGGAAGCTGCGCGCCCAAGCCGACCGCCGCACCGGCGATCTCATTCCCGCCCTCTTCCACGAAATGTTCGGCGACCCTGAGACCAATCCGAAGCGATGGCCTCGTGGAACGCTCAAGAGCTTCAGCGCTAAAGTTCGTTATGGCCTCGGCCAGCCCCCTGAAGTGGACTCAGGTGGTGTCCCAATGCTTAGAGCAACCAACATTAAGCATGGTTTGATTTCTGAGGAGGGGCTTATTCGGGTCCGCCGAGAGGCCGTTCCGAGGTCCCGCAATGCTCTCCTATGTGCGGACGATGTCCTGGTGGTAAGGAGCGGCGCATACACCGGCGACGCTGCCCGCGTCAGCGAGCGGTGGGTAGACTCAGTCGCGGGGTATGACCTTGTCATATCTCCTAAGGAGCGATTCACAGGCGACTTCGTAGCGTGGTTTCTCCTTTCAAGGTTCGTTCAGGAGCGATATTTCCAGGGACTGAAGTCGAGAGCAGCGCAACCGCACCTGAACTCGGGGCAGGTCTCCGGGACTCCTTTCTTCTGCCCACCGCTGCCGCTGCAAAAGGAGTTCGCAGAGCGGGTGACGGAAATCCGCGGACTGGAAGCCGAGCAAGCCGCAAGCCGCCGTCGCCTGGAGGATTTATTCCAGTCCCTCCTGCACCGCGCGTTTCAAGGCGAGCTGACCTAAATCGTCAATCTGTATCGCGAATGGAAGCGGATCGACCGGCATCTGCGCGATGCAAAGCAAAGGAACGAAGTCTCCTCTTGAGCGCCCAGGGCAAGCCTGTTCCAGAAAACGAAGCGCCGGATTCTCCGAGTCGCTTCGTTTGCCATCGGCCGGTGTGCCTGAAAAGCTTCTGGATTTATACAGCGATGGGCGAGTTACCTATTTTTTCGACCGGCGGCTGGGACGTGCCGGCTAATCCCAGCTCCGGCTCTGCACTTTTCCGGTGAAATCGACGAAAAGGTTCCGGCTTTCCATCGGTTTGCCCGCGAGGCGATCGGCCAGCCATTCGGCCCTGTAGTCCATCGGGTTTGGCCCCAGCATCGACGACGGCGCGCTCGGCATCGAGTGCTTTTCGCCCTCATAGACCAGCAGCTCCTTGGGGCCCCCGAGCCGCTTCATCAATTCGTAGGCATTCTCGATCGGGCTGAGTTCGTCGTCTTCACCGGCGATTGCCAAATAGGGGCACTTGACGCGCTCGGCGAAACCGTCGAGCGTGATGGTTTCGGCGAAACGGTCGAATGCCGCCTCGTCATCAAAGCCGGCCATGTACATGTAACGGAGTTTGAAAGTGGGTGAAGCGCCGTCTAAGAGGGACTTCAAGCCCGGCTCGTAGCAGACGTAAGCGACCCCGCATCCCTGCAGGTGATCGTCGTTCGCGGCCACCTGGGTAGCCCAGAACGAGCCCATGCTCACGCCCGATAATGCAATCCGATTGCGATCCACTTCGGGCTGCTCGCGGAGCCAGGCGAGCATCGCGCGGCCGGCATCGGCGTAATTGGTCGCGGTGCAGTGCATATCGCGCACGCAGCATTCGCCCTGGCCGGGACCGTCCATGGCGAGGACCCCGATTCCGCGCTCCAGCATCCGGTCGCCATACATCGAAACTGAAATTTCCTTGAAACCGTCCATGCCGCTGATCGCGAGCACGCACGGCGCCGGGCTGGACGCCGAAGCCTTGGGCGGCAGATGCAGGTAGCCGGGCAGGCTCTTGCCCTCGAACGGTATTTCCACCCTCCGCGCCTTATGGGGTGCCAACTGCGTATATTTGACGTAGCAATCGACCTTTTTGCCGTTGTACTCGATATTCTCGGGCGTGTTGGCGAAAATGGCCCACATCGCGTTGCCGTAGAGCAAAGAGGCGATGAAGTACGATTCGCGGGCCGCTACCAGCCGCCCCTCCTGTTCGTACTGCTTGGCGCGCATCTCGCGGCGGCGCGCCGCGCGCGCAAATTCACGCGGAACATCGCTGAATTTCTGCACGCGGTTGCGGACCCCCATCAGGTCACCCATCGCCGCGGGCCCGGTAGCCGCCATCGTGTAGCCCGTGCGCCCTTGATCCCAGTCGAGGCCGACCGTGCGCACGATCGCGTCGAGCAGCCAGCGTTGCTCGGCGAATCGTTTCATTCGCTTTTCGATTGAAGAAGGCATCGCCATCGCCGCACCTCCGCAAAAGTCCAAACAAAGTCCAGACTGCGCAACGCGATTCAATCAGATTATCGAGAGGACCGCAAGCGCGGCGCGATCCTGGCCCCGGGCTGGCGGCCGAAGCCCGCTGCTGGGCAGGGGGGGGGCTGTGTCGCAGCGGGCTTCGTCTCCATCCAGGCCAGCACGCCACCGGCCGCTGCGGGACAGGGCCGGTGGAATCCGCGCCGGATTCGCCCCGGAAAAACGTCCGGGCCGCTCCGGCTTCCTGAGGGGAACCACCTTGTTGACGGTTCGAGAATAGCCCGCTTGTGTGACGCGCCGATGAATCCCCCGTTAAAGCTCCGGGAAAGTCCGCGAACCAAAGGGTCGCGGCGGGCCGCCACCGGGCTCGCGCGCAGGCGCGAAACGGCCGGCCTCGCAGCGTATCGCGCCCCGTGCCGGGGCAGCACCCGGCGGTTGACAGGAGAATAAGCGCCGTTTATCGTAAGAGTTAGAATGCTTCAAGCGTTTTATTAGCCCTCGCTGCCCTGCGGCCGGTTCCGGCCGCACATTCTCGTTTGTCCCAGAACCGGACTTCTTTGGAGAAGGATTTGGCCATGGCTACGCTGTTTGAAAAACTGGATGAGGTCGAAACGCGGTACGAGGAATTGACGCTCCAGCTTTCCTCGCCCGAAGTGCTGGGCGATTCCGCGCGCCTGCAGAAGCTGGCTAAGGCCCATGCCGAGCTGGCGGAAATCGTCGATCACTACCGCGAATGGAAGCGGATCGAGCGGCATCTGCGGGAAGCGAAACAGATGCTCGTCGAGGCGGAAGACGCCGAACTCAAGCAGATGGCCCACGACGAGGTTCATCAGCTCGAGGAGCGGGTAGTCTCGCTCGAAAAGGCGCTGCGGCGCCTGCTTTTGCCGCGCGACCCGAACGATGAAAAGAACGTGATTGTCGAAATCCGCGCCGGAACCGGCGGCGATGAGGCGGCGCTATTCGCCGGCGAGCTGTTCCGCATGTACTCCCGCTACGCCGAATCGCAGGGCTGGCGCGTCGAGGTGCTCAGCAGTTCCGCCTCGGACCTGGGCGGCCTGAAGGAAGTCGAGGCATCGATTCAAGGGGATAAGGTCTATTCGAAATTGAAATACGAGAGCGGCGTCCACAGGGTTCAGCGCGTGCCCGCCACCGAGCAGCAGGGACGCATCCACACCTCGGCCGCCACGGTCGCCGTGCTTCCGGAAGCCAACGAAATCGAAGTGAAAATTGAGCCCAAGGAGATCCGCATCGATACGTTCTGCTCGTCGGGCCCCGGCGGCCAATCGGTGAATACCACCTACTCCGCCGTGCGCATCACTCACCTGCCCACCGGCCTGGTGGTGAGCTGCCAGGACGAAAAATCGCAGATCAAGAACCGCGCCCAGGCCATGCGCGTGCTCCGCGCGCGTCTCTACGAAATGGAACGGCTCAAGCAGCACGAGCAGATCGCCGCCGAACGCCGCGGACAGATCAAGACCGGCGACCGGTCGGAAAAAATCCGCACCTACAATTTCCCGCAGAATCGCGTCTCCGACCATCGTATCGGACTCACCCTGCATCAGCTCGATAGCGTCATGGAGGGGAAACTCGGTCCGCTGGTCGACGCGCTGGTGGCCCACTACGAAACCGAACGGTTGAGCAAGGAACTCGACGCCGCTTAAAGGCCCGCCGCCGCGGGCGCTCTCTACCCCGCGTACCTCTCCCACTCCCTCCCCCCTAAAGAGAAGCCGCGCCGGCGGGCGCAGGCGGAATAGCGGAGGCGGGAATGCGCTTGCCGAGCGGGCGCGCCGCGGGCGGCGAGGCGGTGAAGGCGATCCAGAGCAGCCAGGCGTAAAACGGGCCGTAGGTCAGCCAGAGGAACAGCGGGCGGAAATGCCACACGCCCAGCGCCCCGTACCCGATCAGGACCTCATACGACAAAAACTGAAGAATGGTGAGCATCAGCCAGGGCGCCAGGTACCGGGATGTGCCGGCAAGCGCCAGGAAGGGAACGATCCAGGTGAAATACCACGGGTAGGCGTTTGGAGAAACCAGCAGAATCGTCCCGAACAGCAGTATCGCGGCGCGCACGGGATCGAGGCGCCGCGCCGCGACCCACAGCGCCAGCCCGGCGACCACGCCTACGCCCAAACCCAGCGGCAACCGGCTCGAATGGGTAATGTGCTGGAGAATCAGATAGATGCTCGCGTTGTTGTCGCGAAAGCTGGATTGATACTGCCGGAGGGTCGTTGCCACCACGCGCGCCGCCGAGCGATACGGCCAAACGCAAACCGCCGCGAGTCCGCACCCGGCCAGAACCGCCGTCCAGCCGCGCCGCGGCCAGCCTAGCCGGACCAGCCACAGGGGAACCAGCACGGCGGGGAACGCCTTGGCCAGTACGCCGGCGGCCAGCAGCAGCGTTGACACTACCCGGCGCGGCCCTATAATCAACAATGTGGCGCCAACGGCAGCTGCCAGCGCCAGCGCGTCGTTGTGGCCGCTCGCGGCAAATTCCACGACGACGAGCGGATTCCACCCATACAGCGCCAGTTGGTAATTCCGGATTCGGCTCCGGCGCGCGCGCCACGCGAGCGCCAGCAGAACGAGAAAGTCCGCCAGCAGGAACGGCCATTTGAACGCCACGGGGCCCGGAAACAGCCGCCACGCCGCCCGGAATACCAGTTCCGAAAGCGGTGGATAAACGGACCGGATACCTTGGCCGGGAATGCTGCGAATCGAGTGAACGGCCAGTGCCGCAAAACGGGGAAGGTCGGGCCGAACCAGATAGGGACTATACCCGAGGGCCTGCACTTGGCCGTCGAAGCGGTAGCGAAAGATGTCGTCGGAAAGCGTTGGCCGGAGCGGGGCCAGGGTCAGCCGGAAGAAAACGGAAGCGAGCAGGATGAGCCAGAAGGCGCGGCGGCTATCCGGACTGTGTTCGAGAAGATAAAGCGCGATCACGTAGACGATGCCGGATCCGAGCGCGATGGCGATGGTTTCTACGACGTGCAACTCGAGATTACCGAGCCGAAAGAGCGTTACGAACGCCGCCTCCAGCCCCAGCGCCGGAACGAGCGCGCGAAGCCACTGCGGCAAGCGGCAAAGGCGAGGCGAGTTCAGCATGAGCGGGGAGGAACCAGTTGAGCTGGCCTGCTAGCTTGATCCCCCTGCAAGCAACCAACCCTGTTTGGACCTATTTTCACCGGCAGATCGATCCTACGCTGAACCCTTTCCGCGGACTCTACCAGGCAAACGCATTCGATTTGGCGATGATGCTCCCGTATTTCATCGTGCTGGGCATTCTGGCGATTTATGGGATCCACCGCTATTGGCTCGTCTACGATTACTTCAAGTACCGGCGCAACGTGCCCGGGACGCCGCCCGAGCCCGCCGCCTGGCCGAAGGTTACCATACAGCTTCCGATCTACAACGAGCGTTACGTGATCGAGCGCCTCGTTAACGCCGCCGCCGGCTTCGATTACCCACGCGACAAATTGGAAATCCAGGTGCTCGACGATTCCACCGACGAGACGCAGCAGATCGCCCGGGCGGTGGTCGATCGCTACCGCGCCCTCGGCTTGCCGATCCATTACATTCACCGCACCAATCGCGTCGGGTACAAGGCCGGAGCTTTGCAGGAGGGACTCGGGCAGGCGAGCGGCGAATTCATCGCCATCTTCGACGCCGATTTCCAGCCGCCCGCCGATTTCCTGCGCCGCACTTTGCCGTATCTGGTTGCCGACCCGAAGGCCGGAATGATCCAGACGCGCTGGACCTACCTGAACCGGCATTATTCGGCGCTCACCGAGATCGAAGCGATTCTGCTCGACGGCCATTTCGTTGTCGAGCACGGCGCGCGGTCGCGGCGCGGCATTTTTTTCAATTTCAACGGCACGGCCGGCGTGTGGCGCCGCGCCACGATCGACGATGCCGGCGGCTGGGAACACGACACCCTCACCGAGGATACCGATCTTTCCTACCGGGCGCAGCTTCAGGGCTGGCGATTCCTGTACGTGCCCGGAATCGAGTGCCCCTCCGAACTCCCGGTGGAAATGAGCGCGTTCAAGACGCAGCAAGCGCGCTGGGCCAAGGGGCTGATGCAGACTGCGAAGAAAACCCTGCCGCGCGTCTTCGACTCCAAAGTCAGCGCCCGCCACAAGGCCGAAGCGTTCCTCCATCTGACGGCCAACGTCAGCTATCCGCTCATGGTGGCGCTGTCGGTGATTCTGCTGCCCGCCATGATCGTCCGCTTCTATCAGGGCTGGTTTCAGATGCTGCTGATCGATTTACCCCTGTTCCTGGCGTCCACCTGCTCGATCTCCGGCTTCTATCTGGTCAGCCAGCGTGAAATCGATCCGAAAAACTGGAAGCGGTCGATTCTGTATCTCCCGTTCGTCATGGCGGTGGGAATCGGGCTATCGGTGCGGAACGCGCGGGCGGTCATCGAGGCAATCTTCGGCATGAAATCGGAATTCGCCCGGACGCCCAAGTACCACATCGAGGGCAAGAAAAAAAACGAGGTGCGCCCGAAAACCTATCGCCGCGGCCCCGGCTGGACACCGTTCATCGAACTGGGCCTGGGCGTCTATTTCATCGGAACGATCGTCTACGCCGTCCAAAACGAAAACTACGTCACGATTCCCTTCCTCATTCTGTTCGTCTGGGGTTACCTCTACACGGGCGTGATGTCGCTCGGCCAGCCCTACTTCGATCGCCTGCGCGCTCCCTCCGCAACAAGCACCAGCGAGACGCGCCCGGCCGCCGCCGGCGCCCCCGGATTCTAGGACTAACCTTTGGCCCTGCTGTTGTTATTCTGTCTGCACCACTGATCGAAGCCTCATGGCGGCACCAGGGCTCAGTGGTTTAGGATTTTTTCACGTCTATGCTAACTGCCGGCGACGTAATCTCTTACTTGGACATGTGTAAACAGGAGGGCGTCTCCCTCCAGCGAGGCATGAATTTCGGTCTGCACGGAGGACAGAGCGTGGTCCTCATGAGCCGACGCCGCGGAGCGCCATATGAAGATCGCCTGGAGGAGGACGGGCGGGTCTTGATCTACGAAGGGCATGATGCAACCCGATCTGGCACGACAGGGGATCCCAAAGCAGTCGACCAGCCTCACCTCACGCCCTCGGGCCGTGCTACTCAGAACGCACTGTTTTACGAGGCGGCCGGGCGGTACAAGCGGCACGAACAAGCTGCAGAAAAGGTACGGGTCTACGAGAAGATTAAGCAGGGTATTTGGGTTTACAACGGCACTTTCTTGTTGACAGACGCCTGGAACGAGACGAGCTCAGGGCGCCGCGTCTTTCGCTTTAGGCTCGAACTCGGTGAGGATAGCGAAGGTACTACGGATCAATCGCTGCTCAAAACCGTCCATCAAAGAATGATTCCCACCTTCGTCAAACTGGAGGTCTGGAAGCGAGATCGGGGGTGCTGCGTTCTATGCGGAAGCGCGGAGAACCTCCACTTCGACCACGACATCCCCTTCTCGAAGGGCGGATCGTCGATAACGCCTAAGAATATCCGCTTGTTATGCGCAAAACACAACCTGGCAAAACACGACCACATTGAGTAACAAACTTTTGGCGACGTAGCGCGGACACGCTCGACGTGTTTGAGCCCCGCGACAGACGGCCAGAACCTACGGTTCGAACCAGAGCTGCTTGGCGCGCTCGACGGCCTTCACGACGGCCTTGATCAGCGTGACGCGCAGCCGCCCATCCTCGAGTTCCAGCAAGCCGTCGATCGTGCAGCCGGCCGGGGTGGTGACGGCGTCTTTCAGCATGGCAGGATGGGAACCGGTTTCGAGAACGACGGTGGCCGCGCCCAGCGCGGTTTGCGCGGCCAGCATAGTGGCCACATCGCGCGGCAAGCCCACCTTGACGCCGCCCTCGGCGAGCGATTCCAGGATCACGTAAATGAACGCCGGGCCGCTGGCCGAAAGGCCCGTGACGGCGTCCATGTGTTTTTCGTCGAGCACGAGGGTCCTGCCGACCGACTGGAAAAGCGCTTCCGCCGCCGCCAGGTGGCTTTCGCTCGCGAAGGCGCCCTTGGCCAGAACCGTCATTCCGCGGCGAACCACGCTCGGCGTATTGGGCATCGCCCGCACGACGGGAATACGATCGCCGGCCAGCTTCTCGATCGAGGCGATAGGGACCGAAGCCGCGATCGAGATCACGAGCTTGTTCGGAGTGAGTTCGCCGCGGATTTCATCGAGAACCTCCCGCACCGCTTGCGGCTTGACGCAAATGAGAACGACGTCCGCCTGCCGCACGGCGGCCGCGTTGTCGGTCGAGACGGAAACCGGAAATTGTTTTCGAAGCGGCTCGATCCGCTCGGCGTGGTGAACCGTGGCGAAAACGTTCTTCGCGGGAAACAACTTCTGCTCGAGAAATGCGCCGAGCAGAATACCGCCCATTTTCCCGGCGCCCAGCACCGCGACGCGCGTCGCGGTAAATTTCTTGGCTGATTTCATGACACCTCTTTTTGCAGTATGGGGACTGAGGCCGGAACCTTTCGGCCCCGGCCTCAGTTCAAAGAGAGATCCCTCGTCGCCCCGAAGGTTCGAGGCTCCTCGGGACGACGATCCTGGCCGGATCGTCAATAAATGTCGTACTGCTCGAAGTGCAGCGTGGCGTCGGACTGGATCACGACGTTCTTGTGCGTCACGTGCTCGAGTTCCTCGACCAGGTTTGCCTCCCGGGTTTTCAGCGCCTTGGCGATTTCCGGATTCACGCGCAGCGTGACGCTGGGCGAATCCAGCTCGCCGGCCATCTTCCGCGCTTCGGCTTCGATCTCGTAACAGATTGTGGGCACCGACTTGACCATGCCCGAGCCCGAACAGTAAGGGCAGGGCTGGCAGAGCATGCGCTCGAGCGCCTGCTTGGTCCGCTTGCGCGTGATCGCCACCAAGCCGAATTCGTTGAACGGCAGCACCTTCGACGGGGCGCGGTCCTGGCGCAAGGCGTCTTCGAGCGCCTGAAGCACCTTGTCGCGGTTGCGCCGCTCCTCCATGTCGATGAAATCGATCACGATGATGCCGCCGAGATCACGCAGGCGAATCTGGCGGACGATCTCCTTCACCGCGTCGATATTGGTCTTGACGATGGTATCTTCCAGCCGGCTCGATCCCCGGCCAACGTATTTGCCGGTGTTGACGTCGATCGCCACCAGGGCTTCGGTGTGGTTGATGACGATGTAGCCGCCCGATTTAAGCCACACTTTGGGACGGAGCGATTTGTCGATTTCCTGTTGCACACCCATCTCCTCGAAGATGGGCATTTCCTTCGTGTAGAGCTTTACGCGGCTCACCAGATCGGGCTGAAAGCGGCTGATGAAATCCACGACGCGCGCATATTCCTCTTCGGAATCCACCCAAACGGCGGAGAAATCCCGGTTCAAACAGTCGCGCAGCAGGCGCTCCACCAGATTCAAGTCGCGATGGAGCAAGGATGGGGGGCGCCGCTGCTCCGATTTCGACCGGATCTCCTGCCAGGTGTTGATCAGGTATTCGGCGTCGGCACGGACGTCGTCCTCGCTGGCGCCGCCGGCCGCGGTGCGGACGATAAAGCCGCCCGAATGTCCCTGCCGCAGCTCTTCCACCAATTTGCGGAGCCGGCCGCGCATTTCCCCCGTTCCGATTTTGCGCGAAATCCCGACGTGATCGAGCGTCGGCATGTAGACGAGGAAGCGCCCGGGCAAGGCCACGTGGCTGGTGATCCGCGCGCCCTTCTTGCCGAGCGGCTCCTTCGTGATCTGGATGATCACTTCCTGGCCGGCTTTGAGCAGGTCGGCGATCTGCTGCACGCGGCGAGGCGGCGCGAAGCGGCGCTGCGGCCGATCCCCTTCCCGCTGGCGGCGATGCCGGCGTCCGCCACGATGGCGTTCGCGGCCCATGGGCCGCTGCAGCAGGGAACGCGAGGGTTGGTCCATGCGGACCGATGAGATTTCGTTGCCCGGTTGGGGGCCGGAGGGTTCGCTCAGATCGGCATCGGCTGGCGAGCCGTTTTCCGCTTCGGGCTCCGGCTCGTAGCCGCTTGCGCCGTCATGCTGCTCGTCGGCAGTCTCGCCATTCTCGCCGTTTTCCTCCTCCAGCGATTCCTCCTGGCGATGATCGGCGAGCGTCTCGGTAAGCGTGGCGGTCTCCTCGAAACTCAACTCGTCATCTGTTGGCGCGGAGACAACGCCTGGCTTGCTGGTTTCGGCGGCGGGCACCTCCGCCACGGGCTTGACTTCGCTAGCGCCTTCCGAAAGGACGGGGTCTACCCGTGATTCGGATTCAAACGGCGCCCGTGATTCTCGTTCCACACGCGCACTTTCCCGCTCGGCTGCATACGATTCCGCAGGCCGGCCGGCATTTTGCGCGAATCCGGTCCTTGGCTCCCGGGCCTGCTGCGCCTCCTCGCGAGCGGGCGCGTATTCTTCCCTCCCCGGAGCGGAGGGCTCGCGGAGTTCCGGCTTGGGCGTCGATTCAGACTCAGCCGAAAATTCGCCGGCCGGTTGCGGCAACCGATCCTTGTACTTCGCGAGCGACTCGCCGGGCAGAATGACAGGGACATGGCCGGTATCCTGCTCGGGTTCGGGCTCGGACGGGCTGGGCCGCGATGAAACATCCGAGGATGCGTATTTGGAAGGAGGCAGATCCCGGCCGCCGCGTTTGCCGCGCCGGCCATGCCGGCCAAAACGGCCACCGCGACGATCGAACCGGCCGCCCTCGCGCGAGCCAGCGCGTTCGGGCCGCTCGGTTCGCGGAGCGGGCTCGGACGCCGGAGCGGGCTCGAGTGCTGGAGCGGGCTCGGGCGCCGGCTGGGCCGATTGCGCCGCTTCCTGCCGGGCAACGGGCCCCGCAGGCGGCGCCAGGGCGGCTGCGGCGGCTTGGGGACGGCTTTCCGGCGCCGGTGCGATGTGATCGTATTCCTCGAGGTCTTCGAGGACGTCGCTGACGTAAAGGAAGGCATCGGTATCGAGCCCGATGTCCACAAAGGCGGATTGCATTCCCGGCAACACGCGGGTGACCCGCCCCTTGTAGATGCTGCCGACGAGCGCGTATTCCTTTTCGCGCTCGATGTAAATCTCACATAGCTGCCCGTCCTCCAGCATGGCCACCCGCGTTTCGTGCGGGCTTGAAGAAACAATCAATTCTTTGGACATTTAAGCTCCCCGGGATCGACGAACGCCGGCCCTCGCAACGCGCGTTTGCGCGCCACCCGGTTCGATCGAGTTGTGCGATCGGCCTCATCGAACGCGTCCGATGCCATCCCCCAGAACGGATTTCGGGCCCCGGCTCAGTTGACGAAGCGACGCAGGCGCACGCTCATCACCAAGCCCAGGGCCATGAATACAAACAGCGTGGCGGACCCGCCGTAGCTGACCAGCGGCAGCGGAATCCCCGTAACGGGCATCCAGCCGATCACCATCGCTGCGTTCACAAAAACATGAAACGCGAGGATTGCCGCCACGCCTCCGACCAAATACATCCCCGCACGATCCTTGGCTTGCCGTGCGTTCAGAATCAGGCATGAGAACAACCCCGCGTACAGCAACAGAGTGAAAAAGACCCCCGCAAATCCCAACTCCTCGCCCAGCGCCGCCAGAATAAAGTCGGAATACCTCACCGGCACGAATCCCAATTGATTCTGGCTGCCATGGCCGAGTCCCTTGCCCCACAGGCCACCCGAACCGACCGCGATCTCCGATTGCAAGATTTGGTAGCCGGATCCCTGTGGATCCTTTTCGGGCTGCAAAAACGTCGTGATCCTGGCCTTCTGATAGGGCTTGAGCACAAAATGCCACGCCACCGGGAGCGAAAGGCCAGCCAGCACCACCAGAGCCAATACGTGTCTCCACTTGATTCCCGCTAAAAACGCTCCTGCGACGGTGATGGGCACGAGCGTCAGCGCCGTGCCCAGGTCCGGTTGCAGCAAAATCAGAACCAGCGGCACGCCGACGAGCACACCCACCTTGACAAGATCGGCCAGCGCCAGCCGGTCCGTCCGCACCTCGCTCAGGAAGCGCGCTAACACAATGATTATAACCAACTTCGCAAATTCCGACAGCTGAAAGGGTATTCCCCCGATTTCGACCCACCGGCGGGCGCCGAATCGTGCATGACCGGCGACTAATACGATCACCAAAGCCCCGAGCATCAGCATGTAGAGAAGCGGAGCCCGGTCCAAGACCCATTGATAGTCCAACCGCGAGAGCAACCACAGCGCCAGGAAGCCTAGCCCCACCCAGCCCATTTGCCGCCACACCATTCCCGCCATGGCGCGGTGCGTGGCCGAATGCACTTCGAGCAGCCCCAGACAACAGAGCGCCGCCACCAGCGCGATTAGCCACCAATCGAGATCAACGGTATGGACCCGGGCCTTCATCCTCGCACCGAAATCAATTTTCGCTCGCTTGCGCGGTCTCCACCGCCGGGTTGCTTTCCTTCTTGGCGTACTGCGGCTGGCGCTGCGCCTTCTCCTGATAGAAAGCCTGCACGATATCCCGAGCGATGGGCGCGGCGGCGAGCGCTCCTTCTTTGCCCCCTTGCACGAGAACCGAAACAACGATTTGCGGATCCTGACGCGGGGCGAAGCCGACAAACCACGCGTTGTCCATGTAGCGCTTGCTTCCCGCCATGTGGCTTCGCGTCTGGTCGCTGATCACCTGCGCGCTGCCGGTCTTGCCGCAAAACTCGATCCCTTTCAGGCGCGAGGCGGCCGCCGTGCCGCCAGGGTCGTTCACCACGCCGTACATCGCATCGGTAATCACCTTCACCGTATCGGGTGAGAGCGGGAAACGCCTCTCCGGGTCGGGACCGGAAAGGGCCAGCAGGTGAGGCCGTTTGAAAACGCCGCCCATCGCGATTCCGCCGATCGAATAGGCCAGCTGCAGCGGCGTAACGGTTGTCGCGCCCTGCCCGATCGCCACCGAAATCGTCTCGCCGGGATACCAGGGACGATCGAACGTGCGCTTCTTCCACGCCACCGACGGCACCAGCCCCGGGTCTTCGCCCGGCAGGTCGATTCCGGTCAACCGCCCGAGACCAAGGTGGGAGGCGAAGTAGGATATCCGATCGATCCCCAAGCGCATGCCGACGTTGTAGAAAAATACGTCGCAGGAATGAATGATCGCCTGGCGCAAATCGACGCGGCCGTGTCCGTGCTTGTCCCAACAGTGGAACACACGGCCGTAAAAAGCCTGGCTGCCGGGACAGTAGACGGTGAAATTGGACGGCAGCACATCCGACTGCAACATCGCCGCCGCCATGATGATCTTGAAAACCGAGCCGGGCGCCAGTTGCGCCTGAATGGCGCGATTGATCAGGGGGTGCTCGGGGTTGTCGTTCAAAGACTTCCACTGAGCCGGCGAGATTCCTTCGGCGAACTGGTTGGGATCGAAGGCCGGCCGACTCGCCATCGCGAGCACGCCGCCGGTTTGAGGATCGAGCGCCACGACGGCTCCCTCTTTCCCATCGAGATCGTTTTCCGCCATCCGCTGCAGGGTCTCGTCGATCGTCAAGCGGATGGACTGGCCGGGTATGGCCGGTTTTTCCCCCAATGTGCCGCGCACGATCCCGCGACTGTCCACGACGACGCGGCGGCTTCCATCGGTTCCCATGAGGATGCTGTTGTACTCGCGCTCCAGGCCGGATTTACCCACCACGTCGCCCGGCAGATACCGCCCCTGGCTCTTGGCGATATCCTTCGGGCTCACGTCGCCGACGTAGCCGAGAACGTGCGCCAGAAAATCGTCCGGCGGATAGTTGCGCCGCTGCACCATGAGCAGGTCCAAAGCGGGGATATCGGCGCGGTGGGATTCGACGAAGGCCACATCCGCCGGAGAGGCATCGGTCTTGATCACCAGCGGCTGATAGCGGGGCAGCCAGGCGGCGGCCGCAATCTGCTGCCGCAGATCGGGCAGGGCCATGCCGAGTCCGGCGGCGATTTCGGGCAAGTCCGCCTTGACGACCTGCGGCGAATCGCGATCCAGCAGGACGCTAAAAGAAGGATAGTTGTTCAGCAGAACCCGCCCATCGCGATCCAGGATGCGGCCCCGTGGCGCGATGATGGGAATCGTGCGGATGCGGTTGCGGTTGGCCAGTTCGGCGTAGTGCTGGGTGTCGAGAACTTGCAGCCGCCAGAACCCGAAAAGCAGCAGCAGGGTTGCCAGAACGATCAGAACCCACAGCGCAGTCAGACGGCCCTGAGGTAATTTCTGGTCGTCGTCAAGCCTGCTCGCCAAGTACCCTCGGCTCCCCGCACATCTTGTGGATTCAGCCTGTCAAACCTAACACCGCATGGCCGCCCCCGCAAGGCGCCCTCCGGGACGTGTCTTAGCCAGATAATTCTGTCACCCCTTAACGGCCGCGTGAAAATGTCACCCCATGAGACAGGAGACATTCACGTTGAGCCAACGGGAGTTGCAAAAGGTGGCCGTCATCGCACAGTGCGTGAAAGGGGAACTGGCC
>DATLSU010000073.1:0-64761 GCA_035533975.1 Patescibacteria group bacterium
CCCCCCCCCCCCCCCCCCCCCCCCCCCCAAAAAAAAAAAGGTAGCGCCGGATAGGTTGATGTCAACGAAACGGATTGTGATGCCTAGTTATACGAGGTGCTTATACGAGAATAAGGACAGTCTTAGCGTCATTTTCCCGGATTAGGTCTCGGGCGGGGTCTCGTGCGAGAACGAGGGGGGCGGTCCCGGCCTGCGCGGAATCGCCCGCTTCGGACCAAATCGCTCGATCTGTTACGCGTGAACTTTTAGGCGCGGAAGCAAGCCGAGCGCATTTTCCCGGTTAATTCCTCGCATCTGTTCCGCCGAAAATCCCCACTTCAAGTATCCATCCACCGTCGCGCCGATGCGGACATACGGAAAATCAGTGCCGAAAAGAATCTGTGACGTGGGAACCAACTTGGTGAGTGCGGACAGGGCCATGGGATTGGCTCCATTAGCGATGTCGTAAAAGATCCTGCTGAAATACGATTCCACGGTCCCTGGCTGCCTGCCGGTTACCCCGGGATTGACAATCCCCTGGATACGCGCCGCCTCCACCGGGAGAGCCCCTCCCGAGTGGGTGAGGATAAATTTGATATCGGGGAACTTTTCGAACGTATGGTTGACCAAAAGACTGATCGCCGCGCGCACCGTGTCGAAGTCGAATTCCACCCAGACCGGCGAAACGCCCGGGATCAGCTCCCCGCAACAGGCAGGAGCGGTCGGGTGAATGAATACCACAGCTTTGCGGCGGTTCAGCTCCGCAAAGACCGGCTCGAAAGCCGGGTCGCCGGGCCACTTTAAGCCGTAGCTGGTCAGTAAACCGATGCCGGTGGCATGGAGGGTGTCGAAGGAATACTCGATTTCCTTCAAGCTACTTTCTACGTCCAAGAGAGGCAATGAAGCGAAAAATCCAAAATGGCCCGGATAGTCCTTGGCCACTTGCGCGCCATACTCGTTGTTGCCGCGCGCCAGTGTGCGGGCCTCTTCCGCGTTGAGCTGATCGAAAGAGTATCCCGTAACCGGGATGGAAAGTACTGCCGTGGCGATCCCGTATTTTCCCATTTGCTCGATCACTCCCTCGGGCGTCCAGTGGCCGAGCAGAGGACTTGCCCGCCGGAGTCCGCCAGGCCTTGTGGCCACATTCGGCATTTTGGCTACACGCCGATAGGCCGGGGAAAACATGTGCTGATGAACGTCGATTCGCCGCAGTCCGGTGTTGCCCGGCCCCGCATCCGTTTGGGCCGCCAGACGGGCCGCAACGGGAAGCGTGGCAGCGGCGCCGATCGCGCTGAGCGCCCCGATTGATCTCAAGAACTGTCTTCTGGAATTGGGCGGCGCGGAGTGGTCTAACTCGCGCGGTTCTCCCGCATTTCGGCGAACTGGTTCGTCGTATTCTGCAGCCATAAGTTCCTCCTTGAATTGTATCGACTCCACTTCGGAAGTGTGTTCCGAACTCCGCGAAGGCGGTCAATCGTCAAGCAGGTTACGGTGCCTCTGCAGGGAGCGCAGATCCACGTCCGGCACCCGTTCCCCGCTTACGCTACGTTTCGCACCCAAAGCGCTTGGCGATACCGCCGGGCGGCTCTGCGCCCCCCGGCATGAACATCTTCCCTTGGTTGTCCCATCGCCCCTCAGTCGTTGGGATAGTTGACTTAGGATTCCTGGTTCGCTGCGGCGGTTTCTGCTGCCGAATGCGTTTCTCCGATGACCGATTTTTCAGGATTGATCAAACAGGCCCAGATCAAGGCGCCACCAGCCAACATACCCGCCGTCACCAAAAAGGGCACCACCCAGGTTCCTCTTTGCACAAAAAAGCCGAACACAATCGGTGACGCCGACGCGCCGACAGCTCCGGCTGTGTTCATAATGCTGCTCACCGTGCCGCTGAATTCGCCTCCCACGTCCATCGCCACGGCCCACGCCGGACCAAGGACCATATCCAGAAAGAAGAACGACAGCGCCAGGTAAAGCAAGGCCGTCCACGGATTCCGGCTCAAGGCCGCGGGGATCAGGAACGCTCCAGCGATCAGCATCGCCGGAGCGGCCACGATGCGGCGCGAAAGTGTTAGCCTGCCCGTCCTCTTATAAACCAAGTCGCTCAGCGAGCCGCCCAGAATGTCTCCTGCCATGGCGGCTAACAAAGGAATGGAGGCAACTAAGCCGAGGGAATTGAGCGAAAAATGCCGGTACACTTCCAAATACGAGGGATACCAGCTGAGAAAGAAGTAGGTTCCGTAAAAGAAGCAGCCGTAGGCGAGCATGATGAACCACATGTTCGGAGAGCCCAGAATGGTTCTCCAGGGCGTTTTCGGCCGCCTCTGCGCTTCCAGTCGCACGATCGTTCCGTCTGCGTGAATGCCCCGGATATGAGCCAGTTCCGCCCGATTGACTCGTTTATGTTCTTCCGGCCGATTCCGGTAAATCCAATAAAAGGCGAGCGCCCAGACTGCTCCCAGGGACCCGAAAATGTAAAAGATCGCCCGCCAGCCGAGGGCGGTCATAATGCTTACGGCGACGAAAGGGGTAATGGCGACGGCGAACCGGGTAGCGCCATTGGTGATGCCCTGGATCCGGCCGCGTTCCGACTTTGGAAACCATAATTGCATGCCGCGCGTAGCCACGGGGAACGCACCCGCTTCGCCTAGACCGAGAAACAGACGAGCGGCCAGAAGCGAACCAAAACCGACGGCGAAGCCCGTGCTTCCCGAAGCGATCGCCCACCAAACCATGATCGCCGTAAGAATCGTCTTGGGACCGAACCGGTTTCCCAGCCACCCGCCCGGTATCTGTCCAATCGCGTAGGTCCAGACGAAGGCACTAAAGACGAGGCCCATCTCCGTGTCGCTGAGCCCGAACTCATGAGCGATCTGAGGAGCGGCCACGGAGATATTGCTGCGGTCCATGTACGCGATCAGATACATCAGGCTGATCAGGAAGAGGATCATCCACCGGGCCCGAGTCGGCTGGGTGGCTACTTCATCGGAGGTGGCGCTAGTTCCGGCGACGGGTCTGGGCGCGACGTTCAAGCGATTTCTCCGCGAGAGCGGGTCGATCGGCGGCGAAAAGCCGGGCGGATTCCTTCCTGGGCAAAGGACTGTTCAGCCGTTTGGCAGCCAAGCGGCGTCCGAACCTCTTCTACCATCGCACAGGAGTTTTTTGGCACGCGACTGATTCCCAGTGGAACAAGAAAACTTTGTGCACAAGCCAGCCGCAGAAAGAGGGACTTTGCAAGTCCCTGACACTCCCGGTCCGAGAGGGCCGCGGACTCGATCGGCGAGCGTCCCGTTTTCGTCCGTCCCCGCCCGCCTCAGCGGGCGGAACGGATGGCAGACACATCGGTTGGCGAGGCATTGCGGTCTTCGCCCGGCGCGGCTGGCCAGTGGATATCGACTGGACGTCCTTCCTCCGCCGACAGGTCCGCGGCCTGATACACGCGCATCACCATGCGCGCGTGTTCCGCGGTAACCAAGGGCTGCCGGCCCAGCGCAACGCACTCCAGAAAATGGATTGTCTCCGCTTCCATGGGGCCGGCATAGACATGGCCGACCTTTTCACCGGGCATGGTGGAGAGGGGAAACTCGATCCCCCTTTTTATCGTGCTTACGTAGACGTCCCGGTGGGTATCGTCGACCATGATCGCCCCTTCCGTCCCGACCATTTCGATCCACGTGGATCCAAAATTGGGATAGGCAGGCGGAAGCACCCAGCCCGCGCCGATCGTGAACACGGTACCGTCGTCCAAAGTAACCACGATCCAGGCGCAATCCGGCACATTGTGGGTTGGCTTCATGATTTTGGAGACCTCTTGGCAATAGACGCGGACGGGTTTTCTGGGCTCAAA
The DNA here is from genome assembly GCA_035533975.1 of Patescibacteria group bacterium. Classification (GTDB taxonomy): domain Bacteria; phylum Acidobacteriota; class Terriglobia; order Acidiferrales; family UBA7541; genus JAKASX01. Next base: position 3,824 of record DATLSU010000073.1, read on the forward strand.
GCACCAGAGAACGAAATCGATGTCGTGCGTCGCCTCCATGGCGGCGGGGGAGAGCTTGATGCGACCACCGATTTTCTTTGCGAGATTCCGGCTAATATGACGGCTCACCAAGGCACTGACCGGCTGCCCGATCGTGCCGTCGTCGATAGACCGTTTGACATAGGCGAATTTCGGATTGAAGCGCTGCGAATAGCCAATTGTGAAGAGTAGACCTTTTGACCTTGCCAGATGGATCAGTTCGTCTGCTTCTTCCAATTCCAGAGCGATCGGCTTCTCGAGGAAAACGTGCTTGCCGGCTTGCAGACTCTCCTTGGCCATGGGATAGTGCGTGGTCTCCGGGGTCGCGGAAATGATGATGGCGTCGATGCCCGGATTCGCCAGAAGCACCCGATAATCGGTGGTTGCCGTGACGGGGTTGGTTTTCGCCGCCACCTCTTGCAAGCGGTCTTCCCTGATTTCGGCAATGTGCAGTTCGTTCACAAATGGGCTTGCCGCGCAGGTTTCCGCGCGAATTCCGCCGCACCAGCCTGTTCCAATAATGCCTACGTTGATCCTCTTCATGATTTCTCCTGACGCGGGGCGATGGATCCCCGTGAAGACAACCACTCTGCTTCGGCTCGAACTTGTCTCCCTGGTGTGGTTACTTCCAGCACCTTTGCGGTTATCCTAGCTCAGAACTTATCTCTTGCCTATCGAACCTATGTCCCTTCCCGTGATGCAACGTTCTCGCAGTCCGGCGGGTTTCGGCGCTTGACGGGTGGGCATCCAATCCGAATTCGCCTGGGCTGCCGAAGCCGCACTTTGCGCCCCCACGCCCAATGTCCTTGCCCCTGTCTGAGACGGGTTCACCCACATGGCTTAATAACCTTTGTCTGAATGCAGCGGCAGGGGTCGCGCCTAATAAAAGGTACAAAATTCAACAAAGCGCAAGGCATGGATGGCACTGACGGCCGGCCATGATGCGCCTTTCGCAAGTTCCCTGTCCCGGAGAATACTCTTTACCGGGACGTATATTGTCAAATAACAATATTGTATGTTAGCAATTCGCCGGCACTATGCCTTATGGCTGACGCCGCTCTGCCGGCGGCTATCGCCGAGTGGGAGTCTGGTAGCGGGCCGGGCCTCAAATAATCGGCTGACCGGAAGGATTCTGGGTGAGTTAGCGATCCGCGGCGTGACCTGCGGAAGCTTTCGGCGTGGGAAGAGCGTTGTGCACGTTGTCAAGCGCCCCGAGTGCTTCCTGCATGCGGTGTAAGAACTCCCTGCATGCAACGGACAGCAACGCATCTTTCGTGCGTATCAAGTAGAAGTCAATCCACAGCTCGGGTCCATAAAGGGGATCTGCCATCAGCCGCCCTTGTTTCACTTCATCCATTACTGCAAGGCCGGCAACCACCGTGGCCCAATCCGATGTCCTGACGAGTTCAAGCGTCCCGAGCATTCCGTCTATCTCCAGAACTCGGCCCGACGCAGTCGTACCCAGCCGTACTCCGGCTTCGATGACTTGCCGCAAGCTGTGCCTCTGTGACGGGAGAACGAGTTTCAGGTTCGCCAACTCACTCGCGTGGCGGGCGAGCACGCGTCGTCCCTTCCGCGAGCCGGGATCCGGGCGCCTCACCAGGACCAGACGGCCCCGATAAAAGTGGGTCGTTTCCAGCCCCAAATGCACCGGGGGCTTTGTGACGATGGCCACGTCGATCTGTCCCGAGAGCACCCAGTCGGTGAGGGTGCCGCTGTATGCTTCCGCGAGCCGGACATCCACGTGCGGATGGGCGCTGAGATAATCGGGCAATATCCACGGAAGAACTCCTTTGAACATTGTGGGAGGGACGCCCATGTTGATTTGAGCGGGAACGCTCCCTGCCATGTCCATCATGCGCTGTCTGGCCTGCTCTACGGTTTTCAGTACATCGAGACAGCTCGCGTAAAAATGTTTGCCCGCGATCGTAGGAGTTACGCCGCGCGCTTTCCGATCAAACAGCCGGTGCGCCACGGTTGATTCGAGCCGCTGAATGGAAACGCTAAGGCCTGGTTGGGTGCAATGCTCCCGCGCGGCAGCCCGGCTGAAGCTGCCTTCCTCATATGCCGCGACGAAGCAGCGGATCTGCCTTAGATCCAGCGGGCCTATCGGCGCGCTGGCGCCGCGGAAGGATACCGTGGGTCCGTTTACTTTGCGCACATCGGCGCGGGCGGCGTTGCCCGGCTTTCCGGTAGGCATACGCAAGACATAATAGTCTCCTATGAGTGGTATGTCGAGATATTACTGGTAGCGATGCCAAACGGCGTTTAATCTGCTCCCCGGAAGCCGTCGGCCGATGCCATGCCCGGCAAACCGCGTTGCCGGCATGTTTGTCTGCCGCGACTTGTTCCGGGGGGCTGTTTGGGTGGGGGTCGCCGCCATTCCGCTCGGGGCATTCAAAGCCACCTCGGCAACCAAATCTGCGAACGTGAACATCGCTGCAAATCCAGCCAAGGAACTCTCGGGAGGCCTGCGACCAGTCGAATGGAGTGAATCGCGGCGAGGTCATTACGCCGGTGGTGAAATTCGCCGGCGCGCGACTCGAAGCCCAGGGGGTTGCGAGGGAGATGGAAACGCGATTCAACGCCGGATACCGGGATGGGCGCCAAATCCCGGCCACAGGAGCGGCAAGTTCAAGCGTTTTGACACGGCGCCAGATGGATTTCTAATACTACGCGGAGGCGGACAACAATGAAGGACTTTGAGGGTTCTGCCGGATCAAAGATTACGCGTCGACGGATATTACAAGGATGCGTGACTGCTGCTGCCGTCGGCGCGGTGAGCACGATGGAACCAGCGCTTGCTTACCACGCCGTTACGGACGGAGTTCGGCCAGTCGATATTCACGCGCATTTTTTTTCGCAATCTTATTTGGACGTCATCGCCAAAGAGGGCAAACCTTTTGGCGTGGAATATCGCAACACCGCGCAAGGACTTGTCATCGATTTCCCCTTCGGAACCGTTGGGCCTGCGGCATCCAAAATCGTGGACTTGAAAGAGCGCATCGCCGCGATGGATGAGCAAGGCGTCGCTGTCCACGCCATGTCCCTTACCTATCCCATGGCTTATTGGGGCAGCGCCGAGGTCTCCAGCGCCCTTTGCGGGGCGTGGAACGATGCAGCCAGCGCCGCGCACAAGGCCTATCCGGATCGTCTGGTCTTTTTTACGACGCTGCCGATGCTCTATCCCGATCGCGCGCTCGACGAGCTAAACCGCACGAGCAAGCTGCCCGGAATGCGGGGAGTTTACCTGGGAACGAACATCGGCGGTCATGACCTGGACGATCATTTGTTCGAGCCCGTTTTCGCGCGAATCGAAGAGCTCGGCCTGCCAATTTTCCTGCATCCGATTCAGACGGTCGGCGGCGAGCGCATGAAGCCTTATTATCTTGTAAATCTGCTCGGCAACCCCTTCGACACCGCGATCGCCGCCTGCCACCTCATTTTCGGCGGCGTTCTCGATCGCCATCCGAAACTCCAGTTTTGCTTGGCTCACGCAGGCGGCGCGCTGCCGATCGTGATGGGTCGAGTCGATTACGGGTGGAAAGTGCGGCCTGAACTTCAAAGTTTGCATCTGCCGCAACCACCTAGCGCCTATCTTCAGCGTTTCACCTTCGACACCATTGCGCACTCCAAGGCCATCATGCAGTTCGTCATCCAGGAGGCCGGGGTAGGGCACATCATGCTCGGCAGCGACTACTGTTTTGATATGGGGTACAGCCAGCCAGTTCGGTTCGTGAATGAACTTGAGCTCTCGAAAGCGGAACGCAAGATGATCCTCGGCGGCACCGCCGCGCGGATTCTGAAACTCTGATCCGGAGCGCCGGTAATCCGTGGTTTGCATGGCGGCTGGATCCGCCGCACGAAGCCTCGGGTTACGAAGTCGCGTTGAATCATGCCGTCCACTTTGCCATCTCGGTCCGGCCGGCTTTTCGCAATGTCCATCCACGCATTCCTCGGTCCCGGCGAGGCAATCGCCAGATGAATTTCCAAAACGATGTGAGGGAGGACGACGATGAAGCACTCAGCAGGTTCTGCCGGATCAAAGATTACGCGTCGACGGATATTACAAGGATGCGTGACTGCTGCTGCCGTCGGCGCGGTGAGCACGATGGACCCCGCGCTTGCTCGCCTCGCCATTACGGATGGGGTTCGGCCGGTTGATATTCACGCGCACTATTACCCGCAATCGTATTTGGACATCATCGCGAAAGAGGGCAAACCTTTCCACATGGGGATTCGCAATACCGCGAAAGGACTCTATATAGGGTAACAATTTACTTGACTCGCCCACTGGCTTTTGCTAACATTTGTCTTGTGAGGACACAGACCATGACCGAGCCAAGGACTTTGCAAGAGGCGGTCCTTTATTTCTCGAATCCTGATAATTGCGTTGCGTACCTTGCAGCGAAGCGATGGCCGAAAGGCACCATTTGCCCGGTGTGCGGGTCTGACAGCGTGAGTGCATTCAATCCGAATCGCCGCTCCTGGAAGTGCGCGAAGCATCACCCCAAGCGCGAATTTTCCGTCAAGGTGGGAACCATCTTTGAGGATTCGGCCATCCCGCTCGACAAGTGGCTCATTGCCGTATGGATGCTGACTAACTGCAAGAATGGTATTAGCTCCTACGAAGTCGGGCGTGCGCTGGGGGTTACTCAGAAAACCGCATGGTTTATGCTTCACCGCGTCCGGCTTGCCTTGCAGGATGAAGCTGGCGGGATGCTCGGTGGAGAGGTCGAGGTGGACGAGACCTATATCGGCGGCAGGGCCAGGAATATGCACGCCGCGAAGCGCCGGGCAAAGATCAGCGGGACTGGCGGCGTTGACAAGGTGGCTGTCATGGGGCTGCTGGAGCGCCATGGGCGCGTTCGCACAAGGGTCGTGGCGAACGTGCGCAAACCCATGCTTCAATCCCGTGTCCGCGAGCAGGTTGCTACTGGCTCTCAGGTTTTCACCGACGCGTTGCAATCCTACGACGGCCTGGAGCGGGAATACGTTCACCAAGTTATCGACCACGCCGAATGTTATGCGAAAGAGAACGTCCACACCAATGGCCTCGAAAACTACTGGAGCCTCTTGAAGCGTGGTATTCGCGGAACCTATGTTTCGGTCGAACCTTTCCATCTTTTCCGTTACCTCGACGAGCAAGCCTTCCGGTTTAATAACCGGGAGGACTACGACGATGGAGACCGCTTCAATCTGGCCATCTCGCGTATCATTGGCAAGCGTCTCACCTGGGACCACCTCACTGGAAAGGCTCAAGACCCGGAAACGAACATTAACTGACAAAGAATGTAAACGGGATGGCCGAGGGAAGCGGGTCAAGACTTAGCCCGCTTCTTCTTGGCTCTTCTGCGCTTCCATTCCTTCTCGCGCTTCTGGAGTTCCGTCTTGGAGACTGTCAAAATTGTGCGCATCACCGTGTCAAACTTTTCAAGCTCGGGGTTGCCTTTGGTCGTCACGTTTTTTCATCTCCAATACTTTAGCAACAGCTTCTTTGCCCATCTGTCCCCCAATGTGTTTACCAGCGAAAATCGGGGAGCAAAGACGAGTCCGATTAGACGTTGGGTCAACAAGAGCCTGCATTAGCGCATAGGCTAAATAGTCCGCTGGCTCAAGAAGCGAAGATTTGGGAATTGAACTCCACTTAGCTAGAGCGCTTTCCCCTCCATTTCGGCGAAGTACTGGGTTCTGGGATATGATGCTTAATGCATGCTCTCGGACCGCTGCAAATTCGCGCTGTTGTTCAAATACAAACTCAACGCGCTCCCCGGAGGGTAGCGCGTCCAAGACTGAGGCAGCTACCCCGACCAGAGTAACGAAATATCCCTTAGTAAACGCTTTGGTGGCATATTCCGGTAGTTCATCAATGTAATCGCCGACTTCAACGGATGCATAAATTGGCGTTAACCCACATCTGTACGGTATCGGCCCCAATTTTCCCAATAATTCTCTGGGTCTATCGTTCTTCCATCTCAACTCGTTCATGTGAAGATTTTTTCTAGGGTGTAAAGCCGCCTTCCATTCATCAGCAAATCTTGTCCACTGTTCCTTTTTGCCTAGAAATCCAGCCGTCACTGCATATCCACGCGGGCTTTCAACGCTCTCGTCGAAATAAGCTGTTAGCATGAATAGCCACTTTGGAGGATTATCATGTGGAGATTCAAAAAACCCCTCCAGCGGATTCACTGTTCGCTCCCCATCATGGCCGCTTTGGATGGGCGAGTCAAGTGAGTTATTGCCCTATATAGACGCTCCCACCTTCACCATCGGGCCGGCTCCCTCCAAAGTTGTGGACCTGAAGGAGCGCATCGCCGCGATGGACGAGGATGGCGTCGCTGTCCAGGCCATTTCCCTTACCTCTCCCATGGCTTACTGGGGGGACGCGGATCTTTCCAGTGCGCTTTGCAAGGCGTGGAACGACTCAGCAAGTGCCGCGCACCAGGCATATCCCTCTCGTTTGGCCGCTTTTTTGACGCTGCCGATGCTCTATCCCAGCCGTGCGCTTGACGAGCTCAACCGCGCCAGCCAGCTGCCCGGAATGCGGGGAGTTTATCTGGGCACGAACATCGACGAGCATGAACTGAACGATCCTATGTTCGAGCCCGTTTTCGCGCGAATCGAAGAGCTCGACCTGCCGGTGTTCACGCATCCGGTTCAGACGGTCGGCGGGAAACGCATGAAACCTTTTTATCTTGTGAATCTGCTCGGCAACCCCTTCGACACCGCCATTGCCGCGTGCCACCTGGTTTTCGGCGGCGTTCTCGACCGCCATCCGAAACTCCAGATTAACTTGGCTCATGGAGGTGGCGCGCTGCCCATATTGATTGGCCGAATCGATCACGGCTGGAAAGTACGTCCCGAACTTCAAGGCTTGAATCTGCGGCAACCCCCTAGTGCTTATCTTCAGCGTTTCACCTACGACACCATCGTTCACTCCAAGGACATCATGCAGTTCGTCATCCAGGAGGTCGGGGTAGAGCGCATCATGCTCGGCAGTGACTACTGTTTTGATATGGGCTACAGCCGGCCAGTTCAGTTCGTAGAGCAACTGGAACTTTCGAGAGCCCAACGCAAGATGATCCTCGGCGGCAATGCCGCGCGGCTTCTGAAACTGGGATCCCAAGCGTAGGCAATTTAGGTCTGCTTGGCCGCTGGAACAGCTTCCGGATATCTCCGGTTACGAAGCCAGCCCCGATCGTGCCGGTCAACTCCATCGCTCGGTCCGGCTTGCTTTCTGCGATTCCGATCCAACGCAAAAGGTCCCGGATGGCCGGGAGCGGGTTCAGGCGCGAAGCTTGAGCGCGGCCTTCACGCGCTCAGGCGTAAACGGGGCCTCGCGAAGCCGAGCGCCGGTAGCGTCGAAGACGGCGTTGCCGATGGCGGCTGCCACGACGGTGACAGATAATTCGCCGGCGCCATTGGCGTCGAGGCTCGGGCGGTTGAGCAGGACCACATCGATGGTTGGCGCCTCGATGCCCAGGAACAGGCTGTGGTAGCTGTCCCAATCAATCGAAGTCACCTTCCGATCATCCCAGGTGACTTCCTCGCCGAGGGCGCGGCTCATACCTTGCAAGGCGCCGCCTTCCACCTGGTTCTTCAGGCCGTCAGGGTTCGAGATCGGGCCGACATCGACGCCGGCGACGAAGCGCTTTACGGCGATCCGGCCGCTATGCAGGCCGACTTCGACTTCGGCAACCATGGCCACATAGCCGTTTCTGCCTTCGTAGGCCACGCAGGCGATGCCGCGGCCGGAGGCGACGCCGGTCTTGCCGATACCGGGCTTGGGAGAGGGGCGCGCATCCCAGTTTGCCGCGCGTGCAGCGGCGGTGACAACGTCGCGCAGGCGGGGAAAACTCAGGTAGCGCAGGCGGAAGGCGACGGGATCCGCCCGTACGTGCGCCGCCAGTTCGTCCATAAAGCTTTCATGCGCGAAAGTGTTCTGGAGGCGCCCCGGCGAGCGCAGCGGGCCGGTGAAGAATGGCGAAGGCACGTTGTGGATCAGGACGCGGGCCGACTGGATCGTGCCGGCGCCTTCGGCCTGGCCACCGACGCGGCCCGCGCAGTACGAGGGGACGCTGTTGCCGCGATTTTCGTAACGGCCCGGCGCGGGCGCGGGGGAGCGGGGCATGAACGGCTGGACCGGGAAACCCGCAAGCATGCCGGAGGGGACGTTTCCGGGCCGGTCATAGCCGGGGCGGTTCCCGTGCACCGGGAACCAGGCCTCGTGGTCCCAGGCGACGATGTTGCCCTGGGCGTCCAAACCGGCGCGCTCGTCGAGGACAAAGGCGTAGCCGTAGTTTTCGCCCCAGGCCATCTCGTCTTTTCGCGAAAGCTGAACGCGCACAGGCCTGCCGGCGGCCTGCGATAGGATCGCCGCGTCATAAGAAACGGCATCGGCGCCGTTCAACCCGTAGCACCCGGCCCCACGGCGGAAAAGAATTTTTACGTTTTCCGGCTCCAGTCCCAGCACCATGGCCGCGCTGCTGCGCAACGGCCAAACACCCTGCGTCGGCGAATAGAGCGTGGCGTGATCGCCCCGCACGTCGGCCACGGCGCAGGAGGTGCCCATCGATCCGTGCATCTGATAGGGATAGTAGTAGGTGGCCTTGAGCACCGTGGCCGCCGCGGAGAGCTTTTGCGGCACGTCCTGGGAGTCCACGGCCAGGGTGTCGCGCGTGGACTCGTGATGACGCATGCGCTCGTAGTAATTCGCCTGCGGAGGCAGTCCCGTTCCGGGGCTCCAGCGAACTTTCAACCGGGTCGCGGCCTGAATCGCTTGCCAGGGCTTTTGCGCCACGACGCCGACAAAATTTTTCCGCACCACGACCTTCACGACGCCGGCCGTCCCCAACACCGAGCCTTCGTCCACGCTGACGACAGTCGCGCCGACCTCCGGCGGCCGTACCACTTGGCCATGCAGCATTCCGGGCAGGCGCACATTGTGAACAAACTCGAACTGGCCGGTGACGATGGCGGGCAAATCGGGGCGCTTGGCCGATGTGCCGAGGATGGTCCATTCGCTCGCAGGTTTCCGATTGGCATGGGGATCGACATGAAGGTTGAAGCGCTGGCCGCCGATCAGTGTGCCGTAGCCGGCCTTTTTCGTAGGGTCGTTCTTCGGGTAAATCGCGCCATCCCGCGCAACGAGCGAAGCGGCGGGCAGGCCGAGACGTCGCGCTCCAAGCTGCAGCAGTACCTGGCGCGCTGTGGCTGCGGCCTGAGCCAGGTTGCGATGGTTGAAATTCGTGGGGTGGGATTGGCTGCCTGAGGTCACGCCCTCATCCGGGGTAATCGGAGTTTGGCAATCGATGAGGCTAACTTGGTCGAAGCTTACGCAGAGCTCTTCGGCAACCAACTGGATTTGCGCCGTGGCCATACCCTGCCCAATCTCGGCCTTGCCGGTGTACGCGGTTATCCGGCCATCCGCGCCGATGGCGATCCAGGAATCCATCTGATCGGGGAACGGGGCTCCGGGTGTTGCGCGGGAGCCAAATAGCTGCGCCCCGGCGGTAGCTGCCTTCCCCAGCAGGGAGAAGGTCACGATCAGAGCGCCTGTTCCCTGCAAGAACGCGCGGCGCGAAAAGCCCGCGCGTTCAAGCGCCTTCCGCGCATCTGGCGTGAGCTTGGAAGCCGGAGCGGACTCGGGCGCTTGGCGGCTCATCCTGCCATTTCCTGTCTGGCGCGACCGATCGCGCGCATCATCCGGACGTGTGTGAAGCAGCGGCACAGAACCTTTGCCATGGCCTGGCGGATTTCCTGGTCAGTGGCCTTCGGGTTTCTGTCGAGAAGGGCCTTTGCGGTCATGATCACCGCGTTGACGCAGAATCCGCACTGGGAGGCCTGTTCTTCGATGAAGGCTTTCTGGAGCGGGTGAGGTTTTTCGATCGTGCCGATCCCCTCGAGGGTGGTGATTTCGGCTCCGCGAACAGAACTCACCGGCGTGATGCAGGATCGCGTGGCCTCTCCGTTGACGATGACCGTGCAGGCTCCGCATTCCCCGAGTCCACAGCCGAATTTCGGACCGCGGAGGCCCAGATCGTCGCTCAATGCATAGAGCAGGGGCGTCGATGGATCCATATCCAGGGTGTGCGTGGTTCGGTTGACCTTGAAGGTGATGGCGCTCATATGACTCTGACGCGACCTTATTCCGGAATAGAGGCCGAGTCAAGAATCCCTTTAACGCCAGCGTAAACCAGTGACTTCCGTGGTAGCGTCAGCACTCTTGCGTATATTTTCGAGAGGCCCTTCTCCCGAGAAGCGGTGCATTTGGATGCGGGCGGCGCCCCGAGTTGTGAAGGTCAAGTCGGTTGGCTATGGCCCGTTTTTGCCCTTCTCAAACGGCAAAGGCACGGTGTCTGCGGTCGCGCCAGGGATGCGTTGAAAGGGTCTCGCGAACTGCTTCGGCCAGACATATTCCGTTGCGGTGGAGGCTTTGGCTCGGGAAAGAGCCTGTGTGGGAATGGTAGGCCCGTACGGATTCGAACCGTAGACCTCTACCGTGTCAAGGTAGCGCTCTAACCAGCTGAGCTACGGGCCTAAGGGACATCAGATCGATTGTTCGGTCTGTGGCACCCGGTGCCGGAGGTCATCATAACGCAGCCGTCCCTGTCCTCGCCATGCGGTAGACGCGGTTTCGATCCGCCCGGCCATTCCAATTGCCTATGGAGCTGCCCTATCTCCGGAGCGATGCGCGATTTATGATGATTGCTGCACGCGGAGGAGATCATGGACGCGAAAACTTTCACGAAGGAAATCGAGAATCATGTCCGGCCGGCCAGCTTCCCCGTGGCGGCCAAGCTGCTCGGACCGGGCGAACCCTTGCCGGAAAAGGCCAAACGCCCATGGCGCGACATGAAAATCCAGATCGCCATCTGCCAAGCCGTCGCCATGGCCCGGCGATACGGCTGGACGATCGCGGTCGGTGAAGAAGACGTGAACTGCGTGCTGACCAAGACCGCTTTCGGCCTGGCCCCGCTGACCGAGCATTACGAAAGCGGGCACCTGGCCTGCGGGATGTACGTCGAAACGCTCGAAGCCGGCGCTCGCACCGAGCAGGCGACCGAGCGTCTGCCGGCAGGGAAATACAAGCACCTGGTCGTCGCGCCGGGCGCGCGAACCGATTTTTCTCCCGACGCATTCATCATCTATGGGAATCCGGCGCAGGTGCTGCGGCTGGTGACCGGCGCGCTGTGGAAGCGCGGCGGTGCGATTGCGAGCTCGTTCACGGGACGCATCGATTGTTCCGACGAGATCGTCCGCACGATCGTCCGGCAGGATTATCAGGTGATCCTTCCTTGCTATGGCGACCGCGTCTTCGGACAGACCGAGGATTGGGAGATGGCCTTTACGCTGCCCGCGTCGAAAATGGAGGAGCTTGTGGAGGGTTTGGCGGGCACGCACAAGGGCGGCATCCGCTATCCGATTCCCTCGTTCTTACGCTATACGCCGCAATATCCCCAGCATTATTACGAGCTCGAGCGCATCTGGGGCGCGGAGGGGCCGAAAGTCCCGCCGAAATAGTGAGCCAGTGACGGATACATCTGGATTCGCTAGCAGGATGCTGAAAAGCGGTCCCGATTGTCATTCCGAACCCGTTCGCCTTTCCGCTGCGAACGGCCCTGAGCGTAGCGAAGGGGCTCAGGGTAAACTCCGCGAGGAATCTGCCTTTCGCTGAATTCCGAGGAAAAAGCGGATTCCTCGGGCAAACACCGCCCTCGGAATGACGGCTTTGCGGCTTTTTCAGCAGCCTGCTAGTGACTGGCAGTGACGTCGCTGCCCTCGAAATAAATTTTCCCCGCCGAGGCCGGGTGCAGGCCGACAATCGTTCGTAACAGGGTGGTTTTCCCAACCCCGTTCCGGCCAGCTTCCTGTTTGCCGACAACCCGCTCGCAGGTTTCATGCACGCTTGCTTTCAAGGGAAAAACGTCCACGACGCCCTCAATAATGCGATGCCGGGCCAGCGCAAGAGGGGGTATAATGTGCTTAAGAGTGGAATGAACGAGGGTGCGCCCATGGCTTCGCCTCGCAAGCCCAAAGGTTCAACGAAAAGTGCCGTCCTGCCGCCGATTGAACGGAAATCGCAACGCGCGCGGAATTTTACCCCCCCCCCCCCCCGCGAGAACGGCCGCACATTCGACGCCGCGGTGTTCCTCGACACCATCGACGCAGGCAGGAAAGCTTTGCTCTTTCTGGAAAAGCAGGCCGTCTTCGCGCAAGGGGATCCCTCAGACGCAGTTTTCTACCTGCGGACAGGCAAGGTAAGACTCACCGTTGTCTCCGAGGCTGGCAAGGAAGCCACAATCGGCATATTAAGTGACGGGAGTTTCTTCGGCGAAGGTTCGCTTGCGGGCCAACCGCTTCGCGTGGATTCTGCAATCGCAATGACGGATTGCGCTATTCTGAGAATCGAGAAAAAGGCCATGATGGACGCGCTTCGCCGCGAACACACCCTTTCCGATCTGTTCATCGCATATTTGTTGGCCCGGAACATTCGATACGAAGAGGATATGGCTGACCAACTGCTTAATTCCAGCGAGAAAAGGTTGGCCCGTGTTCTTCTCCTGCTCGCTCATTCTGGCAAGGAAGGAATTCATGAATCCGTGATTCCGAAGCTCAGTCAAGAGACGCTGGCCGGGATGGTAGGCACCACTCGTGCGCGGGTAAACTTTTTCATGAACCGGTTCAGGAAATTGGGATTTATTAACTACGCCGAGGGTGTAGAAGGCGGGTTAAATGTCCACAGTTCACTTCTCAATGTCGTTCTCCACGGCTAGCGGGCCATATCATCCCGATTGGGGGCCAAGTTATGCGGCAATCCGGGGCACGCGCCGCGCCGGCAGGATCCGATGAAGCGGGTACGTGCCCTATCCGAGCGGCCCCAAAGCGGGTAACATTAAAGCCGAACGCTCCACGTCCAAGTGTCACGCGCATTTTGCACGGCAAAGGAAAGGAAATGATGCTTCCCCTACAGACGCGAGATTTGGCCCTGCGTCTTCTTGCTCACGAAGACGCCGTGGGCAAAGCTTCCGAGCCGACGGAATTCGCGGCTTTTCGCGTCTGTGCGAAGCTGCGCCGGCCTCTGTGTGAACTCGCGGGAGTTCCCGGTTTTCGCTCGCTCCTTTCTCGTGCTCTGACGCTGGCCAGGGCGGAAGCTCCCAGTCTCAGCGCGGTACAGGTCGCAGCGGATGGATCCTTACAGGGTCTAGACGAGCTTCGGCGGCAAGTCGGCGCGGACCAGACTAGGGAGGCAGGAATAATTCTCATTGCCCAGTTACTCGGACTGCTTGTCCGAGTAGTCGGCGAAGCTATTACGTTGCAGCTGGTGACATCTGAAATTCCTCCAGACTTTAAGTTCCTCTCGCAGAGCGGTACACCTATGGGCTTTGATGCGATCCTCAATGAAGTCGAGGATCTCCAAGGCATCAGTGCGCGTCTTGAGGGACTGGCGGAGCAATATCCGCCCGTCACAGAAGCGCTGAGGACTATCTCGGGAAACGTCCTAAACGCGGCGACGGTATTGGCGGTAGTGGTGGCAATTAAAAGCCCCAGGCCGAACTGAGTACAAAATTCGCGCCCTGCATGGAAAATGGAGTCGTGAGTCTTCCAGAGTTGCGACATTTGGCCCAACGCCTTCTTACTTACGAAGCCGTTGCGGGCGAGAACTCCGAGCCAGCGGAGTCTGCGGCTTTTCGCGTCTGTGCGAAGCTGCGCCAGCCCCTAACTATACTCGCGGGAGTTTCCGGTTTTCACTCGCTTTTTTCTCGTGCTCTGACGCTGGCCAGGGCGGAGGCTCCCAGTCTTAGCGCGGTGCGGGTCCGGGCGGATGGCTCCTTAAATGGTCTAAACGAACTGGAGACGCAGATTGACAAGGAACAGGCCAGGGACGGAGCAGCCATTCTCATTGCCCAGTTAATCGGGCTGCTCTTCCTTTTCATTGGCGCGGATATAACGCTGCGGCTGGTTCAGGATATGTGGCCGGAGGCCGCCTTCGAAGGCCGCGTTTCCGGGAATGAGGGGAAGCTTGAGCGCACAAGATAGAGTGATAATAAAAAAACTGCCGACCGGGGTGCCGGGCCTCGATGAAATCCTGGGGGGCGGTCTCCCGGAATTTTCTTTTAATATCATCGCGGGAGCCCCGGGAAGCGGCAAGACCACGCTGGCCCACCAAATCGTGTTCGCCAACGCGACGCCGGAGCGCCCGGCGCTCTATTTCACCATCCTCGGTGAACCCGCCATCAAAATGCTGCGATACCAGCAACAGTACACATTCTTCGACCAGACCAAGTTAAACACCGCCGTCCGCTTTATCAACTTGAGCCAGGTTGTATTGGAGAAGGACTTGAACGCGGTCCTAGAGGAGATTACGAAAGAGGTTGAGAAGGCAAGCCCCGGCATCGTAGTAGTGGACTCCTTTCGCACCGTGGTGCGGAAGGCGCTCGGTGGCACAACCGAAGTGGAGCTGCAATCCTTCGTTCAGCGGTTAGCCCTGCTCCTGACCAGTTGGCAGACCACGAGTTTCCTGGTCGGGGAATATGTCGATGGTGAAATCCGAGACAATCCCGTATTCACGGTCTCCGATGGCCTCTTTTGGCTCTCCCAAACGTCGGAGCGAAATTCCATTGTGCGGAAGCTACAGATCGTGAAACTGCGCGGGCAGGCGTCCGTGCCCGGGCTGCACACCTTCCGCATTACCCATGCTGGGCTGCAAGCCTTTTCCCGTACTCTTGGGCTGGCCGGACTGGTAAGAAAGATCCCCAGCACACGGCTCCTTTCCATCGGTATTCCGGAATTGGACAAGATGCTCGGGGGCGGCATTCCCGAGGGAGATAGCATCCTGGTGGCAGGGGCGTCGGGAACGGGAAAATCAGTCCTGGCAACCCAATTCATTGCTGAGGGCATACGTCAGGGGGATCCGGGAATTGTGGTGGTCTTTGAAGAACGACCGCAAGAGTATGCGGAGCGGGCCGGCAGTTTTGGTCTGGATTTGAAAACGCCGCGAGGAGAGAAAAAACTCGAAATCCTCTACCTCCGTCCGCTGGATCTCTCGGTGGATGAAACCATGCACGAGATTCTCGACGCGGTGCAGAAGATTGGCGCCAAACGCCTGGTGATTGATTCGCTGGCGGGCTTTGAGATGGCGCTAGCCCCCGGCTTCCGCGCGGACTTTCGCGAATCGCTCTACCGGATGATCACCGCTCTGACTGGAGTCGGGGTGACGATTCTAAGCACGGTTGAGGTGAACGAGTCTTTCACGGAATTCCCGTTCAGTACCTACTCGATTTCCTTTCTCACCGATGACATTATCCGGCTTCGGTACGTGTGCATCGACGGCCAGCTTCGCAAGATCATGGTGGTTATCAAGATGCGCGGTGGCAACCATAGCAAGGATATCCGTGAATATGAAATCACCTCCACGGGGGTAGCCATCCTGGGTGACCGCCTCACGGATTATCAAGGCCTTATCACCGGAATTCCTGTGCATTGGAACCCATCCGGCAATAATCAAGAGCGCCCACATAAGCCGAAAGCCGAAGGCAAAAGCTAGAAGGCTGCTGAAACAACCGCAAGGCCGTCATTCCGAGGGCGGTTTTTGCCCAAGGAACCCGCTTTTTCCGCGGAATTTAGCGAAAAGCAGATTCCTCGCGGAGTTTACCCTGAGCCCCTTCGCTACGCTCAGGGCCGTTCGCAGCGGAAAGGCGAACGGGCTCGGAATGACAATCGGGACCGCTTTTCAGCATCCTGCTAGGACGGAGCAGATGAAGAAGCCGGCGCGTGTGCGCCTACGGGGAGTCGGCAGGATTGGGCAGTTTCTTCCTCAAACGCTGAGCATGGGCACGACCGATCCCGGCTCGCGCTGGCTCGGGCTTCCCTCATCGACGATAAAGCCCTTGCGCATCACATAGAAGCGGTCGGCAATCGCCCAGACGAAATCGAGGTACTGTTCAACCAGCAGGATGGATATCTTCAATTCTTTTTGGATTCTACGGATCGCATCGTCGATCTGCTGGACGATCGAAGGCTGAATGCCTTCGGTCGGCTCGTCGAGGATGAGGAGCTTGGGCTTAGTGACCAGCGCCCTTCCGATCGCCAACTGCTGCTGCTCGCCTCCGCTGAGAACGCCGCCCTTGCGCTGGCGCAGCCGCTCGAGGGTAGGGAAGAATTCGAACACGTAACCCGGGATTGCATTCTCCGTTTTCGTTTGGCGGCCGGCGAAGGCGGCAAAGCCAATGCGTAGATTCTCTTCGACGGTGAGGTGAGGAAATATGCCGCGGCCCTGCGGCACGTATCCCATTCCCCGGCGGGCACGCTCGAAACTTTGCGTCTTGGTGACGTCGTTGCCTTCGAAAGAGATCTTCCCTGCGGAGGCCGGGTGCAGGCCGACAATCGTTCGTAACAGGGTTGTTTTCCCCACTCCGTTCCGGCCAAGCAGTGTGACGGTTTCGGCCGGGCCGACGCGCAGATCGATGTCGTAGAGCACCCGGCTCATTCCGTAGGCGGCCGCCAGACCCTCAATCTTGAGCATGGGGTTTTTCCGCCTCCCTTCCCAGGTATACGGCGGCGACCTGCGGGTGTCTCCGGACTTCTTCGAGGGTTCCTTCCATCAGCAGCCGGCCGAGGTGCAAGACGGTAACGGGAGCCTCGAGTTGAGCCACGAAGCCCATGTCGTGATCGATCACCAGGAAGCTGTGCCAGTCGGAAAGCCTGCGGATCAGCTCGGCGGTTTGCTGCGCCTCTCCGTGGGACATGCCGGCGGCGGGCTCGTCGAGCAGCAGGATGTCGGCTTTCGACGAAACGACCATCCCGATTTCCAGCCATTGCTTTTGGCCATGGGCCAGTTCCTTCGCCAGAGCATTGCGTTTGTCCTGAAGGTTGATGAGTTCGATCACTTCTTCGACCAGCTCCCGCACGCTCGATGAGGTGCGATGTGTCAGCGACGACCACCACTCCCGGTTGGTTCGCGCTGCCACGGCAAGATTCTCCCAAACGGTGAGGCCTTCGAGCACACCGGGCGCCTGGAACTTCCGGCAAATCCCCTTGCGAACGATCTTGTATTCGGGCAGATGGGTAATGTCTTCCCCTCGAAGAATCACCCTGCCTCCGGCCGGGCGGACATGGCCGATGATGGCATCGAGAAGAGTCGACTTGCCGGCTCCGTTCGGCCCGATCAGCACCCGGACCTGATTCGGCTGGATCGAAAGATTCATGCCATCGAGCGCCTTGAATCCGTCGAAGGAAACAGTCAAATTTTCAACACGGAGAAGCGGTTCACTCATGTTCGCACTCACATTTCGTCGAGCTTGGTCTTGGGGAACGCAGTCTCGGGGACACCGACGGGTGGCTGTTTCCCCGGCTGGCCCGGCATCGGTTCATTTTGGGTTGGAGAAGGCGTGTGACCGCCTGGGCGCCGCCGGGAAACCGCGCCCCTCAACCAGTCCCAAGAGTCCCGGTTCCATAGCCCGCTCAGGCCCTTGGGCGCGACAGTCACAACGAGGACAAACAACAGCCCCATCACGAAGAGCCATAGGCTGGGCATCGCGCTGCTCACCCAGTTCTTGCCGAAATTCACCAATAGAGTCCCGGCTATGGCCCCAACCAGACTTTCCCGTCCGCCTACGGCGACCCAAGCGATCATCTCGATCGACGGCACGACGCCGACCATAGCTGGCGAAATCACGCCGGCGTGCAGCGTGAAGAGGGCGCCGGAAATCCCCGCCAGCGCGCCGCCGATGGCGAAAACCAGCACTTTGAATGGAACGGGGTTGTACCCGAGGAACCGAACGCGGTTCTCGCCGTCGCGAATCGCGCGAAGAATCTTTCCAAAGTTACTTCCGAGAAGCCATTCCAGGAACCAGAACGAGGCCGCCAGCAACCCAACGGTGATCCAATACAGGGCGCGCCCAAACTTCGGGTCCAGCACGCTAAAGCCCAGCAGCGTACTAAAATCGGTAAGGCCATTGAATCCTCCCGTGTACCCTTGTTGGCTGATCAGCAGCGTGGCAAAGGCGAGCGCGAGAGCCTGCGTGATCAATGCAAAGTAGACTCCGCCAACGCGGCGATGAAATACCAGCCATGCCATGCCGGCAGCGGCCAAGGCGGGGATCAGAACAACGGCGACGACGGAGAATCCGACGCTATGGAATATCTTCCACCACCAAGGCAGGTGGCTCAGACCGGACCAGACCATGAAATCCGGCAAATCGGTTGGACCCAGGCCCGCAAGCTTCAGGTGCATCGCCAAGGCGTATGCGCCCAGCCCAAAAAACACTCCTTGCCCCAGGCACAGGATTCCACCTTGACCCCAAACCAGCGACAAGCCAAGAGCCAAAATGGCAAAAGCCAGGAAGCGCCCGAGCAAAGACAAGTTGTAAGAAGATAGATAGTAGGGAGCCAATAGCAGTCCAAGAAGGACCGCGATTTGGAGAAGAATTTGCGTGATCCGTGACTTAGGCATCATCGAGTAGCCTGCTGCGCTTTGCGATAATCCCTGTGGGGCGGAATTGAATGAATACAACGACCGCCACTAAGAGAAGCACATCGGAAAGGCTGACGCCGGTGAAAATCTGCGTCGTAGCCGAGAACAGGCCCACGCAAAGCGCGGCGAGCGCCGCTCCCACCAGGCTCCCGGGGCCCCCAACGATCACCACCAAGAACGCGTAAACAATGTAGCTCTGGCCCACCGTGGGCGTTACCGGCGCGATGAGGGCCAAAACGGCGCCGCCCAACCCCGCAACGCCCGTGCCTAGCGAGAATACCGCCAGATCGATCCACCGCGTATTGATTCCCATGGCCGCCGCCATTTCTCGGTTTTGGTGAACGGCGCGCAAGCGCATCCCCCAGGTGGTTCGGGTAATGAAGAAGGCGACCAATCCCAGTACGGCAAGGGACACGACAATGATGAAGAGCCGGACGTAAGGAATGTCTACTCCTTCGAGAAATCCGTGATGAATCCGGATCGCCTGGTCGAGCCACGACGGGGCGACAACTTCATCGCCAATCGGTCCAAAAATACTGCGGGCGCTTTGCTGGAGGATGAGACTTATGCCCCAAGTTACGATGAGGGTGTCGAGGGGGCGGCCGTATAAATGCCTGACAATGGTGAATTCCAGCAGCGCTCCCATCAGGCAGCCACCGATGAAACCCACCGGCATCGCCACGAGAAAGGCAAAAGGGCCATGGACGTACAGGCAGGTCAGATAGGCTAGATAGCCACCGATCATCAGCATTTCGCCATGAGCCATGTTGATGACTTTCATCACCCCAAAGCTCAAGGCCAAGCCCAGTGCCGCCAAAAGCAGGATGGACCCGACGCTGATGCCGTTGAATATCTGGCCCGCGACTACTGCTGTTTCCCCCATGGCCCCTTGGTTTACCCGCGTTCCATCCGCTGGAACTGTCGTTCGTTACCCTGCGGCAATCCGTCAGTCAAGAGAACACGTCTTGCCGGGAAAGACCAGCGGATCGTATGGTTGCGGCATGATCGGCTGTTTCGACTGCCAGAGGATCTTGAATTCGCCGTCCGGTTGAAGTTCTCCCACGTAGGCTTTCTGGAAGAGGCTCTGGTTGTTGGCGAATTTGATGGATCCCATGACGGTGTACTGCCAGGGAAGCTCCGTAGCGGCCTTGCGAACCGCGTTGGGATCGAAGCTTTTCGCCCTTTCCACGGCCTTGGCCCACATCAAAACGTCAATATACCCGTGAGTCATAGGGTCGTCAACCGCCGCATTGGCTCCGAACTTTGCGCGGTAGGCGGCCAGGTACTTTTGGTTCAAGGGCGAGTTCAGGGTTTCAAAATAGTTCCACGCCGCGTAGCTTCCGGCCATCAATTGCGGTCCCATGGCCTTGGCTTCCTGTTCGGCGATGCTGAACGACATTACCGGGAGCTTCGTGGGCGGCATACCGGCCGCGGCCATCTGTTTGAAGAAGGATACGTTGCTGTCGCCATTCAACGTGTTGAAGATGATGTCCGGCTTGGAAAACCGAATCTTTGTGATGACCGAGCTGAAGTCGGTGCCTCCCAGGGGGACGTACTCCTCGCCGGCGACTGTTCCGCCGGCGTGCACGATGTGCTTCTTCAGAATCAGGTTGGCCGTTCGCGGGAAGACGTAATCGGAACCCAGCAGGAAGTACCTCTTGTAGCCTTTCTGCATGGCCCACTGGAGCGCGGGAAGGATCTGCTGGTTGGGCTGCGCGCCCGAGTACATGATGTTCGGCGAGCACTCGTTTCCCTCGAACTGCACGGGGTACCACAACAGGTTATGGAACTGCTGGAATACGGGAAGCATGGCTTTGCGGCTGGCCGAAGTCCATCCGCCGAACACCGTTACCACTTTGTCTTGTTGGATCAGTTGCTGCGCTTTTTGGGCGAAAATGGCGGGATCGGACGCTCCGTCTTCGATGACGGGGACGATCTTTTTCCCCAGGACTCCTCCCTGAGCATTCAACTGATCGATGGCGAGGATTTCCGCGTTCTTTACCGTTACCTCGCTGATCGCCATCGTGCCGGTCAACGATTGCAGCACTCCGACCTTCACCGTCTGCTGGCCCTGGGCCGCCATAACCGGCTTCCAGGCGAGAGCGACCACGGCAGCCGTCAGGAGCAGCGCGCCAAGATACTGCGCGTACTTCCTCGTGAATATTTTCTTTGCCGAACGTTTCATAAAGTTCTCCCTTCCCTCTCGAGAATTAAGACTCATCATTGAGAAACGAATCGCGGTGATGCACAACTCCCGATGCCGTGCTGCGTTAATACATGGCTCCTGAGCATCCTTCTGTATTTCATGGACGCCGGGCTGAATCACAGCCCTGGGTTGCGACCCGGAGCCTCTCACTGTTACCCATCCGGCTGGAACTTATTTCTTGGTGACGAAATGGATCGTCTTGGATATTTGGAGCTGCAAGCCAACGCCTGCCTCCCAGTTATTGGGTTTTACGGAGTTGAACGTCGTGTTTCTGTAGAAGCTCATCACGCGCGCGTCGAACTGTTTGATGATGTAGCTGAAGTCGACCTCGGTGGTATTCTGCCGATAGCTCGGGGCAAACGACACGCCATCGGTAAACTCCGCGATGGCGTACTTGCCGAGGAGCTGGAATCTCCCCATGCCGACCTTTCCCGGGATAAGGAAGGATGCCAACCCGTAAGCCCCCTGACTTTTGTTATAGTTCGAATCATATCCACCGAGCCCGTTGTACCGAGAATACTCACTCTCGATGGTAAACGCTCCCCCTTTGGGAACTTTCCTCTCCATGAGGAAATCGACGGTCGTGGCGGTCTTGCCGGATTGCACCTGGGTCGCCCCGCCAATGGCGAGCAAGTTCTTATCCCCGTAGTAAGTGCCGTTGAGGTAGTAGCCGTTCTCCGGATCCCAGAAATCGATTTGGACGCGGCTGGCCCAGATCAAGCTGGACCTGCCGTCCGCGGAAGTGCCGTCGAACGTGCCGACCGATACTTTTATCTTGGCGACACCTGCCTTGAAATCTCCCCAATAGGCAACGCCGTCGTCGCGCCCCTGAAAGACAAAGGGATAGCCATCCTGGATGCCGTCGGTATATACAGCCCACTCGTTAGAATAAAACGGGCCGTAGAGGTTTGCGCGGTCGCTCGGCGGAAGAAAGCGGCCGAACCAGATGTTGAATTTGGACGATGCATGGAACTCTCCAACGAAATCGAGTATCTGCATCTGGTTGGTGGTGCTGTCATAGTCCGTATTGAACATCGCGCTGAGGTGGGGCGTTATATCGCCGCTGAAATACAGGCGGGCGTGGTCGAGCGGGAATTGGTCGAGACTCTGGCCGACATCGGGCTGGTAGTGGTCGTAGTTGGTTTGGATTCCGCCCCCCACAGTCAGCGAGGGCTGGAAGGTCTGCGCACATGACGGCGACGCGGCCAACAGCAGTAAGCCGGCTAGCCAAGCGAGCGAGCATCGTCCGAGAGTAAAAGATCTGGCGAATCGACCGTACCGCTCTCTGGCTCTTACGGACAACTCCTCTGGTACCATGGCGGGCATAGCGCTCCTTAGTTCGATGGGTATGTGTCTCTTCTGGCGTTCTCTGCAATTAAGTGATAAGAAGGCGCTGATCGCGACGAGTTACCAGCGAGGGTAACTCAGGATCGACGCCATGCAATGCGGAAGCGGCTGAGGCAAATTGACCGGAGTCCCCTTGAAGAGGCCCGCCACTAATAACAGCCGGCAGCCGTAAGTACTCAGGCCAGGATCGCCTCATAAACCTACGAAGGTATAACTTATGACGATGCGCGCTCCCGAACTGCACGGGCGGATTATCGTGCCACGATCCGCCAAAGTAAAATGCATGTTTTCGATGGACTGCATCGGAGACGTTGATCGTCCATCATTAGGTAGTTAGGCGGGTGTGTCCGCCGGGGTGGGGCCGGATATTCGATGCCCTGGCGCAGGTCCGTGAGGAGATTTCAATCGCCATTTTCAGCGCCGAACTTTTGCGATAGACTGTCGCCTGAATGTACCCGGTTGTTTGCTCCGCCTCGAGTCGGGCCAAGCGCAACCGGGAATCCACCATTCTCCATGGCCAACGAGGGAATCCTGATGGGAGGAGCGTTTCGAATCGGCATCGCCGGGCCCGTGGGTTCGGGGAAGACGGCGCTGGTAGACCGGCTGTGCCGGCGGCTTTCTTCCCGATATAGCGTGGGCGTGATTACCAACGACATCTACACGAAGGAAGATGCGGAATTTCTCATTCGCGCCGGCGCCCTGCCTGCCGAGCGCATTCGCGGTGTCGAAACCGGAGGGTGTCCGCATTCGGCGATCCGCGACGATGTGTCGATGAATTTGCAGGCGATCGCCGAACTCGAGGACAGGTTTGCGGATCTATCCCTGATTTTCGTCGAAAGCGGAGGCGATAATCTGGCGGCGGCGTTCAGCCCGGAGTTGGTGGACCGGTGGATCTACGTGATCGATGTCGCCGAAGGCGACAAGATCCCTCGCAAGGGAGGGCCCGGCATCATGCGCTCGGACCTGCTCGTGATCAACAAGATCGACCTCGCGCCGTATGTAGGCGCTTCGCTCGCCGTGATGGAGCGCGACTCCCGAGCGGTCCGGGGAACCCTGCCATTCCTCTTCACCAACCTGCGAGACGAAGTGGGTTTGGACGATGTGGTGGCGTGGCTCGAAGAAAAGCTGGCGCGGCGCTCCGAATCCGACCGCACCGTGATCGACGCGCATAGCTCCTACAGTCCGGCGCCCCATTCGCACGGCCATGACCACGAGCATGACCAAGAGCATGGCCCTTCGCGCCACTAGAGGAAGACGGATGCTGAATTTGTCCCCGAGCGAAAACGCATTTCCGCTATCGGCGGACCTCACCGCCCTGCGCCTGCTCCAGCTGGCCGATAGCGCCCTGCCCATCGGCTCTCTGGCTCATTCGTTCGGCATCGAATCGCTGGTTGCGGAAGGAATTCTGACCACCGGCGGGCTGGCCGTTTTTTTTCGCGGCTACATCGAGGAAGCGGGAATGGTGGATGCGGTGTTCTGCCGGGAAGGGTGGCGGCTCGGGTCGAGCAGCGGGAAATTTACCGGCGGGCGATGGCGTGAAATAAACGATTTCCTGAGCGCCCTCAAACCGGCGCGCGAAACGCGGGCGGCAAGCGCGTCCCTGGGAGAAAATTTCTTGCGCGCCGTTCTGGCGTGCGCTGATTTTCCGTTGCTCGGGGAAGCTTTGGGTGCGGGAACGGGCCTGGATCGGAAGTCGAAGGCCATCCATCACAGTCCGGCATTTGGATTGGCGTGCGGGGTGCTGGGGATCGGAGAGGACTCGGCGACTCTGGCCTATCTGCACCAATCGATCGCCGGCCTGGTTTCCGCCTGTCAGCGATTGATGCCGCTCGGACAGAGAGGGGCGATGCGGCTGGTCTGGGATTTGAAGCCGGCGATGATCCAGACGGCCGAGCGCAGCCGCGCGTGCGGGATCGACGAGGTTTTCTGCTTCATGCCGTTGCTCGACTGGGGATCGATGGAGCATCCGGCGCTGTCGCCCAGGTTGTTTATCTGCTGAGACGGATTGGCAAAGGGAATTCATGGCACTGGAAGTCCTGGCGAATACGCTTCCACGAGGGGTCACGGCTTCCGAGCCGGAACGCAGCCGGCTCAATGGCTCGCTCGATCTGGATTTCCGGCGCGGCTCCGCATCGGGCCGAACGGCGCTCGTCCGCAGTTCGCAGATTCCGCCGCTCCGGGTGGTTCGGGCATTCGCGCAGGAGGACGGCGCGGCGCTCGCGCATCTGCACAATGTCTCGGGCGGCGTGCTGGGCGGCGATCGCCTGGTTTTGCGCGCCCAGGTGGGGCCAGGGGCTTGCGTCCAGATCACGACCACCGGGGCCACGCGAATTTACCGGCCGCGCAGCGACGCTCCCGTCGCTCTGCAGATCAACCAAATCGTGGTGGACGAGGACGGCCTGCTCGAATATGTCCCCGACCCCATCATTCCTTTTGCCGGGGCCCGATTTTCGCAGCGCACAACGATTCAGCTGGCCGAAGGCGCGGGGCTGTTCTGGTGGGAGATTCTCGCGCCGGGCCGGGAAGCATGCGGGGAAATCTTCGAGTACGAGCGGGTGGAACTGATCACCGACGTGTTCGCGGCCGGCCGCCGGATCGCCGCCGAACGCTTGCGGCTCGAACCGGGAAGTGGCGATCTCGGATCCCTGGCCCGGTTGGGAGACTACCGGTATTTGGCCTCGTTCTATATTTGCCGGGCGGGGCTCGGGGCGAGCGCGTGGCTGGCCGCCGAAGAGCATTTACGCGAGGTGGCCAGGGGCATCACGCGGCCGCGCGAGACGGTCTGGGGAATTAGCGCGCTCACGGCGGATGGACTTGCCGCGCGATGTCTTGCGCGTCGCGGCCGCGACGCCATTTCGGGTTTGCGCGCGATCTGGGAAGCGGCGAAATTGCTCCTGTATGGCCGCCAAGCCATCCCGCCGCGCAAAGTGAATTGAGACGCCGGCAATTGAGGGATTGAAGAGCAGGCATTCTTTTCGGTCGTGACGCTTTTCGGGAGGGTTCATGCATCTCACCCCGCGGGAACAGGAAAAATTGATGATTGTAGTTGCCGCGGATCTCGCTCGCCGGCGTCAGGCACGCGGGCTGAAGCTGAATTACGTCGAAGCCGTGGCGATCCTCTCCGCCGAGGTGATGGAAGCGGCGCGCGATGGAAAGACCGTCGCCGAGATCATGAGTTTGGGCACCCAGATTCTCGCTCGCGAGCAGGTCATGGAAGGCGTACCCGAGATGATTCACGAGGTCCAGGTGGAGGCCACTTTTCCCGACGGCACCAAACTCGTCACGATTCACGACCCCATCCCGTAAGAGGGGTTTTCCGTGGCGCGGCGGCCGCAGGCTGTGAGCGGGGAATAAGGAAGAATGTTCGCGGAGGAGGCATGATACCCGGAGAGTACTTGATCGAGGAAGCCGCCGGACCGATAAACGCGAATGCCGGACGCAAAACCGTTCGCGTGCTCGTGAAAAACACCGGCGACCGGCCCGTGCAAGTGGGCAGTCACTATCATTTTTTCGAGGTCAATCGCGCCCTCTCGTTCGAGCGCGTGGCTGGTTACGGCATGCGGCTCAACATCCCGGCGGGAACGGCCGTGCGATTCGAACCCGGCGATGAAAAGGAAGTCGAGCTGACCGAACTGGCCGGCAAGCGGGTCGTCTACGGTTTGAATGGCCTCGTCAACGGCCCTCTGGACGGGAAGGGGATGCGCGAGCGCGCGACCCAGAAGGCAGTTCAGGCGGGCTTCCCCGTGTCCGCCGGGGAGAAGGGCCGATGAGCCTGAATATTCCTCGCCGAACCTACGCCGATCTCTACGGACCGACAACGGGCGACCGTGTTCGCTTGGCCGACACCGAACTCATCGTCGAAATCGAGAAGGATTACACGCACTACGGTGACGAGATTACCTTCGGCGGAGGAAAGGTGATCCGGGACGGGATGGGCCAAAGCAGCGGAGCCCTCCGGGAAGGTCCCCGCGGAGCGCTGGATCTGGTGATTACGAACGCCATGATCCTCGACCACTGGGGCATCGTGAAGGCCGATATCGGGGTCAAGGACGGCCGGTTCGTCAAGATCGGCAAAGCCGGCAATCCGGACACGATGGAAGGGGTCGATCCCGAATTGATTGTCGGAGCCGCGACGGAGGTGATTTCCGGTGAAAATCTCATCGCCACTCCCGGCGCGATCGACAGCCACATCCACTTCATTTCCCCGCAACAGGTTTACGAGGCGATTTCGAACGGCATCACGACCATGATTGGCGGCGGCACGGGGCCGGCTACGGGCACGGCCGCGACCACCTGCACGCCCGGCTCCTGGAACATCGCCCGGATGTTGCAGGCGGCCGAAGCCTGGCCCATGAACTTCGGTTTCCTCGGGAAGGGAAACTCCGCCGCGACGGAGCCCCTGGCCGAACAGGTTCGGGCGGGGGCTTGCGGCCTCAAATTGCACGAGGATTGGGGCTCGACGCCGGCAGCCATCGATGCCTGCCTGCGCGTGGCGGACGAATTCGACGTGCAGGTGGCCATCCACACCGATACGATCAATGAAGCTGGATTTCTCGAGGCCACGGTTGCCGCGGTTGGCGGGCGCGCGATCCACACCTACCATACCGAGGGAGCGGGCGGAGGCCACGCGCCCGATATCATCCGCATCGCCTCGTTCCCGAACGTTCTTCCTTCCTCCACCAACCCCACGCGGCCCTACACCGCGAACACCATTGCCGAACACCTCGATATGCTGATGGTCTGCCACCACCTGAATCCGCAAGTGCCCGAAGACGTGGCGTTCGCCGAAAGCCGTATCCGGCCGGAAACCATCGCCGCCGAGGACATCCTGCACGATATGGGTGTGCTGAGCATGATTTCCAGTGATTCGCAGGCCATGGGCCGCATCGGAGAAGTCGTCACGCGCACCTGGCAAACCGCGCACAAGATGAAAACCCAGCGCGGGCCGCTTCCCGAAGACAGCGAGCGCAACGATAATTTCCGCGCCAAACGCTACGTGGCGAAATACACGATCAATCCCGCCATCACGCACGGCATGGCCGCGGAAATCGGGTCGATCGAGCCCGGGAAATTGGCGGACCTGGTTTTGTGGAAACCCGCATTTTTCGGGGTGAAACCGGAAATGGTGGTGAAGGGAGGGTTTATTGCCTGGGCCGCGATGGGCGATCCGAATGCGTCCATTCCGACGCCGCAGCCGGTGCTGTATCGCCCGATGTTCGGCGCATTCGGCGCGGCCGTCGGGGCTACCAGCATCACGTTCGTTTCCCAGGCGTCGCTTTCGGCGGGATTGCCCGAGTCGCTCGGACTCCAGAAGCTTGTGGCGGCGGTAGGCAGCTGCCGGGGCATCGGCAAAGCCGACATGCTGCACAACCGGGCGACGCCGGATATCCAAGTCGATCCGGAGACCTACGAAGTGCGGGTGGACAACGTGCCGATTACCTGCGAACCCGCCAGCGTGCTGCCCCTCGCGCAGCGATACTTCCTCTTCTAGATTCTCGCCGATTTCCACGCGGATTGGCTGCCGGTGGAATTTCAGCGGAGCGAACCGGCCCCGGCAAGGGCTGGCCCGCTCCGCTGCGTTGCGCTAGGCCGGAATCTACTCTCCGTTCGGAGAAATGGAGACGAAGATGGTTTGGCCGCCGCGGTTCACCAGCAAAAGAACCGGCTGATCCCCGGCTTGCCGCAACAGTTGGGCGTATCCGGTGACGTTGGAGACCCGTTTCCGGTTGATTTCCTGGATCACATCGCCTCGCTCCAGGCTGTTGGCGGCCGGGCTGTTGGGATCTACCGACGCGACAACGACGCCGTAGGTGTCGGGCGACAGGTTGAGTTGGCCGGCGATTTGCGGCGTCAGCGTTTGCACTTGCACGCCCTGCAGGGCGCTGCCCTGGCCCGCGTTCGACGACTGTTCGGCGCCCTTGGCAGCGGAGGCTTCCTCGAGGACGGGGCTCACATTCAACGTCTTCCCGTTCCGGAAGATTTCCACGTTCACCTTCGTTCCGGGAGGTACTTGCGTTACCTGCAGAACCAGGTCGTTCATGCTGCTTACCGGCTCGCCGTTGAATTTCAGGATGATGTCGCCGCGCTCGATCCCCGCCTTGGCGGCCGCGCTGTCCGGTTCGACGCTATCGACGATGACGCCCTCGGTCTTCGGCAATCCGAATTGCTTGGCCATCACGGCGTCGACGTTGGAGATATTGACGCCGAGCTGGCCGCGAATCACCTTGCCGTGCGCGATCAGCTGATTCATCACGTTGCGCGCCAAATCGCTCGGGATCGCAAAGCCGATACCGATGTTTCCTTGGCTGCCGCCGGTCACGATCGCCGTATCGATGCCGATCACCTGGCCGCGGGTGTTGATCAGCGGACCTCCGGAATTGCCGGGGTTGATGGCCGCGTCGGTCTGGATGAAGTCTTGAATGCTCTGCGGCCCTTCGATGCTGACGTTGCTGCGGCCCTTGGCGCTGATGATTCCCATCGTGACGGTTTCGCCGACCCCGAACGGATCGCCGATGGCGAAGACGATGTCGCCGACGCGGAGCTGGGAGGAATTGCCGAGTTGCAGCGGAGTGAGTCCGGTCGTGTCGATCTTGAGCACCGCCAGGTCGGTTCGCGGATCGGTGCCGAGGACTTTCGCCTTGAACTCGCGCTTGTCGCTGAGCGTGACCCGAATGTCGGTGGCGCCGCGGACGACGTGGTTGTTGGTCAAGATCACTCCGTCGGGCCGGATGATAAAGCCCGAGCCGAGCGCGTGCTGTTTCTGCGGCACCGTTGGACCGGCCTGGGGGCCGAAGAACTGCCGGAAAAACGGGTCGTTGAAAAACGGGGAATTGTAGGTCGGCCGATTGACCACCGTCGTCGTCGAGATGTAGACGACGCTCGGCAGATCGGGCTGAATAATCGAAGCAAAACTATCGGGCAGGGGCCCGGTCGAGGCCGGCGCGGCTGGCACCGTATCGCTGGCGAGCGTCGGCGTCAGCACCCCGCTCGTAAACAGGGGATAGCCGTTTCGTGATGCCCATGAGCCGAGAACCCCGCCTGCCACCACCCCGGCAAAAACGATCGCAACCACAAAAACCCACCATGAACGGGTGGCATTCTTTTTCATGTGATTCCTCCTTGAAGACCCGCCCGGGCGAGCGATGGTCTCCGCACTCACCGTATATTTCGAGCCCGAGAAAATTGCGCTTTCCCCAAAATGCCGTTCCGGTCAGAGAACGCCCTGGCCGTTACGCATTGTAACATATGGACGGACTTGCTCCAAGGTCTCACCGCGCACGCGCCGAGGCGCTGGCGCAAAGGTCGTCGACGTTCGGCCCGGATGGGCGCCCGATTTCCTCCGGCGATGAAACCGGCCGGATCGGAGCCGGCATTCCAGACGTACGGGATGCCGGGTTGATCGGCCTCAGTTCATGTTGGGCGGCCCACGCCGAGCAGCCGCGTGTTTTCGACGATTTCCACATGAAGGGCTTTCGTTCCGGCGCGGCGGCGCGAATGCCGGAAACACCAACCTGTACTATTAGTTTAGATGCAAGTCTCCGGAAAGCAAGCGAGCCGGCCCGATGGCGGCCCCGGTGGCGCGGGGCAAGCAAGCGGAGTAAAATAATTGCCAGCGTCGGGAAATTTCAGCTTTCCCTAACTGCGGCTTGAATGCGACGGCCGGCCTTTGTTTTAACCGCCTTTCCATGTCGCAAGTGGGAATCGCTGGTTTCTCCGCGCCATCGCAGTCCGATCGACCGCGGTCCGGCGATCAGGGATGCGTCCCCAGGGTGAATTCCCGAATCACAAGAACAGAATTGGATCCCATTCCGTAAGTGAAAAGGAGGACATGATGGCCCAATCTACAGCTTCCCAAACCGCTCACGTCTATCCGTACCAGCTTCCTCCCTTGCCGTATGCGTACGATGCGCTCGAGCCCTACATCGACAAAATGACCATGGAGATTCACTACACCAAGCACCATGGCGGCTACGTCAACAACCTGAACAAGGCGCTCGAGAGCCAGCCCGATCTGCAGAAACTTTCCGTGGCCGAGCTGCTCTCGAAGCTCAATCAGGTTCCCGAGAATATTCGTACGGCCGTCCGCAACAACGGCGGCGGCCATCTCAATCACTCGATGTTCTGGAAACTGATGAAGAAGGGCGGCGGCGGAGAACCCAAGGGCGAATTCGCCGAGGCGATTCAGAAGGCCTTCGGTTCCTTTGCCGATTTCCGGCAGAAATTCACCGCCGCGGCGCTCGGCCGTTTTGGTTCCGGCTGGGCCTGGCTCCTGGTCCGGAACGGAAGCTTGGCCGTCGAGTCCACTCCCAATCAGGACAATCCAGTGATCGAAGGCGCCCGCCCGGTCTTCGGTTTGGACGTTTGGGAGCACGCCTACTATCTGAAATATCAAAACCGGCGCAACGAATACATCGAGAGTTGGTGGCACCTGGTCAACTGGGAACAGGCCGCCGAGAACTATCAAGAGGCCCGCAAGTAACCGCCCGCAGGTATGCGGTTGCTCCCCTCCCGGCGAGGCGTTCCGTCCATAGCGCGGGCCGCCTCACCGGTGGGGCAACAGCGTATATTCGGCGGCGATAATCGCCATTGCCGCCACGGTGGTTACGAGCGTCACCACGAGTCCCACCCGCACGAACTCCCAGAAGGACGCTCCCGCGCGGCCTTTGGTGTGCTGTATCACGATCAGACTGGCTACCGAACCGAATGGAGTGGCGTTGCCGGCCAGTGTGGCCGTGCATGCCAGCGTGAGCCAGACGAAATGCGTGCGGGGAAATGCGGGAACCAGCGGCCGGAACAGAAGCACCGCGGGCACGTTGCTGACCACGTTTGACAGCACGAGCATCGCCCCGCTTACCCCGAACAGTTGGCTCACGGCGCCCCCGCTCAGCCAGGGCCGGAAGAGTTGCACCATCGGCTCCACCACGCCCGAAGCGGCCAAGCCGCGAACCACCACGAAAAGGGAAACGAAAAACAGCAGCAGTTCCCAGTCCACGCGCTGGTGGATCTCGCGCGACCGCACCCGGCCCAGAATCAGCATCACCGCCGCAACGGAAATCGCCACCAGTGGAAACGAGTAGCCCATCGCCCAAAGCACCAGCACGAACGACGCCGAAACGCCGCACTTGGCCAGCAGCACGCGGTTGATCCGCGGCGCCGCGGGCGCGGGCGGTCGCCGCAGAGGGCCGAAGACCTGATTCCGGTACATCACGGCCAGAACGCCCAACTCCAAGCCCAGCCCAACCAGGGAAACCGGAGCGAGATGTCCCAGAAAATCCAGGAAGGTGAAGTGCGCCGAAACGCCGATCAGCGCATTCTGCGGATTTCCCGTTACCGACATCGCCGATCCGATGTTGGCAGCCATGGCCAGAGCGATCGCGTAGGGAGCCAGCGGCAAATCCAGTTCCGCCGTTACGGACAGCACCAGGGGGGCAAAGATCAGGCAGATCGTGTCATTGACAAAAAAAGCCGAAAGAATCCCCGCCGAGAAAACGATCAAAGCCAGCAACTGAAAGCGCGTTCGCGCCACACGGGCCACGGACGCCGCCACCCAATCGAAGAAGCCCGACACCTGGAAATGCGCGACCAGGATCATCATCCCGAGCAGAAATACGATCGTTCCCCAATCGATCGCTCCCACCACATCCTGCGGCCGCACCGATCCCGCCAGCACCATCGCGACGGCCCCGCAGAAGGCCGTCGCCGTGCGGTCCAAATGCCAGCCCAGGTTGCTCTCGATCGCGATGAAGCCGTAGGTCAAGAGGAAGATGGCGAGGGGAATCCAATGCAGTTCGGAGCCGGCAGGCATGATAAGGAGGCTAGCTGAGAATTCACTGGCCAGGCAAACCGGGCGAACGAACGGTCCGCCCGGTGGGGGAAGTTGCGGTTTCCGAAACGCGGACGGCATTTCCTCGATTGGGGCGTAGCGGTGAGCTTTACCGTCGCGCGCCGCTTCCGGATAATGGCTTTATGACGACAAACGCTCCCGCTTCCCTCGGCAACACAGCCGAAATGCTTTCCCCGGAAACCGCCGCTCCCGGCCCCCTTTTCGAGCACGATAGCCGCTGGCAGGTGATGGGCAAGAACCTGCGCGGCGCCATCCAGGCCATCCTCACCTATCGCACGAATCGCCGCCGGGTCGCCCGCGGCGATTACAAGCTGCGGCCGCTCATCGGCTCCTACTACGTCACTCACCGCTGCAATCTGAAATGCGAATACTGCACCGAGCACTATCCGATCCGCGACACGGTCGATCTCGATACCGAAGGCGCCTTCGCCGTGCTCGCGCGCCTGCGCCGCGAGATGTCGTCCATCTACTTCACCGGTGGCGAGCCGCTGGTCCGTCCCGACATCGTCCCAATCCTTCGCGAGGCGCGGCGGCTGCGTTTCTTCCCCATCTATCTCGGTACCAATGGATTGCTGCTTCCCTTGCGCGAGCAGGTGCTCGACTACGCCGACCGGTTGATCATTTCCCTCGACTCGATGAACGGCGCCGCCTGGGACGAATTGCTCGGCGCCGGCGCCGGCCAGGCCCGCCGGATCTACGAAATCATCGCTCACTACGCCGGCGAGCAGCGCCGCCGCCACATGTCGATCATGATCAACTGCGTCATCACCGGCGATACGATCGCCGAGGCCTATCGCGTGATGGAATTCTGCTTCCACCACGATGTCGTTTTCGCGCCCGTTTCCGCCACGAGCGATTCGCTTCCCGACCGCGCCCTGCTGGCGCGGCCCGATTACCAGCGTCTGGTCCGCCACATCGTCGAACTCAAGCGGCGCGGCTACCCGATTCTCGGTTCGATGGAATCGATCGAAACGCTCCTGCTCGGGCGCCCGTTTCCCTGCTACGCGACGGCCGTGCCGCACGTCTATCCGAACGGCGACGTGTTCTTCCCCTGCCAGCCGCTGGGCCGCATTGGAGGCAACCTGCTCGATCTCGGTTCGATCGAGGCGGTCTATCGGGCCGGGGAGCGAAAATTCGGCGCGTGGAAGGAATGCTGGCGCGGCTGCGCGCTGAATTGCTACGTCCTCACGGCGTTCTACATGCATCACTTCTGGGACCAGATGGTGCTGGAATCGATCGCGCAGTTCGCCATGCAGCCGGGAACCGGCAAACGCCTTCCGGCCGATGCGGCGCTCGAGCCTCTATACGAGGATCCGGCGACTTGGGAATCTGTATACGAAACCGCTCCGCCACCGTCTGCTTCCTCCTACGATGTTCCACTTGCCCAGCTGACTTCGATTGGCTGACGGGCGAGCGGCGAGCGCGAGTTTTGAAAAATCGGGCCTGGCGGAAAGCACGGATTTGAAGAGGCCACGGTCTTTTAGCGGCTCTCCGACCTCACCCGAAAAATGACGGCGATCGTTTCGGGCGTTTTTCGCGGGTTGCCGGGGGCGTCTCAGGAGGGCCGGACGCCGAAGCGTGGCGCGACCCCGGCGTCGATGTGCCGGGACTGCGCGGCCGCAAATCGGCCCACGACCAGCGAGATCAGGCCCGCCGTCAGGCCGGCGGCGATGACGATCGTATCCCACGCCAGCCCGACTCCGACGACCAGTCCGGCGCTGGCGCCGAAGGGCGTCAGAAAAGCCGCCAGCGCCGCTTCCCGCACGCCCATTCCGGCCTGCCCGATCGGTGCGAAGGCCGTAATTTTCGCCAGAGGCCATCCGAAGAGCCAAGCCCGATACGGCAGATGAAGGCCGCAGGCCGCTCCCACC
This sequence comes from Patescibacteria group bacterium, assembly GCA_035533975.1. GTDB lineage: Bacteria > Acidobacteriota > Terriglobia > Acidiferrales > UBA7541 > JAKASX01. The sequence goes on from DATLSU010000073.1 coordinate 37,585, forward strand.
AGCGTCGTGAGCGAGAGGAAGCCGAGTTGGACGAAGAAGGCCAGGCCCAGCGCCCCGAGCACTCGTCCCGGATGCCTTGCGATCGAGCGGCCGGCGCGCCTCAGGCGCACCAGCCGCCTGCGATTCCGGTAAGAAAAACGGCGTCCGGGCAGAAACGCCAGGATCCCGATTCCCACCAGAAGGATGGAGGCAAGAACCGCCAAAACCGTGATAAATCCCCGCTGGTCGGCTGGTTTGAGGGTAGGCGCCAGCGCGGCTCCGACCGTGGCCAGCACCACGAGCGCGCCAACATCCAGCAGGCGGTCCAAAAGGCTGCCCAGAAGAACCCCGGCTTTGCTTCGCGAGAGCCGCAGCGCCAGCCCGGCCTTCACCACGTCCCCGCCCACCACCGACGGCAGGAACAACGTGCTGAACACTCCGGCGAAATAACAGCGCGCCGCTTGCGGGTAATTCAGTCCGGCATCGGCCCCGTTCAGCATCAACTCATATTTGCTCACGCCGACCAGGTGCAGGCCGAGATAGGCGCCCAGCACCAGGACCCAGGTCAGTGGCGGCAGACGGCGAAAGGCCTGCCACGCCTCGGCGAACGGAACGAAGTAGAACAGCAGCGCAAAAATCAATGCGCTGCCGGCCAGGCGAATGACGACCCTTTGCCAGACGCGTTTGCGGGAGCCGGAAGGCACGGCGGAATTATGGCCTTCCCCGCTGCCACCCGCAAGGCGCGCGGGCTTTGCCGCTACGGCACGGATAGCGGGATCGGAACTTGACTCCCGGCGGCATTTGCCGAAAGAACGCCCATCCAAGGAAAGTTGGCAAAAAACGTTGAACGGGGATATTTCTTTGTGATAATGGGCATTCGCACCGGAGTGCTCGAATGAAAAAGAAGATACGGGTTGTGCAGTACGGGGTAGGCCCCATCGGCGCATCCATCGTTCGTCTGATGCGCCAGAAACAAGCCCTGGTCATCGTGGGTGCCATCGACAAGGATCCGGAAAAGATCGGGCGCGATCTCGGCGAAATCGTCGGCGCGGACGATGCCCCTTGGGGCGTGACGGTGTCGGGCGATCCGACCGAGGTGCTTTCCCGCCCGACCGATGTCGTGGTTCACGCCACGTCATCGTTTCTGACCGATGTCGCCGGCCAGTTGATGGAATGCCTGGAAGCGGGAGCGTGCGTCGTCTCGGCGTGCGAGGAACTCTCCTATCCGTTTCGCAAGCATCCGGAGCTGGCGGCCAAGTTCGACGAGGCGGCGAAGGAATCGGGCGTGACGATTCTCGGTACCGGCGTGAATCCCGGTTTCGTCATGGACAAGCTGCTTCTCGGCTTGTCGGCGGCGTGTCAGAGAGTCGATCATGCCAGGGCCGTGCGCATCGTCGACGCCAGCCAGAGGCGGCTCTCCTTGCAGAAAAAGGTCGGCGCCGGGTTGACGGTCGAGGAGTTTCACCGGCAAGCGACCGAAGGCTCGATCAAGCACGTGGGCCTGCTGGAATCGGTGGCCATGATCTCGGACGGGCTCGGTCTGGACGTCGATACGATCACCGAAACCGTTGAGCCGGTCATCGCGACCGAAGCGATCCGCTCCGAATATTTGGAAGTGCAGGCCGGTCAGGTTTCCGGCATTCACCAGGTTGCCCGCGGAATCGCCGGCGGCGAAGAGCGGATCTATCTGGAACTGAAAATGTATCTCGGCGCCGCCGACGCCAGCGACACGATTCATCTCAGCGGCGAACCCGACCTGCAGATGGTCATTCCCGGTGGAACGCACGGCGATCTGGCCACCGCGTCGATCGCGGTAAACGCGATTCCCGCTCTGCTGGCCGCTCCGGCCGGCCTGCGCACCGCCCGGGATCTGCCGTTTTGCTTCTTCCCGCCGCTGGCCCCTCCATAGCCCGCGGCAAGCCGGCCGCCCGGTGGCCCGATCTTACGATCGGGCCACGACGGCGAATTCGACCCGGCGGAAGAGCGGGTCGATTCGCTCGGCTCGCACGCGAATCCGGTCACCCAACCGGAAGCGGTGACGCCGGCTCTGGCTCACGATGGCGTGGTCCAGCTCGCGAAAGTGGCAGCGTTCGCCCACGGTTTCCTCCAGGCGGTCGACCGGCACCAGACCCTCGACGAACACCTCCATCAACTCCACGAAGAAACCGAATTTCAGCACCGAAATAATCATCGCCTCGTATTCCTCGCCCAGATGCTGTTCCATGAACTGGGCCGTTTTCCAATCGATCACTTCCCGTTCGGCGTCGACGGCCCGGCGCTCCGCCTCGGAAGATTCGGCGGCAACCTCTTCCAGCTCGCCCCCGCGGTAGGGACCGGCCAGGGCTTTTTCGCCGGGATTTTCGAGCGCCCATTTCAGGATCCGGTGCACGATCAGATCGGGATAACGCCGGATCGGCGAAGTGAAGTGCGTGTAGAAGTCGAGGGCGAGGGCGAAGTGGCCGGTGGGCTCGGCGGAGTAGTGCGCTTGCTTGAGCGAGCGAAGCATGAGGTAGGAAAGGATCCGTTCCTCGGGCTGCCCGGCGATCTTTTCCACCAGCCGCTGATAGTGCTCCGGCAGGATATCGATATCGAGCGGGACGCGAACCTCCAGGGGACGCTGCCGGCGGGCGCGATAGCCCGAGTGCGTTTGGGCGGCCAGGCGGCCGTGCCGGACGGCGATGGGGCGATCGAGAGCGGTGCCCAGGCCGAGCGAATAGCCGAACGCGCGGGCCAGCTCCTCGAACTCGATCACCTTCTTGGCATCGGGCTTTTCGTGGACGCGGTGCAGCGAGCGCAGGCCGCGCTCTTCGAGATATCGGGCCACCTGTTCGTTGGCCAGCAGCATGAACTCTTCGATCAGGCGGTGGGCGATGTTGCGCTCGCTGCGGGCGATGGTCAGCATGTGCCCCAGCTCGTCAAACTGGATTACCGGTTCGGGTAGATCGAAATCGATGGCCCCGCGATTCTGGCGCCGGCCGTAGAGCACCAGGGCCAGCTCCTTCATCAGGCGGAAACGGTCGGCCAGCGCGGCGTAGCGCGCGGTCGCGCCGGGTTCGCCTTCGAGGACCAGGTTGACGTTCGTATACGTCATCCGCTCGGCCGATCGGATCACGCCCGGCGTGAGGCGTGCGCCGACGACGCGGCCGCCAGCATCGACTTCCATGATCGCGCTCATCACCAGCCGGTCTTCGCGCGGATTGAGGGAACAGATCCCGTTCGAGAGATCCTGCGGAAGCATCGGTATGGCGCGGTCGGGAAAGTAGACCGATGTGCCGCGCAGGCGCGCTTCCTGATCGAGCGGCGAGCTGCGGGGGACGTAATGGGCGACGTCGGCGATGTGCACCTGGAGCTGGTAATGGCCGCCGGGCAAGCGATCGACGTAGACGGCATCGTCGAAATCCCGCGCCGTCTCGCCGTCGATCGTTACGATGGGGAGTTCGCGGAAATCCTCCCGGCCCTCCATGGCGCCCGAGGGGACCAACTGCGGGACGGCTCGCGTTTCGGCCAGAACCTCGTCGGGGAAAACGTAGGGCAAATGGTGCTTCCGGATAATGATTTCGATATCGACACCCGGCTCGTCCGGCTTGCCGAGAATTTCGACGACGCGCCCGGCGGCGCGCACGCCGCCACGCGGGAAGCGCGTCAGCTCGACGTTCACCGCGGCGCCGTCCAGCTCCGGGCGGCGAGCCGGCGGCTGCGCCGGCTGCTTGAGCGGCGGCGGAATTTCCTCGCCGGCGGGCACGATAATGACCTCCTGCGCCAGCCGAGGATCGAGGGGCGTCACGATTCCACCGCGCCCCGCGTACCGGAATATGCCCACGACGCTCGGGTGCGCGCGGCTGACGATCTGAACCACGCGCCCTTCCGCGCGGCCGTCCGGGCGGCGGCGCTCGATTCGCGCCATCACCCGATCGCCGTGCATCGCATCTCCCACGGCGTCGGCCCGGACGTAGAGATCGCCTTCGATGCCGAGCGGAGCGTCCGGAACGACGAAGCCGTAGCCATCTCGATGCAGCAAGATGCGGCCGGTGAAGAGATTGGGGTCGCGCTGCGGCCGCCGGCCGCCGCCAGGGGCGGCAGCAGAGACAATCGGCTTGCGTCCGGCAGGAGCGGCGGGGACGCGAAAAGCGCGATGGCCGGCGTAGCGCATCTCGACGATCTCGCCCTCTCGTTTCAGTTCCCCGAGAATTTTTTGCAACTGCTTTCGCGCCAGGCGGCCGGCGCGGGAGAGCCCGAGCGAGCGCGCCAGCTCGCCAAGGCTTTTCGGCGCGGCTCCTTCGGCGAGAGCATTCAGCACTTGCTGGGCGGTAACTTCGTTCTGGCGTGCCATATCGCTCCTCGTTCTATTCCTGCATGATCATGGTGGCGGGCATTTGAATGACGCCAAACCGGCCGTCGGGCTCGCGCTGGAGCACCGGGGCGTAAAGGCCCAGGAGTTTGCGCCGCCACCAGCGCCCCGTCGCGCGTTTCGTGGCGGGACCGGTGAACCAATATTGCCAAATCATCGCACGCACTTCCGCCGGAGGCTTGGCAGCGAAGGGATTTCTGGCAAACAGGTTCAGCGCGTCGGGATCGTTTTCGAGCAGCCGCTCTTCCACCTGCAACACAAATGGCGACTGCTGCCACATGCCGAGCGAAGCGAACCACAAATTCCAATCGAAGCGCGGCTGGTAGGGCGCGTAGATGCCGGGCGGCTTCGAGGGGTCCTGGGGCTTGTAGCGGAATGGATAGGCGATCCACGTCTTGCCGTCGGTGGAACCCTGGAACTCGATTTCGTACCGGTTGCGCGTCATCACGGCGAACAAGCCGTAGATGTTGGCAAAGCGAAACGGAGAGAGAACCGTAGCGGGCCATTGCGGCAAGACGCTGCCGGCGAACAACGCCACGGTGGCGTAGAAAATCCAGCCCAGAACGATTCCACCGAGCCAGAGTTTAGCCGTCGCTGCGAGCTTGCGCCAATCGAGGCCCCTGGCCGGGTTCGCGGCGAGCGGAGTGGGCGGCGCAGGTTCGGCCTGCGTCGGGCCGAGGCCGAGCGAAAGCACGGCCGGCTCGGCCGGTGTTTCCAAGGTCACGGTTGCCATCTCGGCTTGCTGGCGCGCGAGAAGCTTTTTCGGCAGCAGCCGTCCGAGAAACCGGTCGTCGAGAAGCAGGAAGCCTTCCGCCAGAACGAAATAGTTCAAGAAGGCATAGTTGGCGGTGAGGATGATGCCGATCTGAACGGCCGTCGCCACGAAAAACAGGCCGATGCGAAAGCGCCGCGGGAAAAACATCAACCAGACCAGTCCCAACTCGAGCGCCAAAATAAAAAAGGCCGTCGCCGATTGAAACCAGTGCGGCAGGTGCTGCGCGTACCAGCCGATCCAGGTCGGCAGCGGGCCATTTTGATAATACTGATCCACGGCGGTGAAGTTCCGCCATTCGGGATCGTGGCCGGCCATCTTGGCGAAACCCGATTCGAAGTAGATCCGAAACCATTCCCAGCGCAGCAGGTAGAGGCTGGCCCGGGAGGGGGGATGGTCGGCGCCCCAGCCGGGCCACCAGCCCGGCGGGGAGAAGAACAACGCCAGCAATCCGGCGGCGAGCAGCATGCCGTCGGATTGATAATCGGCGAAATCCTGCGCCGCCGCGATGAACGAAAGAAAGAGAATCAAGCAAAGGAAGAAGGAAAGCCGAGGCCAGAAATTCACGATCGCCAGAATCGAGGCCGCCATCCCCACCCAGCAAAGCAGTTCGAGCGCCCGATTCCCGCTCGCCGCCCAAAGCAGCGTCGGCGCGTACCAGTAACGCAGCCCGCCGAGCGTTTTCGCCACGGCTTGCAGATAGTTTCCCGCCGGCAGAATCCCGCGCGGACCGATCAGGCCACGAATCTGGTAGGTGAGAGAGAAGAACGCGGAGAAATAGATTAAACCGAGCGCCCGCAAGAAGAACCAGCGAACACCCAAATATCCGGAACTGGGACCGAGCAGGAAGCGGGCGAGCTTGGCCGGCCGGTATTCCATTGCCGCGGCCATTATACGAGCAGAACGGCAATGGGTGTGGGGCGTGGCGAGGATTGGCTAACGGCGCTGAGGGACGTGCACGGCGCAGGCGCCGTCGGCGCAGGCTTCCGGGTTCCATCGATAGCGGTTGCGCGCGACCCAGCCATAGAGCTGGCTCGCGGCCCCGTGGATGCCGGGAAGCTTCAGAAGCCATGCGCCTGTCCGCCAGCCGGGAAGCGCGCGGCAGATTTCGGCCCACGCATCCACGCCGCTCGTAACGCGCCCGCGGGCGTCGATCGCCTGCATCAGCCGCAACGCTTGTTCCGGATCGATTTGCGGAAATCGCGCGGCGACTTCCGGATCGTGGAGATCGACCAGAGTAATGCGATGCTCGCGGTCGAGGCGGCGCACGCGATCGGCGCTCGCCCGGCAGAGCGCGCACCTGCCATCGTAGAGAACCGTCAATTCGGACACGGGCTCCCTCATCCTCGGGGCGCGGGAAATTCGCTGCTATCCATTCTATCGCGCCGCCTCGCAGGGCACATTACCGCCTAACTTGCGGGCTATCTCCCGGCATGGGGAATCAGTCGATTGGCGAGGCGCTCGAACTGCGCCGAGCGCCGGCCCCCAGTGCCGGACCCCGATTGCGAAATGATGCCGAAAAGGATGGCGCGCATGAATCAAAACTAATCTTTGTTTAAGGCTGCGCGCCAGGCGCAGGCGTAAAATGAAAAAAGCTTCGCGGTTTGACCCAGTGGCCGGGCAGCCGCGAATGGGCGGGCCTGTTCCAAGAAACCGGAATGATTCGCTTTCCGTCTCAATGAATAGCGCCTGCAGTGAGGCAACCTGTGCCCCATTCCCGATCAAGGAAATGACGTTGAAACGGCACGCTAGAGAACGGATTTGGCCTATCCTGGGCGTGCTCTTGCTGGCGCTTGGGACGGGCAGGGTCCTGCGCGCGCAAGGACCGGGCCATTTACAGGGCAACGTTACAGACCCCTCCGGCGCGGTTGTGCCGCGAGCAACGGTGCGCGTGACCGCCCAGCCAAGCGGACCCTCGCGAACGGTGAGAACCGACAGCCGGGGCCACTATGAAATTTCCGGACTCGCGCCCGGTTCGTATACCGTCACGGCCGATGCGCCTGGATTTTCTCCCTACGTCAAAACGGGCGTGGTGATCGCCGGGTCCGGGACGGCCACCTTGGATATTGGCTTGGCCATCGCGGCCCAATCGCAGAAGGTCGAGGTGAACTCGAGCGCCCCTCGCATTGAGCTTTCTCCGGAGAGCAACTCCACCGCGGTGGTGATCACGGGCCACGATCTGAGTACGCTCTCGAACGACCCGGACGAGCTGCAGAGCCAGCTGGGCGAGCTGGCGGGGCCTTCGGTGGGCGCGGGCGGGGGCGAGATCTACGTCAACGGCCTTTCGGGCGCCGACCTGCCGCCGAAAGCCGATATCCGCGAAATTCGGGTCAACTCGAATCCTTTCGCAGTCCAAAATGACCGGCTGGGTTACGGGCGAGTGGACGTCGTCACCAAGCCGGGAAGCGCGGCCTTCCACGGGAGCGCCTCGGTGGAATACAACAACTCCGCCATGAATGCCCTCAGCCCGTTTCTGGCCGCGCCGGGCGAGACGCCGCCCTCCTACCACACCTGGCTCTGGAATGGGGAACTGGGCGGTCCGCTGGGGAAGAACGCCTCTTTCTTCGTCAATTTCCAGCGCCGCGATATCAACCGGGCGAATTTGGTCAACACGGAGGTGCTGGATTCGAACCTGAACATCCAGCCTTACGTCGCTACGGTGGCCAATCCTCGCACGTTCACCGCCGTGGGGCCGCGGCTGGATTTCGAGCTCAGTCCGAACAACACGCTGACGGTCAGTTATGGCTATTACAACGTGGGCGAGTACAACGACGGCGTGGATACGCAGGCGCTGCCTTCGCAGGCTTACGACAACAACCAGCATCATCACGATGTGCAGATATTCGACAGCCAGGTGTTCGGCCCGCGCGTGGTGAACGAGATTCGGTTCGAATACATCCATTTTCACGATGTGCAGAAGCCGCTGAGCCTTGCTCCCACGATCGACGTACTGGGGGCTTTCCTCGGTGGCGGCAACAGCAACGGCGCACTCGATCGCCATGAAACTCATTACGAGCTTCAAAACCTGACGACCATGTCGCTTGGCGGCCATCTGATCCAGTTTGGGGGCATGCTGCGCGTCATTCGCCGCCGGCAGGAGTACAGCAATAATTTTAACGGCACCTTTACCTTCAACTCCCTGGCCGATTATCAGCAAACCGAGCAAGGCCTTCAAAACGGCTTGACCATGAGCCAGATTCAGGCGGCCGGCTATGGCCCGAGCCAGTACAACGTCACCTCGGGAACCCTGAGCGCTTCGGTCACCCGGGTCGATACGGCGCTTTTCGCGGGAGACGATTGGCATCTCCGGCCGCATTTCACCGCGAGCTACGGCCTCCGGTTCGAATCCGAAAACGTAATCAGCGACCACGCCGATTGGGCGCCCCGCTTCGGCATCGCCTGGGGCCTGGGCCACGGTTCGAACGTCAAGACGGTGTTGCGCGCGGGCTGGGGCATTTTCTATCAGCGTTTCGACGACGACCAGATGATCGTCGCAGCCCGGCTGAACGGGCAAAACCAAATCACTTACATCGTGGCCCAGCCCGGCTTTTTCCCGGCGGCGCCGCCCGCCTCGGCCCTGGCGGGCGTTGCCAATTCCGTGCCGACCGTCTATCGCATCTCGCCCACCATTCGCTCGCCTTACGACATGGACACGGCGGTGAGCCTCGAACGCCAGTTGCTGCCGAGCACGACAATTTCGCTGACCTACATCTACTCCCGCGGAGATGCCCAGTTCCTGGTCAACGACGTCAATGCGCCGCTACCCGGCACATTCACCCCCGGCGATCCCTCGAGCGGCGTGCGCCCGCTCGGCAACTCGGCCGGAAACATCTATGAATATCAGTCGGCCGGCATCTTCCGGCAGACGCAATGGATCGCCAACGTCCACGTGCACGCCAGTCGCGTCTCGATCTTCGGCTATTACGTTTTCAACGATGCCCACAGCGACGCCGACGGCGCCGACAGCTTTCCGGCCAATCCCTGGAACATTTATGCGGATTACGGCCGCGCGGCTTTTGGCATTCGCCATCGCGCGATGATCGGCGGCACGTTGGCCGCGCCGCTGGGCATCCGGCTGAGCTCGGTGATGATGGCGAATTCCGGCATGCCTTTCAGCATCACGCTCCCGCAGGATCTATACGGCACGGGGATTCACAACGCACGTCCCGCGCCGGCCACTGCGTCGACGCCGGCAGCCGATCTGGTTGTAACGCCGTATGGAGCTTTCAATATCGCACCGGGGCCGTCGGACGTGCTGATTCCTCCCAACACGGAAACCGGGCCGGCCAATTTCATGATGAACCTGAGGCTGAGCCGCACGTTCGGACTGGGCGGGGAGGGCGGCGCGTTGCACGGCGGCAAAGGGACCGCGCAGGCGGCCGGCGCCGGGCGCCGTTACGATCATCGAGCGGGCTTGGGTGGACGCGGCCTGGGCGGCGGAGGCGGCTTCGGGCTGGGCGGGGCTACGAGCCACCGCTATGCACTGACGCTCAGCGTCTCCGTGCTGAACCTGCTGAACAATGTAAATCTGGCTCCGCCAGTCAACGTTCTGGGGTCGCCGCTCTTCGGCCGCTCGATTGCCCTGGCCAGTGGACCATTCTCCGCCCAGGTAGGAAATCCCGTGGCCAACCGGCTGATCAACGTCGGCGCCAGTTTCAGCTTTTGAAAGGCGCTCCCGCAGAGTGTGAGCGACTCCGAGCCGAATTTGCGGCGAACGGCACCGGGGGTTGGCGTTTCAGCGCCGACAAAGAAACCACAAAGAGCGTGGGGCTTTAGCCCCTGAAGCCCGTTTCCGGTAGGTTATAAGGCGGAAGGTGCGCGGCCAGGGGCGCTCGCGCCACCAGAGCGCTTTTGCCGCCCGCGGGCCGGCCCGCCGCGCCCAGCCTCAAATGAAACAGCCCAGGCTGCCGTCGAAGCCTTGTTCCACTCTTCCGTCCGGCCAAACGATGATGGGAACCATGCTGCCGTAGCCGCGCGCCTCGTCCAGCACCGCCTGGCTCAACTCCACGCGGCGTTCTTCGTAGGCGACGCCTTCGGCGTCCCATTTTTGCAGCAGCTTCACGCACGCATCGCAGCCGCGGATGGTGTAGACGATGGGAGCTTGCCTGTCCATGCGCGCCGTTTATCCCTGGTCCGGAATATGCAGGGCCGTCGAAAGCAGCGTCCGCATCTCCTGGATGGATTGTTTGCGCCAATCCGGGAAGCGGAGCGTAATCTTGGCGATCACGTTCCGGATGAATGTCTGTTTTTCGGCCGCCGGCGCCGTTTTGAACGTCGTTTCCGGGGGCAGGTTCATTTCGGCGCTGGCCTGCTTCATGATCGCGGCCAGCTCGGCGTGAGCGGCGGCCGATCGCTCGGTGAAATGCGTGATGTAGCGGGTCTCTTTCGTGTAGAACACAAAAACGGGTATGGCGCGGGATTTTCCTTCATTGCTGAGGAATTCGTCCATGATGTCGGGATTTTGGTCGCGCAAAAAAATTCGCAAGTCCATGCCGGCGGCCTCGGCGAGGCGCGCGACGCCGGGAAGTTCGCGATATACGTCGCTGCACCAGGGCTCGGCCAAAGCAAGAATCTTCGCCGGGCCGTTCGGCAGGGCGGCGGCCTTCTTGAAGAACGCGATGTCGTCAGGCGACAAAGGAGAATCCTGATAGTACAGCTCGAATTTGTCGCGATTGACGGTCGCTTGCGCGAGGAAATCCGCGTAATGGAGGCCCTGCTCGAAACGTGCGGGCGTGACTACGGTGGTTGCTTGCAACATGCTGCCCTCCCCGTTTGAATCGGAACTGTATTTATACAACATATTGGATGAGCGGCTGGAGACCCGGTTGCAGCGGATTGTGAGAGATTCCTCCCGCCTTCTCCAAGGCTGCGGCGAGCTGGCGCTTCGCTCGGAATGACAACATGCCTCACTCGCTGGAAAGAGATGAGACGCGGCGCTGGAGCTGCTCGGTGATCTCCTCGGGTTTGGTTCCGGCTTCGAAGCGGACCGGGTCGCCAATCGTCACGCGAATGCGGCCCGGACGCGTGAACCAGCGCCGGGCCTTCTTCAATTCGAACAGGCCGTCGATGCGCATGGGAACGACCGGCAGTTCGAGGCCGCGCGCCAGCAGGCCGATGCCGGCGCGGAACGGCCGCATGTTGCCGTCTTGCGTCATGGCGCCTTCGGGGAAAACCAGCAAGTTGTATCCGCGATCGGCCGCTTCACCGGCGTAGGCGAAGCTCTCGCGGAAGCCGGCCGTTTGCGGCAGCGGAAACACGTTGAAGATCGTGACGACCAGAGCGTAAAGAATGCGCGAATACCATTGATAAATCACGCCTCGCTCGGGCGGGGCGCGGCGCATGGTCGCCAGGCGTTCGCCGCCCATCGCCACCGCCAGACGATTGCGGAAACGCGCGGGAAGAGCGGCGAGAATGAAGCCGATGTCGATGCTCGTAACGTGGTTCGAGACCAGCAGAACGGGACCGCGCAGGCCGGCCAGGCGCTCGCGGCCGCGAACGGACGGATAGCCGAGCAGCAGCGTGGCGGGCCAGGCGATTGAATAGTAGATCGCCTCTCGTATCCAGGCGATCGGCCAGCGCTGAGCCCAGCGGGGATAAACGTAGTCGGAGCGGCGGGCGGCGGGCTGGCGAAGCAGCTGTTCGAGCTGGCCGACGGTGGTCGTTTCGGTGAACTGGCTTTCGTTGAGTTCGACTTGAAAGCGGTCTTCGAGAGCGGCGAGCAGCTCGACGCGCTCGATCGAGGTGAGATTCCAATCGCGCGCGAGGCTGTCGCCGGGAGCCAGCCGGTCGATGGCGCGTCCGGTGATGCGGGAAACGATCTCGGCGAGACCCCCGGTAGGCGCGGCGGCAGCGGAAGGCTGCTGGACGCCGAGGGCGTCGCGCACGGCGCTTGCGATGGCGTGAAGCAGGGGCTTGGCGGTCGGCGTGCGAGGGAAATCGTCTTCGGGCCAGATGTACCATCGGCGAATCTGCTGGAAGTCGGAGAGATGCTGGTTCGCGGCGCGCACGGCGGCTTCGGCGGCGGCCGGGGTGGTCTCGCGGAGCAGCAGCACGGCGCAGGGCTCGGCGTTGCCGTCCCGGTCGATGCCGATCGCCACGGCGTCGCGCACGCCGGCCTGGGCCCGCAATGCGGATTCGAGATCTTCGGGGTAGACGTTCAAACCGGCGGGCGTAACGATCACGTTTTTTCGCCGGCCCTTGAAATACAGATTGCCGGCGGCGTCCCGAACGCCCAGGTCTCCCGTGTGAAACCAGCCCTGCTCGCCGATGACCGGCTGCGGCGATTCCCCGCTTGCCGGCCAGTAGCCCTTGGCGACGCTTTCGCCGCGCACCAGAATCTCTCCGCTATCGGACAGCTTGATCTCGCGCCCCGGCAGCGCCTTGCCGATCGATCCGCGAGCCAGGCGAAACGGGTGTTGCACGCTGACGAGCGAGGCGGTTTCGGTGAGCCCATACCCCTGAATGACGGCGTAGCCGAGCCGCGTCCAGAATTTGTCCACGCTTTCGGCGAGCGCGGCTCCGCCGGAGATGAACGCCCAGAATTTCCAGCCGAAGCGGCGGCGAATGCGGCGGAAACGCCACCAGCGCCGCAGAAAATGCTCTTTTTCAGCTTGCGCGAAGTCGCGATGAAACCGTTCGAGGCGCCCTTCGGCTTCGAGATCGCGCTCGATTTTGTCGCGCAGGCTTTCGAGCAGGCGGGGCACGGTGACCAGCACGGAGACGCGCTCGCGCCGGATCACTCGAAGCACTTCGCCCGGATTGAGCGTATCGAGAAGCAGAATCGTGCCGCCCAGAAGCGGCGGAACGAAGATCCCCATGAATTGGCCGAAGAGATGGCTGAGCGGAAGCAGATTCAGGAAGCGGAGCGGATGAACCCAGCGCTCGTAGCGATCGTATTTGCGGATTTCGGTTTCGAGCGGCTCGAGATTGGCCAGGAAGTTGCCGTGCGAGATGACCACGCCGCGCGGCTCGGCCGTCGTGCCGGAGGTGAAGACGATTTCCAATGTGTCGTCGCGAGCCAGGCCGGCCTGCGGCAAAGGCTCGGCGGGGAGCGCGGCAACGGTTTCGCGGAGTTCTTCGAGCATCAGAATCTCCGGGGCGATGTTGGCGGCCGGTTGATCGCGGCCGGCGAGCGCCAAACGCGGATGAACCTGGGCCGCGACGCGCGCGACAAATTCCGGCGCCGAGCTGCGATCGATCGGCACCGCGACCACCCCGGAAAGCGCGCAGCCGAGAAAAGCCGCTACCCATTCGGGCGAATCCTCGCCCCACAGCAAAATTCGCTCGCCCTTGCCGATGCCGCGCCGGCCCAGTTCCCGGGCGAATCGCGATGCCGTGTCCAAAAGTTCGGCGTAGCTCCAACGCTCCATTCGATAGCCGTGGGATGAAACCAGGGCCGTCTGGCGGCCGTGGCGGCGAAACCCGGCAATGAAATCGGCGAGGGAGGAGCGGCGCATCCTTGACAGTGTTACACCAAGCCATCCCTTGCGAAAGGTTTTGGCGGCGAGGACGGAAGCGCCGGCGCTCGCGGTACGAAAGTACGGGGCGGAGTGTGTCCGCAGCGTCAATGGCGAGGGCCTCGCGCCCGGCGGCTCATGGCGGTAAGCTCGAAGCGTCGGGACGGCAGGCCAAAAGGCAAGGAGGGTTAGTGTCATGCGGAGAGTCCTGACGATTGTGGCTGTACTGCTATCGGTATCCTTTGCGGGCGGCAGACGGCTGGCTGCCGCGCCAGGTGCCGCGTCCTCGCCGGTGGCGGCTTTCGCCCCGAAATTCGAGCCGCCGGAGGTCCTTGCGACCGCCGATGCGGCCTATCCCATCAATTCAGTGGCGTTCGGGACGGTAGTACTGGAAGTGCATCTTGACGCAACCGGAGAGATCGAGGATGTGCGCGTTGCGCGGGGCATTGATTCGCTCACGAAGCAGGCGCTTCAGGCCATCAAACAATGGCGCTTCAAACCGGCCATGCTCGATGGCAAGGCCGTCAAATCCGTTGTGCCTGTGGCATTTATCTTCGTGAGGCCCGACCTCTACCCGCGCTACGGGGGCAGCCAGGCGCGGCCCTGACTGGGGGAAATTCCGCAGGGAAAATCCGTTTGACGGAAACGTGCGGATCGATGTATAAAATTAGATTGCTGTGAATAAATACTTGGATCGCCATGCCTGAGCAGAAGTCATTCCGGCAGGGGCAGATTCTGAAACTGATTACTGCTCAGCCGGTTGCGAACCAGAAACAGTTGAGGTGCCAGCTGGCGGAGCAAGGCTTGGCCGTTACGCAGGCCACTCTTTCGCGCGATCTGCGCGAGCTGGGGCTGGTGAAGACGGCCGAAGGGTACAAGCCGCTGGGCTTGGCCGGCCAGGGGTCGAGCCAGCCGAACCTGACCAGGGCGCTGCGCCAGAATTTGCGGGACGTATTGCCGGCGCAGAATCTGCTGGTGCTGAAGACGCCGCCGGGCGGCGCGCAATCGCTGGCGGCGGCGGTCGATCGCGAGCGTTGGCCGGAAGTGCTGGGAACGATCGGGGGCGACGATACGGTTTTGGTCATCACCGATTCGCTCGATGCGTCCCAGCGAGTGAAGGAGAGGATCGAAGGATTTCTCGCATGACCGCGGGACCAAAAGTCGCGGTAGTGGGCACGACCGGATACACCGGGCGCGAACTGGCGAGGCTGGTGGTGCGGCATCCGTCGATCCAGGAGTCGGTTTTCTACCTGCGGGAGGGGCGGGACGGCGAGCGGAGGGTCGATTGCCTGACCGAGCTGTATCCCGATCTGCGCGGACGCGCCGATGCCCCCTGCCGGACGTTTTCGGTGGAAGCGGTCGTTGCGAGCGAAGCCTCGGTTGCCTTTCTGGCGATGCCTCATGAAGTTTCGGCGGAAGTGGCGCCGCCGCTGGTGGCGGCCGGCCTGCGGGTGATCGATCTGAGCGGCGCGTTCCGTTTTCGCGACGCGGAAACCTACGCCAAATGGTACCGGTTGCCCGCGGCCCCGGCGGCGCTGCTCAGAGAGGCGGTTTACGGACTGCCGGAAATTTACCGGGATGATCTGGTGGGGGCGCGGCTGGTGGCAAACCCGGGCTGCTACCCGACCGCCGCGATTCTGGCTCTCAAGCCGCTGATCGATTCCGGCTGGATCGACCGTTCGCGGGGAATCGTCTGCGACGCGAAGTCGGGCGTGAGCGGCGCGGGCAAGCAGCCGAAACCGGAAACGCATTTCGTCGAAGTGAACGAGAATTTCCGCGCTTACGGGCTGTTCACGCACCGGCATACGCCGGAAATCACCGGGCATCTGGGCCTGGACTCCGATCAAATGATTTTCACGACGCACCTGCTGCCCCTCGAGCGGGGAATCCTGGCCACGGTGTACGTTTGGCTCGACGGGCCGCGCGAGCCGGACGAAATCGAAACCTTGTACCGCAGCTTTTACGCCGGGCCGGGAATGGTGCGGATCTGGGCGGCCGGCCAGCTGCCGGAATTGCGGCACGTGGAGCGGACCAATTTCTGCGACATCGGGTTCGTGCTGGATCCGGGCGGCCGGAGACTGGTGATCGTTTCCTGCCTGGACAATCTCGGCAAGGGCGCGGCCGGACAGGCGGTGCAGAACATGAACGTAATGTTTGGACTCAAGGAGACGGAAGGCCTGCTATGAGAATCGTGGTGAAGGTGGCGGGAGTTCTGTTGGAATCGGCCGAGGGACTCGAAAACGTGAGCCGGCAGATCGCGCAGCTCGCGCGCGAAGGAGCCGAGCTGCTGGTGATTCACGGAGGCGGCAAGGCGTTCACGGCGACGCTGGCGCGCATGGGGATCTCCAGCCGGTTCGTCAACGGACTGCGCGTCACCGACCGCGAGACGCGCGACGCGGCCGTGATGGTCCTGGGCGGCCTGCTGAACAAACGCCTGGCGGCCGCCGTTTCCGGCGCCGGGGTTCCGGCCATCGGTTTGTGCGCCGCCGACGGCCTGGCCTTTTCGGCCGAGCCGATGGTGGTCGAGGGCGAGGAAGGCGGCTTGGGTTTTGTGGGTTACCTGGCCGGCGTGAACTTGGAATTTATCGAGCGGCTCTGGCAGGCGGGGGTGGTGCCGGTAGCGGCCTCTCTGGGAATGGGCCGGGACGGCGAGCTGTACAACATCAACGCGGATCACATGGCGGCGGCATGCGCGGAGTACTGTCACGCAGACCGGCTGCTGTTTCTCACCGATGTTCCGGGCGTGCTGGACGGCGACGCGGTTCTCGAAAGCGTCGATTACTCGCGCGTCGACGAGCTGGTGCGTTCGGGCAAGGTGCAGGGCGGCATGGCGCTCAAGCTCGAAGCGTGCCGGCGGGCGCTCGATGCCGGCGTGCGGGAAGTGCGGCTGGTACCCGGCATGGCGCCGGGAGCATTGACGGCCGCCGGGCACGGCGAGCCGGCGCCCGGGACGCGTGTTGCCAACGCGGCCGAATGCCATGCCGCCTGAGGAGAAACTGGTGGAGAAACTGGTGGAATCTACCGAAGGGACAACGCCGGCGAACGCCGCCATGCTGCCGGGCGCGGCGCCCGTGTCGCACTTGATGAACACCTACCGGATGCCGGAGCAGGTCTTTGTCCGCGGCCGCGGCTGCTATTTGTACGACGCCGGCGGACGCCGCTACCTCGATTTCATCAGCGGGATCGGCGTGAACGCGCTGGGTTACGCGCACCCGCGCCTGCTGCGCGTCATGCGGCGCGAAGCCGGGCGCGCGGTCCACGTTTCGAACCTGTATCACCATCCGTTCCAGGAACCGCTGGCGGCGAAACTGGCGGCATGGAGCGGGCTCGACCGCGTGTTTTTCTGCAATAGCGGATCGGAAGCGGTCGAGGGGGCTCTGAAACTGGCTCGCGCGCGGGCGCGCAAGCTCGGCGAGGGCCGGTACCGGATTCTGGCGCTCGAAAACTCCTTTCATGGCCGCACCTTCGGCGCGCTTTCGATCACGGCCACACCGGCCTACCGCCAGCCGTTCGCTCCGCTCGTGCCGGGAGCGGATTTCGTCCGCTTCAACGACGCTGCCGATCTCGAAGCGAAATGCGGCGACGACGTTTGCGCCATCGTCATCGAAGCGATTCAGGGAGAAGGCGGAATCCGCCTCGTCAGCGAAGCCTTCTGGCAACGGGCGCGGGAGCTGGCGACGCGGCACGGCGCGGCGCTCGTCGCCGACGAGATCCAGTCGGGCATGGGCCGCACCGGGCGGCCGTTCGCTTTCCAGCGATTCGACGCCAAGCCGGACATCGTGACCGTGGCCAAACCGCTTGCCGGAGGGCTGCCCCTGGGCGCGTTTCTGGCGAGCGAGGAGGCTGCGTCGGCCCTCGTGCCGGGAATGCACGGATCGACCTTCGGCGGCGGGCCGCTGGCCTGCGCCACGGCGCTCGAGTTCCTGGCCACGATCGAAGAGGAGAACGTTCTCGAGAACGTGCGCCGGCGCGGCGAGGAGTTGCGCGAGGGAGTGCGGGTTCTGGCCGCCCGTGCCGGATTCGTCCGCGAAGTGCGCGGCGAAGGGCTCATGCTGGCCATGGAACTGGAAATCGACGGGGCGCCGTACGTCGATCGGGCCCGCGAGCGGGGGCTGCTGATTAATTGCACGCACAAGCGGGTGCTGCGCTTCCTGCCTCCGTTCATCATCGATGAGAGGCACACGAGCGAGTTCTTGAAGAAAATGAAGCGCGTGCTGGCATGGAAACCAAAGCGCGGCGCGGCCCAGGAAACCACAGACGCCGCCGGCCCGGCGGCAGTGCCGGGCGAAGAGAGGTCGAAATGAACGTAACGGCTGTGGAGCGCCGCGTGACCGCCGCGCCGGGACTGGTGAGCGGCATGGAATGGACGCCGGGACAGGTGCGCGATGTGCTTCGCCTGGCGGCGAAGATGAAGGCCCATCCGAGCCGTTACCGGAACACGCTGGACGGGCGGTTCATCGCGCTGATTTTTGAAAAGCCGTCGCTGCGAACCCGGGTAACGCTGGACGTCGGAGCGTCGAGCCTGGGAGCGAAAGCGGTTTTCGTCGATAACAGTTTGTCCCGGCTGGGCGAACGCGAGCCGGTGCGGGACGTGGCGAAGAATCTGGAACGCTGGGTCCAGGCGATCGCCGTGAGAACCTTTTCCCAGGAGAACGTGGATGAGCTGGCGCGCCATGCCGCGATCCCCGTGATCAACGCGCTCAGCGACCGCTTCCATCCCTGCCAGGCGCTGGCCGATATCTTCACGCTCGAGGAGCGCTTCGGGAATCTCTCCGGATTGAAGCTTGCCTTCGTCGGCGACGGCAATAACGTGTGCCATTCGCTGCTGATCGCCGGGGCGCAAACCGGCATGGCGCTGCGTATCGCCGCGCCGGCAGCCTACCAGCCCGCTCGCGAAGTGGTCCGGAACGCGCGCCGTCTGGCGCGGGAAACCGGCGCGAGCATCGAATTCTTCTCTTCACCCGAAGAGGCGGTCGCGGGCGCGCAGGCCGTCTATACCGATACCTGGACCAGCATGGGGCAGGAGTGGGAAGCAGCCGAGCGGGAAAAGCTTTTCGCGCCGTTTCGAGTCGACCGGCGCCTGTTCGACCGGGCGGCGCCCGACGCCGTGTTCCTGCACTGCCTTCCGGCGCATCGAGGACTCGAAGTGACCGAGGACGTGATCGATTCCCCGCAATCGATTATCTACGAACAGGCGGAAAACCGGCTGCACGTGACGAAAGCGATTCTGGCAACGCTGGCCGGCTGACTCGCTGAAATTCTCCCAGGAGACGAACTTTGATCAAGAAGGCGGTTCTCGCGTATTCGGGCGGACTCGATACATCGATCATCATTCCTTGGCTCAAGGAAAACTATCATTGCGAAGTCGTCGCGATGGTCGGCGACGTCGGGCAAAACGAGGATGTGGAAGCGGTGCACGAAAAGGCGCTGCGGACCGGAGCCAGCGCCTGCACGATCGAAGACCTGAAAGCGGAATTCGTGAAGGATTACATCTGGCCGACCCTCCGCTCGGGCGCCATCTACGAGTACAGATACCTGCTGGGCACGTCGATGGCCCGGCCCGTGCTGGCCAAACGCCAGGTGGAAGTCGCCAGGCAGGTGGGCGCCGACGCGGTCGCGCACGGATGCACCGGCAAGGGCAACGACCAGGTGCGTTTCGAGCTTACCTACAAGGCCCTGGCTCCCGAACTTGAGGTGATTGCGCCCTGGCGCGAATGGGATATCGATTCGCGGGAGCAGGCGATCGAATACGCCCACCGGCATAACGTTCCCATCGAACAGACGACCAAGTCCATCTACAGCCGCGACCGCAACCTCTGGCACATCAGCCACGAGGGCGGCGTGCTGGAGGACCCCGCCAACGCGCCCGAAGAAGCGATGTGGCAGTGGGTGACCGCGCCCGAGAGCGCGCCCGACCGTCCCGTCGAAGTGGAAATCGGCTTCGAGAACGGGCTGCCCGTATCGGTGGATGGCGCCCGGCTCGAACCGGTCGCGCTGGTCGAGCAGTTGAACCGGATCGCGGCCGCGAACGGGGTGGGGCGCACCGACGTCGTCGAAAACCGGCTGGTGGGCATCAAATCGCGCGGCGCGTACGAGACGCCGGGCGGAACGCTGCTGGTGCGCGCGCACCAGGAGCTGGAATCGATCTGCCTGGACCGGGAAACGCTGCATCTGGGCCAGCAGCTCGCCGTCCGCTACGCCGAGCTGGTCTACTACGGCATGTGGTTCACGCCGTTGCGGGAAGCGCTCGACGGATTTTTTACCCGGGCGCAAGAGCCTGTCACCGGAGCGGTGCGCTTGCAGTTGCGCAAGGGGAACGTCACCGTGCTGTCGCGCCAGTCGCCCAATTCGCTCTACCAGACCGCCCTCGCCAGCTTCCGCATGGAGGGTTACAACCCGAAAGATGCCACGGGCTTCATCCATCTGCTGGCGCTGTCGGCGATTCCGCGGCCGGGAGCCGGCCGTTGACGACGGAAAAGGGAACGATGTGGGGAGGACGCTTCGAAGGCGGACCCGACGAGGCCTTCCGGCGCTTCGACTGCTCCTTCGGCTTCGACCGGCGGCTGCTTCCCTTCGAGCTGGCCGTGGATAAGGCCTGGGCGGTCGCGCTGGCCGAAGCCGGCGTGCTGACGCGTGAGGAAGCCGATCAAACCATCGGCGCGATCGAGGCGATCGGGGATCGCATCCGCAAGGAGCCCGGCTGGCTCGACCGAGCCGAAGCCGAGGACCTGCACGGATTCGTCGAGGCGGAATTGATCGAGAGGCTGGGGCCGCTCGGGGCGAAACTCCATTCGGGTCGCAGCCGGAGCGATCTGGTCGTCACGGACTTGCGTCTTTTCGTGAAGGACGCCGCCTCGGCCGTGCGAAAAGAGCTGGTGCGGGTGGTGGATGCGCTGGCCGGGCAGGCGGAGAGGCATTTCGGCCTTCCCATGGCCGGCATGACTCATTTGCAGCACGCGCAGCCGATCCTGTTTTCCCACTTTCTTCTTTCGCACGCCGAGGCGTTCCAGAGGGACGCCGAGCGCCTGGCCGCGGCAGCCGAGCGCGCCGACGCCTGCCCATTGGGCGCAGGGGCATTTGCCGGATCGACGCTCGGGATCGACCGGGCGAAGCTGGCGCGCGAGATCGGATTCGGCCGCGTGAGCGCCAACAGCATCGACGCGGTGGGAGACCGCGACTTCGCTCTCGAATATCTGTTTGCGCTGGCTGTTTTGGCGCTGCACCTGTCGCGTCTGGCCGAGGATTTCATTCTGCTGGCGACGGCCGAATTCGGTTATCTGATCCTGCCCGACGCCTATTCCACGGGCAGCAGCATGATGCCGCAGAAAAAGAATCCAGACGCCTGGGAACTGATTCGGGGCAAAACCGGCAGAGTCATTGGCGCGCTGGTCTCCCTGATGGTGACGCTCAAGGGCTTGCCCGCCAGTTACCAGCGCGACCTGCAGGAGGATAAGGAGCCCCTCTTCGACGCGCACGATCAGATGCTAGCTGCCGCGCAGGTGGCGGCGGGCGCTATCGCCGCGACGGGCGTGAACGCCGAGAGGATGCGAAAAGCGGCGGCCGATCCCGCCTTGCTGGCGACCGAAGCGGCCGACTACCTGGCCGGGCGCGGTGTTCCTTTCCGCCAAGCGCACGAGATCGTCGGCGCCCTGGTGAAGGAAGCCGAGCGCCGCGGACAGGCGTGGAATGATCTGCCCCTCGACGTGATGCGGCAGTTCTCACCCGCCTTCGAGCCGGACTGGCAGCGGGCGGTGACGCTCGATGCCGCGCTCGAGCGGCGCTCGCTCACCGGCGGCACGGCGCCGTCGGCCGTGCGGGCGAATCTGGAAAACTGCCGCGAATGGCTGCGAAAGCAAAAGCCGGCCGAAGGCGCCCGTTGAGGGCGGACAGGCACGGAGCGAGGAAAAAGAAAGCGACATCCCATGAGCAAGAAGAAATCGACGAACAAGTTGCCTGGCGGATTTTCGTTTGCCGCGGCCAGTTGCGGAATCCGGGATAAAGGGCCGAGCCAGCGGCTCGACCTGGGCCTCATCGTTGCCGGGGGGCCGGTTTCAGCGGCCGCGGTTTTCACCACCAACCAGGTGAAAGCGGCTCCCGTCCTGGTTTCCGCCGAGCATCTGGCGGCATCGAAGGGGCGGGTGCGAGCGATCGTCGTCAATTCCGGCAATGCGAATTGCGCGACGGGCGCTCGCGGCATGGCGGACGCGCGAGCCACCGCCGCCGCGCTGGGACGGGAACTCGGCTGCGAGCCGAAGCAAATTCTGGTCAGTTCGACCGGAGTGATCGGCGTGCCGCTTCCCACCGAACGAATCATCGGCGCATTGCCGAAGATCGTTCGGGACAGCGCGGTAGACGGTAAAACATTCGACGAGTTTTCCCGCGCGATCATGACCACCGACACGCGGCTCAAGCAGGCCTGGGCCAGTTGCCGCGTAGGCGGCAAAACGGTGCGCCTGGCGGGTTGCGCCAAGGGCGCGGGAATGATTCACCCGCATATGGCCACGATGCTGGCATTCATCGTAACCGACCTGGCCGCGCGGCCTGCCAGGCTCGCCCGGGCGCTTCGGCAGGCCGTCGGTGGAACCTTCAACGCCATCACCGTGGATGGGGACACCTCGACCAACGACTCGGTGTACCTGATGGCGAGCGGAGCCTCGGGCGCCGCGCCGCCCGAGACCGGAAGCGCCGATGAGAAAAGTTTTGGCCGGGCGCTCGAAAAAGTATGCCGGGAGCTGGCTCTGGAAATCGTCGCCGACGGCGAAGGCGCAGGCCACCTGGTGCAGATTGAAGTGCGTGGCGCGCCGAGCGACCGTGCGGCCAGGCGGGTTGCCGAAACGATTGCGACTTCTCCGCTCGTGAAGACGGCGCTGGCCGGCGCCGATCCCAACTGGGGCCGGTTCCTGGCTGCGGCCGGGCGTGCCGGCGTGCCTTTCGATCCTTCGAAAGTGCGGGTTTGGCTGGCAGACCGGTTGGTCTTTCGCGCCGGCCGGCCGCTACCGTTTTCGGAGTCGGACGTGCATCGCCGGATGCTCGAAGCCAAAGTGAATGTGGCGATCGACCTGGGAGCCGGCAGCGGCCGCAGCCGAATGTGGACCTGCGATCTCACCACCGAATACATACACATCAACTCGAGTTATCGCACGTAGCGGGGATTCCCCGCGCGCGAGCGACCTAACCCAGTCGAGGCGCTGAGACGCCGCGGGGTCTTTATTCTTGCCGGGCGGGCTGTTCACTCCGGTCGAGTGCAGCTTCCGCGGCGGGATGCGACGGCGACGGGGCCGTTTGCGCAACCCGTTCGACTTGCCCGGCCGTTAACCGGTACCTTTCGGATGTGGCGCTCTCGAGCCCCAGGCGCACCAGGCCGGGAACGTCGAGACGCATTTCCGCGCGATCGAGCTGGGCGGCGGTTGCGCGGAGCGCGGGGCTTCGCGGCAAAAAGACCGGGCAACAATCGTGGAAAGGTTCCGCGGAGATTTCATAGGTGCCAATTTGCCGCGCCAGGGCCATGATCTCCTGCTTATCGTCGCCGGCCAGTGGGCGGAAGACGGGAAGGGCTGCGGCGGCGTCCACCGCGACCATATTTTCGAGGGTTTGTGAGGCGACTTGGCCGAGGCTGTCGCCGGTGACGAGCGCCAGTGCGCGCCTGCGCTCGGCGATGGCTGCCGCAATCCGCAACATCATCCGCCGGTAGAGCAGCACCCGAAAGCTCTCCGGAGCCATTTGAACGATTTCCCTCTGGATCGAATCGAAGGAAACCAGGTGAAGCTGGGCGGTGAGTTGGTAGCGTGTCAGCTGGCGGACCAGTTCGCGCGCCACGTGCATGGACGATTCGCCGGGCTGGGCCCCGGCGCCGTAGAAATGAACGAAGCTCAGGTTGGCGCCGCGCCTCATCATCTTGTAGGCGGCAACGACCGAATCGAAGCCGCCCGAGAGCAGGCAGACCATCTTCCCGCCTGTTTTCACCGGCAAGCCGCCGGTTCCGGGAATCTTCCGGGCATAAACGAGAGCCGAGCCCGGTGGAATTTCGATACTGCAAGTCAGATCGGGATCGCTCAGTTTCACCCGAACGTCGCGCTGGCCCTCTCGCAGTTTGCCGAGCAGGTAAGCGCCCACGGTCCGCTCGATCTCCGAGCTGCGGCAAAGGAAGGATTTGTCGCTCCGCTTGGCACGGACGGCAAAGGTGGCAAATTCCAGGTTTCGCACCTCCGCCCAGCAGGCTTCGCAAATGGCATCGAGGTTCCGCTCGACCGGCCGCGCCAAGGCGAAGTAAGCCACGCCGAATACGCGCCCCAGCCGCTCCAACGCCTGCTCGGCATCGGCCCCCTCACGCAGCCGGATCAGTATGCGGTCGCCGGGCCGGTCGATGCGCTCGACCGGCAACCCTTCGAGGCTGCGGCCGAGGGAGTCGAGCAGTCGGCTCAGGAAAAATGCCCGGTTGCGGCCTTTGAGCCAGAGTTCGTGGTAGTGGACGACGATGGCGCGTGCGGGCATCGGCAATGAAATCCTAGGGGAATAAATCCCGGAGAATATATCAGCCGGCCAGTATACCAGCCGGCGGCTGCATCGCCCGATTGTCGGGCGCAGCGCAAGGGGGAGTGAGCGCGAGGAAAGAGATAAATGGTTACAAACGTGCCAGTTGGGCAGCGGTGCAGAATGCTTGACGAAGCCCTTGAAATCTGTACACTCTCATATTTCGATGGCAACGGCGACGGCCACATTCGAGGATGATCGGGACTTCGCCTTCCCGCAGCGGGAAGCGGCCTTCTTCTATGGCCTGTTCCTGCGCGGCCATTCGATCGAGCAGTTGCGGCACGATATCGAAGTGCCGGCCGAAATCATTCGGAAATGGAGCCGGGACCGGGGCATGCGTCCCGAGCAGCGCGCCTTGCTGGGACGAATCCTCGAATATCGCTCCCAGGTCCTGGCGATCTTCGATTCGCTGATCGGCAGCGAGCGAAGCTACCGGATGATCCAGTAGCTGTTCCGCGAACGGAACCCTCCGGGCGGCTTGCACAAGATCCCGGATACTCTCACCGGCATCCGGATTTGACGGTCCACAGAACAGAGCCCTATACTCGCCCGCGCATTTCGGTGGCTCCAAGGGCCACCCATCCGCCGAGGGAGTCGATGAGGAATGGCGTTCCTACGCGCCGTGCGACAAGATGAAATGCCTGCCGGAACAGTCCGGGAAGTGAAGCTGAATGAGCGGACCATCGCCCTGGTGAACGTCGATGGTAAGTTCTACGCCCTGAACAACACCTGCCTCCATCGCGGCGGGCCACTCGGTCAAGGAGCACTGGCGGGCGGTATCCTGACCTGTCCCTGGCACGGGTGGCAATACGAAGTCAGCACCGGGAGGGTCACTTTCAACCCGGAAATGAGCATTGCAACCTACCCGGTGGAAATCCGGAACGACGAGGTCTGGGTAGACGTAGACTAGCCGGGCCGTTGGTCAATTGAGCGTCAAATTGGCCGAATTCTCCTTTTATTCTCCCATCTCCTGGAAACTTATATCGAGCGCCTTTTCCCGGGAAGCAAGAGCGTGTATAGTCCGCCATTCATACCTTGATGGAACCGACCGACGAGCGCCGCTACTGGATCCTGTCATCAGACCCTCGCCGCTACCACTGGGACACTTTATTTGTGAAAGGCAAGGAGATGTGGCGCGGTGCTGGAGCCAGCTTGCCGGTGAGGCGCTTGGTGAAACAGATGCGGCGAGGTGACCGCGTACTGGCTTTCCACGGTACGCCGGATCGGCGGGTTTATGCTCTGGCGGAGGTGACGCGCGATCCCTACGTCGATCCCGGGGATCCGGCCGGGAAGGCCATCATCATCGACTTGCGGGCGCTCGAGCGGATTCCGCGGGCGGTGCGTCTCGCCGATATGCGGGGGAATCCTCTCTTGCGCCATGTGAAATTCCTGAAAAACCCCAGGTTGCCGATCTCTCTCGTCCTCGAGGCCGAATACCGGGAAATCCTGCGGATGGGTGGGATCGTGCCCATGCCGGGCATGCCGCTGCCCTAGCGGCCAGCCTTCATCGCTGCCAAGTTCTCTGGCCCGAAGACATGCATCGGGCCTTCTCTCTAGCATATGGAAATGTTTGTCTTGGTATTGCGGCCCGGCTCGCTCGGCCGGGCCAGGGGACGCTATTTCAATGCGGCTGCGGCGCTCGTCTCGGAGTAGGCGTGAATCGCGGCCGCAACGCCCGCGCCGGCCGGGACCCGGTAGCCCTGGTCGGTGAGCGCTTTCTCCAGGGCCGCCAGCAGCAGGAGAACGTTTCTTTGGCGCGATGTGTAGCCCATGATTCCGACGCGCCATATCTTGCCCTTCAGAGGACCCAGACCGCCGGCGATCTCGATATCGAAATCGGCCAGCAACTGTTGTTGCAGCTGCTTGGCGTCCACGGCCTCGGGCACCTCAATGGCGGTGACGGTGATCATGCGGTGGGCCGGATCGGTGACGAATAGCTTCAGCCCCATCGCTTCCAGGCCAACAACCAGGGCGTGATGATTCGAGCGGTGCCGCTCCCATCCGGCTTCGAGACCCTCTTCCATGATCATGCGCAGCGCCTCGCGGAACGCATAGATGATGGAAATGGGCGGCGTATGGTGATAGGTGCGTTCCTTGCCCCAGTATTTCATCGTGGTGGTGAGATCGAAATACCAGCTTTGAACCTTCGTCTTGCGCGAACGCAAGATTTCTTCGGCCCGCGGGCCGACGGTGATGGGACTCAGGCCGGGCGGCGTGCCCAGGGCTTTCTGCGAGCCGCTGAAGCAGATGTCCAGGCGCGAGCCATCCACGTCGACGGGCATGCCGGCCAGGGTGGAAACGCAATCGACGACGAGAATCGCGCCCAGCTCGTCGGCGACCTGGCGATATTCCTCGATCGGATTAGCCACCGTCGTCGAGCTTTCTCCGTGCGTGACGCCCAGGATCTTGAACTTCTTCCCCTTGCCGGCGCGGCGCACGTCTTCGGGATCGACGATGCGACCCCAGGGGGCGGTCACCTGGGTAACGCGGGCGCGGGCGCGCTCGGCGATTTCGGCCATGCGCTGGCTGAAGGAGCCGTTGACGCAGATCAGGGCCTCGTCGCCTTCCTCGAGCGGATTGACCATCGAGGCCTCGATCCCGCCCGATCCCGCGGCGGAGATGGGAAAGGTGATGCGGTTCTCGGTGCGGAAGACGCTCCGGAGCAGCACCTGCACCTCGTTCATCACCATGTGGATGAACCAGGGGTCGTTGTGACCGACCAGCGTCGAGGACATCGCGCGGTAGACGCGCGGATGAACTGAGGAAGGGCCGGGAGTCAGCATCAACCGGTCCGGAGGATTTAGCTCGCCGATCTGTTCGTTCATAATTGCGTTCTTTCCCTCGCTGAAATTGCGCACATGCTGGCTGGCGCGGAAACGCGCGCCTGGCGCCGGATAGACCAAAAATGATCTTAATCGTTTAGGCTCGCCCTGGCCAGCACGGCTAGTGGCCATGTCTTAGCCAGATAATTCTGTCACCCCTTAACGGCCGCGTGAAAATGTCACCCCATGAGACAGGAGACATTCACGTTGAGCCAACGGGAGTTGCAAAAGGTGGCCGTCATCGCACAGTGCGTGAAAGGGGAACTGGCC
>DATLSU010000074.1:0-29316 GCA_035533975.1 Patescibacteria group bacterium
GGCCAGTTCCCCTTTCACGCACTGTGCGATGACGGCCACCTTTTGCAACTCCCGTTGGCTCAACGTGAATGTCTCCTGTCTCATGGGGTGACATTTTCACGCGGCCGTTAAGGGGTGACAGAATTATCTGGCTAAGACACATTGCGCCGAGCACCTTGACAGACGGTGGAAGCCTGCGTATGATCGGGAATTGCCTACACGCTCTCCTGCTGGCCAGGGGGCAAGTTCTTTGACAATCGAAGGAAACGTATCAGAACCCGTTCGGTTCAATGAACCGAGCGACCGTCTATTTTCCTCGATCCGGCGCACCCGGTTTTGCCGGGATGGCGTCGTGACTCGAGGATCCAGGTTTCAAACGAGAGTTTGATCCTGGCTCAGAGTGAACGCTGGCGGCGTGCCTAACACATGCAAGTCGAACGCGCGGCCGTAGCAATACGGTTGGCGCGTGGCGAACGGGTGAGTAACACGTGGGCAACCTCCCCCCGAGTGGGGAATAACTTGCCGAAAGGCGAGCTAATACCGCATAACATTCCGATGGCACAAGTCATTGGGATCAAAGTCCACCTCTGGTGGACGCTTGAGGAGGGGCCCGCGGCCGATCAGCTAGTTGGTGAGGTAACGGCTCACCAAGGCTACGACCGGTAGCTGGCCTGAGAGGGTGGTCAGCCACACTGGAACTGCGACACGGTCCAGACTCCTACGGGAGGCAGCAGTGGGGAATCTTGCGCAATGGGCGAAAGCCTGACGCAGCGACGCCGCGTGGGGGATGAAGCTTCTCGGAGTGTAAACCCCTTTTAGCCCGGACGAAAGGCCGACTTGTCGGCTCTGACGGTACGGGCAGAATAAGCCCCGGCTAACTACGTGCCAGCAGCCGCGGTAAAACGTAGGGGGCCAGCGTTGCTCGGAATGACTGGGCGTAAAGGGTCCGTAGGCGGTGCGGCAAGTCGGAAGTGAAATCCCGGGGCTTAACTCCGGGGCTGCTCCCGAAACTGCCGCGCTAGAGTGTGGGCGAGGGGAGTGGAATTGCCGGTGTAGCGGTGAAATGCGTAGATATCGGCAGGAACACCGGAGGCGAAGGCGGCTCCCTGGACCACAACTGACGCTGAGGGACGAAAGCTGGGGGAGCAAACAGGATTAGATACCCTGGTAGTCCCAGCCCTAAACCATCGGGACTAGGCGTGGGCCCCGTCCGGGGTCCGTGCCGCAGCTAACGCGTTAAGTCCCGCGCCTGGGGAGTACGGCCGCAAGGTTGAAACTCAAAGGAATTGACGGGGGCCCGCACAAGCGGTGGAACATGTGGTTTAATTCGACGCAACGCGAAGAACCTTACCCGGGCTTGAAGTGCCGGCGACCATCCTGAGAAATCGGGACTTCCCGCAAGGGACGCCGGTAGAGGTGCTGCATGGCTGTCGTCAGCTCGTGCCGTGAGGTGTTGGGTTAAGTCCCGCAACGAGCGCAACCCCTGTCCTTAGTTGCCAGCGGTTCGGCCGGGCACTCTAAGGGGACTGCTCCGGATAACGGAGAGGAAGGTGGGGATGAGGTCAAGTCAGCATGGCCTTTATGTCCGGGGCCACACACGTGTTACAATGCGCGCCACAAAGCGTTGCCAACCCGCGAGGGGGAGCCAATCGCATAAAAGTGCGCTCAGTTCGGATTGCAGTCTGCAACTCGACTGCATGAAGCTGGAATCGCTAGTAATGGCGCATCAGAACGGCGCCGTGAATACGTTCCCGGGCCTTGTACACACCGCCCGTCACATCACGAAAGGGGGCTGTACTAGAAGTAGCCGAGCCAACCCGCAAGGGGGGCAGGCTCCCAAGGTATGGTTCCTGATTGGGGTGAAGTCGTAACAAGGTAGCCGTAGGAGAACCTGCGGCTGGATCACCTCCTTTCTATTGGAATTGCAGCGTCCCTGCCTGACGGTAGGCAGGTTCCCGCTGCCGCCCGGTTCATCGGGCCAACGGGTTCTGATAGGTTTCCTTCGATTATCGAAAGACAGCTGGCATAAAAGAGCCCGTTCGCTCCGGCGAACGGGCTCTTTTGTTTTGGATGGGGGTCCGGGCGCCTCGCCGGTCACGGCTGAAGCGCCCGCCGGCGGCTACAGGACGACGCGGCGCAGGCGCAGCGCGTTACTGACGACGGAAACGGAGCTGAAACTCATTGCCGCCGCCGCGACGATCGGGCTGAGCAGCAAACCGAAGAACGGATACAAGACGCCGGCGGCGATGGGCACGCCAACGGAATTGTAGACAAACGCAAAGAACAGATTCTGCTTGATGTTCTTCATCGTGGCACGGCTCAAGTGGCGCGCGCGCACGATCCCGCGCAGATCG
This sequence comes from Patescibacteria group bacterium, assembly GCA_035533975.1. GTDB lineage: Bacteria > Acidobacteriota > Terriglobia > Acidiferrales > UBA7541 > JAKASX01. The sequence continues at coordinate 2,334 of DATLSU010000074.1, forward strand.
CCTTTTACCAAAGTGATTCCCGCGCTTTGCATGGCCACGTCGGTGCCAGTGCCCATGGCGATGCCGACCTGCGCCTGTGCGAGTGCGGGCGCGTCGTTGATGCCGTCGCCGGCCATGGCGACGAAGCGGCCTTCGGATTGGAGCTTCTTCACCACGCCGGCCTTGTCCTGCGGAAGCACTTCGGCAACCACATCATCGAGATCGAGTTTTTTGGCCACGGCCAGGGCGGTCGCGCGGCTATCGCCGGTTAGCATGACGACGCGAATGCCGTCCTGGCGCAATTGGCGGATCGCTTCCGGCGTACTGGCTTTGATGGGGTCGGATACGCCGAGCAGGCCCGCCACTTCCCCGTCCGCCACCACGAACATCACCGTCTGGCCGTCGGCGCGCATCGTTTTCGCTTTTTCGGCCAGCGGGCCGGCGTCGGCATGAATCTCCTCAAGCAGTTTCTGATTCCCGAGAGAAACTTCGATTCCATCGACTTGCCCCTTCACCCCGCGGCCGGTGAGGGAGGAAAAGCTCCCGACGGGGGCGAGCCCGGTGCCGCGCTCCTGGGCCGCGCTGACAATGGCGGCTGCCAGGGGATGTTCGCTGCCTCGTTCGAGGCTCGCGGCCAGCCGGAGCAGCCTGTTCTCGTCGAAGCCCGGGCGTGGCTCGACGGCTGCCAATTTCGGTTTCCCTTCGGTCAGCGTCCCCGTCTTGTCCACAACCAGCGTGTCCACCTGGCGCATGTGCTCGATGGCCTCGGCGTTCTTGAACAGTATCCCCACGCCGGCGCCCTTCCCCGAGGCGACCATAATCGATATCGGCGTCGCCAGCCCCAGCGCGCACGGACAGGCGATGATGAGAACCGCGACGGCGTTGACCATGGCATGGGCCATGCGGGGGCTGGGACCCCAGATCGCCCAGACCGCAAAGGTCACGATGGCTATGCCGACAATGGCGGGCACGAAATAGCCGGCGACCACATCCGCCAGCTTCTGGATTGGGGCGCGGCTTCGCTGCGCCTCGCTGACCATCTGCACGATTTGGGCCAGCAGGGTGTCGGCGCCGACGCGCTCGGCCCGCATGATGAACGAGCCCGAGCCGTTTACGGTCGCGCCGGTGACGCGAGAACCGGCCGTTTTCTCGACGGGAATCGCCTCGCCGCTCACCATCGACTCGTCCACGCTGCTCGCGCCTTCCAGCACCACCCCGTCCACGGGAATTTTTCCTCCGGGCCGGACGCGGAGCCGGTCCCCGGGCTGGACCCGCTCGATCGGGACATCCACTTCATTCCCGTCGTCCTGAACCAGGCGAGCCGTCTTGGGAGCCAAGCCGAGCAGCGCTTTGATCGCCGCGCCGGTCCGGCTCCGGGCCCTGAGCTCGAGCACTTGTCCGAGCAGAACCAGCGCCGTGATGCCCGCCGCCGCCTCGAAATAGGTTGCCACCTCGCCATGCGCGCCTCGGAATGTCCCGGGGAATAGGCCGGGAAACAGAGTGGCGACCACGCTGTAGCCGTAAGCGACCGTAATCCCCAGGCCGATCAGGGTAAACATGTTCAGGCTGCGGTTGACGATCGACTTCCATCCCCGAACGAAAAACGGCCAGCCGGCCCACAAAACCACCGGCGTCGCCAACACCAGCTCGAACCAGGTCCAGAAACGGGGCGAGGCCCACGCGCTCAGCGGCCGGCCGGGCATCGATTCGCTCATGGCAAAAATCAGCAGCGGCACCGTCAACGCGACGCTCACCCAGAACCGGCGCTTCATGTCCGCCAGTTCCGGATTCTCCCCTTCTTCGACGAAGACGGTTTTCGGCTCGAGGGCCATGCCGCACTTGGGACATGCGCCCGGCTCGCTTTGCAGCACCTCGGGGTGCATCGGGCAGGTGTATTCGGTCTTCTGCAGCGGAAGCAAGCTTGCCGGCTCGAGCGCCATGCCGCATTTCGGGCACGGCTCCTGTTTTTTGGTCTTCACCTCCGGATGCATCGGACAGGTGTACTCGGCTTCCGGCGAAGCCGTGGCCGAAACGGCCGGTGAAGTGGCTGGCGGCGGCTGATGCGGGGCTGGAGCGGAGGCAATTCCAATCAAAGCACCGGGCATTTTGGCTGCGGCGGCAGGTTTGGCGGCCAGGAATTTTCCCGGTTCGGCCTCGAATTTCGCGCGGCAGCCGGCACAGCAGAAATAGTAGGTTTTCCCCTGATATTCAAACAACGCGGCGGCCTTCTCGGGCCGCACTTTCATCCCGCACACCGGATCGAGCACTTCGCCCTGTCCGGCGATGGGCAACTGCGGACCGTCATGGCTATTCATCGGGATTCCTCGCTTGGCGCGAGCGGCCTTGAGGCCACGCTCAGCGCGAATAACGCCCTTTAGAGCGAATAGCGCCCTTCACAGTGAGTAACGCTCGTCACGGCGAGTAACGCCCATCACGGCGAGTAACGATAGATCAGATCGAGAAGCTCGTCGTAGGCGGCTTCGGACTCGCGCGCCGATCCTTGGCGGATCGCTTGGGTGACACAGTGCTCGAGGTGATTGCGCATCAGACCGCGGGCGACGGCGCGAAGCGCCCGTTCCGCCGAGGCGATTTGCACCAGGATGTCGGGGCAATAGCGGTCCTCGGCCACCATGCGTTCGAGACCGCGGATCTGGCCTTCGATCCTTCGCAGGCGGTTCTGGTTCGCCCTCTTGATGCCGGGATCGACGCCGGCCGGTTTGCGCTGGGCTCCGGGATCGCAAGTCCGTCCGGCGGCGCGCGGGCTCTCTCGGTCCTTCATATACCCCCTGGGGGTATATTGGCGGGCCGCGCGGACGCCGTCAAGCCCCCGAGGGAACCGGCTTCCCTTCCCTGCCCGCGAAATCCCCTGATTTGACGCAGTTTCTTTCGGCCCCGTATAGTAATTCGATTCCGGCAACGCACGGCGCGGGCGCGCCGCGCCCGGAGCCGCCAAGCGATGAACCGCGAAATCCCCAAAGCCTACGAGCCCCAGGAAATCGAACGGCGCCTTTCCCGCCTCTGGGTCGACGAGCGCCTCTTCGCCGCCGACGCGAAGGCGCCGGGGCCGGTTTTTTCGATCGCCATCCCGCCGCCGAACGTCACCGGCTCGATCCACATCGGGCACATGCTCGAGCACACCCAGATCGACATCCTGGTCCGGTGGCGGCGGATGCAGGGTGCAAACACGCTCTGGCTGCCGGGAAGCGACCACGCCGGAATCGCCACCCAGGTGGTGGTCGAACGCGAACTCGCCAAGCAGGGCGAGAAGCGGGAGGAACTGGGGCGGGAAGAATTCGAACGGCGCGTCTGGCAGTGGAAGCAGACGTCGGGCAGCCGAATCCGCGAGCAGATGATTCGCCTCGGCGACAGTTGCGATTGGACGCGCGAGCGCTTCACGCTCGATCCCCCGCTCTACCGGGCGGTGCTCGAGGCGTTTCTGCGGCTCTACGGCGAGGGGCTGATCTATCGCGGCCGCTACATGGTGAACTGGTGTCCGCGCTGCCGGACGGCGCTGAGCGATTTGGAAGTGGTGCATCAGGAGCGGGAGGGAAAACTGTGGCACATCCGCTATCCGCTCGCCGAAGGCGCCCAGGGCACCCAGGACAATGCTTACGTCGTCGTGGCCACGACGCGGCCCGAGACGCTGCTGGGCGATACGGCCGTCGCCGTTCATCCCGAGGACGAGCGGTACCGGGCGCTGGTCGGGCGCAAGCTGCGGCTGCCGTTGATGAACCGCGAGATTCCGGTCGTCGCCGATGAATTCGTGGACCGCGAATTCGGCACGGGGGCGGTCAAGGTCACTCCGGCGCACGATCCGAACGACTTCGAGCTGGGTAAAAGGCATCATCTCGCAGAAATCGACGTGATGACCGATGACGGCAAGATGAACGAGAACGCGGGCGCCTACGCGGGACTTGACCGCTTCGAGGCGCGCAAGCGGGTGGTCGAAGACCTGCGCCAGCAAGGGCTGCTCGAGAAAATTACCGACCATGCCCACGCGGTCGGGATTTGCGACCGGTGCAAAACCGACGTCGAGCCGCGGATTTCGACGCAGTGGTTCTGCCGGATGAAACCGCTGGCCGAGCCGGCCATCCAGGTGGTGCGTGAGGGTCTGATTCCGATCGTTCCCGAGAATCAGAAGAAGATCTATCTGGACTGGATGGAAAACATCCGCGACTGGTGTATTTCGCGCCAGCTCTGGTGGGGCCACCGGATTCCGATCTGGTATTGCGGCGATTGCGGCGCGATGACCCCGGCGCGGGATTCGCGAGTCGGGATCGTGAACGGGAGGGCGCAAGCGGCCAGCCCCCCAAACGCGTGCGGGCAATGCGGCGGCAGCCGGCTCACGCAGGACCCGGACGTTCTGGACACCTGGTTCAGCTCGGGGTTGTGGCCGCTTTCGACGCTGGGCTGGCCGGACGACACCGAGGATTTGCGGCGCTTCTATCCGACCAGTTTGCTGATCAGCGGCTACGACATCCTGTTCTTTTGGGACGCGCGGATGATCATGCTGGGGCTGCATCTGTCCGGCGGGGCGCGGCCCGAAGAGCGCATCCCGTTCCGCTCGCTCTACCTGCACGCGCTGGTGCGCGATCCCCACGGCGTGAAGATGTCGAAAACGCGCGGCAACGTGGTCGATCCGCTGGAAGTCATCGAGAAGTACGGCACCGACGCGCTTCGCTTCACCCTGGCCATCGGCGCGGCGCCGGGCACCGATATCGCGCTCAGCGAGGAGCGGATTCTGGGCTATCGCGCGTTTGCGAACAAGATTTGGAACGCGGCCAGGTTCCTGTTCGTGAATCTGGAAAAGATCGAAGACTCGGGCGTGACGATCGAGGAACTAGCCGATCCCGAAATTCGGGCCGCGGCGCCGTACGAGTCGCGCGGCGGATTGCCGCTGCACGACCGGTGGATGTATTCGCGCCTGGCGCGCGTGGCCGGCGAGGTGAGTGAAGCGCTGGAGGCGTTCCGATTCCACGAGGCGGCGCACGTCGTCTATCACTTCTTCTGGCACGAGTTCTGCGACTGGTATATCGAATGGGTGAAACCGCGCCTGGCCGAGGCGGACCGCGAGGAGGCGGTGGCCGGCTGGCGCAACCTGTTCGCCATTTTCGACGCCGCCCTGCGCCTGCTGCACCCCTTCATGCCGTTCTTGACCGAGGAGCTTTGGCACCGGCTGCCGCAGCGCGCCGGGGCGCGCTCGATCGCGTTCGAATCGTATCCGGAGCGGCGCGCGGAGTGGATCGACGAAAACGCCGAATCGGCCGCCCGCCAACTGCAAGAGATCGTCGAGGCGGCGCGGAGCCTGCGCGCCGGGCAGAAAATCGATCCGAAGAAAAAGGTTCCCGCCGATTTTTTCACGGCCGATCCCTCGCTGCGCTCGTTGGTTCGGGAAAATCAGGATGCCCTTTTGCGGCTGGCGGGTCTTTCCGCCCTGCGGCTGCGCGATGGCGCGCCCGACTCCTCGGCCGGAACCGTGCGCTCGACGGCACAATTCGATTTGCGCATCGAGCAGGACGAACCCGCCGACCGCGAGGCGGAAATCGCGCGCCTCTCCAAGCAGGCCGAAGGAATGAAGCGGGACCTCGAATCCAAGCGGCGGCGCCTGGCCGATGAAGCGTTTCGCACGCGCGCGCCCGAGAACGTCGTCAGCCAGCTCAAGGAAACGATCGAGCAGCGGGAAGCCGAATACTTGAAGCTGCAAGCGCACCTGGCTCAATTGGAGCAGCCGCGATGACTTCCGCAGGCACGCAAGACGGCCGGTTCGACTGGGACGATCCCGCGATCGGCGCGCTCGTTCGCGGGGCGCTCGACGAGGATATCGGCGCGGGCGACGTCACCACCGCAGCGACGGTGGACGAGGGAGCGCGCCTGCGCGCGCGCCTGGTGGCGCGGCAGGATCTGATTCTGGCGGGGCTGCCGCTCTTCGAGCGCGTGCTGCGCCAGCTCGATCCCGCGGCCAGCGTTACCGCCTGTTTCGCCGACGGCTCGCGCGTCGCGGCCGGGGCCACCGTCGCGGAAATCGAGGGCCTTGCGAAAGCCATCCTCACCGGCGAACGGACGGCGCTGAATTTCCTGGCGCATCTTTCCGGCATCGCGACGCTGACCGGACGCTACGCGGCGGAACTGGCCGGCACGGCGACTCGCCTGCGCGACACGCGCAAAACCACTCCCCTGCACCGGCTGCTGGAAAAATACGCGGTGCGGGCCGGCGGCGGCACGAACCACCGGTTCGGGCTCTTCGACGGCGTTCTGATCAAGGAAAATCACATCGCCGCCGCCGGCGGGGTGGCCCCGGCGGTTCGCCGGGCGCGCGAGGCCACGCGGGAGGGCGGCCTGAAAATCGAGATCGAGGTGAGAAACAGCAAGGAGTTGCGCAAGGCGCTCGCGGCCGGGGCCGATGAGGTGCTGCTCGACAATGTGAAGCCGGCCGCCGCCGCCCGGATGGTGGCTCTGGTGCGCCGCGAGCGGCCCGCATGCCGCGTCGAGCTTTCCGGCGGCGTAACCCTGCGCAACCTTCGCTCGTATGCGCGCGCCGGAGCCGACTTCATTTCGGTTGGCGCGCTCACGCATTCGCCGCCGGCGGCCGATTTCAGCCTGCTCGTCGAAGGGGCGGATGCCAAATAAACGCAGGCCGTTTCCGATGGCACGACTGCTGCCGATTCCAGGCCGAACCGATCCTCGGATCGACGCTTTGATGACGCTTCTGGCCACGCGGCCGATGCTGACGATCAGCGGGACGCGGATCGCCAAGGAGATCGGCGTGACGCGCCATGCGGTGTGGCACTGGGTGGAAAAGCTGCGCTCGCTCGGCGTCCAGGTGAAGGGGCAGGCGGGAACCGGTTATCGCATCGAACGGGCGCCGGACGTGCTCGTGCCCGGACTCGTGAAGCCACGGCTGCGCGGAACCATTTTCCAGAACAACCTCTATCATTTCTTCAAAACGTCTTCCACGAGCGACGTGGCGCTCGAACTGGGACGCAAGGGAGCGCCTCACGGCACCGTCGTCATCGCGGAAGAGCAGACGGCCGGACGCGGCCGCCTGGACCGAAGCTGGCATTCGGAGCGGGCCACGGGAATCTATGTGAGCGTGCTGCTGCGGCCGGCGATTCCGCCGGCTTCGGCGTCGGTGGTGACGCTGGTGGCGGGACTGGCGGCGCGGGAGGCCGTCGCCAGCCAGACCGGGCTCGCGGCCGACATCCGCTGGCCCAACGATCTGCTGCTCAGCGGCCGGAAGTTTGCCGGTATCCTCACGGAAATGTACGCCCAGCCAGACCGGATCGAATTCATCGTCGTGGGGGTGGGGCTCAACGTCAATCAGGAGCGCTTTCCGCAAGAGATGGCCGAAACGGCGATTTCGCTGCGGAACGCGACGGGGCGTACGCATTCGCGTCTGGAACTGCTGGTCCGGTTGCTGCTCGAACTCGAAGGCCACTACAATCGCTTCATGGCTGACGGGCCGGGAGTGATCGTCGAGCGCTTCGGGCAGGCTTCGAGTTACGCCCGCGGAAAGCGCGTCCGGATTCATACCGCAACGGAAACGTTCACGGGAACGACCGATGGGCTCGAGCCCGACGGGCTGCTGCGCGTCAAGCGCGACGACGGGCGCGTCGAAACGATCGTCTCGGGCGACGTGAGGGAGGCGTTCTGATGCTGGTGACGATGGACGTCGGAAACACCAATACGGTGCTCGGCGTCTTTCGCGGCCCCGAACTGGTCGCGCATTGGCGCCTGACCACCGCCCGCGGCCAGACCGTCGACGAATACGGGATACTCACCCGGAATCTTTTTTCGCTGGCCGGCCTCGATTCATCCCGCGTCACGGGCCTCATCATCAGTTCGGTGGTGCCGCCGCTGAACCGGACGCTCCTGGAGATGGCCAAGCGATATTTCAATCTGGAGGCAATGTTCGTCGAGCCGGGCCTGCGCACCGGCTTACCGATCCTCTACGACAGCCCGCAGGATGTCGGCGCCGATCGCATCGTGAACGCCGTGGCGGCATTCGAAAAATATGGCGGGCCGTGCATCGTCGTGGATTTCGGCACGGCGATCACCTTCGACGCCATTTCGGCCAGGGGCGAGTACGCCGGCGGCCTGATTTTCCCCGGCGTGGGCATCGCGTCGGAGGCGCTCTTCGCGCGGGCGGCGCGCTTGCAGCGGGTCGAGATCAAGGACCCGGGCGTGGTCATCGGAACGAGTACAACGGCCTCCGTCCAAGCCGGCCTATACTACGGATACCTGGACATGATGGACGGAATTCTGAGGCGGATGAAGGCCGATCTGGGGCCCAAGACGCCGGTCGTGGCAACGGGCGGACAGGCCGAACTGGTGGCTGTGGGCTCGCGGGAAGTCGATACGGTCGACCAATTTCTCACACTCGAAGGGCTGCGGTTGATCTGGGAGCGCAACCGGCCGCCTTCTCCGAAAGCAAAGCAGTAGCCCTGTTCCATCCGGACCGGCGGGAAGAATTTCTCTGTGACGATGGAAGGCCTCAACTATTTCAACTACTTCACCGAGATCGAGGAATATTTCTGGCGTAAGCGCGGCGCGCACGTGCTGGTTTCGCCGCTCGATTGGGCGATCGTCGAGACGTGGCAAAAGGCCGGCATCCCGCTCGAAGCCGTTTTGAGGGGGATCGATCGCGCGTTCGAGAGTTACGCACGCTCGCGCCGCGCGCAAGCCGGCAGAGCGCTCAAGAGCCTGGTATATTGCGTGGACGCGGTTCTCGATGCGGCCCAGGAGGCGCGCGAGGCGGCGGCGGGCACGGGACCGGTCGGGAACGAGCCCGAACGCGCGGACCCGTTTTCGCTGGAAACGATTGAAGCCTATATGGAGAGCCGCATCGAGAAACTTCGCCGGGCCGCAGCGCAGGCGCGCAGCTCGCAGCCGGATTTGGCGGATCGATTCCAGCAGACGGCCGACCGGCTGGCCCAGCGCCGTGGAATTCTTGCCGAGACGGGAGTGGGGGATATGGAAGAACTGGAGCGGTGGCTCACGGTGATGGAAGAGAAGCTGACGGCGTCGATTACGGCGGCGGCGCCCGAGGAGATGATGCTGGAGACGCGCCGGGAACTGGATCGGGTGCTCGCGCCCTACCGGCGGAAAATGACCGCCGAGCAACTCGGTTTGCTCGAGCGGCAGTACATGCAGAAGCGGTTATTCGAAAGGTTCGGGCTGCCGAGACTCAGCCTCTTTTACCTGGCATGAAGCGGCCCCGGCGAACTGTTTCCCCCGCGCCCATCGCCCTGGAAATCGAAAAACTCGTTTACGGCGGCGCCGGCTTGGCCCGCAGCGGCGGCGTCACCTATTTCGTGCCGTTCGTCTTGCCGGGAGAGGCGATCCAGGCCCGGCCCGTCGAAGGAAAGAAGAATTTCGTGCGGGCCGAGGTCGTCGAGGTGCAGCGACCCGCGCCCGGCCGCGTGGCCGCCCCCTGCCCCTATTTCACGGTCTGTGGAGGCTGCCAATACCAACATATCGGCTACGAACACCAGCTCGAGGCCAAGCGTGAGATTTTGCGGGAAACCCTGGCCCGGCTCGGCGGGGTGAGCTGGGACGGACCGATTGCGCTGCATGCGTCTCCACCGTTCGGCTACCGGAACCGGGCGCAGTGGAAGGTGCGGCCGCTGACCAATGCCGCGGGCGAAGGCGAGAGCAAGGGCCGCGCGCTGGCGCTCGGCTATTTCCGGGCCGGTTCAAACGATTTCTGCGCCGTGGACCAGTGTGGCCTTCTCGCGCCGCCACTGGCCGAGGCGCTCGAGGCGTTGCGGAAAGAGCTGGCCTCGGGCAGGTTGCCATCGGCGATCCGGGAGATCGAGGCCTTCGCCGAACCCGGGGGATCTCTGCTCGTGAACGTGTCGCTCCCCACGCTTCCCGAAACGCCACGCCGCTTATTCCAGCGCCTCCGGGAAGTCTTGCCCGCTCTTGGTTCCCTCTTGCTTCAGGAAACGGCCGGCGAGCGAATGCAACTCGAAGGGCAGGGCTACTTGAATTATCCTGTGGGCGACGCAACGTATCGGGTCGGCCACATGTCCTTTTTCCAGGTGAACCGGTTTCTACTCGAAGAAATGACCCAGTCGGTGGCCCATGGTCCGGCAGGCGGGCTGGCGCTCGATCTTTACGCCGGCGCGGGCCTTTTCAGCGTGCCGCTTGGGAAGCGATTCGAGCGCGTGGTGGCGGTCGAGGCCGATCCCGCCGCGGCGCGCGATCTCGAAGCGAATCTGAAGAACGCCGGTATCGCCGGACAGGCACTCAACTCGGATGCCGCGACGTTCCTGGCCGACTGGAAGCAGCAACCGGACCTGGTGATTCTCGACCCGCCGCGAGCGGGGGTAGAGAGCGATGTTCTCCGGTCGATCGCCGAGCTCAAGCCGCCACAGATCACCTATATCTCCTGCGATCCCGCCACGCTGGCCCGGGACTTGAAGCAGATGCGGAGCGCGGGATACCGGATTTCCGCAATCGAGCTTTTTGACGTTTTTCCTCAAACCTTCCACATCGAAACGCTGGTTCATCTAACGCCGGAACCGTGACACCGTTTCTTTGGATCGCTGCCGCACTGGCGCTGGGGATCGCCCTGGCGGGGAGTGCGCCGCAATCCCCGCTGGCATGGCTGGTGTTCGCGGCGGCGGCAGTGGCCGTGGGCCTGCTCGCGCTGCGCCGCAAGCGGCTCTGGGTCGCATGGGCGGCGGCGCTGGTGGCGTGGTGCTTGGTCGGCGTTCTGGCGGCCACGCTCCAGCGCGCCGCAGTCCCCGCCAACCGCGTGGACCGTCTGGTCGCCGCCGGCCGGCTGAACCTCGGCGAGCCGCTGCGCTGGCAAGGCCGGCTGCGCGACGACCCGCTGCGCCTGCCATGGGGGTATCGCTACGAAATCGCGCTCGACCAGGTGGAATTCGAAGGCCGGTACGTTCCCGTTTCCGGCGGCCTCCGCCTGAACTTTTATACCGACAGGCCCTACGCCGCCATGCCGCCGCTGCGGGCCGGAGACCGCGTGCAGGCGCTGGCAACGGCGCACCAGCCGCGGGACTTTCTCGATCCCGGCGCATTCGATTACCAGGCCTATCTCGCGAGTCAGGGAACCGAGCTGACGGGGACGCTGCGCAGCCTGGAACTGCTCCGGAAACTTCCCGGCTCGCCGCCCGGATTGCGAGAGCGGCTGGCGCGCCTGCGCGGCGCGATGCTCCGCGAAGCGGATCGTGTCTTCGGGCCCCGCCAGGCGCCCGTGGTGCGGGCCATGCTGCTCGGCGACCGCAGCTTCATCAACACCTCGCTGGCGCGGGCGTTCCAGAAGGCGTCGGCGTATCACGTGCTGGTGATTGCCGGTCTGCACGTCGCGTGCCTGACGCTTTTCCTCTTTTGGGTGTGCCGGCGGTTGCGGCTTTCGCTGGTCGACACGACGCTGGTGGTGCTGACCATACTCGCCGCCTACGTGGCCATCGTGCAGGACCGCCCGCCGGTGGAGCGGGCGGCGCTGATGGCGGCGGTGGTGTTGCTGGCCCGGCTGTTCTTCCGGCACGTCTCGGTGCTGAATTCGGTATCGCTGGCCGCGGTCGTGTTGCTGCTGGCGCAGCCATCCGAGCTGGGCGATTCGAGCTTCCAGCTTTCCTTTCTTGCGGCAACGATCATCGCGGCAGTCGCACTGCCATGGATCGAGCGATCGAGCTCGCTCTACTGGCGCGGCATGGAGCATCTGGCAGACCCTACGCGGGATGGCGCCCATCCCCCTCGCGTTCAGCAGTTCCGGCTCGAGATGCGGCAGCTTTTGGGCTGGTTGACAGAGACGCTTCCCAAGCGCCTGGAACGCACGGTCCAGGTCGCGACGGAGTGGACGGCGCGCATCGGACTGCGTCTCTGGGAGATGGTTCAACTTTCCCTTGCGATTCAGCTCGGTCTTTTGCCCGTTCTCGTCGCCGATTTCCATCGGGTGAGCCTTTCCGGGCCGGTCGCGAACATCCCGGCCCTGCTCCTGACGAGCTTGATCGTTCCGCTGGGCTTCGTGGCTTTGGCAGCAGGGCTGGTGTGGACGCAACTCGGGGTGATTTTAGCGAAGCCGGTTGGCTGGCTGGTTACCGCCTTGATCGATTCGATCGAGTGGTTTGCTCGCTGGCGCTGGCTTTCCTACCGGCTTCCCGGGCCTCCGCTATGGCTGCTGGTGGTTTTTTTGACGCTCTTGGGGATCCTCGGTTTCCTTTTGCATCGCAGCCTGGGCGGTGCGCGCCGCGTGAACCTTCCCGGATGGACAAAGTGGCTGCTGGGAGCGGCTCTGGCCGCGGCCACGGCCGCTATCGCCACATATCCTTTTTCTCCGCGCCTTCATCGCGGCGAGCTCGAAGTCACCGTGCTCGACGTCGGACAGGGCGATTCGATTTTCGTCGCCTTCCCCGATGGCCGCACGCTGCTGGTCGACGGCGGAGGTTTGGAAGGTTCATTCACGAGAAACGGCTTCAGCACGGGGCTGGATGTCGGCGAAGAGGTGGTCTCGCCGTTCCTGTGGTCGCGCGGGCTGAAAAGCCTGGATGCCGTCGAGCTGACGCAGACCGATCACGGCGACATCGGCGGCCTGCCGTCCGTGCTCGGCAATTTCCACGTGGGCCGGCTCTGGGTTGTCCACGGGGACAACACGAGGGCGTATCGCCTGCTGGCCGACGAAGCGCATTCGCTCGGAGTACCGATCGTGCATCGCCGTCGCGGTGACAGCTTCGACTGGGGCGGCGTCCAGGGACGGTTCCTCTGGCCTCCGGACGACGGAGAAGTGGAAAGGGCCTCGAACAACCTCTCGGTGGTGCTTTCGCTCAGCGACGGCGCCACCCGATTCCTGCTGACCGGCGGCATCGAGAAGCAGGCCGAAAGCGATCTGGTCCGGGACGGCGACCGGCTCGCATCGACTTTCCTGACGGCGCCTCACAACGGCGGCAAGGCGTCTTCCAGCCAGGAATTTCTCGACGCGGTGCGGGCGAAATACGCGGTAATTTCCGTCGGGAAGGGCAACTCGTACGGACAGCCGTCGCCGGAAGTGGTCGAGCGATACCGCGAGGACGGCATCGATCTATGGCAAACCGACCGCGACGGCGCCGTCACCGCGCTCAGCCAAGGCCGGCAAGTGTTGATTGAGCCTTACGTGCGCGCCAGGCGCTGAAAGGCGCGGCTTGGATTTCCCGCCACGGACGAGGCGGTCAATCCTGGGATTTTGGGCTGGAATCTTCGCCGGACCCTGGCGGCTGGGTTTCGGCCGCCGAGAGATATTCGGCGATGATGCGCCGGGCATCCTCCACCTCCGATTCCCGGACGAGAATCTCGGCGCCGGGAAATTCGGCTGGAGGGTTGCTGAGCGGATAGGGATCGGTGCGCGTGAGCGGGGGCGAAGCGATGCCGGCGCTTTCCAGAAGGCCGCGAATCACCACGGCTTCCGTGAACGAATCGGCGCGGTGCGCGACGACGGTTTCTTCGCGCTCGCCGCGATCGTTTTTCATGGTTTCGGCCGTCCCGGCCTCCCCGGTCACAAGTGTGTCAGTTTCCGATTGGCCGACGATCCGTCCATGACGTCGTCCCGCAATTCCCTGGCTGCCGCTATGCGCTGAGGCAGCCCAACCGAAAGCCACTCGACGGGCAACAATCGACTGGTCCGAGACGCGCGTCCCTTCACGTCCGTGCGTTAAAACATGCTGTTCGGCCTCGTCGCCGCTCAAATAAAGCGCAGCTTGGTGGACTGCAAGTTCAGACGGGCCTTGCCAATATATCTTGACCGAAGCCCTTACAAGCATCCTCTTGAGGGAGGGCGCATTGCATCGCCGTTTCGGAAGTATTGCCCTACATGAAAAACCTAAATTGATATGGCGCACTTCCCAACACGTTCATACGCTTAACAACGCGCGCAAGTATCTTTGAGTATTCAAGAGTGACCGGCAATGGGTCGTACAGAGCGTCGTTGTTCCAGTCCATCTTTGAAAGTGCAAGAATCGCAAATGCTGACTCGTCCCAAGGGCCATGACCCGCATGCCGGACAAGCCGCAGAGGGCGGGGCGTGCTACGGCCCCCTTGAAAGTACTCCCTCTGGCCGATGCCCCTTACACTACCGTGGGTCCACAGGAGTGCTTCCCTGGGCGCGATACCTAGAAGCGTCCCACGGGGAACGGGGAATGCGCTTGGATTACCTTTCCCTGTATTGCGAGCGCCCTGTATTTGAATGCCGCGCCATCCGACCTTTTCGACAACTTGCACAAGATCGACGGCCTCGCATAGGTGCAACGCCTCCATGCATCCGTCCATCTCTTCCGATTTGAATTCCGTAGTCTTATGCACCATGACTCGTCGGGGCGAACGGCCAGCATGTCGGCGACGATAAAGGTCCATCGATCGCGTCATTACGCGGAACATTTCAGCTCGCGATAGAAATGGATTGTCGCGTTGAAGTTCAACTTCATGTGCGTCATAGGCCACGAACTCCAAGCCTGCCCCTTCTGCATCAAACACCTGACTGCAACAGGTTACGAAACGGGGCCGGGTCGATTCGATTGGGCGAGTCGCATAGGAAATGCCAATGTAGGCAGTTTCCGGGTCCGTGTCTGCTAGCTTCCACGGAATCCCACCTGCCTTCGCATAGAGTGCGAGCCCGATACGCCACATGACGCTTGCGCGATCGTGGTAGGCGAGGGCCTTATCCTCGCGCACAAGCTGAATCGGAAGTCGGCGAGCCGCTGTCATTGCCTTGAGGTGGTCGTGCAGATCGAAGTCCTCCTCTGGGCCACCCACAAAACCTGGCTCCCATCGCCGCGGTATGTAGATGAAGAGCACGTCGAACTCGGAACGACGAGCGTCCAAACTTTGAATTGCGCGTACCAAGCGATCGGCAAGTACGATGTGCGGAGAAGAGGAGTTGGCAAACTCCCCCTCAAATAACGCGTCAACCTCTACATGGCAACTGCGGCTTCCCGCCCCCATATGCAAGCCAAACACGCGGTGGAACCCGGGCCAATCCGGTAAGTAATCACGGCGTTCCCCAGCTTTCGCTGTCTTGTGTAGTTCTTTCATGAAATCAAACAAACGGGAACTGTCGCCAGCGGGTGTGATAGTTGCAACGCGGATTGGATCGGGAACTAATCCGCTCGAATATGGCCCAAACCGAATGAGTCCGAGCAGCGGATGGATATCTCGGTCGGAGACCCTCTCGGGATGGAACGTCAGCTTGGGCTCCTGCAAACAAATGTGTGCGGCAATTTCGCTGCTCATACGCCGGACCTCCTGGAAAAGCCTGTATCTGCCGACAATCTGAACACAGCATCGACCCCGTCTCCGATACCGAGCGTTCTCAGGTCACCGCCGTCACCAGCGAGTAGTTTCACCCAGAAGGCAACCAGCGCGTTGAGCACTCGATTGTAGCGCTTGACGGTTCTCTCCCTCGCAAAGTCGGTAGCAACCGATCGATTTTCATTGCTAATTCCTTCGAATACAGTACGTGGCTCGACCACGAGCCAAAGTCGCTGATCGGCCCATTCCAGTCGAATGCCGATGCCTTCATGCCACTGAAGCCCTGGAGTATTGTCAACCGTTCCCGAAAGGTTTCCAACCTGCGCCTTCAATTCCGCCCAACTGCCGTTCTTATGGTCCGAGGGAACGAGAAGGCTCGTATTTCCCCGACGGATAAACCGTAAACCGCGATGCCTGGTGATGGCGCGTGTTAGCGCTTCGCGCAACAAACCACGCTCGCCCGATTCATACCGCAGCCGCTTCATCTCAATTGTATGCAGATCGAAATCCGTAATGTTGTATGCCTCGAACGCAGAGCGCATGTTCGCGTCCGTGCCGAAGCCGAGCACTCCGGACTTCGTTCGCGCTACCAGAATATCCACGCCTGCAGATTGAATCGCCGTTCGCAGATCAGAATATCCACCGATCGTGCAAACGACTCGGCGGCAGATGCTTGGCGATTGAATGATCGGCAAAGCATTGAGGCGCACTACTGGCCAGCCACGACTGCCCGCAAGGCGAGGAGCCGCGCTACATCGCTCGCGTTCCAGAGCAAAGCTATCAAGCACATTCGTATCAATCCCAGTCTTTAGACGCAGAAGGTCACGCATGACCTCATCAAAATTCTCCACGCGCACCAGCGCCGCTTCGTTTCCACTTTGTTTGGCCCGGGCGAGTAACTGCTGAACACGGAGCAATGGAATTTCTTCTCCGCGATGCAACCAGAACAACCCAGCAGGGAAAGCTCCCTTTTGGTTCAATGCCTCCCCAAGTGCGTCCATAACGGAAGTGTCACGACCGCTATAGCCCACAACAACGAGACCGAAACGCCGACACGAATCGACCAATATTTGTCGGAGACGTCCGTCTTGCAGACGCAGCTCATCGGATGTGTTCTTAAGCCGCCGCGAGCGAAAGTCGCCGTGCAACTTGATCTCTAGTGGCCATCGCCCATCATCAATGCATTGTCTGGCAAGGTCTGGAGCGTCGAGCGACACAGTCGTCAGGTAACCCGTTCCGTCATAAACCTTGGCGCAGGCGTCGGCCACCAGAGGGTCAAAATTCGTCGTCCATACGAGGCGACTCAGTTGTGCGCGCATCAACGTGGCGAGTGCTAGGTGGCCGTACGACGGTTTCGCACCAGCGATTTTTGCATCCAGATAGGCGCGACGGTCCGCCTCCGATGGATACGCTGCTTCAAATAGCACGGCGTATTCATCAGGGGCACCAGCATTTGGCAGGGCGCCCAATGAGTCGACATGAGCTTGTAACCGGGCACGAATAGTTGGGCTGGAGAGGTCGGCTACTAGCTTCGGGGAGGTTCGCCGTTGGCTAGCAAAGAGGATTTGCTTGAACGCCCAGATCATCTCCTCAGCTGTCGGGATACCCGCGGACGCGGATGATCCAGCACCAAGTAACCACATTAAATTGGAGGTCCTCATGGAAAAACGACGCGCAAAGTCGTCGGCCCCAATTTCGGCTAGGCCTGCTTCAACGCTCATCGTGCGGTCCATGAAGAATTCTATTTATCGCCCAACAGCTCAACGCCTACTTGTGTTGGCTGAGTTTACGCTGCGGACAATACGAAAATAAAGTAAAGCTTGGAATTCGCCCGATAGCTGGCAGATCCATGAGGGACGCCGCGCCTTGTCCACGTAGCAGGTCAGTTCGACTCTCGGCACTGTTTTGCACTAAACCATCAATTCCGCCCTTTCGAAAAGGCGCGAGCTTTCCGCAGCGTCGGGGGGTCAAATCAGTGATACTGGTTGGATCACGGCACACTCGGTGGCTGGCCGACAACCAGCGTAACGGGCCGCCGGCGGACGGAAACGCCGAACGTCCGCCGGCTTGCTGCCGCCGTCTGCTCACCCTATCATAATTTGGAGTGGCAGAGATGAACGCCGCCGATCATGAACCCCCCACTCCCGAGGCGATTGCCGAGGAAAGCCGAAGAGTGCACCGGCTGCGCCTGGTGGTGCAGATGGCGCTCGGGATCATCGCGCAAGGAGAGCTTCCCTACCAGGAGGCCTCGGACCTGATGATGGCCACGCGGCGCCTCGCCCTCGAACTTTTCCCCGGCAAAGAAGAGACCTACGATCTGATTTACAGGCCGAAATTCCAGCGCCTGATGCGGGAATTGTACCGGCTCCAGTAATCCGCGCGTAGAACCGCGACTTTCCCATCTTCGCCTAGCCGAAAAAAATCATCTTCCCGGCGAGCAGGAGAATCACGATGGCCATGCCCAAGGCGGCATTGTATTCGCGGTTGCGCCGATAGAGCGCCCAGGAATATCTCCCCGCCGCCTGCGGCGGCCCCGGGCGCGGCGGGCGCGGCCAGAACAGGGGCACGCGAGCGGCGTAATCGCGAAACGGGGCGCCGTATTGCGCGGCGAGCCCGGCTTCCTCATTGCGCATGGTGGCGGGATAGAAGGCGAGGAAATAGGCGAGGACCACCACAGCGGCCGGCCAGGACCTCGCGGCAAGGGACAAGCCCGCGGCGATCCAGGCGCTGCCGAAATAGAGCGGATTGCGCGTCCAGGCGTAGGGTCCCGCTGTCGCGAGCCCCTCGTTTTTTCGCAGGTAGCCGGCGGCCAGCGCGCGGATCACGACGCCGGCCAGCCCCAGCAGGATTCCCGCCGCGAGCCAGGCCGCACCCGGACGCGCCAGCCAGAAATAAAGCAACCCGGCCGGATATCCCGCCCGCACGCGCCAGCGCGCAAGTCCCCGCTTCATGCCGTGTTTCCGAGCCGCCGCTCGACGGCCGCGAGCACCTGGTCGACGGTGATCGACAGCATGGCTGGGGAATAGCGGCGGCCTCGCCGGAAGGTGGTTTCCTCGGGCCGCGCGTTGCGAACGACCACGCCGCCAGCGGGGAAGGGACCGTTGCGTTCGGGCGGGGTGGGACCGTAGAGGCCGACAACGGGCGTGCCGAAGGCGGCGGCCAGATGCAAGGGACCGCTGTCGCCGGAAACCAGGAATCGCGCGCCGCGCACCAGGGCCATCAACTGCGCGACGTCCATATCCAAGATCGCCGGCGCGGGCGCGCCCGCGGCCAGGCGAACCGCCTCGGCCAGTTCCCGCTCGCCCGGGCCGAAGCTGATGACCCCGCGCAGGCCGGTGCGGCGGGCCAGCCGGCGGTGCAGCTCCCCGTAGCGGTCCGGCGGCCAGCATTTGGACCGCCAGCCGCCACCGGGCGAGAGAACGAAAAAATCACCGAGAAGACCCTCCGCCGCCAGATTCGCGCGGAGCCGGGCTTCGGCCTGCGGGCGAACGCGCAGCGGGAAACGGTAATGGGAATTCCCGGCGCCCAGCGGGGCGACCAGGCTCATGTTTTGCTCGACCATGTGCGCGCCGCGCGGCGTGACGCGGCGTGTGTAAAGCAGCGCCGAGGCGGGTTCGCGAGCGAAGCGCGCGGTAAAGCCGAAGCGCACGGGCGCGCCGGCGAACCGGGCCAGCACGGCTGATTTGTAAAGACCTTGAAAGTCGATCGCGCACGTGTAGCGGGCCGTGCGCAGACGCCAGGCGGTAAAGAGGAACGAGCCGGTCGAGGCGCGGTCGAGGATGACGACGTTCGTGAGATCCGGATTCCCCTCGATCAGCGGATACCAGTGCCGCTCGACCACCCAGTCGATTCGCGCCGCCGGGTGCGCCTGCCGCAGGGCGGCCACCGCCGGCAGCGTGAAAACCAGGTCGCCGAGCGAGCCCAGCTTTACGATGAGAAATCGCTCGTCAGGCATGATTTACCTTGCGGATCCGCTCGATCATGTCCTGGCTCGAATGCCGTTTGGGATCGCCGACGATGGCCACGCGGATGCCCAGCCGCCGCGACAGCGCGCTTTCCGGCACCGAGTCGGCCGTGTAGTCGGTGCCCTTGGCGTGCACATCGGGGCGCAGCCGTTCGAGCAATGCAGACACGGTCGCCTCGCCGAATACCACAACGTAGTCCACCACGGCGACGGCAGCCACCAGTTGCGCGCGCGCCTCGGCCGGCAGCACGGGCCGGCCCGGCCCCTTCAGTTCCCTCTCGCTGGCATCGGAGTTGACGGCGACCACGAGCACGTCACCCTCCCGCCGCGCCCCTTCGAGGAAGCGGACGTGTCCGGCGTGAAGCAGGTCGAAGCAGCCGTTCGCCAGGACGATCCGGCGGCCGCGGCCGCGCTCTCGGTCCAGAACGGCGGCCAGTTTCTCGAGCGGCAGGATTTTTTCCCGTGTATTCATGGCCGGGCGGTATCGCCGCGAACCGCGGCCTCCAGCTCGCTCCGGCTCACCGTGGCGGTGCCCCGTTTGGTCACCACGATGCCGCCGGCGTAATTCGCCAGCAGGGCCGCGTCGTAGAAACCGCCGCCGGCCGCGAGCGCCAGAGTGAAAGCGGCGATGACGGTATCGCCGGCGCCGGTAACGTCGGCGACCTGATCGGTGCCGTAGATGGGGATGAAGCGATGCCTCCGGCCGCGTTCGAATACGGCCATGCCGTCCTTGCCACGCGTAACGACCAGCGCTTCGAGGTTCATCCTTCGCCGCGTCCGCTCCCCGAGCCGCACCAGGCGCGCCGTGTCGGCGCCGATGCGGGTGTGATATTGCGCTTCGAGTTCCGGCTCGTTCGGGGTGGCGGCGGTGATGCCGAGCCCGGCGAAGGAAAGCAGATTGTGGCGGGAATCGATCGTCACGGCCAGGCGGCGCCGGCGCCCAATGATCCGCCGCGCCAGCGCCGGCGTGACGACGCCCAGGCCGTAGTCCGAGAACAGAACCGCGTCGGCGCCGCCGATGAGCGAGCGGGCCCGCCGCTCGATTCGCGCCAGCACCGCATCGGAGAGCGGCTCCGGCTCCCGATCGACGCGGAGCACCTGCTGGCCGGCCGTGTGCGTCCAGCCGGCCAGGTAACGGGTTTTCGTGGCCGTGGTCCGGTTGGCAAGCCGCTCGATCGAACCCGTGTCGACTCCCTTGCGGCGGAAATAGCGAAGCAGCATTTTCCCGGGCACGTCGTTGCCGACGGCCGCGACCGGCAGCACGCGAGCGCCGAGATCGGCGAGATTGTTGACCGCATTGCCTCCGCCGCCCGGCACCAGGCGGCTTTCGCGACGCCTCAGAATGAGCACCGGGGCTTCGCGCGAGACGCGCGAAATTTCGCCGGAGACAAATTCGTCGGCGACGAAATCGCCCACCACCAGAACGGTCTGTTGCGGAAATTTTTGGAGCAGAGACAGCAGCCGGACCCGTTCGGCGGGCGTCATCGCTGGCGGAGAATCGCGTCGGTCGCCGCCAGCAGGTTTTCCGCCACCGAGTCCGGCTGGCGCGGCCAGCGCTCGCGATTCCATTCGTATTCGCCGCGGCCGTAGCCGGTCAGCACGAGAATGCCGCGGCAACCGGTTGCGTGAGCCATCTGCACGTCCGCGTAGCGGTCGCTCACGACGAAGGAGCCATCGAGCGCGAGGCCGTGCTCGCGGGATGCGCGCTCCAGCATGCCGGGACGCGGCTTGCGGCAGTGGCAATCGGCGTCGCGGGTGTGGGGACAATAATAGACGGCGTCGATGCGGGCGCCCATGGCGGCAAGCTCGCTCGTCATGCGCTCGTGAACGCGATCGACCAGCTCTTCGGGGAAAAAGCCGCGCGTCGCGCCGGATTGATTCGTGACGACAACGACGGCCAGACCCGCCTGGTTGAGGCGGCCGATGGCCTCGGCCGCGAACGGGAACAATTGAAAGCGCGAGAGATGGTTCAGGTACCCCACCTCCTCCGCGATGGTGCCGTCGCGATCGAGGAACACGGCGCGGCGCCGGTTACCGTTTTCCACGGATTCGCTTCCCCCCGAGCCACACGCGGCCGCCCGGATAGATCCGAGGCGCGCCGATGGGCGTCACAGATAAAAGATCCACCGAACAGTATCGCAAAAAACGCAATAGGCGCGAAACGCGCCGCCCGCCATCACTCCCTGGCCGGCGGCCCGCTCGCCGCCTTCATTTCGATTTCCCGCGCCGCTCGATCACATCGACCAGCGCCTGCCACAATCCGGCCGGGTCGGTCGGCCGCATCGCGATCCGGCAGGCAAACAGGGGGAACCGCGAAAATTGCAAGCCGCCCAAATTCAGAAGGTCTTTTTCGGTGCAGAGCAGCGCCTTGGCTTTCCTTTCGGCGGCGAAATCCTCGATCTCGCCAATCCGCCGCTGGTTGTACCGGAAGTGATCGGGGAAGCGGATGCTACCGGCAACGGCCAGACCCCATCGCTTGATATCGTCGAAAAAAGCCCGCGGATTCCCCGTCGCGCAAAAGGCGAGGAATTTCGCGTGCCGCTCCTCTTCGGTGGCCGGGCGCGGCTCGCCGGGGGATACGCGGGTGAGGCCCAGGAGTTCGGTTTGGGCGTAGAAGATCGGGGCGGAGCTGTAGTGGCGAAGTTCCGCCTCGAGTTCCGGATCGCCGGTTGTGCGGGTAATCAGGATCACGTCCGCCCGGCGCAATCCGGAAATCGGCTCGCGCAGCGACCCGGCCGGCAGCAGCAGCCCGACTCCGAACGGATCGGTGTCGTCGATCAGGACCAGATCGGCGTCGCGGGCCAGGGAAAGATGCTGGAATCCGTCGTCGAGCACGAACCATTTCACGCCCTTGCGTTCGAGCTCGAGCCCCGAGCGGTAGCGGTCCTTGCCGACGCCGACCGGCACGCGTTCGCCCAGATGGCTTTCGAGGACCAGGATCTCGTCGCTGACCCGGCGCGAGGATTTACCGCCCGGCGCCCCGTCGGGCAGATCAATGCTTCGATACCCGCGCGTAAGCACCGCAACGGCCTCTCCCGCCGCCACCAATTGGCCCGCGAGCCAGATGACCATCGGCGTCTTCCCCGTGCCGCCGGTCGTCAGATTGCCGACGCTCACGACGACGCCATCGAGGCGGTTGGCGCGAAATATTCCCCGGCGGTACAGCCAGAGCCGCAGACGAACCAGAAGCCCAAAGAGCAGCGAAAAGGGCCAGAGAAGCGTGCGCCCGATCTCGGTCAACATGGGGCTGATTCCCCCTCGCCAACCAGCGACGCCACGCAATCGAGGACGGTATCGGTCGCGCCGGAATTTTTCTCGACCAGTTCACGCGCCGCCCGGCCGGCGGCTTCGCGCCTGGCATCGTCCGAGAAGCTGTCGAGCCAGACGCGGCCGAGCTCGCCGGCCGTGGAAACTTGAACGGCGGCGCCGCTTTCGAGGAATTTCCGGGCGATCTCGCGGAAGTTCCGCATGTGAGGACCGAAGACCGGCGCTTTCCCCTGCGCCGCGGGCTCGAGGATGTTGTGGCCGCCGGCGTCCAAGAGCGATCCTCCCACGAAAACCAGATCGGCGATCCGGTACAGTCCGCCCAGTTCTCCAATCGAATCGAGAAGGAACACGCCGGCATCGAGCGCCTGGCCGGGATCGAGCCGCGTGCGGCGCACCAGACCCCATCGGCGGGCCTCGGCCAGATCCGCGGCGGCATCGAATCGTTCCGGTTTGCGCGGAGCAAGCACCAGCAGGGCTTTCGGAAACCGGTCACGCACGCGGGCGAAGGCGTCCAGCACGGCCTCTTCCTCGCCGGCGACAACGCTGCCGGCGACGATCACCGGCGAGCGCCGGCCCCCGGCGGCTTGCTCCGCGAGCCAGCCGGCCAGATGGTTCCGCGCGGACGGTGGAACATCGAATTTCAAATTTCCTCCTATCTCGACAACATTTTCCGGCGCGCCCAAAGCCACCAGGCGCCTGGCATCCTCGCCGGTCTGCGCGAGAAACCGGTTCGCGTCGAGCAGCGCCCGGCGAATCAGCCCGCCCGCCCAACGGTAGCGGCGAAACGAACGATCGGAGACGCGAGCGCTCGCGAAAATCACGGGAACGCCCGTCTCGCGCGCCTCACGCAGAAAATTCGGCCAGATCTCCGCTTCCAGTATGACGACCAGCGCGGGCCGCACGCCGCGAAAAAACCGCCTTACCACGATCCGCCAATCGAGCGGAAAATAAAAAAAACCGTCGGCGCAGCTAATCCGGTCGCGCGCCATCCGCTGCCCCGTATTCGTCGTCGTCGAAATGACCAGACGGCGATCGGGAAAACGCTCCTTCAGCCGGCGGGCGAGCGGGGCCGCCGCCACGACTTCACCGACCGATACGGCGTGAATCCAAAGGGCGCCCGGCGCTCGCGCCGAGTCCTCGACCAGTTTCCGGGGAAGCCAGCCCAGGCGTTGCGGCAGGCTTCGCCAGTATTTTCCGTGGCGCAGACCCACGACGGCAAAATAGGGCAGCGCGGCGAGCATGGCCACGGCCAGCAATAGACTGTAAGCGAAATACATGGAAGCTCGCGAGCAAACCGCCTCGGTCCGGAACAGAGCAGACGCGCTATTATAGGGGCACGCCGGGCTGGAGCAGAACTCGGCCCGCGCTTTCCGGGGAGGGGATCGGTTGCGTCTGGCGCTTGCGGCCACGTTGGTTTTGGCGGTTGCCTTGCCGCAAACCGCCCGGGTGGATCCCGCCAAACTCCCCGCCCGCGATTCCCACCAGGGAATTCTGGTCGCTTGCGATCCATATCAGAATCCCGATCGCGCGAAAAAGGCCATCGGGAAAGAAAATCCTCTCAAGGTGGGCGTTCTTCCCCTGCAAGTGTACGTTCGCAATTCGGCTCGCTGGCCCGTCGCCATCGCGCTCGACAAGATTCGCCTGGAGGTGAACCTGCCGGGCCAGGGGCGGGACCGGATCGAGCCGCTCGATCCGGGCGAGGTCGCCACCATGATTTTGCATCCCAAGCAGCCGAATGTGGAAGTACCGCGCCAGCGGCTGCCGCTGCCGTTTCCCCGCGAGGGAGCAGGGAAAAAGTGGCGGAATCTGCGCGACCGGCTGAAATCGCTTTCGTTTCCCGCCTCAGCCGTCGCGCCGGGCTCGACGGCGCACGGTTTTCTCTATTTCGATCTGGCCGGCCGTTACGACGCCATTCGTTATGCGCGGCTCTACGTCCCCGACCTGCAATTTATCGGGAATTCGCAATCCATCATGTTCTTCCAGGCGGATTTGGGCGGCGCGGGTTCCCCTTGATTCGGGATGATTCCCGAAGGGATGCTCCCGGAGAGCTGTTTGCCGCGACCGAGCCGCCTTCACTACAATCGCTTCAATGTCCCTTCTCGATGATCTGAATCCCGGCCAGCGCCAGGCGGTGGAAGCGGCCAAATCCCTGGTTGTGGTGGCCGGCGCGGGAACCGGCAAGACGCGCGTCATCACCTACCGGGTCGCCTGGCTGATTTCGCAAGGCGTGCGGCCCGAGGCGATCCTGGCGGTCACGTTCACGAACAAGGCCGCCGGCGAAATGAAGGAGCGAATCCGGGCGCTGGTTCCCCAGGCCGGCGGAATGCCGTGGGTGGGAACGTTTCATTCCTTCTGCGCGCGGCTGCTCCGGCAGGATGGGCCCCTGATCGGCATCCCCCGCGATTTCGCCATCTACGACGACGAGGATCAAACCAGCGTCGTCCGCCAGGCATTGCGCCAGCTCGGCCACGATGAGCGCCAGTTTTCGCCGCGAAGCCTGCGCGAGCCGATCAGCTACGCCAAAAATAACGGCTGGGACGCCGAGCGCATGCGGCAGCAGGCCTTCGACAAAAGAGACCGGCTGGCGGCCGACGTGTTCGACCTCTACCAGGCAGCGCTCAAGCAGGCTGGCGCGCTCGATTTCGACGATCTGCTGCTCGACGCCGTCCGGCTGCTGCGCTCGGGCGACGAGGCGCTCGGGCGCTGGCGCGGGCGATTCGGGCACATCGTCGTGGACGAGTTCCAGGACGTCAACGAGAAGCAGTACGAGCTGGTGCGCCTGCTGGCGGCCGAGAACTGCTGCGTATGCGTGGTGGGCGACGAGGATCAGTCGATTTACAGCTGGCGCGGCGCCGATCCGGGCATCCTCCAGCGCTTTTTGAAAGACTTTCCCGGCGCCAAGGTGCTGCGCGTCGAGACTAATTACCGTTCGACGCAGACGATTCTCGACGCCGCCGCCGCCGTCGTCGCGCACAACACGAGCCGGCTGGGGAAAACGCTGACGGCGACTCGCGCCGGAGACCAGTTGGTCCGCTTCCACGAGGCGCTGGGCGGCACGGAGGAGGCGGCGTTCGTTGTCGCCGAGATTGGCCGGTTGCGTTTAGCGGACCCGGCCGCGCGCGCGGCCGTCCTCTACCGGACCAATTTTCAGTCGCGGCCCTTTGAAGAGGCGTGCCGCCGCGCCGGGCTCGTTTTTCGCGTGGTCGGCGGCTTTGGCTTTTACGAGCGTGCCGAGGTGAAAGATCTGCTGGCCTACGCGCGGCTGGCGGTGAATCCGAACGATGACGTGGCGCTCGCGCGCGTCATCAACACGCCGGCGCGCGGCATCGGCGCGAAGACGCTCGAATCGCTGCGAACCGAGGCAATCCGCAATGGCACGTCGCTATGGGCGGCGCTCGGCGCGGCGTGCGAGGCCGCCCCGAACCGTTCCGCCATGGCCTTGGCAGCTTTCCGCGACCTGATCGAGGATCTGCGAGCCAGGCGGGAGGACCTGAAACCGGCCGAGCTGTTGCGGGAACTGGCCAGCCGCACCGGTTACCTGGAATCGCTCGAACGCCAGGACCGGGCCGAATTCACCGACCGCGCCGGCAACATCAAGGAACTGGTCGCCGCGGCCGAGGAGGCGCAGGAACAAGGGGAAACTTTGTTGGAATTTCTCGATCGCGCCGCCCTGATCAGCGACGCGGACAGCTACGACGAACAGGCCCCGGTTACTCTGATCACCCTGCACAGCGCCAAAGGGCTGGAATTCGATCACGTCTTTCTGGTGGGGATGGAAGAGGGCCTGTTCCCGCATTCGCGATCGATGACCAGCGAGCCGGCCATCGAAGAAGAGCGCCGCCTCTGCTACGTCGGCATGACTCGCGCCCGCAAGACGCTGACGCTCGCCCGCGCACAGTATCGCCGCTCCTACGACCGGCGTTCGCAGGCGGCCACCACGCCTTCGCGTTTCCTGGCCGAGGTGCCCGCCGAACTGGTGGAAACCGTTATGGGCGCGTTCGGCGCCGAACGGGGAGGGTTGCCGTTCTCGCGAACCGTTGCGCCCAGGCCACGCTTTTCCACCGAGACTTTCGACGAGCCGCCGCGCTCCCCCTCCCTGCTCCGCGGCACCCCGAAAACCCTGGTCGGCCAGCGGGTCCGTCATCCCACCTTCGGCCTGGGCACGATCGTCGACATCGAAAACGACGGCGAGGACCGCCGGTTCACGGTCAGCTTCCCGCAGCATGGCACGCGCAAGCTGATCGAGCGCTACGCGAAACTGGAACGGGTTTGAGAGCGGCCGCCAGAACCCCCACCGCCAAAACCCACGCCCCCCAAACCACGATGTTGTAGCAAGGTAAAAATGTCACCCCTAACAGCCGAGTGAAAATGTCACCCCCTCGTTATTTTTTTAGAGGGCCTCGATCTGCAATTTTGTGTCGCCGTGGTAGACGGCGACGCGCCCGGCCAAGTCCTGGATGAGTTGCACGCGCGCCCCGGCGAAGCTGAACCGGTGCGGTTGCGCCGGAATCTGGAAGCGACGTCCCTCCCATT
>DATLSU010000075.1:0-10570 GCA_035533975.1 Patescibacteria group bacterium
GGACGAGCTGATGGAAGACATTCTCATTTCCATCGACGCCATTCGCAACTCTCCCGAGAAACTCAGCGGATGCATCGCGCAGTCCGAGTTGCCTTTTTCTTTGCGTTAAATCGTTGCATTATTTATGCAGCAGTCAATAGACGCAGGATGCGCCCCCCGACATCGTTTTGGGCGTCGCCGGTGATGGGGATGAGAATCAGCCGGTCGCCGCGCCCCATGCGCGTAATTCGGTCCCCCACGGCTTTGAGGGCAGCGCGCTCAGCACGGGGCGTGACGCTGAGGCTTGTGTCGATGAGGACGACCGTCACAACGGGCGTCCGCTGCTGGCAGGCGCTGAGGGTAAAGAGAAGCGCAAGAGCGGAAGTGCGGAGGACTTTCATTCGGAGTCTCCTTTCGTGAGCAGGTGCGGCGGCGGCGCGGGCAGGGTCTTTGCCGGGCGGGCGTCCGGGATCACCGCGAAGTGGGTGTTCTCTTGTTTCAAATAACGCTCGTGGCTCGGGTGGTGACGGCGGTGGTTGAAGTAGACGAAAAAGCCGAGCGCCGCGAGGACGAGTGGCGCGCACTGGGCTGGGAACCAGACAACGGGAATGAGGAGGCCGAGCGGACTTGCGACCAGGCCCCCAAGTGCGCTTTTGCGGAGGACCGACCAGCGCGTTTCCCGACAAGCGCCGTTTTGTTGCCCGCGCGCATAGAACTGGTGGAAGATGGCCTTCCACTCCTTCGCTTCAGCATCTTTGCGACGGTCGAATTCCTTGAGGCGCTGTTCCTCGGCCTGAACCTGCCGGTTGAGATTGATCTCAGCCTTGCGGAGCGACTCGAAGCGTTCTTTCACCCGCCGCCAGGTACGGGCACGGGAAAACTCCCGCGAACCGAGAAGGAGGGTGACCGCGCCGATCACGGGAGTGACAAGCGTGATGAAGATGTAGAAAATCGCGGCGAGCACGGGGTGCGCCGCGAGGAAGTCGCCCAAGGGGTTACCGGCGAGCCCTGCCGCGAAGCGGAGCTGGTCGCCGCGCAGGAGGCCCCAGACGACGAGGGCGAAGACGCCGAGCGCGGCCACCGAGGCGGCCGTGATGCGCTTGGGCAGGTTTCCCTTCGCCTCTATATATAAGGTGCCGGTGAGCTCGAAGTAGCCGGTCGAGACAGCTGCGACGCCGGAGGCGGCGAGAAACTGCAGCGCCGGGTGCGCAATATTCAGGATGTCCATTGTTGGCGCGAGAAAGAGCGTGTCGAGCGCGATGGCGAAGACGGCGAAGATTGCCATGAGGACCGCGTGGAAGTAGGGCGGCGGCACGTCACCGAGCTCCTTGCGGACCCGCGTCCAGACGGCCTCGGTCTCCGGGCGCTCGCGCTTCACGGTTTCACGCCTGGCTTCGAGCGCATGGAGCACGCGACGCGGCTCCTCCTTGGCTTCGGAAGTATCCTGAGCAAGCCTCGCTTCGATCTCGGCCATCACGGGTTCCTTGTCGATCCCGTGCGCACCGAGATAAAAGGCGAGGGCTTCGAGACGCCGGGGCTTCACGCCGCCGGAAGCGATGCGTTGAGCAATGGTGGGCATGGCATCCTCCTTGGGATGGGTGAGTAGGGAAAAGGGGAGCTGCCGGATGATGGTCAACTCCCCTGTGGTTATTTGCCTTGGAGTGCCTTGCAGGCGATGTCCAACTGTTCGAGCAAGTGTTCCTCGCGGGCGAGGTCCTCGCGCATCGCGGCAACACGTTCTGCCTGCTTGCCACGCTGTTCGAGGACAACTTCGACGGGGGTTTTCTTGATCCAAGGTTTGCGACCGATGGATGCCGTGGCCGCGGAGGTCGATGCCGCCGCCGAAGTTGACTTCGCGGCTGCAGGTGCTGGCTTTTGTGGACTCATAACGCCTCCTTGTGCGTATGGGTTAGGTTGTGAAAGTGCTGAACTCTGGCTACGGGAGCAGGAGCAGGGTGACGCGGAGGGTTTGGATATCTCTTTCCGCGCCGTCGATCGCGCCGAGTGCGCCTCGGTGGTTGCCTCGGTCGAGATCGTCCGAAGCGGTCGCGAACCGGGCCAGGAGCTTGGCGTTTGTCGCCATCGCCCGGGCAAGGATGACCTTACGGACTTCCTTGTCGAGCTCAGGCGGTGTGGGTGGATGATTGGGTGTTGTCATCGCGGTGTTCCTCGCATGCATGGGTTGGAGGTGGGGGCAGGAGCGCCTGCGCCTCGGCGGCGGCAAGCTCGCGGGCCTGCCGTTCAAGCCAGGCTTCGAGTTTCGCGATGGCCTCGCGCTTCTCGGGGAGCTCGATCTGCGTGTAGCGGTCGTTCACGTCGCGCGAGCGACGCGAAGTGTGGCCGATGATCTCCCGGCGGACTTCCTGGAGCACGCCCGCGAGCATCATGCGGGTGTTCGCGGTGTGCCGCAGGTCGTGAAACCGGAAGTGCCGGATTCCGGCCCGGCGGAGGCTCGACGCCCATGTGGTCTTGACGATCTTGATCGGGTCGCCGAGGTAGGTGAAGATCGGGCCCTGCGGGCGGCGGTGTACCTGAAGCGATTCGAAGAGCGAGGCCGTGAGCGGAATCTCGCGGGCCTCCCCTTCCGGCGTCTTCGAGTGGGTGACGTAGAGGATGCGGTGGTCGAAGTCGATGTCTTCCCAACGCTGGGCAAGGATCTCTCCCCGGCGCATCCCGGTGTGGAGCGCGCAGAGGATGATCCGCTTGAGGTGGTCTGGGGATGCCGCGAGGAGCAGGCGCTCTTCGCGGAGGCTCATCACCGGGCGCTTGGTGCGGCGCTCCCGTTCCATGCGCAGGCGTCCCAGGGGGTTCGCGGAAAGATATCCTTCCTCAACGCCCCAGTAGAGAACGCGGCGCAGGACCGAGAGATCGCGGTTGACGGTCGCCACCGTGAGCGTCTTCTCGCGGTGGCGCTCCTGCCGGTACCGACGGACGGCGGAGCCGTTGATGTCAATAAGCGGCATTCCACCGAAGAACGGCAGGAGATGCTTCAGCCGGTCGAGCGCATGGGGCTTCGCAATGCCCTCGGCGATGAACCGGGCGACCAATTTGCCGAAGGTCATCTCGGGCTGGAGCTGCGGCAGCCTGTGCCGGGCTTCGTTCAACTGGTCACGGATCTGACGTTCGACGGCTTCGGCCTGGCGACGGTTCGCCGTGCCGGTGGATTGTGCGTGGCGGACCCCATCGATCCAGATGAAGGACCACCACTTGTTACCACGCTTCACAAGTGACATGGGCTAGATGCCTCCTTTCTTCTGTTGGGAGAGAATCCAATGGACGACTTGGGTGCGGAAGAAGACGAGTTTGCCCATCCGGCCCGACCGGAAGTGCGGCAACCCGTCGGGGATGTAGCGATGGCGCACCGTCCAGGCGGAGCAACCGAGAATCGCGGCCACCTGGCGGATCGAGAGCGGCTCGCCGAGTGGGTTCACGGGCTCGGCTGGCTCCTCCCTCACTCCTGCAGGCCTAGGGTTTTGCCTCGGGTAGCTCTGCCCGTGGGGGAGGTGCGGAAAGCTCAAGGATTCGGAGGGTTTCTCACGCGGACTGAAGTCAGACATGTGTCTCTCAGTCGTCATCGCGATGCCTCCTTCGCGTCACCCAGAGCGAACGGATGGCTTCCTGGAACCAGTCGGGCAGGCGGGTCCAGAGCCACCAGAGAATGGCGAGGAGCATGCCGCAGGCGACGAGGAGTTGCCGGACCTGGGGCGTTTCGATGGCCGCGATTGCAAGGCTGAGCGTGGCGTAAAAGAGCAAGAGGCCGAGCCCCAGGCGGGCAAGGAGGGCCAAGAGCCGGAGCGCCATCGGTATGCGCGGCTGCGGCGTCGAAAGCTCCCTGCTGCCGCACTGCGAGCAGACCTCCGCCCCGCGTGGGTTCACGTGCTGGCGGGGGCAGAGCTTCACGTCGTAGGTCCGCCCGCAGGTCGAGCAGTAGAGAGGTTCGCCCGCCGTCATCTTGCCGCAGTGGTAGCAGTACTTCATCGGATTTCCTTGAAGAGCGGTTGATAGGCTTCCCCCGTGGGCCGCTGCCAGACGGACGCGAAGAACTTCTCTCCCTTCACGGCGTCGAGCGTGGCGAACCAGAAGACCTTTTCGGTGATCTGGGCGACGGCGGCACGAACCGACTGGAGGCGGCGCTCGGAGTTCAGGAGCACAAGCACCCGGAAACGCGGATGGCGGAAGAGCCGCTCGTACTCGCCCGAAAGGGCGAGCTGGAGATAGTTCCGCGCCTTCTCCTTCCAGATGGGCAACCCTTCGTGGCCGAGATCGACTTCGAGGAACGAGCCGTCGATGCCGTCCGAGGTCGAAAGCTCGACATAGCCGTCCGGGATGAGCCGGAGGGCGGCCGTGAGCGGTTCGTGGAAGGCGATCCAGTTGACGAACCGGATATCAGGGAAGGGAATCGCGCCAAACTTGAGCGCACAGTAGAGGTCGTTTACCCGGAGCTGGTGCTCGATGAAGAAGTCTGCGACAAGCGTCGCGTTCTGCGGGCGGCGCGGTCCCCGGCAGGGAACCCCGATCATCTGCGCACCCTTGGGTGCGAGCGCGTAGAGGGCTTTGCGTCCCCCGCCGGAACCAAGGAAGAAACGCCGGAGAAGCCCCGCGCGGGCGAGCGCCAGCAGGCGCGTGTTTACCCGCGTTGTCGAGTTGAATCCGGCGGCGACCTTCAACTGCTCGCGGTCGGCCACGCGTAGAGTGGCAGATTCGTGGAGGACGGTGAAGTCCCGCGCCTGCAGGACGAGGCCGCGCCGACGATGTGCATTCCGTTTCTTCATGGCGTCAGTTCCAGTCATGGAGCACCTCGTCGGTGGATTTTGTGAGGACGGCATGGCGGGCGGCGATCTCGCGCTCGATCTCGGCGCGGGGGCGGGTGAATAGCGCGCGGGACCGGGCGAGCAGATCGCCGTAGCCGCGGCCTTTGTCCTCAATGGCGGGGACCGCCGCTTCGAGCCAGGCGTCCGCGCCGGACTTCAAGATGAAGTGGCGCTGCGGCAGATTCTTCAACCGCTCGACGAGTGACTTGCCGCCGTCGAGCATCTGCGCTACCGTCCCGGCGTCGGCGCTCGACAATTGGAAGAGGGCGTGCGTGCCGACGGAGAGCACCGCCGCCCGCATTGGGGCCGGATATTGGTCAAGGAACTGGTTCGCCGAGAGGAAGCCGACGCCGAACTTGCGTGCCTCGGAGAGCATCGTCTCCACATCGCTCGACTGCGCGACGAGGTTCTGGAACTCGTCGGCGTAGATCGAGAAGAGCCGCCGCCGCTCGCGGGTGAAGAGCGCATTTTTGGCCACGGTGAAGAGCAAGCTCGCCAGGGTGAGGGCCTGGCCGCCGAGCCTGCCCTTTTCGAGGTTTGCGATGACCCAGTACCCTTCGTCCATTGCCTGCTTCATGGAGAAAGTCGATTGGGGCTGGCCGACGATGTGGCGGAAGCGCGGATCGGAAGTAAAGGCCGAGGTTTTGTTCAGGATCGGCTCCCGCATCGTCGCCTTCATGGGCTCGCTCGCCGCGCCGTACCGGGACTCGAAGTAATGGCGGACATCGGCGTTCGGCACCGCCTTGAGGCACTGTTTCAGAAACCCGCTATGGGTGAGCAAAATCGCGAGTTCGAGCAGCGTGAGCCCGTTGGCCGCGAGGACGTAGAGCGCGTTGCGAAGCAGCTCGTCCGTGCGTGCCCCGAAGTGATCGAGGCCCCAGCGTTGCCGGAGCACCTCGGCGAATTCGGCGATGCGCACGAAGTCAGGCTCCGTGTCTTCGAGGGGGTTCATGCCGACCGAGAACTCACTGTCGGCGGGAGAGATCACGATCAGCCGGTCGGCGAGGTGTTCCTGCCGCCGCCATTCTTCCTTCGCGATGGCGTGCAGCAGGAAAGGCGTCGCGTCGCCGTGGAGGTCGAAGTAGAGGAAGCCGCGGCCTGCCACGATGTCCTGGAGGGCGAGGTACTTGAGAAGCGAGCTTTTGCCGCTCCCGGTCTTGCCGAGCAGGGCCATGTGCATCGTCCGGCGCGTTTCGCTCAAGCTTACGGTGCGGTTCGTCACCTGGTCCTCCACGACGCGCAGACCGAGCCGCGTCTGGCTCGCGCCGTTCGGCGTGGCCTTGGTGCGCCGGTTCTGCAGCCGGTTCCAGACCGCGATGGCAATGTGTTCGATCACGCGAAGCATGGAGCGAGTATTTGGGATGGGGTGTCAGAAACGGTAACAAGAGGGCGGGTGGTGTCCTCACGGAGCCATACGATTCAACAATTTGCCCCAGGGAACTTTTCTTCAAAGAATGTTTGACACGTTCCCGTGGGACAGGCTCAGAAGTTCGTGATGAGGACCTCGGCGTAGCGCCGCCCGGCGATCTTCTGCGTGGTGTACGCGAGCTCGACCGGACGGATGTGGAAACCCTTGAAGAGCGCCCGGACCTCCGGCAGGTCGTTTAGCGACAAGATGAACTTACCCTTCAGCCTCCCGAGCCGCTCGGCCATCGTTGCGAAATCCTTCGGATCGAGGTTGTAGCGGTAGAGCTTGCGCCCGTAGTACGGCGGGTCGAGGTAGAAGAGGCTCGTCGGGCGGTCGTAGACCTTGAGGACATCTTCGTACGGCAGGCATTCGAGCTGCACGCGGGAGAGGCGCTCATGGGCCTCTTCGATAAGCGCGGGGATGCGCTCCGGGTTGAAGCCCGGCGGCTCGACGACGTGCGGCACGAAGTTGCGGTGCCGGACGAGGCCGGCGAAGCAGGTCTTCGCGAGATACAAATGCCGGGCCGCCCGCTGGATGTCGGTGAGCCTTTTGGGGTCCGTCTCGTTCAGGAGATCGAACCAATGGCGGCTCACGACCGTGAAGCGCAGGTAGCGGACGAGCTCTTCGTAGTGCTGCTGGCAGATGCGGTAGAAGTTGACGATTTCGTGGTCGAGATCGTTCAGGACCTCTACCTTCGACGGCTCCTTGCGGAAGAAGACTTGCGCGCCACCGGCGAAGGGCTCGATGTATGCCTTGTGCGCGGGGAAGAGCTCGAGGATGCGCGGCGCGAGCATGCGCTTGCCGCCGATGTAGCTGAACGGTCCGTACATGGATCGGGGTAACGAGAATCCCGCAGAGGAATTTGATTTCGACCTTTATAAAAGCTGGGCCGCCCGTGCATGGGAGCGCGGGTGGGAAGTAGCAGAACCACCAGCCGCCTTCGCCCTCTCGTGCGGCTGACACCCGCCGAGCGGCCCAGCGTGAATCGTATAGCTGGGTGAGACGGAATGATAGGCATGGAAAATTGCACGCCGTGACAGGTTGCGGAGTCGCCTTGCGCGCCGTACAAGTTTCCATGCCTATTCCTCCGCGTGGTTCCCCGCCATACTTACGCCATGCTGGAGGACCTCTATCGCGGCAGTGAACAACCAATTGACGATCTCGAATATGTGAAGGGCTGCCCCGCTTGCGACCGTACCGATCCGGAGCTTGAGCGCGAATTACGAGCTTTTGCACGACTGTTCTTTGACATCTACCTCGAAGCGCACGGCCAACAGTCGACCGATAAGGCCGCGCCGCGTTGACTTTGCCGAACGATTGCGCACACTGAAAGAAAGGTCGAAAAACAAAACAACACTATGCAATGAACGCAGTCATTTACTGCCGCGTCTCTTCGAAAGAGCAGGTGGATGGCACGAGTCTCGAATCGCAGGAGCTTGCCTGCCGGGAATACGCGGCGCGGAACGGCCTGACGGTGGCGCGGGTCTTCGTCGAACGCGGCGAGTCCGCCAAGTTCGCCGACCGCACGCAGTTGCTTGAAATGCTCGCCT
The DNA here is from genome assembly GCA_035533975.1 of Patescibacteria group bacterium. Lineage (GTDB taxonomy): Bacteria > Acidobacteriota > Terriglobia > Acidiferrales > UBA7541 > JAKASX01. Next base: position 7,749 of record DATLSU010000075.1, read on the forward strand.
TTTGCGGGGAGCGTAAAGAGCGGATCGAGCAGTTGCTCGTCTGGAAAGTGGACCGGCTGGCGCGCAACGTCGGCGACCACTTCAACATCAAGGCAAGCCTGCTGAAGCTCGGCGTGCGCGTCGTCTCGGTTACCGAGCCAATCGACGCGAAGCCCGAAGGCAAGCTGCTCGAAACGATCCTTGCCGGATTCGCCCAGTTCGACAACGACATCCGCGCCGCCCGCACCGTTCAAGGCATGCGCCGGAAGATTCAAGAGGGCATCTTCCCGTGGCAGCCGCCGCTCGGGTACAAGGGTGCGGCGCAGCCGGGCAGCAAGAAGACGGAGCCGGATGTTCCCGACCAGCCCGCTTTCGGCATCCTCCAACAGGCCTGGAATGAATTCGCGACCGGAGCCTACACGAAGGCGCAAATCCGCAGGATGCTCGACCAGCGCGGATTACGCAACCGTCAGGGAAATCCGCTCTCGAGCCAGATCATCGATCATATCTTCTCCGATTCCTTCTACGCAGGGGTGATAGGAGATCCGTGGAGCAATGAAGATCACATGGGAAAGCATTTGGCAATGGTGAGTGGGGAAACCTTCGCGGCGGTGCAGCGGGTCATCTTTGGGCGGAATCGTTCCCTCCCGCATCGCAGCCTACGACCGGAGTTTCCGCTCCGCTCGTTCGTCCGATGCGCGAACTGCGAGGAGGCGCTCACCGGCTCCTTCTCCCGTGGCCGCTCCCGCATCTACCCCTACTACCATTGCCATCGCCGGAACTGCGACCAGCACGGCTATTACGCCCTGGACGAGGTCCATGAGGAGTATGCCCAGTTCCTTTATGAGGTGAGCCCGAACCGCCACGCACTGTCGCACCTGCGCGAATACATCCGGAACTTCGCGGCTGACTGGAAGGCCGAGTGCGCCGCGGTTGCCGAGAAACGCGGCGCAGACCGCAAGCGAGCCGAAACGGAACTCCAGCAGTTGATCCGCATGAAAATGGCCGATCTCATTACCGACGGCGAATTCCGAACCCAACGGCTGATCCTCTCGGAGAGACTGGCGGACGGAGCAACGGGCAGCGAGAAATCCGCCGCCGATCCCGACTCGGTGCTCCGCGATCTCGATCTCATCTGCAGGCCGCTCACCCGACTGGCCGATACCTGGAAGGCGGTCCCCATCGAATTCCAGAGACGGTTCCAACACATTACGCTCCCGAAGGGGTATGTTGTCGGGCGCGTTGGAACCGCTTCCAAGGGGCATCTTCTCTCGTTTTTCGAGGCCGGTCTGCCCGTAGATACAAATGTGGTGCGCCCCACTGGTGAGAGTTGGAACCAGTTGGCCGAAGAGTTCAAATCGTTTGCCATGATTTTCAGAGAATCATCCAAACGGTAAGGGGACGTGTAACCACCAAGGCATTGGGTTGACAGCCCTCTCGTCGGCCTCTCACGGCATGACGGACGAATCATTCGTCTATACGTCACCGAGAGGCCGGCGGGAAGGCCCAACCTGTTTTCCTGCCGAAGGCATCATCATTCCTCGGTTGGATCGCGCTCACCGTTGCGTAGCCAGTAAGCGAATCCAAGCGCAACAGCATCAAATAGGACCATGCGAAAGTGCTCGGTCTCCCATATCTTGCGCTTTGGCGGCAGCTTCCAGAGAAGCTCCGGAAACACTTCGGTGAGCCCCGAAGCAATCTGGTGCTTGGAGATGGCGCGAAGTGGACGAAAAATTTCTCTCACCTCCGCGCTCTTCATGAGATGAATGGGAATCAACCGTGCTGATGCCTCGCGCCTGATCGATCTGAGAATCGGGCGGATGCCAGAGCCGCTGCGGCCATTCAGCGGACGCGCCGTTCCCAGAACGACTACCGAGGGAGTAAACATCGTGAGCAGAGACGCCACCCGCTTGCTTGCCGCCACGCGTTGCGCACTATTGTTCAATGGGTAGAACACCATGCCCCAGTCCAGCAGCCGGTTGGATTCTTCGAACACCGCAAAGCCGAATCGCCGCGAGCGAAGCGCGATGGCAAGGATTCTCCGGTCAGGCGATTTCTGATGCATGGATTGAATCGGATTGTTCCGGATTCTGCCGCTCCCACATCCATTCAAGTTTGCGGGCAATCATCGCGGCATTGCGACCTTTGGCGCTGCACTGCTGAAGGGTGCTTTCCATCCTTGCCAAACGTTCTTCGATTGCCTGCCTTGTCGTTTCGTAAGCACCCGGAAAGAGGTCCGATACGGGTACGCGGAAGATCGCCTGATAACTGAGCGCGATCCTAAGCGGCGGCACGCAGCACAATCGCTCATGACGGGAGACCGGCCCCTGGTCAGGGTATCCAAGCAGGTGGGCAACGTCTCGCTGACTCAGGCCGGACCGTTTCCGATGAGAACGAAGATAGCTCGCAAGAGGCGAATGGTTCATGTTGTCAAAGATCAATGGGTTTATCGACTTTTGCTATAAGTTTATCAAGCCGACTCCAGAGCAAAAGGTGAAGATAAATGCATCCGATGCCAGGTATTCCACGCCCGGCAGAGCCTTGCAGGAGACGCAGGTCCAAAGTGCCGCACAATACAAGGGCATTCGCCGAAACGGCTGTGGATTACATCTGGAAATGTTCTGTATTGTTCGACGCGCCGGTTACTTTGGAACTGAAGTGCGCGGGATATCACAGAGTGTGGAAACGCTGCGCCTGGCGCGACCTCGGTGACTCTACGAGCGGAAAAACTCAGAGAGCAAAAACCTAGCCCATGCAACTGAAAGCGCATGACGCAGAGCGGTTTCAATCCACGCACCCCCGCCCAGGAGCAAAATGGCTTTCCAGTTGTTTCAATCCACGCA